>CAKZUE010000023.1 GCA_937920635.1 uncultured Bryobacteraceae bacterium
GGTCCGGCATCTCGGCCTGGATCCCCAGCGCGTGGCAGTGGAGATGAACCGCCGGCTGGTGCGCAGGCCGGAGTGGGAGTCCACGCGGGTGGAAGAAGGCGCTTCGTTCGAAATCGTGACCTTCGTCGGCGGAGGGTGAGCCGCCGCCGCCGGCGCATGCCCGCTCCCGGTTCCGTGCCGCCTCATGCGGAGCGGGAACGGAACAGAGCCACGACGTTTTGGGGTCATCGGCCCGATAACCCAACAATTTGCGGATTGACTTCTCTCCCCCCTTGGTTAGACTTGGTCTTGGGTTTTTTCAAACAGAAAGGCACATTCATGTTCAAAACAAAATCGCGCGGCTCTGCAAGCCTTCCGGGGGAGAGGATTTATTCGAGCGCCGACGTGGCGCGGCTGGCGGGCGTCTCGTTGCGCCAGCTCCAGTGGTGGGACGAGCAGAAGGTGGTCTGCCCCCGCCATGAGGGCCACCGGCGCATCTACGGGACCGTGGAAGTGGCGGCGGTGAGCGTGATCGCCGAACTGCGCCACAAGGGTTTCAGCCTCCAGAAGATCCGCCGCGTGCTCCGGCCGTTGCAGCGCGAACTCGGCAAGCGGATCGCGGAAGTCGCCGCCGGCACGGACCTGTTCCTGCTCACCGACGGCAAGGCCGTCCACGTCGAATCCGACAAGGACCGCCTCATTGATCTGCTCCGCAACGCGCGCCAGCCGATGTACCTGCTGTCGATTTCCGACCAGTACAAGAAACTCACCGGCACGCCGCGCAAGCCGGTGCGCAGCGAGGCACCCGCAGGCGCAGCCGCGCGCAAGACCAAGGCTCAGTAACCCACCCTCCCGCCCGGAGCAAAATGGTGGCGGCCGGCCCATCGCAGAGCGGCCGGGATGCAGGCTCTCCGCCGCCCGAGGCCGGGCCAGCGCGATTTTTTCCGAAGCCTGGCCGCCCGCGCGCCGTCCATAGGAGTGCAGGCAGTGCTGCGATATACTTGAGGCAGGTCTGGGGGACCATATTCTTATGAGCCGTTTTCGAGGGCTGATCTTCTCTCTGCTGGTGATCGCCGTCTGCTCGCTGATCGCCGGCCATTACGGGCCCGGAGTGGCCGCCGGCCGCGCGCCGGCCTCCGCGCCTGCTGAAGAAGATCTGGCGGGTGGACTCAGGCAGTTCACCTCGATCTACCGGCTGGTGGAGCAGAACGCGGCCGAACCGGTCAACCCGGACAGCAGCATTTACAAAGGCGCCATCCCCGGCATGCTGCGGACGCTCGACCCCCATTCGAGCTTCTTCGATCCGCGCGACTTCCAGGAGATGCGCGAAGAGCAGCGCGGCAAGTATTACGGCGTGGGCATGACCATCCAGCCCAAAGACAGCCGCATCGTGGTGGTGGCTCCGTTCACGGGTTCGCCCGCTTACAAGGCCGGCATCCGGCCGGGCGACGTGATCCTGGAGGTGGACGGCAAGCGCACGGAGGGGATGAGCAGCAAGGAAGTGGCGGACCTGCTGAAGGGTCCGAAGGGCACGCCCGTCACCGTCGTGATTGGCCGTGAAGGCGCCGACAGGCCGCTCACTTTCCAGCTCATCCGGGGCGAGATCCCGCGTTACAGCGTGCAGACAGCCTTCTGGCTGAAGCCCGGCATCGCCTACGTCGACATCGAGATGTTCAATGAGAACACCTCGGAAGAACTGGAAGCGGCATTCCGCAAACTAGGCGAATCGAAGATCCGCGGCCTGGTTCTCGACCTCCGCAGCAACCCCGGCGGGTTGCTCAGCGAGGGCGTCGCCGTCGCGGGCCGGTTCCTGAAAAAAGGCCAGGTGGTGGTGAGCCACCGGGGACGGACTTCGCCCGAGCGGCCCTACGTCGCCACCAATGGCGGCACGGCAGGCAACTATCCGATCGTGGTCCTGGTGGACCGCTACTCGGCATCGGCGGCCGAGATCGTGGCCGGCGCTCTTCAGGACCACGACCGCGGCTGGGTCTTCGGCGACAACACCTTTGGCAAGGGCCTGGTGCAGACCGTCTTCCCGCTGTCGGAGAACACGGGGCTGGCGCTGACGACGGCCAAATATTACACGCCCTCCGGGCGGCTGATCCAGCGTGACTACGGCAGCGGCTCGTTCTACGAGTATTACTACAACCGCAAGGAAGGCCCGAAGGACACGGTCGATGTGAAAATGACCGATGCCGGCCGCCCCGTCTACGGCGGCAACGGCATCCAGCCGGATGAGAAGTTCACTCTGAAATACAACCGCTTCCAGATCGAGCTGCTGCGCAAGAGCGCCTTCCGCGATTACATCCCGAAGTATTTCGCCGGCCGCGACATCCGCCTCGGGGCGGAATGGACGCCGGACCAGGCGATGCTGAACGATTTCCACTCGTTCCTGTTGAACAACAAGTTCAACTTCACCGAGGCGGAATTCGCGGAAAACAACGACTGGGTGAAGCAGCAGCTGAAGCGCGAAGCCCTGGTCACCTCCGCCGGGCTCGACGAGAGCCTGAAGTACGCCGTGGAGGTGGATCCGGCGGTGCAGAAGGCGGTAGAATCGCTGCCGAAGGCGCAGGCCCTGCTGGATCTGCAAAAAAAGCAGATGGTGCGCGCTGACAAGAGGTTCCGCCGCGATTGAGCCCATCTCCGGAAGCATCCCCTCAGGCGCAGGTTGTCGTTCTCGACACAGGCGGGCAGTACTGTCACCTGATCGCCCGCAAGATCCGCGAACTGGGCGTTTACAGCGAAATCCGCCCCAGTGAAACGCCAGCCTCGGAATTGCGCGGGGTGCGGGGCATCGTGATCTCCGGCGGCCCGGCCAGCGTCTACGAAAGCGGCGCGCCGCAGGTGGATCCCGCCATCTTCTCGCTGGGCTGCCCGGTTCTCGGCCTGTGCTACGGCCACCAGACCATCGCCTGGCATCTGGGCGGCGAGGTGCAGCGGGGCGACCGGGGCGAGTACGGGCTGGCCTGGCTCGAAACGCTGCGGCCCAGCCCGCTGTTCGGGGGCGCCGAAGGACGGCAACAGATCTGGATGAGCCACCGCGATGCGGTCACGCGCGTGCCGGCGGGGTTCGAAGTCCTCGGTTCGACGGACACCTGCGCCATTGCGGCCATGGGCGACCCGGCGCGGCGCATCTACGGGTTGCAGTTCCACCCGGAGGTGGTCCACACGGCCAATGGCAGGCGGATCCTCGCCAACTTCCTGTTCCGCATCTGCGGCTGCACCCAGGACTGGGACCCGCGGCGGCAGGCGGAGCGGATCCAGGACGGGATCCGGCGCACGGCCGCCGGCCGCAACGTGTTCTTCTTCGTCTCCGGCGGCGTCGATTCCACCGTGGCTTTCACGCTGTGCCTGCGCGCGCTGGGGCCGGAGCGCGTGCGCGCCCTGTACGTGGACACGGGCCTGATGCGGGCCGGCGAAACGGAATTCGTGCGGAATGTTTTTGACTCGCTCGGCCGCGGCGTCTTCGCCGTGGAGGACGCCTCGGCCCGCTTCCTCTCCGCCCTGGACGGCGTGCGCGATCCCGAACAGAAACGGCGCATCATCGGCGAGCTGTTCGTCGACGTCCAGGAGCAGATCCTCGCCTCGGGCCATTACCTGGAAGGCGAGTGGATCCTCGGCCAGGGCACCATCTACCCGGACACGATCGAAAGCGGCGGCACGGCCAAGGCGGACGTCATCAAGACGCATCACAACCGCGTGTCCGGCATTCAGCGGCTGATCGCCGAGAACCGGATCGTCGAGCCGCTGCACTCGCTGTACAAAGACGAGGTGCGGGAGCTCGGCCGCGAATTGGGGTTGCCCGAAGAGCTTTTGGAGCGCCACCCGTTCCCCGGGCCGGGACTGGCCATCCGGTGCCTGTGCGAAGAGTCGGGCAAGCCGGTGGAGCGGCTCGGCGACGGCTGGCTGGCGCCGCTGCACTCGGTGGGCGTGCAGGGCGATTCGCGCAGTTACCGGCCGGTTCTGATTTTGGACGCCGCGCCCGAGGCGCCGGACCTGCATGAGAGAGCGGTGGAACGGATCAACCGGCTGAGTGAGATCAACCGAGTCATCGTTGCGCTGGCGTCGCACGTTCCGGTCGAGTCGATGACCACCAGCCCGGCCGCGCTCTGCCGCACGCGCCTGGATAGGCTCCGCCGTGCCGATGCGATCGTCCGCGAGGCTGCGCATCGCTGGGGCTTCGAGTGCCAGGTGTGGCAGTTCCCCGTGATCCTCGTTCCCTTGGGGACGCCGGAGCGGCCCGATTCGGTGGTGCTGCGGCCCGTGGACAGCGTCGACGGGATGACCGCGCGAGCCGTGCCTTTGCCCGATGCTCTGCGGGAGGAGCTTAGCGCCCGGCTGCTGGCCGAGGACGGCATCTGCGCGGTGTTCCTCGACCTCACGCACAAACCGCCTGGCACGATCGAGTGGGAGTGACCGGCGGGAGCGGGGACGGCCGCCGCCCATGCCGACGGCAGCAGTTCATAGCCCCCGAAAGGTTACTCCAGGCTGTTGCGGATGAGCGATTGCACACCGGGCGGAATGAAAACGGGGGTGAGCGGGGTGAAGAGATCGACGGGACAGTGGAGAGGTCGAAGCCGCCAGGCTGTTTGATCTGCGGTGTTTGAGCAGAACCGGAGAATGTGCCGCACCGGCGAGGGGAGTCCCTCCGGCGGGGCGATGCCGAGAGACTGCCTCTGCGCAGTCAGTCTGCCGCCGCCGCCCCGCTCGGAAAGGGCACCAGGACGAGATCAGAATCTCGCACGGTCGCGGCGATCGACGCACACAAGCGGGTGTTGATGGTGGTGGTGCGAAAGGAAGCGCCCGTGGCCGTGGCGGCGCCGGAGCGGTTTCTGACGGCACGGCGCGAGATCGGCGGGTTGGCATGAAGCGCCTGCGAGCCGAGCTCCGCCGGTAGGGCCACGAGGTCACCTTCCAGCCCGCCCACTGCGAGTCAACAACTTGGCCCGTGATTTTCGAGAGTGTGCCGGAATGTGAATGTGACTCCGGTCATGGAACCGGACAGCGGACTCCTTTACTCTGCTGGATGAGGAGGGCGATTTGAGCGAACTCATCGACAACCGCGCCCGGCGGATCCGCCAGTTGAAAGACATCATCCGGAAGCTTCACGAGGGCGAGGCGCCGGATGCCGTCAAAGACCAGCTCCGCACCATCGTGCGCGAAACCGACTACTCCGAGATCGTGGCCATGGAACAGGAGCTGATGGCCGACGGCATGCCCGCCGAGGAGATCATGTCCATGTGCGACCTGCACTCGCAGCTCACTCGCGAGGTGCTGGTCCAACTGCCGGCGCGGACCGTACCTCCGGGCCATCCTGCGGACACCCTGCGCCGCGAAAACGAGGCGCTGCGGCAGACCCTCACCCGCATGCGCCACGCCATGGAGGCCATCCTGGCCATCGACGACGAGGCTGCGCTCGAGCCCCACCTGATGGCGTGGCGGCAGTGCGCCAACGAGCTGATGGATATCGAAAAACACTATCAGCGCAAAGAGCACCTCTTCTTTTCGCGCCTGGAGAGCCACGGCATCACCGGGCCATCGAAGGTGATGTGGGGCAAAGACGACGAGGTGCGCGCCATGCTGAAGAGCCTCCAGCAGGTTCTGTCAGAGCCCGGCGCCGTCCTCGCCGACTACAAGCTCGCCGTCTGCACCGTGGGCGCCAGCGTCACCGCCGCCATCGAGGAGATGATCTACAAGGAAGAAAACATCCTCCTGCCGCTCTGCCTCGATGTCTTCACGGAAGACGACTGGGCGCAGATCTGGGCCGATTCGCCCCGCTATGGATGGTGCCTTGTGGAGCCCCGCGAAGGCTATGCGCCGCCGGAGAGCGTTCTCCGCGAGGGGGTCAGGCTCCAGGGCGGCCAGGCGGTTCAACTGCCGACGGGCAGCCTCACGCTGGAACAGCTCCTGGCCATCTTCCGCACGCTGCCCGTCGATCTCACGTTCGTCGACGCTGACGACCGCGTGGCCTTTTTCAGTGAGGGGCCAGACCGGATCTTCGCCCGCTCCCGCGCCATCCTCGGCCGCAAGGTCCAGCACTGCCATCCGCCGCGCAGCGTCCATATCGTCGATCAGATCCTCGATGACTTCCGCGCGGGGCGGCACAGCGTGGCCGAGTTCTGGATCCCGTTCCACGGCCGCTTCGTCCACATCCGCTATTTCGCCGTGCGCGACGAGAAGGGCCAGTACCTGGGCACGCTGGAGGTGACGCAGGACGTCGCCCGCATCCGCACGCTGGAAGGCGAGCGGCGCCTGCTCCAATACGACGAGCCCGCCACGGAAGGAGCCGCCCGATGAGCACCCGTATTCAACCCGAAACCCGCCTGTCCGTTCTGCTCGATTCGCACCCGGATCTCGCCCCGCGGCTGATGACCGCTCTGCCCGCTCTTGCGCAGGTGCGCAGCGAGGCCATGCGCCGCAGTCTTCTGGAAGGGACGACGCTCGAACAGGCCGCGCGTCTGGCCGGCCTGCCCGCGCCGGAGTTCGTGGCCACGATCCGCGCCTGGGCCGGCGAGGAGGAGGAAGAGGCCGCCTGCGGCCACGGCGGGCACGCGCCGCTGCCTCCCACGCCGCGCCCGGAATGGGCCGTGCGCTTCACGCCGCGCTTCCGCATCGACGCCGACGAAATGCTGGCCACGGGGGTTCACCCCGCCGGCAAGGTCAAGCAGTGCGGCTCGATGCTGGCGGACGGCGAGATGGTGGTTCTGACGAGCAGTTTCTGTCCCTCGCCGCTCATCCTGATGATGCGGCAATCGGGCTTTGAAGCCTGGACGGGCGAGACATCGCCCGGGCGCTGGGAATCCTGCTTCCGCCGCCAGGAAGACGCGCAGAGGCTCACAAGCTCTTGAGCCACTCGTGGACTGCCGCCGGGTCCTCCGCTCCGCACAGCAGCGAGCCGGGCACGATGCCCTGCGCGCCCGAGGCCCGCAGCAGCGGAACGGTCTCTTGGCGGATCCCCCCGTCGGCCAGCAGCAGCACCTGCGTGCCTTCCAGATAAGCGGACGCCTCGGCCACTCGGTCGCAGGCGCGCTCATCCAGCCCGCGGCCTTTCACGCCCGACGGCGTGCCCATCAGCACCACGTGCTGCACCCGCTGCCGCAGACCGCGCACGAGCTCCACCGGCGTGTCCAGTTCCAGCGAAACGCCAGCCTTGCAGCCCCGGCTCTGCGCCCATTCCACCACCTGCCAGACCCGCTTGCCCGTCTCCAGCGGCACGGTGAGCCAGTCCGCCCCCGCTTCGGCAAACAGCGGCGCCAGATCCATCGGGCGCGTGGCGAACAGGTGAACGTGCAGCGGCTTGGCGGTGATCTGCCGGATCCGCGCCACCAGATCAGGGAAGAACAGCAGGCTGCGCAGGTAATGGCCGTCGGCGGCGTCGAGATGGAACGAGTCGGCGAAGGGCTCCAGGCGGCGGATGTCACGTTCGAGATTCGCCAGATCGGCGGACCACAGGCTGACGTCCAGCCACAGCGGCGCCGCCAGGGGCTCGATCTTCATCGGGCTGCCCCCCGCGGGCGGCGGGTTCCCCGCTGCCTGTGTTCCGGGAATCGGGAAACGTGCATGCTATCTTGAGGATAAGCAATGCTCCAACTCCGTGCTTTTGCCCCCGCATTGATTGTTCTTGTTCTGCCGCTGTTGGCCGCCGCCCAGGCGCCCGCCGCCGAGGATGACCCGGTCGTGGTGGTGCTGGACGGTAAAGAGTGGCGGAAGAAGGAGCTGGAGGCGGCCATGAGCGCGCTGCCTCCGGACGTCGCGCGGAACTTCTTCGCCAACAAAGAAGCGTTTCTCAAGCAGTATGCGCTGGTGACGCGGCTGGCGCGGATGGCGGAGGAAGAGGGCGTGCCCCGGGCGGAACCGCACAAGACCCGGCTGGCTTACAACCGCATGATCTACCTCGCCCAGGCGCAGACCGAACTGGCGGCTCTGAAGATCATCGTTGAGCCGGAGGAGCAGGAGAAGTACTTTGCCGAACACAAGGACGACTTCGCCCGCGCCCATGTGAAAGTCATCTACATCAGCTTCAACGACAACCCCCTCCCCTCGAGCGACCCCAAAGCCAAACGCCCGCGCACGAGCGCGGAAGCCGAGAAACTGGCCCGCGACCTCGTGGCCAAAGCCCGCGCCGGCGCCGACTTTTCCGAACTGGCCCGCAAATTCTCCGACGACGAAGAGACCCGGGCGAAAGGGGGCGATTACACGCCGTTGAAGCCGAATGACACGAACCTGCCGCCCCAGATCCGCACCGCAGTCTTCTCCTTGCGCCCGGGACAGGTCTCCGATCCCGTGCGGCAGACCGGCGGCTTCTGGATCTTCCGCCTCACCGACTTCGTCACGCCATCCCTGGAAGAGGTGCGCAGCGAGGTCTACTCGGCGGTGCGCGAGGCCAAGTTCCGGGAATGGATTCAGGGAATCCAAAACAGCGTGCAGTTGGAAGTGCGGGATCCGCAGTACATGGGGACCGGCTCGCCGAAGCCATAGGCTTGCGGACCCGCTGCCCTCTCCGCTTTGCCGGCGCGCCAGTCCGTCTCGGCTGGGCGGGACGGCTGCGCGCCTGCCGCGGCAAGCTGCGCTTCGGCCCCGGACCCGGGCAGGAGGTCCACGCCGCCAGCTTCCTGCGGGAGCGGCGCATGGTTCTGGACATGGACTTGAAAGCCGACCCGGGAGAACTGGCCCGGATCGCGCTGCACGAACTCTTTCACTTCGTGTGGCTCCGTCTGGGCAACCCGGTGAGACGCAGTTGGGAGGAGCTTGTCTTACGCCAATGGAGGCATGGCGCGCGCGGCGAGCTCGGCTGGTCGGCCGAGCAGCGGCTGCGCGCCTTGCGAGCTGAGGATGTGGAACGGCGCAGCCGCCGCTGGCGCGAGTACGTCTGCGAGAGCTTCTGCGACTCGGCCGCCTGGGCGTTCGGCATTGTTCGCACCCATGCCGAATTCACCCTGGAAGCGGCCTTCCGGCGCGAGCGCCGCCGCTGGTTCGACGAATTCAGGCGTCACCGCCACGGGGTGTTCCCCATCTAACTTGATAGAATTTCCGATAGGATCTCCCGACGAATGCACCGTTTCCCCCGATCGTCCGCCGCCGCCCTGCTGGCGGTCTTTCTGATGCTGGCCGGATGCGCCTCCCAGGTGTCGAAAGGAGAGCCGTCTTCGCGCCGGGACGGAGACGCAGCCAGCCGCAAAGCCGCGCCGGACTTCGAGCTGAAGGACATGAACGGGAAGACGATCCGGCTGTCGGACTACCGCGGCCAGGTGGTGCTGCTGAACTTTTGGGCCACGTGGTGCGGCCCGTGCAAGATCGAGATTCCGTGGTTTGTCGAATTCCAGCGGACTTACAAGGACCGCGGCTTCACCGTGATCGGCGTCAGCGTGGATGAAGACGGCTGGGAGGCGGTGCGGCCGTTTCTCGCCTCCCGGCAGGTGAACTATCCGGTCGTGGTCAGCACCGTGGAGGTGGAGCAGAAGTACGGCGGCATCGAGGCGTTGCCTGTTTCGTTCCTGATCGACCGCGAAGGGCGCATCGCCAGCACTCACGTTGGACTGGTGGTCAAGAAGACATATGAAGATGAGATCCGCCGCCTTCTGGATTAGCGCCCTCGCCGCCACCGCGTTGCATGCCTCCGCGCAGGCGCCTCAGATCCTGACCCTTCAGGAGCCGCAGAAAGTGACGGTGCCGCGGGAGGGGGAAGCGAAGGTGGCGCTGAAGCTGAGCATGCGCCCCGGTTATCACGCCAACTCCGACAGGCCCTCGGAAGACTATCTGATTCCGATGCGTCTGACGTGGGACGCGAAAGCGCCCGTGGAGGCGGTGGAAGTCATCTATCCTAAGGGCAAACTGGAGAAGTTCGAGTTTACAGAAAAGCCGATCTCCGTGGTGGATGGCGAGTTCGAAATCGTGACCCGATTACGCCGCGCACCGAATGCACTGCCTGGTCCGGCGTTCCTCTCCGGCAAGCTCCGCTACCAGGCCTGCAACGACAAGATGTGCTTCCCGCCGAAGACCATTGACGTCAAAGTCCCGCTGCTGATTCAGTGACAAGCCCACCGCCACGAACCGGGGCAATCCTGGGACGTGCCATCAAAGGCGGCACGCCAAGAACCGGAAAAACCGGGGACAGGCCCGCCCGGGCGGGCCTGTCCCCGGTTTCCCCCTGGTTTTCCCGGTCTCGTTTCGGTTCCCGGTTGCGTCGTTTTCGGGAGTGTCCCTTTTGTCACAGGAGTGGAATGGATGGGGACTACCCCTTGTTTTTCCGCTGCGCTCAGGTAAAGTGGTCGTGTACGTAATGAGGAGGCATTCATGCTCAGACTGCTAGCCGTTTCCCTCGCCACGCTCTCTCTCTGCGCCGCGTCCGTGCCGCTGGGCGATTCAGCGCGCGGCGCCGAGCTGTTCAAAAGCCAGAAGTGCGTCGTCTGCCACAGCGTGAACGGGCAGGGCGGCAAGTCGGGGCCGGATCTCGGCAAGACCGCTGGCCGCGGCGTGACACCAGCGGCCATGGCGGCCCTGATGTGGAGCCACGCGCCGCAGATGTGGGAGGCCATGGAGCGCGCCAGCATGAAACCGCAGAAGCTCACCACGCAGCAGGCGGCGGACCTTTACGCCTACTTTTACTCCGCGCGTTTCTTCGAACAGAAAGGCGACGCGGCGCGCGGGAAGAAATTGTTCGCCGAGAAAGGTTGCGCCGGATGCCATCAGGGCGCCGGCGGAGGGGCGCCCGACGTCAGCCAGTGGCCGGCGATTGCCGATCCCATCGAACTCGCCCGCCAGATGTGGAACCACTCTCCACAGATGAAGGGCGCGATCACGGCGAAGAAGGCGGCACTGCCGAAGTTGACGGCCGAGGAGATGAACGACATCACCGTCTACCTGCAAAGCCTGCCAACGGCTTCCCAAGCTTCTCCGAAATATGTGCCCGCTTCCGCCGCCACCGGTGAAGAGCTGTTCAAAGTGAAGGGCTGCGCCGGCTGCCATGCGGGCGCGAAACAGCTCGGCAAGAGCGGGCCGAAGAGCAACGCGGAACTGGCGGCGGCGTTGTGGAACCATCCCGGCAAGGCACCCAAGAACAGCGAGCTGCGCCCCGAAGAGATGACCCGCCTGGTCGGCTACCTCTGGACGCTGCAATTCGCCAACGAAGGCGGCAATGCCGAGGCGGGCGCGAAAGCCTTTGAATCCAAGGGCTGCAAGAGCTGTCACACTTCCGGCATGCCGAAGCTCGCCCATGGAGAGGGCGACAACAGCTTCGGCATGGTGGCCGTGCTGTGGAGCCACGGACCGGAGATGCTGAAACAGATCCGCGGCAAGAGCCTGAAGTGGCCGGCGTTCGGCGGCAGCGACATCGCCGATCTGCTCGCTTACATGAAACAGAAGAAGTGAGGCCCTGCGCGGATCCTCGGCGCCTCACTGCAACTCTACGAGCCTTGCGCCCTCGCGCTTGGGCAGCGCGACCATGGCCTCCCTGCCGCCGCTCCGCACCCGGTGCGTGCCGAAAAACGCCCGCACTGCCGCCACGCCGTTTGCGTCCGCCTTCACTTCGGCGCGCGTCCACCACTCGCCGAACACGAGCCGGCGGTAAGCCTCCGCGGCGGGCGTGGGACTCCAGTCCCGCCGGTACAGCGACGACTGCGGAATCCAGTTCGCGCCTTCCCAAAAGCCCCACATCAGGATGCCCGTCACCGCCGGATGCGCGAATGAGATGCGGAAGTAACGCCGCAGCGCGTCCGCCTTGGCCGACTCTTCCTCCGCGCTGAGCCGCGCCTCCCGTTGCTTGTAATACTTCGAGCGCTGCCCGGGAAAGTTGAACTCGGTGATCCGCACCGGAAGCTTCAGTTCGGCCAGCGCGTCCAGGGCGCGGCGCAGTTCGTTCTCCTCGAACTCGTCCCCGTGCAGGTGCCCCTGCACCCCGATGCCGTCCATCGGCGCGCCGGATGACAGGACCGTGCGGATATGTTTCAGGTAATCATCCAACCTCCGCCCGGTGAGGATGTCGTAGTCGTTGAAATAGAGCACGGCATCCGGGTCGCCCTCCTTCACCCACCGGGCCATGTCGCGCGTGATCTCCGCTCCCAGCCTTTCCTCGAACCAGTTGCCATGGATCATCTCGTTGTTCAGGTCGTATTCGGCGAACTGCCCGCGGTACCGCGCGGCGATCGACCGCGCCCGCTGCCGCACGGCCAGCCGCACCGGCGCGTCGCCCAGCGGCTTCAGCCACTCCGGCACATAACGCGGAATCCCCCAGAAGATGCAGTGCCCGCGCACCGGGATTTCGTGGGCGGACGCCCACTCGAGCATCGAATCGACAACCGAATAATCCACCCTGCCGCGCTCCTTCTCCATCTCGTGCCACTTGAAAGCGGATTCGATCACGCCCGCATTGAAGTGGCTCAGGAACACCTCTTTCCATTTCGCCGCGTCCTCCGCCCGGGCGCGCCCCGTGAAGACTCCCGTGGCGATGGTCGCGCCGAACCAGAATTCATGGCGGAGCTGCTCCACCGTGACCGTTGCCCCGGGCGCGGTGCGGACCACCAGCACACCGGTGCGGTGCTTGAGAATCGCATCGTCCAGTTCGTCCGCCTGCAACGCGGGCAGAGCCGGAGGCAGAGCGGCAAGAAATAGAATCGGACCCATCCTGCTCAGCATGGCCCCACACTATCACTGTCCTGTGCGGCCAGCACGTGCATCTGTCCGCCGGCTCAGGGCGTAGGGGCGGCGCCATTCACCAGTTCGTCAGCGAGCCGTCCGGACGCCGGTAGATGGGCAGCGGCTTCGCGCCTTCCGTGATCTCCGCCATCAGCCTCGAGCGGGAAGCATCAAACGTCACTCCCAGCCCGGGACGTTCACTCGGCCACATCCTGCCATTGCGGAAGTCGTAGTGCTCCGGCAGATAGGGCACGTCGCGGCGTCCATCGCCGAGCATCTCCATCAGCACCGGGCCCGAATAACTCAGCAGGCAGTGCACCAGCGCCGCTTCGCCCACAGGACCGGTGAAGTGCGGCGCCATGCCCACGTAGTGCGTCTCGCACAGCGCGCAGATTTTCATGAACTCCGTGATGCCGCCGCAGTTCGGAATCGACACGCGCGACCAGTCGATCAGGCGCTGCTCCACCAGTTCATTCAGTTCCCAGCGGTCGCCGAACTGCTCGCCCACCGCGATCGGCAGGCGCACCGCCTGGCGCAGTTGCCGGTAGAAAGCCTTGTTCTCGCTCCGCACCAGGTCTTCGGCGAACACCGGTTCCAGCGGTTCCAGCAGCGCGCTCAACCGCACTGCATCCGCGTAGTCGAGCCGCGTGTGGTAGTCGATCGCCCAGCCGCCGTCCGGACCCACGCCCTCGCGGATCTCGCGGCACTGCTCCACGGTCTTCCGCACGACGGCGCGCGCGTCGAACGGTTCGCCTTTGCCGGGATCGGCTACCGAGGTGCGGTAGGCGCGGAAACCCGCCTCGACGCAGGCGCGCGCGGTCTCTTTCAGCGATCCCTTCCGCGGGAAAGCTGTTGAATAGCACTCGATGCACTCGCGCGATTTCCCGCCCAATAACTCGTAAAGCGGCACGTTCAGCGCCTTGGCCTTGATGTCCCACAGCGCCATGTCCAGCGCGCCGATGGCGTGGAGCTGCTCGCGCCCCGCAGGGTAGAACAGCCCGCGGTACATGAGCTGCCAGAGCGCGTCCGTCTGGCGGGCGTCTTCTCCGAGGATGAGCTGCGCCGCCAGCCGGATCAGATCGGGAGAGCCGCCTTCGCCGATGCCCGTGACCCCTGCATCGGTCTCCACCGTGACGACGTGGAAGCTCTGGTTGATCATCGGCCGCGTGATGGGCGACTCATACATCCGCACGCGCCGGATGCGCAGCTTCGGCAGCGCGAGCAGCGCCAGAAGAAAGTCCCTGCGTCTCATGGATGCCGCCATGGCAGCCGAACCTATCACGCTTCCCTGCCGGAGAAAAGGGGACAGGAACACAATTCCCCTTTTTGCCCCCACGGATGCGCGATGGCGGCGTCCGCGTCCCCAGTCTGGAGAACCGCGGCTGGAGCGGCGCGAACGCCGTGTTCAATGCCGCGACGGAAGGGCCCGAAGCACCCGCAAGGAGCGGCCACCGCCCATGACCACTGGCACCGCAAGCCTGAGGGGCAGGGTTTCTCGAAAAATCAGGCGCGGGCGCAGCCGGGGTCCAGTTGGCTGCGCCCGCGCCCAGGGTCAGACGGTTACCACTGCAACCGCACAACCAACTGCACAAACCGCGGAATCGAGGAATCCATGTTCGTGTTCCGGTTCGCCACGTTCGTAATGACCCCGGCGGCGGCCAGGTTGTTGATGTTCAGGCCGGGGTTCTGGTAGTTCGGATGGTTCAGGGCGTTGGTGGCGATGACCTCCGTCCGCAGCCGGAAGCGCTCGCCAAGCTGCGTGATTTTGGCGAGATTGGCATGCATCACATGCACGCCCGGTCCGATGATTACGCCTTTGGCGGAGGTGCCGAAAGCCCCCGCCTGCGGCGCGGCGAAGGCGCCCACGTCGTACCAGCGCTTTACCGTGCGGCCGCTGATGTTGGGGTTCCGCAGGATGTCGGGCCGGATGGTGACGTTGGCGGGCGTGCGCGAGGCCGTGAAGCGGGTACCGGTCGGATCCGGGCCCGTCCACGTTGGCGTGAGGAACAGCCCGCGCTGAATCGAGTAGGCCATGCCCGCCTGCCAGCCCGATATCAGCGCGTTGGTTACCTTGCCCGCGCTGTTCCACCAGGGCTTCCCCTTGCCCATCGGAAGCTGCCACAACATGTTCGCCGAGAAGCGGTGCGTCGGGATGTCCGTCCACACGGCGCGTTCCCGCCTCCGGTTGAAGGCATCCTCGGGCTGCTCGCCGTCCTCCAGATCCCCGATGTCGCGCGCGAGCGTATAGTAGCCCTGCATCCGCAGGCCCGCCTTCAGCGGGCGGTCCGCTTCCAGCGTCAGCGCGTGGTATTGGTGCCCGGCGCCATTGGTGAGGTAGGTGACGGTGGGATATTGCGGGAACATCCGCGGCTTGTCGACAAACGGGCGCGAGTCCGCCACCGGCTGGTTGATGTTGTAACCGAACACTCCCTTGCGCGTATTGGTGCCGAGGTAGCTGGCGCGAAAGGCCGTGTCCCACTGTTGCCGCTCGATGGTGAAGGTGTACTGCATGCTGTAAGGGATCAGCAGGTTTGGATTCATCGCCGTGGGAATCGAGACCGACGCCGGTCCGGCCACTCCCGCCGGCGGAAAGGCCTGCGGCAGCAGGATCGGGTTGGTGGCGGGATTCGTGAACGCCGGCTCGGCGATGTTGAACGGCACCGTTGAAAGAGGCGCGTTTTTGGCGGCGATGTCGTAGAACATTCCGAAGCTCGCACGGAACACCGTGTCGTTGCCCCACGGCCGGTAGGCCAGGCCAATCCGCGGCGCGAAATTGTTTCTGTCGGCATGCAGGAGGCGGGAGGAATCGAATCCAGCGCGGCTTGCCTCGACCACGGGCACATAGCCGGCTGGCATCAGCGGACTCACCCGCCCGGAAGCGCCATCGGGGACGACGATGGCCCCCGTGCCGATATCGAAGACCGATTGCAGCCCGTCCCTGGCTGTGAATCCGGGCAGCAGATCGTATCGCAGGCCGATATTCAGCGTCAGATCGGGCCGGATGCGGAAGTCGTCCTGCACGAAGAACCCGTACCGCCATGGCGTCGTGCTTTGCAGCAGCGCGGGGAAATTCCGGCTCATCGTGGTGGGAATGCCCAGCAGAAAGTCGGCATACGGAAACCCTGTGAAACGGTTCGAGAACGTCAGGTTGCCGAACAGTCCGGCGCCCTGCCTCAGGTCTTCATACGTGCCCCGCATGATCTGCCCGCCGAACTTGATTGTGTGACGTCCCGTGATCCAGGTGATGTTCTCCTGGAAGCTGTGATTCACATACTCGATGCACGGCAGGCACTGCACGTCCATCGAAACGCCAGTCAGGCCAAGCTGCGTGAAGTTCACGGTGGGCAGCCCAGCCACGTCCGGCAGGTTCGGAGCCAGCCCCTGCAGCCCGAGATCCTTCACCCACTGCAGCCCGCGCTGCGGGGGAATCGACGGAAAAGCGTCCGTCGCCATCCCGTACCGGAATTCGCTCAGCAGATTCGAGCGGATCATCTGTGTGTAAGCGAAGCTCGCGCCGTTGTTGCGCCGCTCGCGATCCACGCGCCCGATCGTCGGCAGGCTGCCGATAAACGGCTTCTGCGGCCAGCGAACAATCGTGATGCGTCCGTTGATGAACGCCCGCTCGCTGAACCGGTGATCAAGCCGCGCCACCGCCGTCGGATTGGTCAGCTTCGGATTGTCCAGCACCTGCCGGTTGTTCTGCGCTACGAACACCGAAGGGTCGCCATAGTTGGGCAGTGGATAGAGCCGGTCCTGGATCGTCTTCGTCACCGGGCTGATCCGCGACGCCGGAATCTGATTGTTGGCGAAAGGGGCGTTGCCTGCAAACGGATCGCGCACCGCCGTGGCGGGCAGCACACTGGCGAAATTGCCCGATCTCCACGCTTCCAGTGGCACCGTCGTGTTGAATGTTTGCAGCGATGGCGGGCCGAACCGCTCAAACTCCAGGCTCGTGAAGAAGAATGTCCGGTTCCTCCCGTCGTAGATCTTTGGCAGCACTACCGGACCGCCCAGCGAACCGCCCGGCACCCACTCGATACTGCCTGTTCCCACGGCGGCGAACGGATTGCGCGCCTGGAGCCCCGGACTGCTGTAATAGTTGAATACCTCGCCATGCAGTTCATTGGTTCCTGAGCGGGTGACCACGGACATCTGCCCGATGCCCGGGTTCTCCGCCGAGCTGCCCGCCACCTCCAGCCGCACTTCGCCGTAACTCTCCGTCCGGTCGCTCACCACTCCGCTGATCTGTCCCCCGAACACGGTCCCGATCGGGATCCCGTCCACGGTCACGTCTCCCTGCCGCACGCGGCTCCCGCCGAAGCGCATATTGAAGCTGCCGGCGGTCTTCGATACGTTCGGCGAAAGCTGAATCAGATCCCATGCCCGCCTGAGCGATAGCGGCATGTCAATGATCGTCTGGCGAGTCCGCGTGTCCGCCACGCGCGCCGTCTCGGTCTCCACCAGAGCGGCGGACGCGCTGACCTCCACAGTCGTCGTCACCTGAGTCAGATTGAGGGTCACGTCCAACCGCCGGATGTCTCTCGGCGCCAGCCGGATTTCCTCCACCTGCGATTCCTGGAAGCCCTGGGCAAACGCCTTCAGCCGGTACACGCCTTCCAGTAGCGAGGGCACCGTGTACTGCCCGAACTCGTTCGTCGCAGCTTTCGCCTCGTAACCTCTCTCTACGTTGATTACCGTGATCTGGGCGCCGCTCACCGGAGCCCCGCTGGGGTCGGTCACCTGTCCGGTCAGCGTCGCAAACGTGCTCTGCGCCGCAACAAGCCCCACGGACCCCCAAAGTGCCAGCACCCACGCCACACCGCGGGTGCGCCAACGGTCTCTCGTAAAACTCATTATCAGTGACCCCTTCCTGACGAAAGTTTTCTCCCGAGGCGGCCGACATGGAAACGCCACGGATCGTCCCATGCTGAGCGTTCATGGTTCAGAAACGCTAGGCAATTGGGGCTTATGGCTCCGTTAACGCCAGAAGCGGCTGAAAATCAATGCCGTTAACGCTAAACCGCTGTCCGTGAATCGCCGTCGCTGTTATAATTGCACCGAGTTTGAGGGCCACAATTCCGTGATGGGCGGCGCACCAAACCCCGTCTCCGGGGGCGAGATCCAGGAGGCAGTGGACCACCTGGAGCGTGCCGGGCTTTTCGACCGCAAGCCCAACCAGGGGCGGCTGTTCCACCACCTGGCCGCGCGGCTTCTGCGCGGTGAAACCGACGCCACCAAAGAGTAGGTGCTCGGCGTGGAGGCGCTGGGCCGGCCCGCAACGTTCGATCCCAAGACCGACTCCATTGTCCGTGTCGAGATCCGCAAGCTGCGGATGACCCTCGACGAGCACTTCCACCGCGGCGCAGGCAAGGATCAGCCCATCATCCTTCGCGTGCCGAAAGGCGAGTACCGGCTCGAGGCGTTCCGGCGCGACTCCGGCACAGAGCCGCCTCAGGCCGCTGTCAGGCCCGCCCTTTCCCGAACCGCCCTTCTCATCGCGCTGCCGGTTCTTGCAGCCATCGCCGCCACGTTGTGGATCCTCTTCCGTGCGCCGGAGCCGCAACTCGAGCCGGTACAGGCGCAACCCGCCACTGCTGCGGCGCTCTCTTCGGTGCGCATCCTGGCAGGAAACCTCACCGGCGGTTTCTCCGATAGCGCCGGACGGCAGTGGGACAGCGACCGGTTCTTCGAAGGCGGCCTGGCAGCGGCGCAGGCGGAGCCTGCCGTCACCAACGTCGACGATCCGCGGCTGTACCTGTTCCATCGGGAAGGACAATTTCAGTACCACATTCCCCTCAAACCCGGCCTCTACGAACTGCGCCTGTACTTTGCCGAGTTCCTCTATGGACAGGGAGGCGCCGCGGGCGGCGGTGAGGTGTCTCGGCTTTTCCGCATCACGATCAATGGCGAGGCTGCCATTGACCCGCTGGATGTGGTGGCCGCCGCACCGGGACGCGGCGTCGCCATGCGGAGAGTGTTCCTCAACGTCGCCCCGGCTGCGGACGGCAAGCTCCACCTGGGATTCCAGATGCTCCGCCCGGACAAGGCGTTTGTCAACGCGATTGAAGTCGTCCCGGGACTCAAGGACCGTATGCTGCCCATCCGCATGGTGGCAGCACCGCAGCCGGCCACGGACATGGAGGGCAATCTCTGGGAGCCCGATTCGTTTGTCATCGGCGGGCGGCGCGAAGCCCGCTCCCGCACCATCGATGGAGCTCCCGTCCCGTCCTTGTTCCAATCCGAGCGCTTCGGCCACTTCACCTATCACCTGCACGTCGTCCCTGGCCGCCGGTATCGGCTCAATCTCTGGATGGCCGAACAGTATTTCGGATTTCCGGGGCCTGCTGCCAAACGCCGTCGCAGCTTCGATCTGTACGTCGCAGGCAAAACCCTGCTCAAGGAGTTCGACCCCCTGCGCGAAGCCGGCGGGCCCGGCCGAGCCCTCCGCCGCTCGTTTTCGGGCTTGCGGCCGGATGGCCTCGGTGCCATTCGCGTGCAGTTCGTGCCTTCGGTGAATTAGGCGCTGGTCAATGCGCTGGAATTGCTCGACGAGGGGCCGGAATAGGCCCCAATTTAGCGCATCCCTTCAGGCGCAAACAACCGTCTGGGGCGGCTCTTCCCGTGTTCAGCGCCGCGCGCGGCGCGCGCGGATCGCGAATTGAGCCGCGACGGAAGGGCGTGAAGCGCCTGGACGGAGCGGCCCCCAGCGCCGATCCATGCGCGGGCCGGTCCCTCGCAAATCCACCGGCAACCAATTGCAAGATATCCATTCTTGCTGTGGATTGGGCTCCATGAGGCAAGGTGGCAGGGGCCTGCCGGTTTTCATCCACGCTGATGTCCGGCAGGGTCATCGCGGCTTGCTGTCTGGCGCTGACGCGCCCTTCGTTCGCGGCACGGAGCAGCGGCGGGGCCGGGCCCTGCGCTTTCCTGCTTCCGGCTGAAGCTCGGCTTCCTGACCGGCCGCTGTCCTATTTTTGAGCCTTGCCCGCCTGCCGGATCGCCCTGGCCAGCTCGCCGGCGATGCGCTTTGCCGTGCGGTCCAGCTCGTCGGGCATCGTGCGCCTGGGTCTCTCGTAGGTCGACCACACCACCGCCCGTGAACCCCGGTGCACCAGGAAAACGGTCCCCTTGCCGCGTCCGAAGGTGGTGGGCTGGTCCACGGGCGTGACTTTCAGATCCATGGCCGTGGAGGGGCGCGGCTCGGCATCCTCTTCTTTCGCGGGAATCTCCTCCGGCGGCTTCGGTTGGGGATAGAGCTCGTCGAGCTTCCTCTCGAACGGCTTGCCGAGGCGGTCCGTCAGGATCGCATCCGCCTTCGCCGGGTCCGCCACCACCTGCAACAGCCCCTGCCGCGTCAGGTGATTGGCCAGAAACTGATCCAGCCCGTTGGCCATGGGCAGCAGATAGACATGGCGGATCTGAAGCAGCTCGCCCGCCCCAGCCGGCGCGGGCGCCGCTTCCTGTGCGCCTCCGGCCGCCGCCATCACCGCCGATAGAATCAGGAAACGGATCATCGCTTGGTTCTCTCCCGGGTTCTGCAACTATACAATAGACGGTTTCGGGAGCCGGAAAGACGGGCGCTTGTACAGAGACCAGAGAATCACGGTAGTCATCCCCTGCCTGAACGAAGAGCAGGGCATCGCGGAGGTGCTGCGCCGCATGCCGCCCTTCGTCGACGAGGTCATCGTCGTCGACAACGCATCCACGGACCGCACCGCCGACGTCGCCCGCAGCCTCGGCGCGATTGTGATCCGCGAGGACGTCCGCGGCTACGGCCGCAGTTACAAGAAGGGCTTCAGCATGGCCTCGGGCGATATCATCGTCACTCTCGACGGGGACCACAGCTATCCGCCCGACGCCATCAGCTACCTGCTCGAGGCCTTCTTCCACCTCGAAGCCGACTTCCTCAACGCCAGCCGCTTCCCCGTCCGCGACCGCCGCGCCATGAGCTTCAAGCACAAGATCGGCAACCTCGTTCTCAGCCTCGCCATGTCGGTGCTGTTCTTCCGCTGGGTGCGCGATTCCCAGAGCGGCATGTGGGTCTTCCGCCGGTCCATCCTCGACAGGATGAAGCTCGAAAGCGACGGCATGGCATTCTCCGAAGAGATCAAGATCGAAGCCCTGCTCCAGCCCGGCCTGCGCTTCGAGGAGATCTCGATCCTCTATTCCTCCCGCCTGGGCGAAATCAAGCTCAACCCCTGGCGCGACGGCTTCTACAATCTTTGGTTCCTTCTGAAAAAACGCTTCGCGCGCCGCTGATCCGGTGTTAAACTGGTGTTTCCCGCCGGAGTTCCCTCTCCCTGCTGGCTGCCGCCAGGAAATGGCAACCGAACGTGGAGCAGGTCACCGCCATCATCCCCAACTGGAACCGGGCCGGGCTGCTGGCCCGCGCGCTGGACTCGCTCAAGCGCCAGACGGCGCCGTGCGCGCGTGTGCTGGTGGTCGATAACGGCAGCACAGACTCCAGTTGCGCGGTGGCAGCCGCGGCGGGCGCGGACATCCTGCGCCTGCCCTCGAATCTCGGCTTCGCAGCCGCCGTCAACCGCGGCGTCGAGGCCGTTTCCACTCCCTGGGTCTGGATCGTCAACAACGACGTGGAACTCCACCCCGGCTGCCTGGAGAAACTGCTGGAAGCAGCGCGCGCCTCGAATGCTTCCTTCGCCGCGCCCCGCGTGCGGCAACTGGCGAACCCCTCCCGCATCGACGCCTCTTACGACCTGCTCGCCCGCAGCGGTTGCGCCTGGCGCGCGGGAAACGGCTGCCCGGATGGGCCCCTGTTCGCCGAGCCACGCCCGATCCGCTTCGCCCCGATGACCGCCGCTTTGGTCCGCCGCAGCGTCTTCACAAAATCGGGCCCGCTCGACGAGTTCTTCGGCTCCTACCTCGAGGACATCGAGTTTTTCCTGCGCGCCTCGCTCGAGGGCTTCTCGGGAGTCTATGCGCCTTCCGCCATCGCCTACCACCACGGCAGCGCCACCCTGGGCGCGTGGAGCGCCCCCATGGTCGAATTGCTGGCCAGAAACCAGGTGCTGCTCGCCGCCAGGCACTTCCCCGCCGCGTGGTGGTGGCGGGTGCTCGCCGGCCAGCTCCTGTGGGGCGCGCTGGCGGCGCGCCGCGGCCGCCTCGCCGCCTGGCTTCGCGGCAAGTGGCGCGGACTCCGCGACGCCCCGCGCGTCCGCCGCTCCTGCTCGCGCGCTCCCCGCGCTGTCATCGAGCCGTTGTTGATCTCCTGCGAGCAGGAGATCCTGCGCCTGCAACAATCCACCCGCCCTGAGCCTTACTGGCGGTTCTACTTTGCGGTGGCGCGATGAGACTCGCAGCGCTCGTCATCACCCATAACTCCGCCCGCTGCGTGCGCGCCTGCCTGGAGTCCTGCCTCCGCCATGCAGAGCAGTTCGCGGCCGGCATCCTCGTCATCGACAATGCGAGCCGTGACGGCACCTGCGCCGAAGTCCGCCGCTTCCCGCCGGTGCGGCTGATCGCCAACGCGGAGAACCGCGGCTTCGCCGGCGCCGTCAATCAGGGCTTCCACGCCCTTTCCGGCGCCGATGCCGTGCTCATTCTGAATCCCGATGTCGAGCTCGTTTCGCCTCCCGCGGTGCTGCTCGAGGCTCTGGAAGCCAACCCCAGGGCGGGCGCAGCGGGCGGCATCCTTGTGGATCCCTCCGGAGAGCCCCAGCATGGATTTTTCGTCCGGCGCCTGCCCACGCCTGCCGCCCTCTGCTTCGAGATCCTGGGCGTCAACCGGCTCTGGCCTTCGAACCCCGTCAACCGCCGCTATCGCGCACTCGATCTGCCCCCCGGTGAACCGGCCTCCGGCCTTCAGCCCGCGGGCGCCTGCCTGCTGGTGCGCCGCAGCGCCTGGGCCACAGTGGGCGGCTTTGACGAAGCGTTCCATCCCGTCTGGTTCGAGGACGTCGATTTCATCGCCCGCCTGCTCGCCGCGGGCTGGCAGACGATCTATTGGCCTGCCTTACGGGCCACGCACCTGGGCGCGCATTCGGTGGCGCGCCTGGAGTGGGTGGAACGGCAGCAGAACTGGTATAGTGGTCTACTAGGATACGTTTCCAAGCACTTCCAGACACTCGGCCGTGTCCTGGTCTGCTTGTCTCTCATCTTTGGAGCCGTGCCGAGAATCGTTGCGGGGATGATCTGGAAGCGATCTCTTGGCCCTCTTGGGTTGTATGGTAGATTAGTTCGGCTGGCGGTTCGCGCTGCCGTCCTGCCCGGCAGGCGGCAGGCGGCGCCCCGGCTGGAGGAGAACCTGCGCGGTCCGGCGCGTGCGCCGGGCCGGTCCGGCATTTGATTCAGGCTGCTCTTTGCCATGGCTTCACACGACTTCGTCTCGGTGACCATCGTCACCTATAACAGCGGCCGTTACATCAAACGCTGCCTGGAATCGGTGCTGGCTCAGAAGGGGCCTCAGTTCGAGGTCATCGTCGTCGACAACAACTCCACCGACGGCACCCGCGACATCCTGGAACAGTACGAAGACCGCTGCACCATCATCCTCAACGACCGCAACGCCGGCTTCGCCGCCGCCCAGAACCAGGCCATTCGCCTCGCCCGCGGCAACTGGGTTCTCACGCTGAACCCCGACGTGCTGCTGATGCCTTATTTCATCCAGGCGCTGCTCGAAGCCGGCAGGCTCGACAACCGCATCGGCACCGTGTGCGGAAAGCTGCTGGTGATGAGCCCGGACTTCAACATCGACGCCAAGCCGCGCGTCGACTCCACCGGCATCTACTTCACTCCGTATCTGCGCCACCTCGACCGCGGCAGCCGGCAGATCGACAACGGCCACTACCTCAAGCGTGAATATGTGTTCGGCGCCACCGCCGCCGCCGCCCTTTACCGCCGCGAGATGATCGAGGACATCTCCATCGACGGCGAGTTCTTCGATTCTGATTTCTTCGTCTACCGCGAAGACGCCGACGTCGCCTGGCGCGCGCAACTGATGGGCTGGCGCTGCCTCTACACTCCGTACGCCCGCGGCTATCACGTCCGCGCCGTGCTGCCCGGCAACCGCCGCGCCCTGCCCAAAGAGATCAACATGCACTCGGTGAAGAACCGCTTCCTGATGCGGATCAAGAACATCACCGGCGATCTCTACCGCCGCTACTGGCTGCCCATCACCTTCCGCGATCTCGTCGTCGTCGGCTGCTGCCTCCTCTACGAACACTACTCTCTGAAAGCCTTCTGGCACATCCTCCGCTCTTGGCCCCGGCTGCTCGCCAAACGCCGCTGGATCATGGCCCGCAAACGCGTCAGCGACGACTACATGGCCGCCTGGTTCCACTACCACCCGGTGAGCCGCCCCGCTCCCAAGAAGGCGGTTCCCTCCCTCAGCCCCGCCCGCTCCCAGGCGCAGACCGCCGGAGGCTGAGCCTCCCCATGTGGCGCCCCAACCGCCGGGAAGTGCTTCCCGCTCTGGGCGGAGCTCTTTCTCGGCACGCCGGAGGCGCTTCCGGCGATCTGCGCCTGCTCTGGGCGCGCGCTCCCCTGGACAACCTCTATATGCCGCGCACGCGCTGGTGGTGGCCCGGCAGCCGCGCCACGCGGGAAGGCATCACACGGCAGCTCGAACAGATGCGCGCCGCAGGCATCGGCGGCGCCGAGATCGTCCACACCTTCCGCCTCCACCGCCAGGGCAACCTCGCTTTCCTTTCCCCGGAGCGCATCGAGCTTTTGCGCCACGCGATCCGCGAGGCGGCGCGCCTCGACATGAAAATCGCCCTCACGCCCTCGCCCGGCTGGGACTTTGGCGGCCCCTGGGTCCCTCCCGAAGACCGCAGCAAGTGCCTCGCCCCCGCGTGGCTCGACCTCCAGGGCCCCTTTCAGTACGAAGGCCCGCTGCCGCCGTTCCGCGATTTTGGCACTCCGAAAACCGGCCTCTTCGAGTTCCTCTCTCCCGTCCAGGGCAGCCCGCCAGATCACATGAGCGTCATTGCCGTCGCCGGCGCACGCCTGCTGTCGGATACGCAGATCGACGGCAGCTCGCTCGTGGACCTCACCGATGAATTCTGCGGCGAAGCCGGCCGCTGGCGCGTCGAGGAAGGCCGCTGGCGCCTGTTCGCTTTCCGCCTCGTTTACACCGGGCAGCGCACCGCCGCACAGAACGACGAGGAGCAAAGCTGGGTGGTCGATCACCTCGACCGCCGCGCTTTCACGCGCTGCGTCCGCCACATCACCCGCGCCTATCAGCTCGCCTTCGGCCCCGCGCTCGGCCGCACCGTGGACTCGATCTTCGCCGACAGCTTCGAAGTCGTCCCGCTGGCCAACACGCTGCTGTGGAGCGCCGGCACGCTGGAGGAATTCCGCCGCCGCAAGGGCTACGACCTGCGCCGCTGGCTCCCCGCCCTGTGGTTCGACATCGGCCCCGACACGCCCCGCATCCGCTACGACGTCAACGAATTCCTCCACCAGATCGCGCTGGAATTCGTCTTTGAGCCCTTCCTCGACGCCTGCCGCGACATCGGCGTCCGCGCCCGCATGCAGCCGCACTACCGCTTCAACGAAGAAGTCATCCAGGGCGCGGGCACGGCGCACGCACCCGAGACCGAAGTCACCCGTACCGTCTTCGACACCGTCGCCGATCCCCGCAAGGCTGCCGTCAGCGGCGCGCGCTTCTATGGCCGCGAGGTCGTCTCCGCCGAGGCCTACACGTTCATCCACCGCGAGCGCTACCGCGCCACCCCCGAGGAACTGAAGCGCGCCGCTGACAGCTTCCTGCGCGACGGCATCACCCGCTTCTACAACCATGGCTGGGTCTACTCGGAATCCGGGCAATTCGACCCCGCTCTCGACGTGATGCCTGCCGCCGAGCGGATCCAGCCCTGGGCCCCTTGGTGGCCGCATTACCGGCATCTCGCCGCTTACATTGCCCGCTGCTGCGCGCTGCTGCGGCAGGGGCGCTTTGTGGCCGACGTCCTGCTCTATTCTCCGCAGGCGCAGGTCTGGCGCGACACCGCACTGTTCGGAATTGCCCAGCGCGTGATGAAGTACGGCGATGTGCCGAAAACGCTGCTCGCCAACGGCTGGGACTACGACCTCGTCAACGACCATCTCCTCCAGACCCGCGCCCGGATCGAAGATGGCGCGCTGGAAATCAACGGCTACCGCTATCGCTCGCTCATCGTCACGCCGCGCGAGTTCGTGCCCGAGGCCACCCGCGCCGTTCTCTCGCGCTTCGCCCGACAGGGCGGATTGCTGCTCGCGCTGGACCGCGCCCCGCAAGGGCTGCCCGCTCAGGTGGTTGAATACGGGTTCCAGCCCAACCAGTTCACGCCGCAAGAGCAGCCGCCTGCGAAGACTCCGCCGTTGCGGGATGGCCAGCGCCGCCTGCTGGAAGCCCTGCGCCGCGCCGTGCCGCCGCAATTCGTCATCGGCGCCGGCGTGCAAAGCGGCGGCCTGACATTCCAACAGCGCGAACTCGATGACAGCATCACCCTGTTCTTCGTTACCAACCTTCAGCCCGAACCGTCCCGCACGTCCGTCACGTTCCGTGTTTCAAACAAATCGCCGGAGATTTGGGATCCCTTCACCGGCGCGATTCATCCCGCCCATTCATGGCGGGAAACGCCGGCGGGCGTGCAGGTGGATCTCTCTCTGGATCCGTGGCACTCCTGCTTTGTGCTCTTCCATCCCGTCCGCCGCAAGCCGCCCCGTCCGCCCAGACCCCGCGCCGCGCGCCAGGTGCTGACTCTGGATCATGGCTGGTCCCGTCCCCTGGGCGACGCGCGCGAGGCGGGCGTGCTCGTCTACTCCATCGAGTTTTCCTGCCCGCGGCGGGACGCGGTGCTGGACCTCGGCCAGGTGGGCTGCGCCTGCGAAGCCTTTCTGAACGGCGCGCCGCTCGGCGCGCGCTGGATGCAGCCGTTCCGTTACGAGATTTCAGCGCGCCTGCTGAGGGGCGGCATGAACCGCCTGGAAATCCATGTCTCCACCACGCTGATGCCCGCGCTCACGCGGTGGGACCGTTACCCCATGCGCGAAGAGCTGCTCGATCCGCCGCCCCGTCAGCTCGCCGCCGCCTTCGAGCGCGACCGCCAGTATCAGCCCTGGCCCTTCTCCGGACTTGGCGGGCCCGTGCATCTTTCGCTTTACTGAAAAGCGGGCCTCATGCGCATCGCCATTCTCGGCACACGCGGCATCCCGGCAGCCTACGGCGGTTTCGAGACCTTCGCCGAAGAGCTCTCCACCAGGCTCGCCCGGCGCGGCCATGATGTGACCGTCTACTGCCGCACGCCGCACCCCGATCCCGTCTGGCGGGGCGTGCACCTGCGCTACATTCCGCCGGTGCGCCACAAGTATCTCGAGACCGTCGCTCACACGTTCCTGTCGACGCTCGATCTGATGCGGGACCCCCCTGAGGCCGCCCTCTATTGCAACGCCGCCAATGCGCTGTTCATCCCATTGGCTCGCCGTGCCGGAGCACGCACAGCGCTCAACGTCGACGGACTGGAGCGAAAGCGGAAGAAGTGGAACGCCCTGGCGCGCCTCTGGTATCACGTCTCCGAGGGTCTCGCCACCTTCTGCCCGGACGTGATTGTCACTGATGCGGCCGAGATTCAACGTTACTACCGCGACAGTTACGGCGCCCCTTCCGTCTTCATCCCGTATGGCGCCGAAACCGGCAAAGTGGACTCGCGCGCCACGCTGGATGCGCTCGGCCTCGAGCCGGGCCGCTACCTGCTCTACGTGACGCGGTTCGAGCCCGAGAACAATCCGCTGCTGGTCCGCCGCGCCTTCGAGCGCGTGGATACGGATCTCCGCCTCGTTCTCGTCGGCGACGCGCCCTACGCGGACGACTACATCCGCACGCTGAAAGACACGCGCGACCCGCGCATTCTCTTTCCCGGCGCCATCTACGGCCAGGGCTACCGCGAACTGCAATCGCACTGCTTCGCCTATATTCATGCCACCGAGGTCGGCGGGACGCACCCCGCGCTCATCGAGGCCATGGGCCGCGGCGCGGCTGTTCTCTATCTCTCCACGCCGGAAAACGAAGAAGTCGCCGGCGGCGTGGCGCTCCCGTTCCACGGCGAGGATTCCCTGGCGGCGCGCATCCGCGAAGTGATCTCCATGCCGGAAGTCGAACGCCGCCGCCTCGGCCAGGCGGCCATGCGCCGGGTGGAGCAACGCTACGGCTGGGAGGCTGTGACCGACGCCTATGAACAACTCTTCGAACAAATCCTCGCAGGCGCTGCGCGCCTGGGCTGAAATCTCGCTCGCGCAAATCGCCGCCAACTGGCGCGAGTTGCGCCGCGCCGCCCGCGGCGCCGAGGTCTGCGCCGTCGTCAAGGCCAATGCTTACGGGCACGGCGCCGTGCCGGTGTCGCGCGCTCTGGAGAGCGCGGGCGCCGCCTGGTTCGCCGTCAGCAATGCGGCCGAGGGCGCTGAAGTCCGGCGCGCGGGCATCCGCGGCCGCATCCTCGTCATGGGCGGCTTTGTCCCCGGCGAGATGGACGCATTTTTCGAACACTCCCTCACGCCGGCTGTGCACTCTATCGAGTCTCTCCTCGATCTGGAACAGCGCGCCGGCACGCTGGAACACCGGCTCCCGGTCCACATCAAACTCGACTCCGGCATGGGCCGCCTCGGCTCGCGCGAACCCGCCGCGGAGATCGCGCACGCGGCCGCCCGTTTGCGCTTTCTGGAGATCGAAGGCGTGATGTCGCATCTGGCCTCTGCATCCGACTTCGAGTCGGGCCAGAACGAGGAGCAGTTCGATGTCTTCGAACAGGCGCTCGAAGCGCTGCGCGCCGCGGGAGTCCGCCCTGCTATCGTCCACCTGGGCAGCAGCGCGCCGGCCTGCTATGGAATCGAACGGGCTTTTCACCAGATGGTCCGCGCGGGTCTTGCCCTCTATGGGTATGTGCCCGAAGCCCGCGGCGCTGCGCCTGCCTTGCGGGTCAACGTGAGCCCGGCTCTTGACTGGAAGGCGCGCATCGTTGAGGTGAAACAGATCCCCGCGGGCGCGCCGGTCGGCTACAACGCGCGCTGGCGCGCGCCGCGCGATTCGCGGATCGCCGTTGTGGCCGCCGGCTATGCCGACGGCGTCCCGCACACTCTCGCCGGACGCGGGCGCACCATCGCCGCCGGGCGCCTCGTCCCGATTGTGGGCGCAGTCTCGATGGATGTGATCACCGTGGATGTCACGGAATGCCCGCCCCTGCGGCGCGGCGATGCCGTCACTTTGATCGGAAATGAAGGGGGCGCGAGACACGACGCCGCCGACTTCGCCCGCGAAGCCGGAGTGATTCCTTACGTCATCCTCTGCGGGATCGGAAACCGGGTGCAGCGGGTGTACGTGTGAGCCTTCCTGTCAGACGTCCAGGTTGCGCACGTCGAGCGCGTTGTCCTCGATGAACTTCCGCCGCGCCTCGACGTCATCGCCCATCAGCGTCGTGAAGATCTCTTCGCACTCCACCGCGTCTTCCAGCCTCACCTCGAGCAGCGTGCGGGTCTCCGCGTTCATTGTCGTCTCCCACAACTGCTCGGGGTTCATCTCGCCCAGCCCCTTGTAACGCTGCACCGTGCAGTCCCGCGTGCCCTCCGCCTTGAGGTACTGGATGAGCTCGCGCCAGGTTTCGATCCGCTCGCGCCGCGCTTCCTTCACGACGGTGAACGGCGGCTTGTTGTATTTCTGCGTGTTGCGCGCCAGCGCGCGCAGCCGCTTGTATTCCGGCTGTTGCGCCAGCTCCACGCCGATCGTACGGTCGCCGTGCGCCTCGTCGTGATACACGATGTTCCACGCCGAGTGCTCTTCGTCGAATTCGAGCCGCGTCTGGATCTTGCCACCCTCGCTCATCGCCTGCGCCGCGCGCTCCACTTCTGCTTTGTTGCCGAAGTCCGCTTTCGTGTCCAACGCGTAAGAAGGATCGCCGAGCACCTCCACCACCCGCGGCTCGCGCAGGCGCTTCTCCAGACGCGTGTAGATCTGCTGCAACTCGTCCAGCGCCATCAGGAAGCTGCGCAGCTCTCCGCCTTCGAGCTTGCCTTGTTCGCCGTTGCCGCCAATCAGCACCTGGACGTTTTCCGTGGCGCGGCGCAGAATCTCGCGCACGAACTCCTGGTCGTTCTTGATGTACTTCTCGCTTCTGCCCTTCTTGATCCGGTACAGCGGAGGCTGCGCCACAAACACATGGCCGCGCGTGATCAGCTCCTGCATGTGGCGGAAAAAGAACGTGAGCAGCAGCGTCCGGATGTGGCTGCCGTCGACGTCGGCGTCCGTCATCAGGATGATCTTGTGATAGCGCAGCTTCGCAATGTCGAAGTCGTCCTTGCCGATGCCCGTGCCGATGGCGGTGATCATCGCGCGGATTTCTTCGTGGCTGAGCATCTTGTCGTAGCGCGCCTTCTCGACGTTCAGGATCTTGCCCTTCAACGGCAGGATCGCCTGATACCGCCGGTCGCGCCCGCTCTTCGCCGTGCCTCCTGCGCTCTCGCCTTCGACGAGGAAGAGCTCGCACAGCGACGGGTCCTTCTCCTGGCAGTCGGCCAGCTTGCCCGGCAGCCCGCCGGAATCCAGCGCGCCCTTGCGCCGCGTCAGCTCGCGCGCCTTGCGCGCCGCCTCGCGCGCCCGCGCCGCCTCCACCGCTTTGCCGATGATGCGCTTCATCACCGCGGGGTTCTTGTCGAAGTACTCCGTCAGCTTCTCGTTCACCACCTGCGTCACGTACCCGCCGATGTCGGAGTTCAGCTTGCCCTTCGTCTGCCCCTCGAACTGCGGTTGCGGCAGCTTCACGCTCACCACCGCGGTCAGACCTTCGATCACGTCGTCGCCGGAGAGGTTGTTGTCCTTGAGGTCTTTCAGCA
>CAKZUE010000024.1 GCA_937920635.1 uncultured Bryobacteraceae bacterium
CCGTGAACGCAGACCCAACGCCATACACCGAGCCGTGCGGGAGCAGCCCAACGGGCTGCGACCAAGCGGTTGCATCCGAGCCGCGCGGGAGCGCCGCAGGCGCGACCAAGCGGTCACCGCCGCAGGCGCATCCGAGCCGCGCGGGAGCAGCCCAACGGGCTGCGACCAAGCGGTCACTGACCGTACAAGAAAACAGCCCGGGAGGCGCCCCTGGCCGCCTCCCGGGCCTTGTCCAGCCAGACTTCAGGCGGATCTCAGAACTGGATGCGCGCCTGCACCTGGATCCACCGGTTGACGGCCGAGGTCTGCGACACGATCTTGCCGAAGTCCGCGCGGTAGGGGTCCGTCACCGGATCGCTCATCTGCGAGCGGTTCTGCACGTTCAGCGCGTCCAGCCGCAATTGCATGGTCATGCCCTCGCGGATCGTGAAATTCTTGGCGAGGTTCGCGTTCCACTGGTTGGTCATGTCGCGGCGCAGTCCGCCGATGCGCGTTGGGAAGACCCGCACATGATAACCGGCCGGGCCGCGCGTCTGCGTGCGCTCAAAGCCGTCGGTGTTGAACCACTGGTCCCATGTGCGGTTGACGTTCTTGATCTGGTTCAGATCCTGGCCATAGTAGAAGATGTTGCCCCAGTTCAGCAGGGGCCCCGGCTGCCACTCGTAAGTGGCCGCCACCTGCCAGCCGCCGACCAGCGCATCCAGGAGCCGGTTCGAGCCCGACAGGAACTTCTTGCCCTTGCCGAACGGGAACTCGAACACGCCCGTGCCGGTGAATCGGTGCGGACGTCCATCGTTGGACTCCCGCACGTGCCTCTCCGTATCGAATTCGTTCAGGAACACGTCGGCGTCGCGGAGGCGCATGCCGGTATAGGCGAGGTTCAGATTCCAGCCGCGGCTGAAGCGCTTCTCAAAGGAAACCTGGATCTCCTGCGTCTTCGTGTATGCCGTGGATTCGCTGTTGTCGGTGAGTCCGTTGATGTTCGGGAAGGCGCGCAACAGCCGGTGACGGGCGATGATCTTCTGGGTGAAGAAGCTGTTGGCGTTCATGTCGGCCCACACTTCCGCGGGGAAATCCTGAGCGCGGAAATTGCCGATGTAAAACGGGTTGGTGACGTTGGCATTCAGCAGTTTCTGGGCGCTTTCGTCGCGCGCGAGTCCGCCCACCCAATAGGAGGCCGGCAACGGCTGCAAGGGCCGCCCCGGCACGTTGCCCTGGCTGCTGAACTGGCTGATGCGGTCCGAGTAGGTGCCGGCATAGGTAACGGTGATCACCATCGATGCGCCAAACTGCCTCTGGATGCTCGCCTGCCAGCGTTGCTGGCGCGGGTGCACCGTGTCCCAGGCGGTGAAACCGAAGCCGCGGCCCTGGTACGCGTTGCCTCCGAGACGGTTCCGCGTGGGCTGGTCGAACCGCGTTCCATCGGCGCGCACCGGGAACGGATCGTTCAGAATGCTGCGGAAGTTGTTCGGGTTCGCATTGTCCGGATACGGCGCCGACGCCGTGCCCCAGGTCTGGCCGAAGTCGTTGGAGATGATGGCGCTGGTGGTGCGCGAGAAGTTGAACTGGTTGGGGCCGAAGTTCAGCACGTTCAGCGTGTCGAAGAACAGGCCATAGCCGCCGCGGATCACGGTCTTCGCGTTGATCTGATAGGCGGCGCCGATGCGCGGCAGCCACATCAGCTCATTGCGGTGAATCTGCCGCGGTGCGCCGTTCACGCCAACGTATGTGTTGCCGCCGGCGATCTTGAACTGCGACGCCGGCAGTTCCGGAATCGGGCTGACCGCATAAGCGGCTTCCGCGCCCGCCGCGATCAGCGGCCGGAAATTCGGGTCCCAATTACCAACCATCCGGTCGAACCGCTCCGTGGAACCCCGCTCGTATTCCATCCGGAGGCCCAGGTTCACCGTGAGCTTGGAATTCACTCGCCAGTTGTCCTGGAAAAACGCGGCGTAGTAAGGCGTGTGCAGGGCATAAGAGTCATTGGTGGCGATGGTCGCGCCGGTCGGTACGCCCAGCATGAACGCCGCCCACGCGAGGCCAAGGTTGCTTGCCGGCGTGAGCGTGTCGTCGTTGCGGCGCACGTAAAACGAGTTGAACGTGAAGTTGCCGCTGGTATTGCCGCCGCCGCCGCCCGTGCGGAACTGATTGCGGTTGTCGAAAGCGAAGCGGAAGGTGTGCTTGTTGGAGATGATCGTGCCTTCCGCCTTCGCTGTCAACTGCCGGTAGCGGGTCCACACTGAATAGCCGCTGGGGCTGACCAGAGAGTAGCCCTCCAGGTTCATGTACGGCAGCAGGTGCTGGGAACCGGCTTTTTCATCCAGATACGAAGGGAGTCCGACGCTGGACGGCTTGTACGACCACGCCACTCCCTGCAAATTGCCCTCGCGGAACTGGTTTACGGCGACATTAAAGTTCCACATTTTCGTGGCCGACTGCGTGTACACAATGTCGATATTGCCGCCTTTGTTGTTTCGGACCAGGCCGTTCTTATTCAGTCCGCGGGCAGTTTCATAGACCCAGTCGCCGCGGTCTTCGGGTCCGAAATTGTTGACGCTCCACCGGCCGAACATGCGCCATTTGTCATTCACCTGGAAATCGACGCGGTTGCTGACGGCGTAGTAATCCCAGTTGTACGGCGTCTGGCTGGCCAGGTAGTTGTTGGCCGGCTCGTCTCCTACGGGAATGTCGCGGTTGGGTCTCGGATAGAACTTGAGAAAGCTGTCCAGCGCCGGGTTGGCAAACCGGCTTTTGGGAATGACATTGCCAGGGAACGGCGTGCGGATGAAGTTGTTGGGGCGGTTGGGGTCGCGCGCAATGGAAGTCGGGTCATGCACGATGAACCGCTGCGGGCTGGTGCGCACCAGCAGCAGGTCGCTGAAATCCCCTTCGCGGTTCTTCAGCGTGGGCACGGTGCGGTTGATATTGGCCGCGTCTTCCACCTTCACGTCCTTGAAGCCGTTGTAGGTGGCGAACCAGAAAAGCCGGTTCTTGCCGTTGTAAATCTTGGGCAGCACGACGGGGCCGCCCGCTGAGACGCCCCAGTTGTTGCTGCGCCCGGGAGGCTGCTTGTCCTGGCTGCGGATCTCGTCCGCCAGGGCAGTGTTGCCCGCGGCTTCAGCCGCGGCGATGCGGCGGTAGTAGTTCTGCTTGACGAAGAATGGCGTGCCCTGCCAGCGCTGCTGCCAGTGCTGCCAGGTCATGGTGCCGTGCAGCGCATTCGTCCCAGACTTGGAGATCATGCTGATGGCCGCGCCCGAGGTCTGCCCGATGCCGGCATCGAAATTGTTCGTTTCCACCTTGAACTCGGCCACTGCGTCCGTGTAAGGCAGGTACGCCGTGCGGCGCGAAGGCCCCTGGTTCGGAGAACCGTCCAGCGTCCAGGCGTTGCCGCCGATGTTGCCGCTGACGTTGTAATCGGAGCCGCCCACGTTGGAGTGCAGCGCCAGGTAATTGTTGACGCCGCCCGTCTGCACGCCGGGCGCCAGCTTCACCAGCAGCAGGGCGCTGTTGCCCATCACCGGCAGTTCCATCAGCGATTTGTTGTCGATCACGCGCCCGCTGGTGACGGCGTTGGTCTCCAGCAGCGGCGCCTCGGCTGTCACGGAGACGGTCTCCGTCACTCCGCCCACTTCCAGCGTTACGGTCACTTCGATCCTCGAAGACACCGGCAGCGTGATGCCGCGCCGCACCAGCCGCTTGAACCCCTGGGCTTCCACCGTCACCTCGTACTGCCCGGGGATCAGCAGGTTCGCTTCGTAATAACCCGCCTCGTTCGTTTTGGTCGTCAGGGCGACGCCTGTGTCGGCGTTGCGGATGGTCACCGCGGCGCCGGTGATGACGGCCGACTGAGGGTCATACACATATCCAAAAAGCGAAGACCGGGTCTCCTGACCTGCAAGAAAACCCGCAAATAGCGCGCACACAAAAAATGCACGCACAGCATTGCTGTTCATACTCACCCCTTTCATGAGCCTTGCCTGGAGGGCAATTGCTGGTTTTATATCAAAGAAGGATGAAGGCGTCAACGGACATGGAAGGGGGCTTGGCCTCAGGGCTTTCACCCGTTGCGGAGCCGCTGCGGAACCAGCCAGGCCAGAGAAACATCTACTCCGGCGGCCGAGTCTGCTCGAGCAGCGCCCGGCTGCGGGCGCGCGAGTGGTTGGTTGCCGTCTCGACGGCGGAGATCAGCATGGCGCGCAGCCCGTGGCGCTCCAGCTCGTGGATGGCCGAGATGGTGACGCCGCCCGGCGTGATCACCTGGTCGCGCAAAATCGCCGGATGGATGCCGGTCTCTTTTACGAGCCGCGCCGCACCCAGCACGGTCTGCTCGGCCAGCCGCGTGGCCACTTCGTGCGAGAGCCCCATTTTCAGCCCCCCGGCGATGAGCGCTTCGATGACCATGTAGACATACGCCGGCCCGCTGCCCGAAAGCGCCGTCACCGCGTCCATCGCCTCTTCGTCGACGAAACAGACGACGCCGACGGCGCGAAAAATGCGCTCCACCAGCGCGCGGTGCTCCAGTGTGGCCATGCTGTTGGAGGAGATGGCGGTGGCGCCCTCCTCGATCACCACCGGGATGTTGGGCATGGCGCGGAATACCGGCATGCGGCGCGCAATCAGGCGCTCGATGAGCCGGATCGGCGCCACCGCCGCCAGCGAGATCAGGATCTGGCCTTCGTGCAGGACGTCCCGGATTTCCTCGAGCACCCCAGCCATCACGCCGGGTTTCACGCTGAGCAGAACCAGATCGCTCTGCTCTGCAGCTTCGCGGTTCCCTCCCGCCGTGGCGCGAATGCCGAACCGCGCGGCCACCTCCGCCGCGCGCTCCGGCGATCGCGTGGTGGCCAGGATCTCGCCCGGCTCCGCCACTTTCGCCTTCAGAATGCCCCCGATCATGGCGGCGCCCATGTTGCCCGCGCCCAAGACTGCGATACGCTTCTTCTCCGGCATTGACCTCATTGTAGCGGCGGGCAAGGCCCGGAGCCGCCAGGGCCCGGGGGGCGGGACGGCGGCGCGATTGTCCAGACCCCCGGCAGTTATGTGGCTTGACCTTAAGATCCGATTAGATGAAAATTCCTTGTGGCTGGGCAATCCACGAAGATCCGCCCGCCAAGGCAAAGAATGCTGAAGGGAGGTCATGTGAACCCAATGCGACAACTTTCCAGGCCCGCCCTGCTGCTGTGCTTCGCCGTTTTGGCGGTGGGGCTCCTGCTGGGCCAGTCTTATACCGCCAGCATCCGCGGAACCGTGACGGACGCCACCGGCGCCGCCGTGCCGAACGCGAAGGTCACGGTTACGGAAGCGGAGCGGAACATCCCCCGCTCGACGGTCACCGATGAGGCGGGACGCTATTTCGTCACCGCGCTGCCGCCCGGCAAGTACTCGCTTGCCGTCGAAGCCAGCGGCTTCAAGCGGTTTGTGCAAACGGATTTCCCGCTCGCCGTGCAACAGCAGGCCACCATCGACGTGCAGTTGCAGGTGGGCGAGGTGACCACCGCCGTCGAGGTCACCGGCACCGCGCCGCTGCTGAACACCACCATCGCAGCGCTGGGCCAGGTGGTCGAGAACAAGTACATTTTGACGCTGCCCAACCTGGGGCGTGACTCGCTGGTGCTCGCCTACCTGACTCCGGGCGTCGTCGGCAGCGCCGGACGCCGCGGCGACACCAACACGAACTTCGTCGCCAACGGCGCGCGCAACTCCACTTCCGACGTCCTGGTCGACGGCGTCACCGTGACCACGGTCGAGCAGAACTCCGGCATCACCGACCTCAAGTACAAGCCGAGCGTCGACGCGGTGCAGGAGTTCAAGATGCAGACCAACTTCTTCCCCGCCGAGTACGGCCAGACCGGCGGCGCCGTGATCAACATGGTCACCCGCTCGGGCACCAACGACTTCCACGGCACCGGCTACTACTTCTTCCGCCACTCCGACCTCAACGCCAACGGATGGTTCGCCAACCGCGCCAACAGCGCCCGGCCCTATTACCGCCGGGACCAGCTCGGCGGCGTTCTGGGCGGCCCCGTGAAGAAGAACAAGACGTTCTTCTTTGTGAATTACGAATACACCAAGTCCAAGAACCCGATCAGCGCCACGGCCACTTTCCCCACGCCCGACCAGAAGCGCGGCGATTTCTCCAAGACATTTTTCGGCGACGGCAAGCTGATCCAGATCTACGACCCCTTCGACACGTTCATCAACGCCAGCGGCCAGCTCGAACGCCGTCCGTTCCCGGGCAACATGATCCCGGAAGCCCGCTGGGATCCAGTCGCCAGGGCGGCAATGAAGTACTTCCCCGATCAGAACCAGGTCACCAACCCCATCACCAACACCAACAACTGGTTCGCCCAGGGCATCAATGAAAGCCCGGGCCACGGGATGATGTTCAAGGGCGACCACAACCTGAACGACAAGATGCGCCTCACCGCCCGTTACAGCTACGGGCGCAGCAACGGCAATCCGCCGAACCTGTTCGGCAAGGGCAACCCCGCGTTCACCTTTAACTACGGCCCCAGCGGCACCCGCACGCATCAGGGCGTGGTGGACCTCACCCGCAGCGAGACGCCCACGCTGATCTGGAGCGTCCGTTACGGGCACACCTATTCCAGCTATTTCCGCGTGCCCATGGAGCCCTTTGACCTGACCACGCTCGGATTCCCGAAATACATGAAGGACAACGCCTCCTATCTGGTATTCCCGACGCTCGCGCCGGAGGGCTTCACCGACATCGGCACCGAGGGCTGGCTGATCATGGACCGGCAGGAGGGCGTGCACCACTTCACCGGATCCGTCACCAAGATCCTCGGCGGACACAACGTGAAGTTCGGCGGCGAGTTCCGCCAGAATTATCTCGACTACCTCCAGCCCGGCTATCCTTCGGGGCAGTTCAGCTTCGGCTCGCAGGTGACCCGGCGGCTCCAGAACGTCGGCAACAACTACGAGGGCAACGGCTTTGCCACCATGCTGCTCGGCTGGGGCACCGGCGGGCAGTTCCACATCGACCCCAAGGCGTTCACGCGCTCCCGCTACGCCGGCATCTACGTGCAGGACGACTGGAAGGTCACCCGCAAGCTCACCCTGAACCTGGGCCTGCGCTACGAGTTCGACATCCCGCGCTGGGAGACGCTGAACCGCCTGAGCTACTGGGATCTCAACGCGCAAGCCCCGATTCAGGTGCCGGGCTTTGACCTCCGCGGCGTATACCGCTTCGTCGACAACAACCGCCGCTCCGACTTCCAGGGCGACTACAACAACTTCAGCCCGCGCATCGGCTTCGCCTATGCGGTCAACAACAAGACCGCCATCCGCGGCGCCTGGGGGCTGCTGTACCAGTTGTCGCGCGCCACGGTGTACGGGCACACCGGCTCGGGCTTCACGGTCAACTCGACTCCCGTGTTCTCGCTCGATTCAAATGCCACCCTGTACGCGCGGCTCAACAATCCCTACCCCGACGGCATGCTGCTACCGCCCGGCAGCTCGCTCGGCGACCGCACCTTCCTCGGATTGGGCGCCGGCACCATCGTGCCGGACTGGAACCGCAATCCCGAATACTACTCGTGGAACGTCTCCATCCAGCGCGAGGTGGGCTGGCAATCGCTCGTGGAGGTCAACTACACAGGCAGCCGGGGCGCGCACCTGTTTGTGCCGTTCACCAGCCTGACGCCGCTCTATCCGATCTACTGGAGCGAGGGCAGGAGCAAGCTCCAGTCCCAGGTGCCCAATCCCTTTTACGGCAAGATCACCGACCCGCGCGCGGTGAACCTGAACCGCCCCACGGTGCAACTGTTCCGCCTCTATCGTCCGCTGACGCACTTCGACGGCGCCTCCAGCGGCACGGCGGAGCCGCCCGCCGGCAGCAGCTTCTACCACGCCCTGCAAATGAAGTGGGAGAAGCGGCTGTCGCAGGGCTTCACCTTCCTCGGCCATTACACCTGGTCGAAGATGATCGACGACAGCTCCATCGGCAGCGGCAATTACGCCTGGCTCGGCGGGAGCACGGCGATGCAGAATCCGCTCAACCGCAAGCTGGAGAAATCGCTCTCGGCGCATGACATCGCGCACCGCGCGGTGCTCAGCGGCGCCTATCAGTTGCCGTTCGGCAAGGGCAAGCGCTTCTATGGCGATGCCAACCGGCTTCTGGACGCCTTCATCGGCGGCTGGGAGATTTCGGCGTTCTGGCTGCTTCAGGGCGGCAACCCCTTGCAAATTTCGCAGTCCGGCGGCGTGCTCTGGAACGGCACGCAGCGGCCCAACCTGATCGGCGATCCGTCCACTTCGGGCCGTATGCAGGACCGTCTGAACGGCTATTACAACGTGAGCGCGTTCTCACGGCCAGACCCCGACACCTTCGGCACCGCGCCGCGGTATCTCAACTACCGCGGTCCCGGCATCAAGACGCTGGATGCGGCGCTGCTGAAGAACTGGACCACCAAAGAAGGCCAGCGGCTCGAGTTCCGGCTCGAAGCCACCAACGCCACCAACACGCCTATCTTCAGCGACCCGGCCTCCAGTTACGGCGCGTCGAACTTCGGCCAGATCACCGGCACGAAGGTCGGCTCGCGCAACGTCCAGCTCGGATTCAAGTATTACTTCTGATCCGGGACAACCTCTGGCAGATCGAGGCCCGCCTCTCCCGCCGGGGAGGCGGGCCTTCCTTTTTCCGATATCGCCTGCCCTTCCCGTTCCCGGCGGGAATCACTGTTTGTGCGCCGGCTCCGCTTTCCAGTCGAGGACATGGTGGAACTGGTAGCTCATCTCCACCGGCACCATGGCCCGAAAGCGAGCCCGGATCACGGCGTCGAAGAATTCCGGCACCTGGCCGCTGCCGCCCGACACCCGGCGGACCAGTTCGGCGGCGAACCTCGGATCGGTGACAAATTGCGCCGCCGCCGCTGTGCCCTCCGTCGAGCTGGCCGAAAGGATCAGGTATCGCGTCCGGCCATGGAGCCCCGGGACCCGGCTGATCAGCGCGTAGTCCTCCAGCACGTGCGGAGAATGATCCGGCCAGCTTCCCTCCAGCGTCTCAGGCTCCCCGGGGCGGGGCCGGAGGTTCCGGATCCGGCGGCCTTCCATCACCAGGTCTCTCTGCACCGGGATTTCGTTGATCCGGGGGGTGTACTTGGGAGGGCCGAGAAAGACGATGTGGTGGTTGTCGAGATCCTCCCAGCTCAGGGCGCTGCTGCGCCGCAACAGGAACCGCGCGCCTGCGGCGGTCAACAACCGGGCGATCTCGGCCGCCGCCATGGCATCGCCCACGCCAGTGTAGATATGGACCGGCGTGGCACGGCCCGCCGCGATGTCGGCACGCATCCATTCGAGATCCAGTGATTCAAGAGCCTCCTCCCAGCGGTTGACGAGCGGGCTGCGGAAAAAGCCCGGCGGCCCCTTCACGAACAGCGGGGTCCCCAGGCAGATCAGCACCGGCCGGTCATCGCTGAGCAGTGGCGCCCACAAGGCCCGCTGCTCCGAGGTGGGGGAATCCCCAGGTCCTGCCCGCCACAGGAACCACGCGGCGCAGGTGGCCACCCAGGCCGCGCCCAGCACAAACGCCGCGACCTTCCACCGCCGCTGCGGGACCGCCCCGGCGTGTACGGCATAATTGCGCCGGAAGTGGAGCTCGAAATGCCCCTTCGGAAACTCGATCCGGACCGGATCGCGGGAGCCCTCCTTGAAATAATACTCTTCGAGCTTCTGTCTCAGCTTTCCGGTCTGAATCCGGACAGAAGCGTCTTTTTGAGGATCGTAATCCTGCGGCTTGCCGAAGACGTCAACGCCGACGACGTACTCTTTCAGCGCTCCGGCTTCGCCCGCAAGGCTCTTTTCCGCCAGGTAGGCAAACAGACGCTTCAGACTGTCGGCGTGGCGGAGCGTCTCCGACGCGAGGATCCGGCGAATCTGCTCCCGCGACTCATCGGCGAAACCCGCTTCCAGCAACATGCAAGTCTCGATCCGTTCGGATTATACGCCAGTTAATTAACTGGTGAACAGCCCCGAGCCATCTGGCCAGTGCTTGTAACGGGACATCGCCGGCAGCATGATCGAGGGCGGACAAGGGGCCCGCAGGCAGCCGGCAGAGCCGGAGGGCAGGGCTTCTGAGGGTCTAAGGAGGTATATGGCATGAATCGCAGATTCAGGTGGGCGGCAGCGGGACTGCTTCTCTGGCTAACCGCCCTGTGGGCACAGGATTATCGCGCGTCGGTCATGGGGCGCGTCACCGATGCCAGCGGCGCGGGCGTGCCGTCGGCTGCGGTGGTGCTCACCAACGAAGCCACCCGCATCGCTTACCGGACCAACACCAACGACGAAGGACACTTCCTGGTGCCGCTGGTCGAGCCCGGCGCCTATCAATTGGAGATCGAGGCGCAAGGCTTCAAGAAGCTCCGCAAGGAGAGCATTCAGGTCCAGACCGGCGCCAAACTCACATTCGACCTGCAACTGGAAATCGGGCAGGTAACCGAGTCGGTCACGGTGCGCGCGGAAGCGCCGCTGCTCGACACGGCGTCCGCCGACATCGCGCAGGTGATTGACCGGCGCTTCGTGGACCTGCTCTTCATCCCCAACCGCAACCCGCTCTCCCTGGTATCTCTGACGCCCGGCGTGCGGGGAGGCGGCGGGCGCTTCAGCGACAGCGGACAGCACTATGTGAGCATGCTCGGCGGAGGCGGGCAGGAGGGGCGCAACGAAGTGGTGGTCGACGGCGCTTCGGTCACCATGCCGCGGCAGGGCGGCGCCATCGCCACCTCCCCGTCCGGAGACACCGTTGAGGAGTTGCGCGTGCAGACCACCATGTTCGACGCCGGCTTCGGGCGTTCCAACGGCGGCGTCATCAGCTATGCTACCCGCTCCGGCACCAATCAGATCCACGGATCGTTCGAGTATTTCTACCGCAACAAAGCGCTCAACGCCAATAGCTGGCTGAACAACCGCAAGGGGCTGCCCCGCCCGGATGATCCACGCAAATTCTCGTCCGGCACCGTCGGCGGCCCCATCGTGATCCCGAAACTTTACGACGGGCGCAACCGCACGTTCTTCTTCACCAGCATTCAGTACGACTCCCGCTGGAGCAACCCCACCTACGGCGGGCGTGTGCCCACCGATCTGGAGCGCCAGGGCGACTTTTCGCAAACCCTCAGCCAGAAGGGCGGACCTCTCACCATCTACAACGTGTTCACCTCGCAGGTGCAGGGCTCGCAGGTGGTGCGCCAGCCGTGGCCCGGCAACCGGATTCCTTCCAGCTTCTTCAACAAGACGGGCCAGACGATCATGAACGTCTACCCCAAGCCGACCGATACCGGACAGGCGCGCATCGGCGCTTACAACTGGTTTGAGCAGAGCCGCGCCAGCAACCCGGCCAAACAGATCGCCACCCGGCTCGACCATCAGATCAGCCCGCGCCACCGCGTCTTTGGCCGCTTCGCCTACATGGATTGGAGCGTGCTGTTCACCAAGCTGCCCGCGGGGCTGCGCAACGCCCCCGTCGGCGGGGATCCGGGCGGCGACCTCCGCCACTTCTACAACGCCACCTTCAACGACGACTTCACCTTCACGCCCACGCTGATCGGCTCGCTGCGGTTCTCCTACAACCGCTACTGGAGCGACACTTGGTTCTCCGGCAATGCGCAGGATCCCAAGGCTTTGAACCTCCACCCCGACATCCTCGCCAACCAGATGCGGCCCTCCTGGCCGGGCATCGACATGGCCGAGGGCTTCATCCAGATCGGCCACCGCTTCAAGATCCGCGCCAACGACACCTATGTGCTCACCCCCACGCTCACCACGCTCCGCCGCAGCCACAACCTCCGCGCCGGCGCCGATCTGCGACGCCTCCACTGGAACGAAATCAGCCCGGACTCGCAGGCGGGAGGCTACTTCAACTTCCGCCCGACGTTCTCGCAACAGGATCCGTGGCTCTCGGTCACCAGCCAGACCAGCGGCACCGCCATGGCCGACCTGCTGCTCGGCTTGCCCGCTTCCGGCACGATCAGCGGCCCCACTCCGTACTCGATGCGCAGCTACTACGCGGCCTTTTTCGTGCAGGATGACTGGAAGATCACGCGCCGCCTCACGCTGAACCTGGGGCTGCGCTGGGAGTTTGAGAAGCCCTGGGTGGAGCGCTTCAACCGCATGCTCTACGGCTTCGACACCGACGGCCCCAGCCCGCTCCAGATCCCCGGTCTCGAGCTGCGCGGCGGCGTGCTGTTCGCGGGCATCGGCGGCAACCCCCGCCGCCTTGGCTTCAACGACTGGAACAACTACGGCCCGCGCATCGGACTCGCCTGGCAGGTGCTGCCGAAGACCGTGATCCGCGCCGGCTACGGCCTGTTCTATTCGAGCTTCGTCGACAACCTCGACTACGTCCTGCCCGTTCCGCTCACCTTCAGCACCAACATTCCTTACATCGGCACGGTGGACCGCGGCGCCACGCCGTACACGTCGCTCGCCAATCCATTCCCGCAGGGGATCCCGCCCATCACCGGCAACTCCGAGGGGCGCGCCGCGCTGCTGGGCGACTCCGTCACGGCCGTCAATTACGACCGCGTCCTGCCCTACAACCAGCAGTGGCAGTTCGGTTTCCAGCAGGAGCTGCCGTGGCAGTCGAAGTTCCAGGCCAACTTCCTCCGGGTGCTCAACGTCAAGGGCATCGAATCGTTCAACCTGAACGAAATACCCGACATCTACCTTCAGTACGGCACGGCGGAAAACACCCAGGTCGCCAATCCCTTCTACGGCGTGCTTCCCGCCACGCGGCCGCTGGGCGCTTCGGCCAAATTCGCGCAGCGCCAGCTCTGGCGGCGGTTCCCGCAGTACAGCGGCCTCACCGTGCGCGGCTTCAACACCAACACGGTCGTCTACCACACGCTCCAGTTGAGCTTCGAGAAGCGGTACTCCCACGGCCTCACCGTGCTGTGGAACCATTCCATCTCGAAAATGTTTGACAACAACGTCACCAGCCTCATCAACGAGCGCCACTACCGCACTCTGTCCGGCATGGACCGCCCGCACATCATGAACCTCGCGTTCGTCTACGAGATGCCCTTCGGACGGGGACGCCCGTGGCTGCAAACCGGCTGGCTCAGCCATGTCGCCGGCGGCTGGATCGTCAGCGGGCGCGGCTACTACAGCTCCGGCGCGCCTCTCAGCATCTCCGACAGCAATGGCCGGCCCATCCGGCTGCGCAATGCGGCGCTGTCCGGCCCGGTGCGGGAGCGGCTCGGCGACCGGGTCGACCCGGTGACCAAAGAAGTTCTCAACCCTTACTTCGACACCAAGGCGTTCCAGTCGCTGCCGAATCAGTACACGGTTTCGCCTGAGCCGCCGGTATTCGGCGAACTGCGCTCGCCCGCGAGCAAGGGACTCTCGCTCACCCTGCTGAAGCGCTTCACTCTGTGGGAGCGCTACAACATCGACCTCCGCGCCGATGCCGACAACGCTCTCAACATCGTGAACTTCGGCGGTCCCGGCACCAACATGGCCAACAAGGCCACCTTTGGCGTCATTCAGACGGCTGGCGGACCCCGGTCCATCCAATTGACGGCCCGCGTGACCTTCTGAACGCGGCCTCCTGCGGGGCGGCGCGCGCCGTCTTACCCCTGCGGCGCGCGCCGCCAAGACCGCCAGGCGACAGAGCGGCAAATCCCGTTTCGAGGTGAATCACGATGACCGCACGCACAGTCTGCTCCTGGTTTTTCTGCGCCAGCCTGGCCCTGGCGGCTGACCCGGGCCGCTACCGGGAGGCGGTCCGCCTCTTTCTCGACACCATGATCGAAAAAGGCACGGACCGCTACGGCGCCGAACACTCGCCCCTGTTCGCCGCCATGCTCGATCTCGACCGCATGGCGCCGCCCGAGGCAAGGCTCCCGGAGAATTACTTCACCAAAGACGACCTGCCCGAGGCCCTCGGCCACGGCATCCCGAATCCGCCGGTGGGCGTCCGCCCCACAGACCGCAGCCCCCTGGGCAACAATCTCGAGCACGACATCATGCTGCTGAAGACCCTGTACGCCTTCAGCGAGCTGACCGGGGAGCCGCGCTACGCGCGCCACGCCGACGCCGTGCTCGCCTTCTGGATCAGGCGCTGCCAGAGTCCGGCCACGGGGCTGATGTACAGCGGCGAGCACGCCAGCTGGAATTTCTTCACGGATTCTCCCTACGGCGACATCTACGAGGTGTTCCGCCGGTTCCCCTTCTGGGACAAGCTCTATGCGATCGATCCGGAGCGCGCCCTGCGCTTCGCCGACGCGCTCTGGCTGCACCAGATCGGCAACAAGCGGGTGGGCGACTACAGCCGCCATGCGCGCATCTCGCATCATGGGCCCGCCACTGGCGCGGCGTATCCCCGGCACGCCGGCTTCTACATCTGGGCCTACGCCAACGCTTACGCCCAGACGCGCGATCCGAAGTACATCGCAAGGGCCGAAGTCCTCATCGAAAGCCGGACCGGGCTCCGGCTGCAGCCATACAGCCTGCTCATCGAGCCCGGCGCGTGGCGGTGCGAGAAGAGCTCCGATCCCACGCTGCGCGCCCTGTTGTGGGACGCCGCCGCCCTCGTCCCGGACAGGCGCGAAGCCTGGCGGGCGCTGGTCCGCAAGCTCGACGACCGCGCCTTCGCCGAGCCTGCCACCGAACTGTTGTCCTCTTCGAGCGGAAACGGCTCGCCCCCGCCCGAGGCCCGGCATCTTGTACAGAAGATCGGGCAGACCGGGCGCGCCGTGACCGCCGACCGCGGCGTGCGCACCGTCAGCGTCTCGCTCAGCGAGCTCTGGAAGATGGACTACGGCGATGCCGGCTACTCGGGCAAAGCGCTCTTGAATTACACCCGGTGGCTGCAGACCGGCGACGAGCGTTTCTTCCGGCGGGTGGAACAGGCTGCCGGGCGTTATCTGTCCGAGGGCCTGCCGGTGGACACGCGGGACCTTTGGCCGCGCGCGGCGGGGCAGGTGATCTCCCTGATGCTCGCCGTGGCGCGCGACGAAAGGACCGAACCTTCCATGAAGCAGCGCTGCCTCGATTTCGCCCGCCAGACGGCCGATCTGGCCCTTCAGGTATTTCCCAAAAACGGCCTGTTCCGCGCGGACGGCGCCGCGCAACACTATGAGGCCATCACGGGCGCCGACGACCTCCTCTGGGCGCTTCTCGAGCTGGATGAGGCTCTGCGGGGCGGTTCCGCGCCGCTTGGCCACATCGACGTGAACTGGTAGGCTCTGGAGTGCCCCCCAAGATAGCTTTTGAAAAGGATGCCACTCTCATGCGCTTTCTCATTCTTCCCGCGGTCTGCGCCGCTGCCGTGTCCTTCGCCCTCTCCGGCTGGATGCTGTTTTCATCGGCGAAAGGAGACCTCGAGCCGCCCAACAGCGGCCGCCAGCAGACGGCTTCGGCCGTGTTCGACATCGACGGCGACGGCGTCAACGATTTCGTCATCACCGAGCGCACGCAGGCGCCCGCGGTGGTCTGGTATCAGCGCCATGCCAGGGGATGGCGGCGTCATGTGATGGAGCCCGAGAAGCTGGCCATCGAAGCCGGCGCCACGTTTGGCGATGTGGACGGGGACGGCGACCTGGACTTCATTGCTGCCGGAGATTACTCGAGCAACGGCGTCTGGTGGTGGGAGAATCCGCGCCCGTCGGGTGACGCGGCAAAGCCCTGGACGCGCCGTGCGATCAAATCATCCGGCGCCAACAAGCATCACGATCTCCTGTTCGTGGACGCCGACGGCGACGGGCGCAACGAGCTGGTTTTCTGGAACCAGAACGCACAGACGCTGTGGCTCGCCCGCCCTCCCGCCGATCCCCGCTCCCCTGGAGAGTGGCCCCGCGTGGCCATCTACACCTATTCCAAAGACAGCGAAATGCCCCACCGCGGCGCGCCGCCCAAATGGCGCGGCGTCAATGAGCACGAAGGCCTCGCCTTCGAAGACATCGACCTCGACGGCAGAAAGGACCTGATCGGCGGAGGGCGCTGGTTCCGGCATCTCGGCGGAGACCGGTTCCAGGAGAATTTGGTCGACGCTGCTTTCCCCTTCTCCCGCTGCGCGGCCGCGCAGCTCATCGAGGGCGGCCGCCCGGAGATCGTCCTCTCCCTCGGCGATGGCGTGGGCCCGCTGATTCTCTATGAATGGCAGAACGGCGCGTGGCGGCCGCTCATGATTCTCGACGGCATCGACAACGGGCACACCCTGCACGCCGGAGATTTCAATTTCGATGGAAAGATGGATCTGTTTCTGGCGGAAATGCGGTTGAATGGCGCAAATCCGAAGTCAAAAATGCTTCTTCTTTTCGGAGACGGAAGTGGGAATTTCCGTCAGGAGAGCATCGCGGAAGGGTTCGACAACCACGAATCCCGGATCGCCGACCTCGACGGCGACGGCACGTTCGACATCCTGGGCAAGCCCTACAACCACGAAGCGCCCGCTTTGCACGTGTGGCTGAATCCCGGCGGGCCGAAACCGCGGCGCTGAGAGGATGCCCGATATGACCCGGAGACAGCTTCTGGCCGCCGCGGCGGCCGTTCCGCGAGCTCTGCGCGCCGCTCCGCCGGCCCCGGGCCGGTTCTGGCGCCTGTGGTGGTACGAGCCCGGCCTCGAGCACGGCAATCCCGGCTTCAACACGCGGTTCCGGGTGAACAGTCCGGAAGCCTCGCTGCACCCCGAATTCGGCTCCCGATCAGAGGCCCGCTCCTCCGGCATGATGCAGATCCTCATGCTCGAGGATCCGCGGCTGCTCGATGCCTTGGAGCTGTACTGCGAGCTCTGGGGCGGGCATCCCGGCACGGCCAACAAGCGCGTAGGCGTCAACGGGCGCAGCCTGTATCCGATTCCCGACAACGGCACGGCCGCGGGCCATTGCACCCACCAATATCCCGTGCTTGCCCTGCGCCGCAGCGATGTGGTCAACGGATATAATGCGTTGCAGTTCGCCTGCGATCAGGGAACGACATTCTGGGGCCATTTCATCGTCGACAACGCCTGCCTCCGCGCCGGACTCCCTTCCGGCCACCCCGATCTGAAGAAGCTGGACCTCGCCGGCTTCCGCGCCAGCGTCCGCCTGCACCCGCGGAGAGACGAATCGATCGAGGTGCGGCTGGAGACCAACCAGCCGGAGCGGATCGCGCGCGCCGACTTTCAGGGCTTCTACGAGGGCTACGACGAGAACGGCGACGGCGCGGCGCTGGACTGGCACGGCTTCACGAAAAGCCGCCGTCCGGAAGCCTGGCTCGGCGCCGCCGAGGCCGCGCCTTTTTCCCTGATCTGGGACACCGCCATGACCCCGGGCCGCACCGTCATGATCCGCGCCCGCATCACGTTCCACGACGCACCCGGCGTGATCTACGAAACGGCGGCTTCGGAAGAAATCGCGATGCCCGGCAGGGAAACATTCCGGGTGCAATGCGTTCTCCCCTCGGAACTGCCCGCTCCCTTCTGGAGCCGCGCCGGCGGACGGCGTACGGCGCGCATTGATCTGCCGGTGGCGCCCGCGGCAATGGAGCGCGTCCAGCTCCATGTGGTGGTCTGGGACGGCGGGCGCGGCGCCGTCGAGCACCCGTTCCGGCTGAACGGGCATCCCATCGAAGTCTGCGGCGCAGGGCGGCACGACGTTCTCTACACCGTGCGCGACGTGGCGCCGCAACTGCTGGCGCGGAGCAACAGCGTGGAACTCCTTTCCGATACGGATCACCACGGCATCGAAATCCTCCTGCCCGGCCCCGCGCTGATGATCCGCACCGCCAACGCCCGACCCTGAGCGCAGCCGGCGCCGCCGCGCGGCTTTCCGGGATTCTCCTCTCCCGTGTTCGCCGAGCCTGCCGCACCTGCCTGAGGCGGTCCGGTTGCCCGTCTCCGGCAAGGGCGCATCAGTTCTTCCTCACCGACAAGTCACACAGCACGGCTTCCAGCGGGTTGACTTCCACTTTCTGCGGCATTTCGGGCAGCAGAGTGTCGAACTGATTGGTCCCTGATTTCAGCACAAACCGGCCGGTGACCTGTCCCTTGCGGAACACAAACGTGAGAGGCATGGGCATCCGGAAACCCGGACCGACCCGGGAGGTGACGCACTTGCCGGAGAATTGCACCCCCTTTGCGGATGGCTGGAGCGTGTAGGAAACCTCCACTTTTGGCAGCCCGCCTGAGTACACCCACTCATCGAAGAACCACGTCATGTCCTCGCCCATGTGTTTTGAGGCCAGGCCGAGGAAATCCCGCGTGGTAACGGGGCCGTCCGCGCCGGCTCGGACAAGGTTCTGCATCAGGGCTCGAAACCTGGCTTCTTCACCTGTGTTGAAGTTCCTCATCAACATGCGCAGCATATGGAGGATGAAGGCGCCTTTCGCGTACACGAGCCGATAACCGCCCGGACTTTCGGCCGACTCCAGCCTCACGCCGAGAGTGACGGGGCCCAGGTCGGCGGGCCTGCCGCCTTCGGGCAGAGGCGTTGCGATCCATTGCCTCAGCTTCTCCATATGCGACGCGAGGGCCTTCTGGCCGTTCAGCGCCTCGGCATACATCGCGGCGCTGTACTCTGCGAAGCCTTCCGACATCCACTGGTCCCGGTAGTCCCTCCAGACGACCGCATGCCCCCACCAGAGGTGGGCGATTTCGTGCGGCCCGACCATCTCCAGGAAATCCCGGGCCGTAAAATTCAGCCCCAGCATGTTTCGCGCGGTTCCGTCGAGAAAAGAGATGTAGGGCAGAAATAGCAATCCGGGCCAGCTCTGCCCGAAGTACCCGGCCGGCTGCTGGGTCACGCGGATCCGCCGGAAAGGGATCTCGCCAAACAGGTTCTCGAACAGGCGCGCCGCGTTGAGAGCCCCGGCGCCGACAGCTTTGCTCATTCCGGTCGTGGTAAGCGCTCCGGACACCAATCCGGCGGCGGTGGCGGCGCGCGGGTTGGCTTCCAGCAGGATTCTGAGGCTGTGCAATTCGTCGTTCAGGCCCGGATTATGGTAGACCTCCACATCCCAGCCATCGGCCGACACCGTAGTGGCTTTGAACCGTCCATAACTGAAGCCGGCAACAGTCAGAGGGTGGCTGGTCTGCCACTCGGACATCTCCAGACCGCCTGCGCTTTCGCGGCGCACGAGGTTGCCGACCGACACCACCGTAAATTCTTTCGGCACTCGAAAGATGAGGTGGAAGTGCGTTTTGTCGGCGAAGGCGTCCGAGGCATCCGCCGGACGGGGAAACCACCGGCTTCGTTGCTGAACCATGAAGTTGCCGTCGCCAGCCGTCTCAACCACTCCCCTGCCCTGGTACGAGACATTGAGAGTCAGGGGCTTCGCGGCCGGCAAGGGGGCGGGCAAGAGAACCCAAAGATCCGCGTCCTCCTTTTCATCCTCTTGAATGAAAGGGAGCGCTGCATCCTCTTCCGCCGAGACCTTCTGGACACGAAGCGTAGGCGCCAGAGACAATGGGATCCAGCGCGAGCCCTCTTTCCGGAACACCATCGTCAGGGCCGCCGTGGCGCTCAAAGAGGTGTTTTTCTGAACCGCCATCTCCACGCGGACATTTTTGACATCAAAGACGTCCTTGGCGCTATTGGCCCCCCCCGCCGGGGAAAACGAATTCCACACATCCGTCGCGCCCTCTCCGCGCATCCGCAACAGATTCACTTCCTCCCATTCTCCAGGGTTCAACACATAAGCCATCATGCCGTGGGAGCGGGTGTCCAGAACCGCGCAGAAATAAGCTGCCCCAGGAGTCTCGGCGTAACGAAGCAGTTCCGCCTCAATGTTACGTTTCCATTTGCGGCGGACGGCTGACCGCAAATTCTCCAGGCTGCGCGCCAGAGCCGTGACGTCGCCAGAGCGCGCTTTCCCTTGCCGGATCAATTCCTGTTCCGTGGAATCGCTGAACCAGATGACCATGGCCGTGAAATCGTCCTCCAGCGTCTCGCGCCCCCGGTTGAAACGCGCGGTTTGCCGCTTTTCCGCCTCATCCGGCGCCCGGAATGTGAATTCCCCCTCGCCCACGAATACAGCTCCCAGCCGGCGCCCACGGATTTCCGGCAACAGCGCCAACAGGCCGGACCGCATCTCGATCACAATCCCAGGCCTCTCGATCCGGATATTTTCCGCCTGAATGACGGAATCTCCATCTGGTGGAAGGCTTCTGAGATGTCTGTATTCCTCCACTCCTGCCCGCCACTCTGCGCCGCCTGCATATACGCTAGTTGCACTGGATAAAAAAAGAATGAAAAGGTGCATCTTTCCCCGCATAGGCCGAATATACCCCATGAAAGCAGACCATACAAGCCTTGAAAGCGGCTTTCATGGAAAGGATCCTAATTTCTCCTCCGAAGAGCCGCTTCTGCCAAATCGGCCGGAACAGACTTCTCCCACAAAGCACGGCGCCAGCAGAGGCATTCCATCAGACTTCATGAAGCTGTTCTCTCCGTCGCGCCGGCAGTCCCGGCTGTGGCCGCCAGCGCAGGATCCTGTTGTTTTCTCTCCAGGCGCTCTCGCTGGTGCAAAGTTGAAGGCGGGCCAGCGCGGCTGTGCCGGGAGAGACATCATGAGGGGCCCGGCGCCGCTTCTGGCAGCGGTTGTCCGCGGGGCCGCTCCCTCAAAAATCACCCCGCAATTGGTTGCAAAAGAGTGCTTACGCTCTTCATTCGGCGCCATATGGCAGGCAGGGCGGGCCGCGCCGATTTTCATCCAGGCTGATGTCCGGCGGGGTCGTGGTGGCTCCCTCCGGGCGCTGCGCGGCCGTCAGCCACGGCTCTTTGCATGGCAAAAGAGCCGTGCGTGGGGGCCGAGTCAGCAGGCGGAAGAAGCGGCCGCCGTCGGGGTGCGGCGATCCGGAGGGGCCGCCGCGGTCCCGGACCGCGGCCCGGAGGCGACGCTGTGCTAGCATCGGTTACTCTGGGGCAACACGAAGGAGCACAATGATGGGCGAACTTTTCTTCAAGCATCCTCAGGCTCTCGTCGAGTCCACTCGCATCGGCCCCGGCACCCGGATCGGAGCCTTCGCCCACGTCCTGCCCGGCGCCATCGTCGGCCGCGATTGCACCATCAGCGATTCCGTCCTCATCGAGGCGGGCGCCATCGTCGGGGACCGCGTCACCATCCTCGGCGGCGTTCAGCTCTGCAACGTCGTGCAGATCGAAGACGACGTCTTCATCGGACCAAACGCCGCCTTTGCCACCGGCCGCCCCCCGGGCCACGCCCGCAGCAGCCCTGTCCCGGACAGCCCCCGCACCCTCGTCAAACGCGGCGCCTCCATCGGCGCCAACGCCACCATCCTTCCCGGCGTGGTTATCGGAGAGAACGCTGTCGTTGCGCCCGGCGCCGTCGTCACCCTCGACGTGCCCCGCAATGCCATCGTGGCCGGCAACCCGGCCATCATTTCTTCCTATGTGGATGTCAAGCCGACCCGGGCCGCCACCGTCCGCATGGACGCCGACGCCGGCACCCCCCTGGTTCTTGCCGGCGGCGCCCGCCTCATCCGCGTCCCCGGCGTCCTCGACCTGCGCGGCAATCTCGTCTTCATCACCTCCGGCGTGGAGATCCCCTTCCAGATCCAGCGCGCCTTTTTCGTCTACGGCGTCCCTTCCCGGGACGTCCGCGGCGAACATGCCCACCGCGCCCTCCATCAACTGCTCATTTGCGTCCATGGCGCCTGCCACATTATCGTCGACGACGGCCAGCAGCGCGACGAACTGATCCTCGATGATCCCACGGTGGGCCTGCACATCCCGCCCATGGTGTGGTCCGTCCAATACAAGTACTCTCCAGACGCGGTTCTTGCGGTTTTGGCGTCCGCCCCCTACGATCCGGACGACTACATCCGCGACTACGACGAGTACCTGCGGCTGGTCAGCGCCCATCCTGCCCCTGCGGCTGGGCAGGACGGGCGCGCGACGGACTGAAAACGGGGCCAACTGCCCAGGGAAAGCCCCGCAACAGTCCCTGCCGTGACGGCCGCAGGCCGCGCCGCCTGCAAAGAAGGCGACCGAAAATTTCGTCTCTCTGTGTCACTTGGGGCTTGCAAGGGGGGGAGAGTTCCAGTACACTTAGGAAGAACTCAGGCAGAATCCCGTATGACAACTCACGGAGGCGCCTGCTGGCTTGGAGGAGCAATGCACAGAATTACAAGGTTGTTTTTAGTTTCCATGGCGCTGATGCTGGCCGCGTCAGCCGCCCCGATTCCGGGACTTGTGAGTACTGGTGGTTCCGCCCCTGGAACCCAGGATCCCGCATGGCAGTGGTTTTACACGCCCACTCCCACTAGCATGTACAGTTTCGTGCCTGCGTGGGTGACGGACGACTCGTCATACCCGTTCCCCTACTGGACGGCGAATTCAGCAAACTCGAAGTGGATCTCGCCGCAACAAGGGTATGGCAGCTTGTACGGAAACTACGCCGACCCGGTGGGTTACCACTACTTCCTGTTGGTTTACAACATCCCCGCAGGGTACGATCCTGACACAGCGACGTTCACGTTCAACCTCGCCACGGATAACCTGCTGAACAGCATGTGGGTGAACTCTTCGCTGGTTATGGACGGGGGAGTCGTCGGATATGGCGGCATGCAGGGTCCCTTCACCGTAGGGCCCACGCCCGGTATGTTCCGCAACGGACCGAACAGCCTCGTGCTGATCATTTACAACGAATCGTTGCCCAACCCGCCGGATCCGAACAACTGGTTTACCTGGAACCCGGTCGGGGTGCGGGTGGAGATCCTGAGTTCCTTTGTCGAGGGAGCCCCCATCGGGGAAGTCCCTGAGCCAGGGGCGCTCTACCTCTGCGCCGCGGGGCTGTTCGCTCTGGGTCTGCTGCGCCGCCGCAAACAGGCCTGAGCCTCGGTGTATTCTCTTTGATTTATGAAAGCCCGCCCCATGGGGCGGGCTTTTCTAATTTCCGTGTTCTGGCCCGCAAAGAGCCTGGCATTTACACCGGACTCCCGAAAGGCTATCTTGGGGCAGGAGGACGGCCATGCAACGGCGGCGGCTCTGGCGGATTCTGGCGGCGGCAACAGCGCTCTTTTTCCACCTGGACGCCGCGCCGCAGACGGCGCCCGCCATCTCGGTCGATTTCCAGTCCGTCATCCACCCCGTTTCGGTTGAAATCCTGCGCCATGCGGTGGAGCACGCAAAACAGCAGCGGGCCCCATTCGTGCTCATCCGTCTGAATACGCCCGGAGGGCTGCTGGAGGCCACGCGCGAGATCATCGAAACCATCGATGGCTCGCCGTTGCCCGTGGTCACTTTCGTGACGCCATCCGGCGGGCGCGCGGCTTCCGCGGGCTTCTTCATCCTGCTCAGCGGCGATGTCGCCGCGATGGCGGCGGGCACGCGCACCGGCGCCGCCTCGCCCGTCACCCTCGGCGAGCCCATGGATCCGGTCATGCGCAAGAAGGTGGAAAGCGACGCCGCCGCCGCGCTGCGCAGCATCGCCGCCCGCCACGGGCGCAATCATCAGGCGGCCGAGGCAGCGGTGTTCCAGGCGAAATCCTTCACCAGCGAGGAGGCGCTCAAGGAGAAGCTTGTGGATCTCGTCGTCCGCGACGAGCAGGAGCTTTGGGCGAAGCTCGACGGCTGGCAGGTCAAGCGCGCTGATGGCTCGACCGTGACGTTGCGCACCTCCGGCGTCGCCGTGCAGCCGTATCCGCTGACGCTGCGCGAAAAGGTGGTGCAGGCGCTGGCAGACCCGAACCTCGCCTTTCTGATCCTCGTCGCCGGCGGGCTGTTGCTGTATGTCGAATTCACACAGCCGGGCATGATCCTGCCCGGCGTCTCCGGCGCCATCCTGCTGCTGCTCGGGCTTCTGGCGCTCTCCGTGCTCCCCATCAATCTGGCCGCCGTGGGGCTGCTGGTGCTCGCGGTGGTGCTGTTCGTTCTGGAGGCCAAGATCGTGTCTCACGGCATTCTGGCAACCGGCGGGGTTGTAGCGATGGCGCTCGGAGCGGTCCTGCTCGTGGAAGGACCGCCCGAGCTGCGCATTCACTGGGCCACAGCCCTGGCTGTCAGCGTTCCCTTCGGCATCATCACCGTTTTCTTGTTGTCGCTCGTGATCCGCGCCCGGCTGCGGCCGCCCGCCACGGGCGTGGAGGCGCTCGTGGGCGAGACCGGCGTCGCGCAAACGCCCCTGAACCCGACCGGCACGGTCTTTCTCCGCGGCGAATACTGGAAAGCCACGGCGAATGAGCCGCTGGAGGCCGGCGCCCGCGTGCGCGTCGAGGCTGTCGAGGGCTTGCATCTCAGAGTAAAACGCGCACAATAAGCGCAGGAAAGGAAGTTGCCATGCTGCCAGTTCCGATGATCGTCCTGTTCATCCTGATCCTCTATCTGCTGTCGGCCATCAAGATCCTGAACGAGTACGAGCGCGGCGTCATCTTCCGGCTCGGGCGGGTTCTGCCCAGGCCCAAGGGGCCGGGATTCATCCTCGTCTTCCAGCCCATTGACCGCATGGTGCGCGTGTCGCTGCGCATCGAAACGCTGGACGTGCCTTCGCAGGACGTGGTCACGCGCGACAACGTCACCGTGAAGGTGAACGCCGTGGTCTTCTTCCGCGTCATCGACCCGCAGAAGGCCGTGCTCGAAGTCTCCAATTACCTCTATGCGACCTCGCAGCTCGCGCAGACCACCCTGCGCAGCATCCTGGGCGAGGTGGAACTGGACGAACTCCTCAGCCAGCGCGAGAAGCTGAACATGCGGCTTCAGGAGGTGCTCGACAAAGACACCGATCCCTGGGGCGTCAAGGTGGTCAAAGTCGAAGTGAAGCAGGTGGATCTGCCCGATATGATGGTTCGCGCCATCGCCCGCCAGGCCGAGGCCGAGCGCGAACGCCGCGCCAAGATCATCCACGCCGACGGCGAATACTCGGCCGCCGAGAAGCTCGCCATGGCCGCGGCGGTGATCCAGAAAGAGCCGGTGGCCATCCAGCTCCGCTACCTGCAAACGCTGATTGAAATCGGCTCGGAGAAGAACACCACCGTCGTTTTCCCGCTGCCGATCGATGTGATCTCCGGCGTCAAGAAGGTGCTGGAATCCGGCGGAAACAAGGATTGACACGATTGCAGACCTGAAGCGGACACGCCATCCAGCCGCGGGCCGTTAAAATAAGGGGTTGGGCTCAGCGATGCGGATGCGGAGGGCGGTTCTCTGTCTGCTCATCTCGGTGATCGATGCCTCGGCGCTTTCGCCGGCGGCGGCTCCGCCCCATGATCCTGACGAGGGCACGCTGGCCAGCGGCGTGCCGCGCATCCCGGAACCGATGGTGTACGACCTCGTGCGCCCGCTCGGCGCGGAGAAAGGCGAGCTGGAGATCAACTCGCTCTTCGTGCGCCCTTTCCGCCAGAGCGCGCCGCTGGAGTGGGCGCCCGAGATCGAGTACACGTTCGCCCGCGGCTACGGAGTCGAATTCGAGCTGCCCATGGAAGGCGCCGCCATGGAGAGCTGGAAAGCGGCCTTGCAGGGCACCCTTGGACTCACCCATTCGCAGAAGACCATTCACGGCTGGCAGGCCCTCAGCGAGCGCTGGCGGCACGAAGACCATTGGAAAGCCGATCTGCTCTACCTGGCTGGAACGCGCTGGAACAGGCGCTGGTCCACCTTCACGATGCTGGGACCGCGGATGGAGGCCGCGAGCAGCCGGCGGGCCTGGGGCGCGGTCTGGAACCAGAGCGTGTTCTTCCACCAATCAAAAAAGCTGAACATCGGGTTTGAATCCAACTGGAGTTCTCCTGCGGCCCGCACGGGCGCATGGATGGCGGTGCCGCAGGTGACCTGGCGGCGGTCCCGTTACAACCTGCAGTTTGGCGCGGGCAGCCGCCTTGCCGAGCGGCGCGTCCGCGCCGTGGCCGTCTGGCGCATCAGCCGCGAGTTCTGACGGGCGCCGGCCACGCCCGTGCCGTTTCACGAAATTGTGACGCACGCTCGCGGGCAGGGACGCTACACTGAAGTTTTGCCGTTGCCGGATTGCGGCGCCGCCTCCGGCGCTGAGGCCGGATTCAATAACTCGGGAGAACCTGCACATGGCTCTGACTGAATCCACAATGACGGAACTGGGCGCCCCTTTGCCCGATTTCTCGCTGCCCGACGTGGTCACGGGTCACATGGTTTCCCCTGCTGACCATGCCGGCCGCAAGGCGCTGCTCGTCATGTTCATCTGCCGCCACTGCCCCTATGTCAAGCATGTCGAACAGGAACTGGCGCGGCTCGGGCGGGATTACGCGAACCAGTCGCTGGGCATCATCGCCATCGCTTCCAACGACGCGGCCAGCTATCCCGAAGACGCGCCGGACAGCCTGAAAGAACAGGCCCTCCAGCTTGGCTTCGTTTTTCCTTATTGCTATGACGAATCGCAGGAAGTGGCGCGCGCCTTTCAGGCCGCATGCACGCCGGACTTCTTCCTGTTCGACTCGGAGCGCAAGCTCGTCTACCGCGGCCAGCTCGACGACAGCCGCCCCGGCAACGGCAAGCCCGTCACCGGCCGCGACCTGCGGGCGGCCATCGATGCCGTGCTCCAAGGCGGAACGGTGAGCCCGGATCAGAAACCCAGCGCCGGCTGCAACATCAAATGGAAGGCGGGGCGCTGAAGGAGCATCTGATCCTGGCGCCGCCATGCGCTATCGTGGACTTTCGGCAACATCGTAATGGGGAACACCATCAGTGAGTCTGACAATCGGGACGCCGCAGACCCGGCGCGGCGATGTGCTGCTACGCGCGGGGCGGTGGTTCCTCCAGTCGGGCATCCAGGAATCCGGCGGCGGCGTGGCCCGCTATCACTTCATCGCCGAACGCCGCAACGCCGGCGTATCCACTGAAATCACCGGCTACGCCATCTCGGCTCTCTTGGAACTGCATGAGCGCACGGCGGGCGAGCCTTATCTGGCGGCAGCGCGCCGCGCAGGAGACTTCCTCTGCTCCGCCTGGGACGCCTCGGCGAACGCCATGCCGTTCGAATGCGGCGGCAACGGCGCAGCCCCGCAACTGAGCTATTTCTTCGACAACGGGATCATCGCCCGCGCACTTCTCCGTCTGTGGCGGATCACTGGCGAGCCCCGCTACCGCCTCACGGCCGAACGCTGCGCCGAGTCGATGCAGCGCGATTTCCTGAACGGGCACGACATCCACCCGATCCTCATCCTGCCCTCCAGACAGCCCCTGGAGCGGGACACGCGCTGGTCCCGCTCCAGCGGGTGCTATCAGCTCAAGTCCGCGCTGGCGTGGCTCGAGACCGCAGAGATTACGGGAGACGGCGGTCTGGCGCGCGCCTTCGACAGAGCCCTGGAACTGGCGTTGCTGGATCACGGCACGTTCCTCGACGCAGCCTCCGATGACCACGCCCGCATGGACCGGCTGCACGCCTACAGCTACTTCCTGGAGGCGTTGCTGGCCGTGCCGGAGGACGCCCGCGCCCGCCAGGCACTCAGGAGCGGCATCGCCCGCGCCGCAGCCGAACTGCGCCGCATCCGCCCCGATTTCGAGCGTTCCGACGTCAACGCCCAATTGCTCCGCGTGCGCCTCTGGGCCCACGATCTCGGCCTCGTGCCGCTGGACGAAAAGGCTGCGGCGGAAGAGGCGCGGCAGGCCGCCTCGTATCAAATGACATCGGACGATCCGCGCACGGACGGAGGGTTCAACTTCGGATCGCGAGCGGGCAAGCTTTCCAACTTCGCCAATCCGGTCTCCACCGCCTTCTGCCTCCAGGCGCTGGCGATGTGGGAGGAATGCGCCGGCGGCGGCCTGAAGACTCCCTGGCACAGGCTTGTCTGAGTTGTCCTCCGAGCGCCCCGCCCTGCTCGCCTTCGCCTCCACCTGGGAGGACCGGGCGCCGGCATTTCTCGAGCGCCTCCGTGCGGTGCTCCCTGACGCCGATCTGATCCTCGTCGCCGAGTTCCCACCGCCGCGCGAGTTGCCGCGCGTGCGTTGGATTCCGTGGTTCCCCCGCCGCACGCTGCGCCAGAACATCGCCCGCATCCGGGACGAACTGCGCGGGCGGCGCATCGCCTGGGCGGCGCTGGTGCTCGACCGCCTGCTGCCCTACTGGCCCATGCGCGCCGCGGCCTTCTGGCTCTCGCGCGGGCGCCTCCTGCTGTTCAACGAGCAGATGAACCACTTCGCTCTGCGGCCTGGAGATGCGCCGCAGGCGTTGCGCTTCCTGCGCTGGCGCCTTCGTGACTGGATCCACCGCCAAACCCATCCTGGCGGCTGGCTCTACACGCAGGTCTGGCGCCTGCGGCATCCGCGCGCCTTCCTCCGCCCGCTGTTTGCGAACCTCGCTCTCGCCGCGGGTCTTTACACGCGCCTCTGGAAAAGCCTCCGCACCGCTCCGCCTTTGCAGGACTCCGATGCTTCATGGCCGGAAGGCGTCACCATCGTCATCCCGTCGCGCGATGGAAAAACTCTTCTCGAGAAACTCTTGCCCGCGCTCGAGCGGGAGCTGGCCGCCAGCGCGGGCGAAATTGTGGTCGTCGACAACGGCAGCACGGACGGCGCCCTGCCATGGCTCGCCACGGCGCATCCGCGAGCTGTTGTCGAACACAGCGCGCATCCGCTGAGCTTCGCCGCCGCCGTCAACCGCGGCATCGCCCGCGCCAGGTTCCGCCATGTCCTGCTGCTGAACAATGACATGGAACCCGAGCCGGGCTTCCTCGCGCCTCTGCGGGCAGCGTTCGAGCAGGTGCCGGATCTGTTCTGCGCCGCCGCCCAGATCTTCTTCCCGCCGGGCAAACGGCGCGAAGAGACCGGCAAGGCGGTCTGGCGCATCAAACGCGCGCGCCCTGATTTTCCCGTCCACTGCATCGACCCTGTGGAGGGCGAAAACCTCTCGCCCGTGCTCTATGGCAGCGGCGGCTGCTCCCTGTTCGACACGGCGAAGCTGCGCGCGCTCGGCGGGCTGGACGAGGCGCTGCAACCCGCCTATGTCGAAGATCTCGATCTCGGTTTCCGCGCCTGGCGCATGGGCTGGCCCACGGTCTTCGCCTCCGCCGCGCGCGTGGTGCATCATCACCGCGCCACCACGTCGCGCTTTTACAAGCCGGAGGAACTTCAGACCTACGTCGAGATCAACTTCCTGCGATTCCTGCTGCGGGGCGTCGGCGATGCCAGCCTGTTCGGCGGGCTCTGGCGCATGGCCGTGGACCGCCTCAACTGGCACGCCGCCCAGGAGCCGAAGCGCCCGTGGGCGATGTTCGCCCTCCGCGCCGCCTGCCGCGCCTACCGCTACCTGCGCGCGTTGCCGCCGGCGCGGCTCGACGAGCGCATGATCCTGGCGGCGGGCTCCGGCGCAATCTCCGTGTTTCCGGGCCGGCGCCGCGATGCAACAAAACCTCTTGTATTTGTTCTCAGCGCCTATTCGCCCTGGCCGCTCTCCCACGGCGGCGCCGTGCGCATGTTCAACCTCATGAGGCGCGCGGCGGCGGACTTCGACCAGGTGCTCATCGCGTTTTCTCCGCGGCTCGCGCCGCCGGCGCGCGAGATTCTGGACATCTGCACGGAGGTGATCCTGGTGGAGCGCGAAGGGTCGCACCTGCGCCCCATGACAGAACGGCCCGAAGTGGTGGAGGAGCACGACGAGCCCGCCTTCCATGCCGCGCTGCATCTGGCTCTGCGGCGGCACCGTCCCGATCTCGTGCAGATGGAGTTCACGCAGATGGGCCTGTACGCGGACGATTGCCGCGGCGTGCCTGCGGTTCTGGTCGAGCACGACATCACCCTCGACCTGTACCGGCAACTGCTCGAAGAGCGGGAGACGTGGGAGACCCGCGAGCAGTGGAAGAGGTGGGAGCGCTTCGAACGCGCGCTGTGGCGCAGGATGGATTGCGTGGTGGCCATGTCGCCGCGCGACGCCGCCATGATCGAGGGCGCACGCCGCGTCGAAGTGGTCGACAACGGCGTCGATCTCGAGCGCTTCACGCCCGCCCCGGAGGCGCCCGAGCCGCGCAGGCTGCTCTTCATCGGCTCTTTCGCACACCTGCCGAACCTGATCGGGCTGGAAGCGTTCCTGCGTCTCGCCTGGCCGCGCCTCCGCGCCGCCGGCGCAAGGCTCCATATCATCTCCGGCGCCGATCCCGAGCACTTCCTGGATCTGCACAAGGACCGCGTGCAGATCGAACTGCTCGATCCACGGATCGAGTGGGAGGGCTACGTCGCCGACGTCCGCCCCGCCTACCGCCGCGCCGAGATCATCGCCGCCCCTCTGCTGGCATCCGCCGGAACCAACATCAAGATCCTGGAAGCGATGGCCATGGGCAAGGCCATCGTCGCGACGCCGGCGGCGGTGAACGGGCTCGATGTCGAAGCCGGCGTGGAGGCTCTCATCGTGCCGTCGGTGGCAGAAATGGCGGATGCCGCGCTGGATCTGTTCACCGCCCCTGCCACGCGCATCGCGATGGAAAGAGCCGCGCGCCGCAAAGTCGAAGCGCGCTACGGCTGGGACTCGATCGCGCGCCGGCAGGCGGAACTCTACCGCTCCCTGATCCGCGCGAAAACAGGCTCCGCCCGCTGATCGGCGGGCGTGCTACTTCCGCTTCGTTTTGCCGCGGACGTAATCTGCCGTGATGGTGGTGTAGATGCCGCCCCGCGGCGTGAATTCTCCGGTCACGGTCATCTCGCGCGGGCGGCAGGCCTTCACGCAGTCGTCCAGGACGCGGTTCACCGCATTCTCCTGGAAGATGCCCATGTTCCGGTAGGCGAGCAGGTACATCTTCAGCGACTTCAGCTCCAGGCACAGCCTGTCGGGCACGTAGCGGATGGTGATGGCGCCGTGATCCGGCAGCCCGGTGCGCGGGCAGACGCTCGTGAATTCAGGCGAGCTGATCTCGATCCAGTAATCCCGCTGCGGGAACTGGTTGGGCCAGCACTCGATGTCCGGCAGCGGCGCGGCGACGCCGGAAGCGGCGTGCTCGTCTGTGTACAATTTGGGGGCTTTTTGTTTCGGCATCAGCGGTTCTCCTGGCGGCGGTTCTCCTGCAAGTGGCGGTCGAGCTGTTCGAGAAAAGTGCCGGCGTCGGTGACCACGCCCACCGCCTGCCCTGTGCCGCGGTCGCCGAGCTTGGTGACCACGGCTGGATTGATGTCCACGCACACGGTCTTTACCCAGCCTGGCAGCATGTTGCCGGTGGCGATGGAGTGCAGCATCGAGCCGAGGCACAGCACCAGCCCCGCGCCGCGGAGCTGTTCGGCGTAGGCGTCCTGCGCGGCGTTCATATCGGTGATCGTCTCCGGCAACGGCCCATCGTCGCGCAGGCTCCCTGCCAGCACAAACGGCACCCCCTGGACGACGCACTCGTAGAGCACGCCCTTCTTCAGCACGCCCTGCGCCACCGCCTCCCGGATCGAGCCCGCATGATAGATGCGGTTGATGGCCCGCATATGGTTGCGGTGTCCGTGCTCCTCCTGCCGCCCGTCGGCCAGCCGCACTCCCAGCGACGTGCCGAACAGCGCGGACTCGATATCATGCACGCCAAGCGCGTTTCCGGCCAGCAGCGCGCTGACATGGCCTTTGCGGAGGAGCGACGCGAGCGGCTTCGCGCCGCCGGTGTGGATCACCACCGGTCCCGCCACCACCACCACCTTTTGCCCCGCGTCCAGCACGCTGCGCACGAGCGCCGCCGTCTGCCGCACGGCGGTCTCCACCTGCCTCTCGCTCGAGATGCCGTTCGACATGAACGCGAAAGCGAGACGGTCGCGCTCCTTCGCCTCGGGGATCACGCGGATGCCGCTCATGCCCACGACGATCTCGTCGCCGGCGCGGATGTCGCGCAGCCGCCGCGCCCACGGCTTGCCGTCCTGCCACACGACGACGGCGTCCATGCGCTGGTTCTGCACCTCGTGCCACTGCCCGCCGCGGCGCACGAGCGTCCGGTGGTTGGTGGTCGAATAGAAATCCTCCGGCGCGCAGCGGTCGCGCTCCACGCGCGCGAACCTGGCGTCCTGCTCCTCCACCGGCGCGCAGCCGAGCGCGTGCAACTGGCTCAGCATCTTGTCGAACGAGGCGCGGTCCGGCGCCTCCACGCGCAGCCGGAGCCGCGAGGGATCGGCGTTGGTTTTGCCGATGTGGAAGTGCTCGACCTCGAACCGCCCGTGATACTCGATCACGGCGTCAAAGATCTGTTCCATGATGTGGGAGTCGATCAGGTGGCCTTCGGCCTCCACGATTTCCTGCAAGGGGCGCGATTCAGCTTTTCGTTTCGTGGTCATTTCACGGCGGTCCAGCAGAGGAAGAGCCCGTCCGGGGCTGCATCTTCCCAGTATGAGATAGGGCGGCAGGAGGAGCGGCGGCAGTGCCGGCGGAGCAGCCGGAGCAGTTCCTCCTCGCGGAACCACTTCTCCCAGGGCGGCGTTTCCAGCCGTCCCCACTGCCGCGCGTTCTTGTCGATGATCACCAGCCGCCCGCCAGGCTTCAGCACCCGGCACAGTTCGCCGACGGCTGCTTCGATGTCCACGGCATGCTCCAAAGACTCCGTCGCGTAAGCGGCGTCGAAGCATTCTTCGGGAAATGGCAGCTCCAGCATCGAGCCGGCCACGCGGCCAAGCTCCGGCGGAGCCGGGCGCAACATCGCCGTGGCCAGATCCAGCGCCACTACCAACGCCTGCGGGTACGCGCGCTTCACATGCACGGCGAAGCGGCCTTTGCCGCAGCCGGCATCGAGCACCCTTCCGCCGGCTTGCAGCGGCGCGACGCCTTCGATCACCGCGCGCACATGGAGAATGCGGGGATCGATCGACGAGGGAAAATGCTCCTCGTCACTGGCCGCCTCCTCAAACGAACGCCGGATCTCGTCGGCGAGATCCGGCGTCAAAGCGGCTTTGCGCCTGAAGATTCGCGACAGCAGGCCCATCAGAGCTTGCTGAGGAACACGGGCAGGCCGCGCTTGTTGTTGTAGCTGGGCCGGTAGCGCTCCGTGTTGTACATGGTGGCCACGTCCACCTTGCGCGGTCCGAGCTTCGGATCGGGGATCTCCACCAGATCGAAGCAGCCGTTGACGATGCCCGCCATCAGCCCGCTCTTGCCTTCCGCCAGCGCGTCCATCGCCATGTTGCCGTAAGTGCAGGCCACCAGCTTGTCGACGAAATCGGGATCGCCGGAGCGCAGGTCGTAAGTCAGGTCGCTGACGATGGTCTCCTCGCCCGTGCGCGCCTTGATCTCCGCCGACAGGTCGTCGCCCACGTTCGCCTTCTTCCGGTGGCCGTACGCGTCGGCTTCGCCGTAGTGCTTCACCTGATAGCCTTCCCACTCGGCGCCTTCCGACAGGATCACCAGCGAGTAGTTGGACGGATTGTTGCGCTTGTCCTCCACCAGCAGGTTGATGAGCTTGTCGAGGTTCACCTTGTACTCGGGGATGACGCAGCGGATGTTGGTGACATAGGCCGTGTACAGCGCGGTGAAGCCGGCGTCGCGCCCGAAGACGCGGAAGATGCCGATGCGCTCGTGGGAGCCCACCGTGGTGCGCTGCCGCTGAATGGCCGAGTCGGCGCGCGTGATCGCCGTCGAGAAGCCGATGCAATATTCCGTATTGCGCACGTCGTTGTCCATCGTCTTCGGGATGGCCATGATCTTCACGCCTTCGTCGTGCAGCCGCCGCGCGTAGCTCAGCGTGTCGTCGCCGCCGATGGCGATCACCGTGTCCGCGCCCAGCCGCTCCAGGTTCTTCAGCACGGCGGTGGTCACGTCATAGGTGACGGTCTTCTGGCCGTCTTTCTCGGTCTCCCGGGTGGGAAAAGACATGCCCTTCAGGTGCTCCGGCAGTCCTTTCATCTTGGCCGGATTGGTCCGCGAAGAGTGCAGGAACGTGCCGCCCGTGCGGTCGATCGTGCGCGTGTTGAGCGGCGTCAGTTGCAGGGTGTAGCGCGATACGCTGGCCGGGTCGTCCATGTTGAGATGGGTGAGGCCTTCCCATCCGCGGCGAATGCCGATCACCTCGCAACCCATCGCACAGCCGCGATAGGTGACCTGTTTGATCACGGCATTCAGTCCGGGAACGTCTCCGCCGCCGGTAAGGATTGCAATTCGCTTGGGCATTCTCTCTCCTGATCCTGAGTGAAGATGAAGGGGAACGGTCAGAAATCAGTATAACTGGTCTGATATGCGCCCTGCGGCGCTATCGCCGCACCAGTTGTTCGAACGCCGCCGCCAGCACGGGCGCCGCCTCCGGCCCGGTCGAGTTCACCTCTCCGTACCAGCGTTTTGCGGCGCCAAACGTGAACGGCGGCTGCTCGTCCCACTGGCACTTCGGCAAAATGTAGCCGATCTCGTCGTTGGCCAGTCCGAACAGCATCCGGAACGGCGCGGAGAGCATCTTCTTCAGCGGCTTCTCCACCAGGGCGTCCGGATAATCCGCGTTCGGGTCGCACACGGCTCCGCCCACGCTCAGCTCCGGATACAGCTCGCCCGGAACCAGCGCCGCTTCCACCACCGGCGTGCCGCCATGCGCAATCCGCAGATACCCGACCGGGGCGGCGGTCGCTCCATCGCTAAACGCCTTGCGTCCGCCGAACAGCCCGAGCTTCGCCGCCATCAGGAACCCCTGGTTGGCAACGGGAAACCTCGCCTGCGTCTCGCGGTACTCCAGCGTATCCACCGCCGCCGATTTGGCCTTCTTCTGCGATTCGATCACATGCCGCGCCGCGTAACGGCCGACGATCTCGGCAAACCGGAAGCTGTCCTTCGGCGCGGGCTGGCCCGTACCGGGATCGATGATCTTCGCGCCCAGCGGCGACTGCATCCCACCCAGCGCGCCGTTGACGAACACCGCCGTTCCGAAGCCCGCATCTTCCAGCATCTGCCGCGTGTAGTGGACGTAATCGGACGTGATCAACGTGTTCCGGCTGCCGAGCGCCTCCGGATGGTTGTTCCAGTTGACCAGCGTGGCCACGGCCCGGCCGCGGCGGTCGCGGAATACGAGCGACAGGATCTCCGGGTCGTGAACCACCGGCGGCCGCGTGTCATCGTAATAGGCGGCCACGTCGGGCGGCGTCACCGCGGCGGGAAACATCCGCACCGGCGTCAGCCGCGCAATCGCCTCGCGCGCGGCCGCGGCCGTTTCCGCGACCACAAACGCGTTGTACGTCTCATCCAGCCCGCTCACCGTCTGCTTCGGCCCCCACTGCCCCATCGTGTCCGGCCCCTGATGCACGTGCGTGGCCGCTACAATCACGCGCGCTCCCGGCACGGCGGCCCGCACCATCTGCACATCGTCGTGGAACAACCCGATCAGGTCCACCGCACAGATGACCACCGGTTCGGATCCGGTGCGCAGAGCCAGGCACCGCGCCCACAGATCGTCATGCACTCCGGTCGCCGCGCGGTTGTTGCCGAACCCCGCCAGGTACACCGGCCGGTCGAGCTTCGGCGTGATCTTCCGCGCCGCCGCGCCAGCCAGCAGTTCCGCGCCGGCGGGAAGGCAAAACACGGCCAGTGCGGCCATTGGCATGAATAAGCGCATAACCCAATTCTGACGCAAGCCGGCCTTCCTGGAGACGGCGGCCCACCTCGTGATCCGCGTTGCGCTGACAGCCACGGCTGACTCGATAAGGACGCGAAAGGCCCGGCCCTATATAGAAAAGGCGGTCCATCAGCCAGATAAACGGATGAAACATGCAGGCACTCTTTGCCTGACTTGTGCAAGCTGGCGGCAAGCGGCATGCGCACATGTTTTTCTGTAATTTATTCTGCACGTTACAAGCCGGCCGTGATTTATTTCTTGACACATTCCGGGGGGGGTATATGAAATACATGGCCAGGAATCTGGCCGAAAACCAATGACTCGACGAGGAGCGGCGTATGCGACTTTCTCCAATCCGCACTTTGATCCGCGCAGCGTGGATCTGTGCCGTGTTTTTCACCATGGATTCCCTGCGGCCACAAGAGGCTTCGGCCCAGGAGTGCGCACGGTACTGCTATGGCTCCTATTGCTGGGGCGAGAACAACGCAGGCTATGCCTGCATGTCCAGCACGTTCTGGGGCTGCATTACCTTCCCGACTTCGGCTTGCAGCGGTGTCCGCGGATAGGCGATGCGGCCGTGGCTCGGGGGAGTTAGAATACGAGAGACCCTGCCAGGAGACCGTAACCCAAGGTGGGGGCGGGCGAAAGCGCGATGTCTCTCAAGAATGCAGCCGGCCTCCTGTTTCTGATGGCCCTGGGAGTGCACGGTTCACTTTCTCTACAGGATGGTGAACCAGACCGCAAAAAGCCATTGCCTTTAACGAAGAAATATGCGGGAAATCAGAACGTACTGCGGGCCGTCGGCGAAGTGCTGCGCCAGGACGCCATCGAGGCGCCTTTGCCGGATTACCCTCCCGTGCTGGTTCAGCAGGGACGTCAGGGCTTGGTCGTGGTGGAGCTGGCCGTGGGCCCCAACGGCAAAATGCGCGAATTCCTGATTCACGAGTCTTTCCACCCGCTGGCGGCCAAGGCTGTGGTGGAGGCGCTTGGCCGCTGGCAATTTCACACCAACGATCAATTGGCCATCATGGCGGGCGGTCAACAGTGTCCCGAGTGTATTCGGATTTCCCGCCTTTCCTTCGATTTCGTCATCCGGCAGAACAAGCCTGCTGTGATCGATCTGGCCGAGGAAGAAGTCCGCCGGCGGGGCTGGCCGAATCCGTTTGACAAAATTCCCAAACCCGGCAAGCCGGCAGGCTCCTCGGGCAAAGAAAAGCTCCGGTAGCGGCGGAGGGCCTGCCGCGGCTGACCGGAAAGACGGCACGAGACATGGGGCCATGAAAACGTCGACCCCAAGGTGGAACGGTCTTTGGGAGTGGATGGCGCCGATGGGGATTGCCCTGGTGCTGTACTGGGCCAGCCACAGTGTCTCGGACAGGCTCAGGCCCAAATGGAATCTGCTTGCGGGGAAACCTGCGGAAGATCCCCTTGCCGCCAGGCTCCGGTTGCGCACGGTCGATCTGAAGCGTGCGGCCCACACGGTGTTGATCTTCACAAACCCGGAGTGCCCTCATTGCCGCGAAAGCGCCGACTGGCACCGGCAGCTTCTCCAGGTTCTCCGGCGGCAACGCGTCGCCGGCTACGTCGCAGTTCCGCCTGGCAGTGACGGCATGCGGTTCGCAGCCGGTCTGGGGGCGGAACCGGCCGAGATCCGAAGCTGGGATGGCATCGGATACACGCCGCCGCTTGTGCCCCTCGTTCTGCTCCTAGACCCGTCAGGCACGATTCGCGGCGCCTGGCGCGGGAGGCTCTCCCAGACTGGGCAAGACGCGGTACTGGCGGCGCTGAAGAATCCTGGCCCCAGGGGCGGAACGGACCTTGCCGGTGAAGGGAATCCTGAGATCCGCCTCTTCGGACAAATCCAGGCATCTGCCGGCAAAGCGGGCTTTGTGGTGCTCGATCTCAGCGACCGCGGCAGTCCCTTGGGCGCGAACGGATTCCGGAGCGCTGCGCAGACGGTCTGGATTCCTTTGCCTGAAATCGGAATGAGAGCGCGGAGAGATCTGCCTGCGTCTCAGGAAATTGTCCTCGATTGCACGCCTCTCGATGACATCTCCTGCCTGCTGACGCGGGATCTTCTGCGGGACATGGGTTTCCGTGCCGAAGCTGCAAGGAGGTATTAGAAAATGATGATGGCACGGTCAAAGATCACGAGTCCATTCCGCAGATATCGGCTGGATTGCGCTTTCGTTTCTCTGCTTGCGGCGGCGGCTGTGGTGGAAGCCGCCGCCAGCCAGCCGGAAGCGTCAGGCGGCCAGATCACTGGGCGGGTGATCCACCGCACCAGCGGAAAGCCTGTGCCCTCAGTGACCGTTTTTGTGCTCTCCCCGGCGGGCTTTGTGCCCCCGGTTCGGACGGACGCTGAGGGCAACTTCCGGATCGAGGGATTGGCGCCAGGCAGGTATGGGTTACTGGTGGATCCCGGGTCGGGCTATCGGAGTGCGGACCGTCTCGTGATGCTGAAAAAGGGCGAAAGCGTCGCCGGTCTGGAGATCGCCGCATTTCCCGCAGCGTCGGTCAGCGGAGCAGTGTGGCGTGCCCGGGGGCGGCCCGCTCAAGGAATACAGGTCTGGGCGCTGGCAGTACCGGCCAGCGGTTCGCATCTGCCCTACCGCGCGGGAGCGGGCCGGACGGATGATCTGGGCCGGTTTGCCATCCGGGGGCTCGCGCCGGGGCGGTATTTCATCGTGGCGGAAATGCCACCAGCTCCGGTGAACGCCATGGAGTGGAACGACGACGTCCCTCCCGCATTCCCTCCCGAGCAGGAAGCGCTGGTAAGCACCTATTACCCTGACGTCTGGGAATCAGCGCTCGCCAGTCCACTCATTGTCAACGCCGGGCAGCACGTCGAAGGCATCGAAATCCAGCTTGCCCGCCCCCGCACCTGGTGTGTGCGCTCCCGTCTGGCAGGCAGTCAGCCGCCCGGTCCTTTCGAGATCCGCCTGCTGCGAGACGATGTCCTTTCCGGCCTGCCCGTGGCTGCGGGGCAGGTCAGACCTGGCGATGGGTTCCAGATTTGCGGCGTCCCCCGGGGATCCTACCTGCTGATGGCTGGGCCGCCCGCTCCAGACGGTCCCGCACTGTATGCCGCGCTTCCATTCACAATGGGCAGCCGCTCCCAACGCATTGCCGATCTCGTGCTGTCGCCCCTGATGCCTGTTTCCGGGCGCCTGGAAGTGGAGGAGCCGGCAAAAACGGAGACTTTGCCGGGCCCCGTCCAGCTCCTGTTGCACTCCGTCCGGCTTCCGCTCGTTCTCCATCAGAAGGACTCTGTGACGGTGCGTGAACCCGGCAGCTTTCAGTTCCCTGCCGTTCTGCCGGACGAGTACTGGATCGAGATCCGCTGTCCGCAGGGCGTGTACGCCACTGGCGCCCTCTACGACGGGCAGGATGTCCTGCGGCAGCCGTTTCGCGCCGCCGGGGGCGAACTTCTGCTACGGCTGAGGACTGACGGGCCAACGCTGCGCGCCGTGGCTGTGGATGAGAAAGGCCGCCCTGTCCCATCAGGCGCCGTTCTGCTGGCGCCCGACCCTCTCCCGCAACCTGCTTCTCCGTGGGACATCCGGTACGAAGTGACAGACCAGCACGGCACAGCGGTGTTCGAGGGCCTTGCTCCGGGGCGTTATCGCATCCTGGCTCTCGGCTCCGCCCTGATCGATCCTCTCAGCCGCAACTCCGCCTACGAAGAATGGCGTCACAAGGCGGAGCCGCTGGCGTTGGAGCGGAGTAGCCTGGTTCAGCGGTCCGTCCGCGCAGCCGATGCGGCCGGCGAACAGTGAACCCATGCGTTTCTTGTGGATTGCCGCTTTGGCCTGCTGCGCCTTTTGGCCGGCCGGCTCGAAACGTGAGGACCGGTTCGAGCTCTCCGGACTCGTGCTGGACGCCGCAGACGGCGCACCGGTGGATTCGGCCCATGTGCGGGCGGTCTTCCCTGCAATGGGCAACCGGACATCCAACGCCGCGGGTCATCTCGATGGCCGCTTTGTGCTGCATGGCGTTCCCGCTGGCCCCTTGCGTCTGCGAATCGGCGCACCCGGCTACCAGGAGACGGAGTGGCGCATGGAGGTGACCGGCGACACCGGCTTCACGTTCCGGTTGCCGAAGCTCGGAGTTGTCGCCGGCCGTGTGCTGACCGCCGACGGCGAGCCCGTGGCGGGTGCCGTAGTAGCGGTCATGATGCCGGACGCGGAGGGGCGCCTTTCAAGACTGCCGCCCGGACGCATTCCAAACGGCGTCGCGATGACCGGCGCGAGCGGCGATTACAGGCTGTTCGGAATCCCACCCGGCCGGTATGCCGTGGGCGTAAACCGGCCGCTTCCCGCCCTGGCAAGCGTGCAGGAGAAGCAGGGCTGGTCCTGCTGGGCAGGTCCCCGGTTCATCGAGATTCCCGCGGAAGGCGGCACGGCTTCGGCGGACTTCCTGCTGCAACGGGCCGGCCACGCGACCGTGAAGGGCAGGGCCGGCTGGATCCCGGAGCGGGGACGCGCCGTCGCGGCGCTCACGCCGGCAGAGTTCCCAGCCACCGCAGTGACACGCGCGCTGCTGCGCCATGACGGCAGTTTCGAATTTGGCGGCGTGCCGGCGGGGCGCTACCTGCTCTCCGCCGTAGGCCCGTCGCTCGGCAACGCCGGACTGGCAGGGCTGCCGGGACCGCAGCCGGTGTTTGGCGAAACCGAGATCACCCTGTCTCCCGGCGAAACTGTCGAGTCAAACCTCACGCTCTCGCCGTCCCGGGCTGTTTCTCTTCGGCTGGGCGTCCCGCAGGGCGGGCCGGAGCCAGCCTGCGAGCCGCGCGTCACCGTGCGGCTGTTTCCTGCCCGGGGCATCGCTCCGGTGCTGGACGTCGCGGTCGAGATCCCTCAGGCCGGCGCCGAAGCGGTGCTGCCGCCCGTGCTGCTCAGTGCGTGGATCGAAGAAAACGGAGAAAGCTGTTTCGGCCCCGCTGTCCGGCTTTTGTTGCCGGATTCATCCGGGTATCGGGAGCAGACGATCCCGCTCTTGCCGGGCACGTCGCTGGCGGGCGCCGTGTTGAGCCGCAGCGAAGAGGCGGGCCGGCGCTTCGTTGTGGTGCTCGCTGCCGAGCGTCTCTCGGGCAACGGTCCCGGTTGGATCGGCTTGTCCGCAGGCCCGGACGGCCGATTCGCCGCCCGGGGCCTGCCACCCGGGCTCTTCCGCGTCTTTGTTTTCGATGCACGAGACTGGGCCGATCCCCGGTTCCGGGTGCGATTGTCAGAGGCCGCCCGCGTCGAGCTGCCTGCGGGCGGCAAAGCGAACATCGAACTCCCCGCCCTGGCTGCGCGCAACCCGCCCCATTAGAAACGCTCACGGCCTCTCCTTGCAGCAGCCAGGCATGGGCCTGATTCCCGCCGCAGCGGATCACTCTGCGGACTCGCGCTCCCGCCAGCCCGGGTTTCGCGTTTGACCCGTGAAGCCGGCCGCCCGCTTGCTGGCGGCCCGCTGTCCGGCGCCGGCTACTCCTCTTCCTCCGCCTCGCCCGCGGCAGCGGCCTTGTAAGCGGCGATGATCTTCTCGGCCTGCATCTGCGGCACGAAGTCGTAGTGCGAGAACTCCATCGTGTAAGACGCGCGCCCCTGCGTGATCGACGTCAGGTCGTTCTGATACGTGAGCATCTCCGCCATCGGGACCTGCGCCCGGATGATCTGCGTCGCGCCCTTGGTGTCCATGCCGGTGATGCGCCCGCGCCGCCCGTTCAGGTCCGACATCAGGTCGCCGGCGAACTCCACCGGCGCCTGCACCTCCACCTTCATGATCGGCTCGAGCAGCGCCGGCTTGGCCTGCTCCATGGCCAGCTTGAACGCCTTGCGCCCGGCGATCTTGAACGCCATTTCCGACGAGTCCACTTCGTGATAGGAGCCGTCGTACAGCGTCACCTTGAAATCGACCACCGGATAGCCGGCCAGATAGCCCTTGGCCGCGGCTTCCAGAATTCCCTTCTCCACCGCCGGGATGAACTGCTTGGGAATCGCGCCGCCGAAGATCGAGTTGACGAACTCGAAACCCTTGCCGCGCTCGAGCGGCTCCATCTTGATCTTGCAGTCGCCGAACTGCCCGTGCCCGCCCGTCTGCTTCTTGTGCCGCCCGTGCACGTCGGCGAAGCCGCGGATCGTCTCCCGGTAGGGAATCTTCGGCGCCCGCAGCTCCACTTCCACGTTGTAGCGGCGCTTCAGGCGGCTGACGATGATCTCCACGTGCTGCCCGCCCATGCCCGCCAGCAGAAACTCGTTCGTCTGCGGATCGCGGTAAAACCGCAGCCCCGGGTCTTCTTCCAGGATCCGCGCCACCGCGTTGCCCATGCGGTCTTCGTCGTTGCGGCTCTTGGCCGCGATTGCATAAGCAATCGAAGGCTCGGGGATCTCCACCCGCGGATATTCGACCGAGTCTCCCTTCTCGCACAGCGTGTCCCCGGTGAGCACGTCCTTCAGCTTCGCCACCACGCCGATGTCGCCCGCGTGCAGTTCGTTCACCGGGATCAACTGCTTGCCGAACGGCACACTGAGGTGCGACAGCCGCTCCTGGCTCTTCGACCGCATGCAGATCAGGTTGGCATCGTTCTTCAGCACGCCCGTGCAGACCTTGAAGAACGACAGCCGCCCGGCGAACGGATCGGCCACCGTCTTGAACACATAGGCGGTGACGTGGTCCTTGTCCGTGATCGCCTTGAACTCCTCGTGGTCGCCCACCATCGCCCGGATCGCCGGATGCTCCGTTGGATTCGGGCAGAACATCAGCATGAAATTCATGGCCAGGTCCGCGCCGATGTTCAGCAGCGAAGCCCCGCACAGGATCGGAAAGATGCGGTCCGCCTTCACCGCTTCATGAAGCCCGGCAAGGATGTCTTCCGGCGGCAGCGTGCCCTGCTCGAAATACCGCTCCATCAGCTCGTCCTTGCCCTCGGCGATCATCTCGATCAGCGCGCCGTGCGCTTTCTCCGCCTGCTCCTTCACCGCATCCGGAATCGGGATCTCCTTGCCCTTGCCGTCTCCCTCCGGCGTGTAGCTGTACGCCTTCATCTCGATCAGGTCGACGATGCCGTGGAAGTCCCGCTCGGCGCCGATCGGCAACTGCACCGGAATCGCATGGCGTCCGAAGTTCTCCACGATGTTGTCCACCGTGCGCTGGAAGTCGGCGCGCTCCCGGTCCAGCTTGTTGACGAAGAACGCCCGCGGCAGGTTGAACCCCTCCGCGTACTCCCACACCTTCTCCGTCACCACTTCCACGCCCGCCACGCCGTCCACCAGGATCAACGCGGAGTCCGCGGCGCCCATCGCGATTTTCGTGTCGTATGTAAAAAGGCTGAAGCCGGGCGTGTCGAACAGGTTCAACTTCTTCCTGTTCCACTCCACCGCCGCCAGCGCTGTGGAAATGGTGATTTTCCGCGCGATTTCCTCGTCGTCGTAATCGGTGATCGTGTTGCCCTCGTCCACCCGGGTCAGGCGGTTGGTCGCCCCGGCGGTGTACAGCATGGCTGCCGCCAGCGACGTCTTCCCGCTATTGCCGTGGCCGACGAGGGCCACGTTTCGGACATCGGTGCTTTCGTAGGTCTTCACAGGGCACGCTCCAATTGGGATTGCTGTCTCGGGACGTCCGTCCGGAGGTCCATCTAGGGCGCATCGTAGCACAATTGACATTCGCGATTCTGGACCGAAGTGTCTGGAAATCGGACCCGCGCCGCGGCGCGCCCTCCCGGGCATTCCGGGGCATAGACTGAAGGCGGTGACGCCATGAAAACCATCATCGAGCCGTTCCGCATCAAGAGCGTCGAGCCGCTCCGCCACACCACCCGCGAAGAACGCGAGCAGGTCCTCCGCCAGGCCGGCTACAACCTCTTCCTCGTCCCCGCCGCGGAAATCCTCATCGACCTGCTCACCGACTCCGGCACCTCGGCCATGTCCACCGAACAGTGGGCCGCCATGATGCGCGGCGACGAGTCCTACGCCGGCAGCGAGTCGTATTTCCGCCTGAAGCGCGTGGTGGAGAACCTCACCGGCTTCCGCCACGTCATCCCCACCCATCAGGGACGCGCCGCCGAACGCATCCTCTTCACCTGCCTCTGCAAGCCCGGCCATGTGGTTCCCAACAACACGCACTTCGACACGACGCGCGCCAACATCGAATTCACCGGCGCCGAAGCCGTCGATCTGCCGCTGCCGGAAGCCGCCGACACCCAGGCGCCGCTCCCCTTCAAAGGCGGCATGGACGTCTCCGCGCTCGAACGGCTCATCGAAGAGCGCGGCCGCGCGCGCATTCCTCTGATCATGCTGACCGTCACCAACAACAGCGGGGGCGGCCAGCCCGTCTCGATGGCCAACATCGAAGCGGTCAGCCGCGTCGCGCGCCGCTACGGCATCCCTTTCTACATCGACGCCTGCCGCTTCGCCGAGAATGCCTGGTTCATCCGGGAGCGCGAACCCGGCTATGCCGCCTGGTCCCCTTTCGACATCGCCCGCAAAATGTTTTCCCTCGCCGACGGCTGCACCTTCTCGGCCAAGAAGGACGCCTTCGCCAACATCGGCGGCCTCTTATGCACCAATGACGACGCCCTCGCCCGCCAGGAGAAAGACCTGCTCATCCTCACCGAGGGCTTCCCCACCTACGGCGGCTTGGCCGGGCGCGACCTGGAAGCCATTGCCGTGGGCATCCAGGAGGTGCTCGATCCGGACTACCTCCGCTACCGCATCGCCTCCACGACCTACCTGGGGAAGCATCTGGCCGAAGGCGGCGTGCCGATCGTGCAGCCTCCCGGCGGCCACGCCATCTACATCGATGCGGGACGAATGCTGCCCCACATCCCGCGCCACGAATTTCCCGGCCAGTCGCTCGCCGTGGAACTCTTCCTCCATGCCGGCATCCGCAGCGTGGAAATCGGCTCCGTCATGTTCGGAGAGCACGCGCGCAACGAACTCCTCCGCCTCGCCATTCCCCGCCGCGTCTATACGCAGAGCCACATCGATTACGTCGTCGAAGCCATTCTCGAGGTCAACGCCCGCAAGCACGAGCTCCGCGGCTACCGCATCGTCGAACAGCCGGAGTTCCTCCGCCACTTCTCCTGCCGCTTCGAGCCCGTCTAAGAAAAGGGCTGTCACTGCTGCAGGACGCGGGACGCCGCCTGTCTGGTTTCGTCCCCGCCCTCGATTGTGCCCGCCTTCTGAAGGTGAGTGATGCCGCTTCTGGTTTATCTGGCATTCACACCGGCCGCGGCGCGGCCGATGCCAGAGTTGTCGTTTTCCCGTACTTCTCACCGTCGCTGCTGTGAACCATCAGCGCCACCCTCCTGTCCCATCCCCATGTTTTGCTCCGGCAGGCGCCACACGTCTCTACCGGCCCAGTTCGCGGCCCCGCCAGGGAGCGATCAGGAACTCCGCCCACTGCTCGGCGTATCCGCGCTGGCGGCCCCGCCGGTTTTCCGCGGCCACCTGAAGCGCGTAGGCGCCCGGCGAAATGTTCTCGCGCAGGCGGAGGGCGCCGGACACCACGATCCCGCTCTCCGCATTTCGAAACGGGATAGCGCCCTCATGAACCAGCTCGCGCTCCCTCCACAGCCGCACGGTTGCCTTCAGCCTTGCCGGATCTCCCTTCACCAGCGAGGCGGCGAATTCCAGCGTGTCACCCGGCCGGAACCGGTGCGTGTCGAGGCTTAGCCAGCGGTCCTGCTCCTCCCGGCCTCCGCCCAGAACCACGCTGGACAGCACCACGCGGTCCTTCTTCGGATCCGGGATCATGACGAACCGCGCGGCGCTGCCCACGCGCCCCGTGGCCGCGTCCCGCACCACGGCCCGTACCATGTGCGGCCCGCGCTTCTCAATGGGCATATCCAGCACATAGCGCAGGCCGACGCTTTGCACCTGCGCGCTCTGTTCGTCTCCCACAGGAATCTCATAGCGCTTCGCGACAAAACCGGAGACCTCGTCCAGGCTGCGGATGGCGGAGACGAGCACTTCCAGCCGCAGCAGGCCGCGGCCGCTGGCATCCGAGTCCCAGTGCAGCGACTCAGCGGCGATGTGCAGCCAGCAGCGGAGCACTGCTCCCTGCAGCTTCGTCTCCGAATACAGCGCCGCCAGTGTCAGCGGGATTTGCCGCCAGGGAGCAGGACTCTGCGCCGCCGCGCGCAGCAGTTCGAGCGCCGGGCGCGGCCGCGCGGGTGTCTCCTCCTGGTCCGGTTCCAGTAATCCGGCCCGGGAGCGCACGCGCAGTCCGGGCCGCTTTACACGGACCTCGATCCTGCGGAACGCGCCGGAAGCGGGATCCCGGCGGCGCTCCGGCGGCGGGCGGCAGGCGATCAGGTAATAGCCATCCAGGTCTTCCAGAATCCGGTCCACGGCCCAGTTCAGGTCGTTTGTGTTCTCCACCGCACGGCCGCCGGTGGCTTCCGCCAGCAGGGCCAGCGTCTGCTGCTTCGCAAAGATTCGCTGCCGTTGGCCGCTCTTGATGCCGGAAAGCAGTTGTTCCAGTTGGAGATGGACCAGGTAGGGGGACGGCGTTTCAACAAGACGCGCGTCGGCGCCAGCCTGCAGCGGAAGGAGTCCCTCCGCGTGGACGGTGTTCAGAATGACGCCGGCGCGGTTGGCGCGGTCGATCACGCGGCGGAGAGCCCTGAGAAACTCCTCCAGAGCAGCCGCCCCTGCGGCTGGAGGTTCAATCCCATCGGAGAAGATCACCACAACTTTCCTGCCGGGCAGCGGTTCGAGGAGATCGATGACCGACATGACAGTTGCGAACAAAGCCAAGTGGGCACGGCTGGCGCCCTGCGGGCCGGCCCAGGCAGCCAACCGCTCCGGCGGAAAACCGGGCGAGGCAGGCGTGCCCGGCTGGGCGTCCAGCGGCTGAAAGGACCGGAGATTCCATGACAAGCGGTCCGCCACAGACGCCAGCCAGCGGCGGTCGTCGGTGAACTGGAAGAAACCGCCGCTGGAACGGCAGATCGCCACGGCATCGCCGTCCTGCATTTGCCTTTCGACGAATTTCCGCAGCGCATGGCGCACGGCGTGGGTATTCTCGAAGGACAGGTTCAGGTCATCGGCCAGAAGAACGATCACCCTTTGCGCCAGCCGGGGCTGCACCGGTTGCAGATTGGCGAGGGCTGGTTGCGGCGCGCGCGGCGGAGCGGCCTCCCGCAAAGTCGTGGATGGGCGGTGCTGCTCGATGTAGGCAGCGTCGATGACCGGCAGCGGCACACCGTCCTGAAAAACCTCGAAATCGGCGGCAGTGAGGTCTTTGACTTTGCGGCCCTGCCGGTCGGTGACCACCGCGTCTACCTGCACGAGCGCCGTCTCGACACGGAACACAGGCGGTGAAGACGGCGGCTTCACGGTCTGGCCGTATCCAGCCAGCCCGGCAGCACACAACCACAGAGCGAGCCGGGATGAACCAAACCTGCGAAATCCCGCATGTGGTGGATCCATGCCTCCCATCCGGCCGGCCTCTTGCCTGTTTCGGTCCTCTCGCGGCACGGGCATATCTGATTCCGAATCCTCATCCGGCCCCGGACAACAGGACTCCCGCCACGAAGACGCGCCGTCCTCGCAACCCGTTACGGCTGGCAGCCCGCATAACACCCAGAACGTGCCTGCTCGCAGGCCGGCAACCGGGACTGTAGGGCATTTTCGCAGGCGGCATTTTGATCATCGTATGCCCTTTGGCAATTCAAGAGCGCTTGATTGTATCCGTAATCGCACTGTTGCAGGCACATTCCAGCGTTATTTGGAGGGCAGTTGTTTCTACAGTGCTCCCGTTCCGTCCAGGCCGGCAAATCGCACTGAGTCTTCCGGGTATTGGCGTTTTGACGGCATTACAGGTCGTCAGAATACGCTGCTGTCAGACAGGCGGCATACAACGTTTCGCACTCGCTGCACGGTGTTTCGAGAAGCAGCAGGCCGGCTCCAATGACCAGGCCTGGCAGAAAGACAGCTCGAAAAATCACGTGTCCTGACATCGGAGGGTCTCCACGGGGCTAATGATGGCGCCGAATCTTGGCGCATGAGCAGAATACCCCCCCCCGAGAGAAATTGTCAAGGGGCAAATATGTCCAAATTAAAAAATATCCGGCAGGGTTTTTCCGTGCAGCAGCCGCCATACTGGCACAGGAGAGCCATCCACCTGGGGCAGGACACTGAACAAGCCGGCCTGCTAAATGGCTGAATCAATGCCAGAAACCGCCATGAAGCGTGGCCCGGGCTGGCGAAAGCCGGGCAACCGTTTTCAGGCCAGGAGCGCCTCAGGGCGACGGCTGAGAGGGCCATGGGCGCGCAGGCCGGCAACAGGATCTGCGGGCCGGCCGCGCCGCATGCAGAGTTTTCCAGGGCCTTCCGCACTGACATCCACTGCGGGGACGAGTCAGGGTGGAGAAGGAGGACTCCTTCTCCCAGTCAATGCGCGGGCATAAAAAGAGGGCGGATGCCGGAGGAGATAACATCCGCCCTGTCATTCAGGCCGGCCTGCCCGGGGGACGGGCGGCGTGCCTGAAAATGCTTGTCTACCCCTGTAGACGCCCGGCAGCCCCGGTTTGTTTCAAATCTTGAATATTGGGTAAAGATATTAGCAGTTTCGTGTGAATCCCGCTCAGGCATCAAACCGGCTGGCGCCCGCAGCCGGGCGGGCGAATATATGCCGTAAATCCTGCAAAGAAATTGCGATAATCAGGAACCTCTTCCTGCCGTGTGAACAGCGCGACATTCACCATTTCAGCAGCCTGGCAAAATCGGCCAGATAGCGCCGCCACACGGGCCACGTGTGCGCTCCCGGCGTCTCCAGCCATGTGTGGCGCACGCCCTTGCTCTTCAGCCACTCGACGAACTTCCGGTTCGGCTCCACCAGGCGGTCGTCCCTGCCGCAGGCGATCCACAGCAGCCGGATCCGCGCGTTATCCTTCTCCGTCAGGCGCGGAAACACTTCGTCCGGCGACGGCGGCCAGCCGCCCGCGGAAAACGCCCCGATCCAGCCGAACCGGTCCAGGTGGTTGAGCCCCGTCAGCAGGGCTTCGCCACCCCCCATCGAGAGTCCGGCAATGGCCCGCTTCTCGGGTTTCTGCTCGAGGCGGTAGCTCCGTTCCACGGCGGGCAGCACCTCTGTCAGCAGCGCTTCGGAAAACTTCTGCGCGTTCTGCTTCCACAGTTCCGGCGGGCGCTGCACGCCGGTCCGGAGCGTGTCGATCGGCACGCCGTATCCGAGCGCCATCACCACGATCAGCGGCTTCACTTCGCCGCGCGCGATCAGGTTGTCGAAGATGAAATGCGCCCGCCCCACCGCCGTCCAGCCATTGGCGTAGTCGGAGAACCCATGGCACAGCACCAGCAGCGGATAGCGCTTCTTCGGATCGTAGTTCGGAGGCGTGTAAACGAAAAAGTCCCGCTTGTCGCCGGCAATTCCCGATTCGTAGAAGTGCTGGTGCACAGTACCATGCGGCACTGCTGTCTGCTCCCAGAGCTGCGGCGGATCGCCCGGCACAAGCACTGCGCTGGACACCGACAGCGCGTTCGGCTTCGTCATGCCATTCGATGGATCCACGAAGCCGGTGCCGTCGATCACGAATGTGTAGCCGTAGAGGTCTGGCTCCAGCGGTTCGGTCGTCAGCGTCCACAGTCCGGCTTCGCCCCGCTGCATCTCGCGGCGTGGAAATGTCTCCAGCGCCAGTTCCACTTTCTGCGCATTGGGCGCGCGCACGCGGAATGTCACCCGCCGGTCCGCATGGACCTCCGGCGATAGCACGGGCTGGGCTTCTGCCGCCACAGCGGCGGCCAGCAGGAACAGGACAGGACGCACAACCGGTCACCTCCCCCGGCGAGCATATCGCAACCGGGAGCAGGGGCGCGCCGCCTCATACATTCATCTCCGCCTCGACGTCCCGCGGCGGCTCTTCCACATACAGGATCCGCCGGCAGGTCTCGCAGAACACCACGGACGTGCCGGCTTTCACCTCCTGGAACAATTGCGGTCGGATCGTCATCATGCACCCCAGGCAGCGCCCGTCGCGCGCCTCCGCCATCACGTCTCCCGCCGGATAATGCCGGGTGCGCAGCCGCTCGTACGCGGAGAGCACATCCGGCGACAACGCCGCCGCCAGCTCTTTCCGCTGCGCTTCGATTTTCTTCAACTCTTCTTTGTCCGCCAGCGTGCGCGCCTTCGCCTGATCTTTCTCCGCCTCCACGCTCTTCTTCTCTTCCTTCAGCGCCTCCTCCGCCTTGCCGACATTGGCTTCCAGCCCCTCAGCCTCCATCATCAGCTCCAGAATCTGGTCTTCCGCCTTCCGGATGGCATTTTCGAAATACTTGATTTCTTCCTGAAAGGCCCGGTATTGCTCGTTCGTTTTTGACTCCATCATCTGGTCCCGGAGCCGCGAGATTTTCTGCTGATGGAGCTGGATATCGCCTTCGATTTTCTTACGCTCCTTTTGATTGGCGGAAAGGGCCGCGCGGTCCATCTCCAGCCGCCGGGTGTGGGATTCCAGCGCCTTCTCGATTTCCACGATCCGTTTCGGCAGCGCCGCGATCTCGCGCTTCAGCTCGTTGGCGCGCAGGTCCAGCGCCTGGAGCCGCAATGCGTTGGCAACGTCGGGATGCATCAGATAGGAGTGTAACACCTACTCCAGAGAGAGCCGCCGCGCGATGGGCGAAGCCAGCGCCCGCCGCGCCATCTCCAGCTCTTCAATCCGCAGCGCCCGCGCCACCGCATACAGCACCACCAGCCCCAACGGAATCGACACAGCCAGGTCCGTCAGCCTGGCCAGAAATCCGGCGCCCGCCCAGTGCCCGATGGCGCGGCTCGACGCCAGCACCACCGCCGACATCGCCACCGACGCCAGCAGCGTCTTCAACACCACGCCCCTCAGCCGCCTCCCGTATACGCCGCCGATCCTCGCCCGCATCGCCAGAAACTGCGCCAGGAAAGAGAACAGCGCCACGCACGAAGTCGACAGCGCCAGCCCCGCATGACCCAGCCCGGCGTGCGTCACCAGCGCCCATGCCATGCAGGCGTTGATCCCGATCGACCCCAGGCTGATCGCCATCGGCGTGCGCGCGTCCTTCAGCGCGTAAAACGCCGGCGTCAGCACCTTCACCGCCGCGTATCCCGCCAGCCCCAGCGAATAAAACGCCAGCGCCACCGCCGTCTGGTGCGTGTCGTAGGCTTCGAACCGCCGCCCTTCGTAAATCGCCCCCACGATCGACGGCCCCAGCACCACCAGCCCGAAGGACGCCGGCACCGTCAGCAGAAACACCAGCCCCAGCGACCGCGCCAGCGTCTCCCGGAACTCGTCGAGATTCCCGCTCGCCGCGCTTCTCCCGATGGCCGGCAGCGTCGCCGTGGCGATCGCCACCCCGAACAGCCCAAGCGGGAGCTGCATGAACCGGAACGCATATTGCAGCCACGCCGTCGCCCCGTCCACGCCGCGCACCGGATCGACGATCGAAGCCGCGAAAAACGTGTTCACCAGCACGTTTACCTGCACGCTGGCGTTGCCGATGATCGCCGGCCCCATCAGCCGCGCGATGTGCCGCAGCCCCGGATGGTGGAAGTCCAGCGCGGGACGGAACCGGAACCCCAGCCGGTACAGCGACGGCAGTTGCCACACCAGTTGCAGTCCGCCGCCGATCACCACCCCCCACGCCATCCCTTCGATCGGCTCGAGCCCCAGCACCGGCCCCAGCCAGTAGCCCAGCGCAATGCCCGACACCACGCTGCCCACGTTGAACCACGTCGAAGAAAACGCGGGCACCGCGAATTTGTTGAACGAGTTCAGCACCCCCATCGCCTGCGCCGCCAGCGCCACCAGCAGCAGGAATGGAAACATGATCTGCGTCAGCCGCACCGCCGCCGCCGTCTTCTCCGGCGCCGCGTGCGTCCAGTTCGGCGTCAGCAGCGGCACAAACCATGGCGCCGCAAATATGCCCAGCACGCACAGCCCGCCCACAAACAGAATGATCGCCGTCGCCACCAGGTTCGCCAGGTGGATCGCTTCCTTGCGGTCCTGCTTTTGCAGGTAGTCGACGAACGTCGGCACGAACGCCGCCGACAGCGCCCCTTCGGCAAACAGATCGCGCGTCAGGTTCGGGATGCGGAAGCCGATGACGAAGGCGTCGTAGGCCGATCCGGCGCCGAACAGGCGGCTCATCACCCCTTCGCGCACCAGGCCGCTGATCCGGCTCAGCAGTACGGCGAACGAGGCGATGCCCGCGCTCTTGAATACCTGTTCCGAGGGCGAGGACAACCCTCACATTGTACCCGCCGTGGCATCCTGTCTTCGAGGAATGCAATGCGCGCTCCCCCGCCGCTGCCGCCCGTGCTCATCCCGGCATACAAGCCTGCGGAGACTCTGGCCCGTCTCGTCGATGAACTCGCCGCCCGCGGCTTTGGCCGGGTCCTGGTCGTCGACGATGGCAGCGGCCCTGCCTATGCGCCGCTCTTCGAATCACTCCTCCGCCACCCGCAGGTCACGCTGCTGCGGCATGAGGCCAACCGCGGCAAGGGAGAAGCCCTGAAAACAGGCTTCCACCATCTGCTTGAATCCTGCCCCGACGCGGCGGGCGCGGTCACCGCGGACGCCGACGGCCAGCATCTGCCGGAGGACATCGAGCGCATCGCCCGCCGCCTCGCCGAATGCGACGGCGCGACCCTCGTGCTCGGCTGCCGCCGCTTCGGCGCCGGCGTGCCCTGGCGCAGCCGCTTTGGCAATCTCGTCACCGCCGCCGCCATGCGCTGGATCGCCGGCCTGCGGCTGGCCGACACGCAGACCGGATTGCGCGGCATCCCCCGCGCGCTGGCCGCCCGCCTGCTCAAAACAAAAACCGGCGGTTATGAATTTGAGCTGGATATGCTTCTGATGGCCAAGCATGAGGGTTTCGCCGTTTGCGAACTCCCCATCGCCACGGTCTATCTCGATGACAACCGCGGCTCGCACTTCAATCCGTTGCGGGACTCGATGCGCATCTACTTCGTGCTCCTGCGCTTCATGCTTGTCTCGCTGGCCACGGCGGTGATCGACAACACCGTCTTCCGCCTCGTGCTCGGCCTCACGCCGGCGCTGCCGGAAGCCCAACTCGCCGCCCGCGCCGCCGCGCTCGCTTTTCAGTACCCGGCCGCGCGCCGCGCCGTCTTCCACTCCGGCCAGCCGCACCGGCGCCAACTGCCCCGCTTCCTCGCCGTCGCCGCCGGCCACGCCCTGCTGTCCTACGCTGCCATCCACTGGCTGACGCAGGAGCAGGGCTTCGCCCTGTTCGCGGCCAAGATCGCCGTGGAGACGGCTCTGTTCCCCTTGAACTTCCTGATCCAGCGCGACTGGGTCTTCACCGCCGCCCGCAAGCCGCTGCGCTGACTTACGCGCCGTAACGCTCGAAGAACGCCGCTACGGTCATCGTGCCCTGGTAGAAGTTCTCGAGCCGGAATTTCTCGTTCGGCGAGTGCAGCCCGTCGTCCGGCAGCCCGAAGCCCATCATCACTGTCGGGATTCCCAGGTGCCGCGCAAAGTCGCCGACAATCGGCACGCTCCCGCCAGAGCGGATGAACACCGTCGGCTTGCCGAGAATCTCCTGGAACGCCTCCGCCGCCGTGTGGATGGCTGGATGGTCCGGATTCACCACCACCGCAGGGCTCGCCGAGAGCTTTCTCACCGAGATCCGCACGCCCTTCGGCGCGTGCGCCGCCGCCCAGTCCGCAAACAGCCGGAACATTTTCTCCGGATCCTGGTTTGGCACCATCCGCATGCTTGCCTTCGCCACCGCCGCCGCCGGAATCACCGTCTTGGCGCCCGCGCCCGTGAAACCGCCGCCGATGCCGTGAACCTCCAGCGTCGGCCGCGACCACACCCGCTCCAGCACCATGCGGTCCGGCTCGCCTACCAAACACGAAGAGCCGACTTCCTTCTCCAGAAATTCCTTCTCCGAAAACGGCAGCGACTTCCACGACTCGATCTCCGCCGGCGCCGGCTCCGCAACGTCGTCATAGAAGCCGGGGATGACCACCCGCCCCTCGGCGTCCTTCGCCTTGGCGAGCAGCTCGATCAGACCGTACACAGCGTTGGGCGCCGCGCCGCCATACAGCCCCGAATGCAGGTCTCGCGCCGGCCCCCGCGCCTCCACCTCCATGTACACCAGCCCGCGCAGCCCCGTGCACAGCGTCGGCATGTCCTCGGCGTAGAGCGCCGTGTCGCTCACCAGCGCCGCGTCCGCCTTCAGCTTCTCCGGATTCTCCGCCACGTACTTCGCCACGTTGGCGCCGCCCACTTCCTCCTCGCCCTCAATAAGGAATTTGACGTTCACCGGCAGCCCGCCATGCACCGCGAACAGCGTCTCGATCGCTTTCACGTGCATGTACATCTGCCCCTTGTCGTCGGCCGAGCCGCGCGCGTAAAGGTTCCCGTCCCGGATCGACGGCTCGAACGGCGGCGATATCCACTCCTCCAGCGGATCCGGCGGCTGGACGTCGTAGTGGCCGTAGCACAGCACCGTCGGCTTGCCCGGCGCGTGCAGCCAGTCGGCATAGACGAGCGGATGGCGCGATGTGGGAATGATCTCGATGTTCTCGAGCCCCGCCGCACGCAGCTTGTCCGCCACCCATTGGGCCGCGCGCATCACGTCGCCCGCCCGCTCGGGATCGGTGGAAATGGAAGGAATGCGCAGGAAGTCTTTCAGTTCTTCCAGAAAGCGCCCGGAATTGGCGCGGATATATTCGCTCGCGGCTTGTGACATGAGGGATCTCCTGAGGACTCCCTCATTATAGATGCTGGAGCCAAACCGGTAGCGGGCCGGGCGCTCGCCGCCTCCGCCCGGCCCGCCCGGCTGCCGAGCTCACTCCCGCGCGAGCCTGCGCAACGGCTCACCCATGCCGCTCCCGCCGGCGCCCAGATGCCGGCGGCGGCTCGCGCGCCTCACCGGAGGAGCACACTGACAGCCAGCCAGATCAATTCCTCAACGGAACCGGCTGCCCCCAGCGCCCCGCCGCTGGAGGGGAGCTCAGCGCCGGGGGCCGCCTCAAGCGGCCGGTTCTGCGCGAAGAATACCCTGCCGCGCCTTCATCGCCGCGCGAAATTCCTGCGGAATTGTTTGATAACAGGCTGGAAATTTTTCGCCCGCCTGCGTGACAGCCGCCCCTTGCCCGCCGCGGCTCCATAGAGAAACAATGTGAGCCATGCGCCTCTCCGCCGCCCTCTGCCTCCTCCTGCTGGCCTCCTGCGGCACCGCTCCGCCACCGCAACAGGCGCGCAAGCAGCCGCCTCTGCCGGCGGAAATGCCCGAGGTCTGGAAAGCGCGTTTCGAAACCACGCAGGGGCCGTTCGTGATCGAGGTCAGAAAAGATTGGGCCCCGAAGGGCGCGGAGCGCTTCTGGAAGCTCGTCACGTCGCGCTTCTTTGACGACTCCCGCTTCTATCGCGTCCGTCCCGGCTTCATCGCCCAGTTCGGCATCGCGGGCGATCCATCGGTGCAGTCGTTGTGGAACGCCGCGCCTTTGGCCGACGATCCCCGCCGCGAATCCAACCTCCGCGGAACCGTCAGCTTCGCGCAATCCGGCCCCGGCAGCCGCCGCACGCAGGTCTTCGTCAATCTCAAGGACAACCGCCCGCTCGATCGCGACGGCTTCGTCCCCTTCGGCAGGGTCATCGAAGGCATGGAAGTCTTTGACAAACTCTATGCCGGCTACGGCGAGTGGTCCCCGCCCGGCCGCGGCCCTGAAGCGGCGCGCATTCAGACGCAGGGCAACGCGTATCTCGACGCGCAGTTCCCCCGGCTCGACCGGATCCTGAAGGCACGGCCCGTGCTGGAATGATCCGCGTCAGCGCGCCGGCCGTGGCGCGGGCGCTTTCTTCCACTCGTAAGCGAACCTCAGATCGGGAAGCCTGAGACGGCTGCGGAACGCCCGCTCCAGCACCCCTCGCGCCGCGTCGTCCAGCGGCCGCGGCGATTCGTATGACAGGCGCAGCACCGCGCCGGCTTCGGTGTAGCCGAACTCGTAGCCTTTCAACTCTCCGAACTCCGCTGGCCACAGCTCCCGGATCGGAGGCTGCACCCGTTCCAGAACCAGAAGCTGCATCGCTGCCAGATCCGGCGCCGGCGCAGGGGGCGGCGGCGCCGGCTGCCGCAGCCGCTCCCGCAGCGCCGCCAGCTCCTCTTCGCCCGCCACCTTCCGCACCTGAACTGTCGCCGGACGGCGCGTGCGTTGAATCAGCAGCCGCTCCGCCTCACGTACCTTCTCCGGCGCCACCGGCTCGGCTACCACTACCCGCAGCGTCACGCTGTCGCTCAGAATATCGAGCTGCTGGGTCAGCACATTCGACGCCCCCAACACCCGCACCGCCTCCCGCGCCGCGCCCCTGGCCACCGTCTCCGCCGCAAGCTGGTTGAGCGAATTCCGCAACGGAATGAACAGCAGCACAAACGTGATCACCAGCATCAGCACACGCCAGCGCAGCTTGCCAATATCGCCGATCGCCGCCTGCATATGGATCGTTTCGATCAGCGCGGCGAACGGCCCCCGGCGCGCCTCCTCCCGTGTCGCCGGCGCCACCGCCTCCCGCACCTCCGGTTCGTCCATGCCCTCCAGATAAAACACCAGAAACGCGCTCGCCCCGATCGCCACCAGGTTGGTCAAAAATAGCAGCATCGCTCCGGAAATGATCGGCCAGTTCCACCCGCTGCCCACTCCGAACCCCACCGTGCATAGCGGCGGCATCAATGCCACTGCGATGGCCACGCCAGGCAGCGCCGTCACGCCGCCGCCTCCTCCTCCACGGCATACCACCAGCGAGCCGGCCAGCCCGGAAAACATGGCCACGCCCAGATCCAGCAGGTTCGGCTGCGTCCGCGCCAGGATCTCGCTCGTCGGTGACTGGAACGGCAGCATCCAGACGAGAAACGCCGCAAACAGCACAGCCGTGATCACGCTGGCGAGAATTCCAAAAAATGACTTCAGCCCCAGATACAAATCCGAAGCCGCAAACGCCAGCCCCGCCGCCAGAATCGGCCCCATCAACGGCGAAATCAGCATCGCGCCGATCACCACCGCCGGGCTGTTCAACACCAGCCCAAACGTCGCGATCCCTGCCGAAAGCAGCAGTTCCAGAACGTAATTCGCGTTCAGCACCCGCGCCGAACGCACCATCTGCAAATAAACATTCGGCTTCGTGTTGGGGTCGATCTCCAGCGCGCGGTGAAATCGCTCGTGCAGCGCCCTCTTGGCCGACAGCATGCCTTCATGCTAACAGTGCACCGCCGCGCCCTCAATACAGCGGTGGCTCGCCCGGAGGTCTGGTTTTCCACCGCCGGTGGATCCACAGCCACTGCTCCGGCGCGCGCCGGATCGCCGCTTCCAGCCGCGCCTGCACCGCCTGCGTGTCGGCTTGCGGCTCGCCGCTGATTTCTACCTCCGCCTCGAAATGAAGGACGTATTTCCCTTCTCTTTCCGACCACAGCGCGTAGCCCGGCACCACCGCCGCCCCCGTCCGGTGCGCCAGCCGCGCCAGCCCTGCATCGACGCACGCCTGCCGCCCGAAGAACTCCACGAACACGCCCCGGTCCGCCGTCACGTTCTGGTCCGCCAGGATCCCCACTGCGCCGTTGCTCCGCAGCGTTTCCACCAGCGGGCGCAAAAAGTCCTGCCCGCGCCCGATCACCCGGTTGCCGGACATCGTGCGGTACTGCGTCACCAGCTCGTCCAGCAGCGGATTGTCCATCGGGCGCGCGACCACCGCCATCGGCTCCGTCATCAGCGCATGCGCAAAAGCGGAAAACTCCCAGTTGCCCAGATGCGCCGTCGCCACCAGCACGCCGCGCCCGCGCGCCTTCGCCTTCTCGTAGTTCTCAAGCCCCTCGTAGCGGATGAACTCGCCGATATTGTGTTTGCCGATGCGCGGAAACTGCGCCACCATGGCGATCACCCGCGCCAGATTCATCCAGCAGCCTTCCAGCAGCCGCGCCCGCGCCTCGCGGTCCAGCTCCGGCATCGCCAGCTCGAAGTTCCGCCATGCCGCGCGCCGCAGCCGCGGCGCCGCCAGGTCCAGCAGCGCCACCGCCCGCCGCGCCGCCCGCACAGGATCGCGGCTGTTGCACAACCAGCGCAGCAATGCCCGCGCCAGCGCGGTCTCAGCGGCATTACGAAACTTGGATCGGCGCGCCAAAGCGGTATTCTAGCGCCCTGCTATTCGATCCACCCGCCCGCCAGCACCAGTTCGCCGTCATACATCACCGCCGCCTGCCCGGGCGTCACCGCGCGCTGCGGCTCGTCGAAAACGATCTCCACGCGGCTGTCATCGCCTGTGGGATACACTGTCGCCGGCGCCGCCTCATGCTTGTTGCGGATCTTCACCTCGGCGCGCCGCGGCTCGCGCAGCGGCTCGATGGAAACCCAGTTCACCTCCCGCGCCAAAAGCCGCGCCCGCCGCAGCTCCTCGTCGCGTCCCACGATCACCTGCTGCGTCGCAGGATCGGTCGCGATCACATACAGCGGCTCGCCCGCCGCCACGCCGATCCCCTTGCGCTGCCCCACCGTGAAATGATGCACGCCCCGGTGCCGCGCCAGCACCCTGCCGTCCCGCGCCACCACCTCCCCTTCCACCGCCTCCCGCCTCATGCCCTTCTCCTCGAAGTACGCGTCGATGAACGCCGCATAGTCCCCGTTGGGCACGAAACAAATCTCCTGCGAATCGTTTTTTTGCGCCACCGGCACGCCCAGCTCCGCCGCCAGCGCCCGCACTTCAGGCTTCGTCAACCGCCCCAGCGGAAACAGCGTCCGCGCCATCTGCTCCTGCTTCAGCCCCCACAGGAAGTACGTCTGATCCTTGGCCGCATCGCGCCCGCGCCGCAGTTCCCACCGCCCCGTCTCCCCGTTGAAATCGATCCACGCGTAATGCCCGGTGGCGATATAGTCGGCGCCCGCTCCCGCCGCCAGTTCCAGAAACCGGTCGAACTTGATGTAGTGGTTGCACAGCGTGCACGGAATCGGCGTGCGCCCGCTCAGATACTCCTCCACAAACGGCCGCACCACTTCGCGTTCAAATTGCTCCTCCAGGTTCAGCACGTAATACGGAATGCCCAGATGCGCCGCCACCGCACGGGCATCGTAGACGTCGTCGAGCGAGCAGCACCGCCCCGTCGCGCCTTCCACCTGCAATTGAGGCAGCCGCCGCTGGTTCCACAACTGCATCGTCAGCCCGATGATGCGGCGCCCCTCCCGCTTCAGCAGCGCCGCCGCTGTCGAGGAATCGACGCCTCCCGACATCGCCACCGCGATCAGGGCATCCGCAGGAATCTCACGCATACGCGGGACTCAGCTTTCTCAGCCGCGCCACGGCCTTCTCGAGCGCCTCCACCAGCGCCTCCACGTCCGCCATCGTGTTGCCGCGTCCCAGAGAGATCCGCACCGACGCCTTCGACAACGCCGGAGGCACGCCCATCGCCTCCAGCACGTGCGAGGGCCGCGTCGCTCCCGAAGAGCACGCCGCCCCCGTGGATACCGCGAAGCCCGCCAGGTCCAGCGCAATCACCAGCGCTTCGGCTTCGATGCCCGGAAACGCCATGTTGCTCGTGTTCGGCACGCGCGGCGCGCCGCGGCCGTGAATCACGACATCCGGGATCCGCTCGAGCGCCAGCTCTTCCAGCCGGTCGCGCAGCGGCGCGGTCTCCGCGCGCGGCAACTGCGCGGCAGCGCCCATGGCGGCGATGCCCGGCACGTTTTCCGTGCCCGCGCGCCGCTCGCGTTCATGCCGTCCCCCCACCTGCCTCGAAACCAGCTTCACCCCGTCGCGCACATACAGCGCGCCCACGCCCTTCGGCGCATGAAACTTGTGCCCGCTGATCGAATACAGATCCGCGCCCAGCGCCTTCACATCCACCGCGATCCGTCCCGCTGCCTGCACGCCGTCGCTGTGGAACAGCACGCCCGCTTCGCGCGCCACCGCCGCGATCTCTTCCACCGGTTGCAGCACGCCCGTCTCGTTGTTGGCGTGCATCACGCTGATCAGCGCCGTGTCCGGCCGCAAGGCTTCGCGGATGTCGTCCGGATCCACACGCCCCTGCCCGTCCACGCGAACCACTGTGGCGCCGCGCCGCCGCGCCGCTTCCAGCACCGCCGGATGCTCGATCGCCGTGGTGATCACGTGCCCTTCCGGCGCGCCCAGAACCGCCAGATTGTCCGCCTCCGTGCCGCCCGAGGTGAACACCACCTCCTTCGGCCCGCAGCCCAGCAGCCGCGCCACCGCCGCCCGCGCGGCTTCCACTTCCTTGCGCGCCTGCTGCCCGGGCGTATGGATCGAGGACGGGTTCCCGAACACCTCCGCGAGGACGCGCGTCAGCACTTCCAGCACTTCGGGCGCGATCGGACTGGTCGCGTTGTGGTCGAAATATCGCATGGAAAGCCCCGCTATTCTGATTGTATGATGCGCGGCTCCAGGCTGATCGCGTTGCTCACCGATTTCGGCTGGCGCGACATCTATGTGGGCGTCATGAAGGGCGTCATCGCCGGCATCGCGCCCCGGGCGCGCGTCGTCGACCTCTGCCATGACATTGAGCCGCAGGAGATCGATCAGGCGCGCTTCCTGCTCCGCTCCTCCGTGCCCTACTTCCCCAAAGCAACCATTTTTGTCTGCGTCGTCGATCCCGGCGTCGGCAGCGCGCGCCGCGCTCTCTGCGTGGAGTCCGGCGGCCGCATCTTCATAGGTCCGGACAACGGCCTGTTCACGGAAGCGCTCGCCGAAAAAGGCGCCAAAGCGCGCGAGATCTCCAATCCGAAGCTGCGGCTCCCCGCGGTGAGCCAAACATTTCATGGCCGCGACGTTTTCGCCCCCGCGGCCGCCCATCTCGCGGCGGGCGTGCCGCCTTCCCGGCTCGGCAGGCTCGTCCGCGATCCCGTGCGCCTCCCGCCGCTCGATCCCGTCCGCACTGGCAGGCGCTTCTGGAGCGGCCGTGTCGCGCACATCGACCGCTTCGGCAACCTCGTCACCAATCTGCCCGCCGCGGAGTTCCTGCCGCCCGCCGTGCGCGGCGCCGCCGTCTCCGCGGGCTTCGAGACCATTCGCCGCATCTGCCGTTCTTACGCGGAAGCCCCGGAGGGCGAGCTGTTCCTCATCGCCGGCAGCAGCGGCACCATCGAGATCTCGCTGAAACAGGCCTCGGCGGCGAAGAAGCTGGGCGTCGCTGTCGGCGCCCCCGTCGAACTGGAGATCTGGTAGGTGCCCGAGCTGCCCGAAGTGCAGGCTGTCGCCGAACGCCTCCGCGCCGCCGCTCCGTGGGCGCGCATCACCGGCTTCGGCCAGTTCCGGCCCAGCACCATGAACGGCGGCGTTCATGCCCCTGGCAGGCGCATCGAGTCCATCGACCGCCGCGGCAAGAACCTCATCCTCCGCCTCAGCGGCGGCTGGTTCGCCCGCGTCCATTTGAAGATGACCGGAGACCTGCGCGTGCTGCCGGATGCGCGCCTGCGGCCACAAACCGTGCGCGCGTGGTTCTCGCTCGACGACGGGCGCGCCGTCGTTCTCGACGATCCCCGCGCCTTGGGCCGCATCTCGCTCCATCCGGAACACGAAGAACCGGAATTGTTTCAGGATCTCGGCCCCGAACCGTTCAGCCCGGAGTTCACTCCTGCCGCGCTGTACGCTTCCTCGCGCCGCACCGCGCGCCCCGCCAAGATCTGGCTGATGGACCAGAGCACGGTGGCCGGGCTCGGCAATATTTACGCCGCCGAAGCGCTTTTCGAGGCCGGCATCGATCCCCGCCGGCCCGCCGCACGGCTCTCGCGCCGGCGCGTGGAACGCCTCCACGCCGCCATCCTGCGGGTGCTGGAAACCGCCCTCGCCAGCGTGCGCGCCGCCTATGAGAGGCCCGGCGCGTTCTCGGAAGGCGAGTTCTACCCGGTCGCCGTGTACGGCCGCGAAGGCCAGCCGTGCCGCCGCTGCGGCGCCGCCGTGCGCCGCATCCCGCAGGGCGGCCGTTCGACATACTACTGCCCAAAGTGCCAAAAATAGAAGTAAGGGCATGGGCAGTTCTTCCCGTAAATCGCGTGCGGACGAATTCCGCGAGTTGCTGGGCAGGCGCGCCCTGGTCGCCGACGGCGCCATGGGCACGATGCTGTACACGCGCGGCATCTTCATCAACCGCTGCTTCGACGAGCTCAACCTCAGCGCGCCGCAGATGGTGCGCGACATCCACGCCGAGTACGTCCGCGCGGGCGCCGAGATCCTGGAAAGCAACACCTTCGGCGCCACCCGCGCGCGCCTCGCCTCCTACGGCCTCGCCGACAGGCTCGCCGAGATCAACCGCGCCGGGGTGCGGCTGGCCCGTGAAGCGGCGTCGGAGCGCTCGCACGTCTTCGTCGCCGGCGCCATCGGTCCGCTCGGCCTCCACATCGAACCGCTCGGCCCCACTTCCTTCGAGGAAGCCCGCGCCATGTTCCGCGAGCAGATCGACGCCCTGCTGGAAGCCGGCGTGGATCTGCTGATCTTCGAAACCTTCTCCAACCTCAGTGAACTGCGCGAGGCGGTCGCCGCCGCCCGCGATGCGGCAGGCGACGAAATCGCCGTCGTCGCCCAGGTCACCGCCGACGAAGAGGGGCGCCTCCCCGACGGCGCCGACACCGGAACCTTCGCCCGCTTCCTCGACCAGTTGCCTGCCGACGTGATCGGCGTAAATTGCTCCGTCGGCCCCAAGCCCACGCTGGAGACGCTGGAGCGCATGCTGGCTTTCACCCGGAAGCCGCTCTCGGCCATGCCCAACGCCGGCCACCCCACCCGCATCGAGGGCCGCAACATCTATCTCAGCTCGCCCGAATACATGGCCCAGTACGCCCGCCGCATGCTCTGGGCCGGCGTCAGGATCGTCGGCGGCTGCTGCGGCACCACGCCGGACCACATCAAGAGCATCGCCAGCGAGGCCCGCAGCCTCCAGCCCGGCCTGCGCCACGCCGCCGCTCCGGCGGCGGCGCCGGAGGCCGGGAGCAAGGCCCTTCGCAAGATTGCACTGGAAGAAAAATCTCCTCTCGGCGCGAAAATAGCCTCCGGGAAATTCGTCGTTTTCGTAGAAATTCTGCCGCCGCGCGGCATCGACGCCTCCCGCGAAATCGCCGGTGCGAAGCTGTGCCGCGAAGCCGGCATCGACGCCATCAACGTCCCCGACGGGCCCCGCGCCAGCGCCCGCATGAGCGCGCAGGTCACCTGCCAGCTCATCGAGCGCGGCGCGGGCATCGAAACCGTCCTCCATTTCTGCTGCCGGGACCGGAATATACTGGGTATTCAAAGCGAATTACTCGGCGCATATGCTGCCGGAATCCGCAATCTGATCTGCATCACCGGCGACCCTCCGCGCATGGGCGCCTACCCCAACGCCACCGCCGTGTTCGACGTCGACTCCATCGGACTCTGCAACATCGTCAACAACCTCAACCAGGGGCTCGACATCGGCGGCCATCCCTTCGGCAGCCAGACCGGACTGGTTCTCGGCGTGGGCGCCAATCCAGGCGCGCTCAACGTGGAAGAGGAGATCCGCCGCACCGAGTGGAAGGTGCTCGCCGGCGCCGAGTTCATCGTCACCCAGCCCGTGTTTGATGTGTCTCTGCTCGAACGGTTCCTGGAGCGGATCCGCGGCTTCCGCATCCCGGTCATCGCCGGCATCTGGCCGCTGACCTCGCTGCGCAACGCTGAATTCATGGTGAACGAATTGCGCGTCCCCGTGCCGGAGGAGTTCATCGAGCGAATGCGCGGCGCCTCCGATCCGGAACAGGCGCGCCGCGAGGGCGTGGCCATCGCTCAGGAGATGATCCGCCGCGTCCGCCCCATGATCGAGGGCGTGCAGCTCAGCGCCCCGTTCGGCCGTTATGAGCTGGCTGTCGAGGTTGCCCGCGCGGTGGGGCCGCGTTAGACTGGCAGGTTTGCACCGGAGATTTGAGTGGCCACCGATCTGATCGAAATCGACGCCGAGCAGCCGTCCGTCGAGGCCATCGAACGCGCCGCCATCGCCATCCGGCGCGGACAGATCGTGGCCATCCCCACCGACGCGCTCTACACGTTGGTCGCCGATCCCTTCAACCTCCACGCCGTCGGCCGCGTCTTCGCCGCCAAGGGGCGCGAAAGCCAGCGCTCCCTGCCCCTGCTCGTCAGCGACTTTTTCATGGCCGAAGAGCTGGCTTCGGAACTCCCCGCCCGGTTTTACCTCCTCGCCCGCCGCTTCTGGCCCGGGCCGCTGTCCATCATCGTGCCTGCCAGCGCGCGCGTGCCGCTGAAAGTCACCGGCAATACCGGGCGGCTCGCTCTCCGCCAGCCCCGCTCCCCCGTGGCCCAGGCACTGATCGACTGGCTCGGACAGCCTCTGATCGGCACCTCCGCCAACGTCAGCGGCCAGCCCACCTGCCGATCCGGCATCGAGGCTTTCGCCATTCTCGACGGTCGCATCGACCTGGTGCTGGACGGCGGCTCCTGCATCGGCGCCGGCGCCACCACCGTGGACGTCACCGAGCCCTTCTGGCGCATCATTCGCGAGGGCTGCATCCCGGAACGGGAGATCGCGGAATGCTTGCATGGCGTTTGAGTCTCCTCCTGCTGCTGGCCTGGCCGGCGCTTCCTTTGCAGAACTCCGCGCTGCCCCGCGGCGGCGACCTCGGCCGCGAATGGCTGGCGGAAGAGTGGAGCACGAGCAAAGTGCTCGCGAAGGGCAAATGGGTGCGCGAGGGCGACAGCGCCCGCTTCCGCGTCTTTTACACCGACGCCAAGGGCCGCCCCGCCACATGGACTGTCGAGATCCTGTCGATCGAAGGCAACTCGGTACGCATGAGGGTCAGGATTCCGTTTGGCAACCAAACCCGGACCTACGCTGCTTCCGGCGTCATCCAGAGCGATGGCCGCACCATCCGGGGCAAAGCCGAATGGTGCAAGACTTCTCTGTCCTGCGGCTTCCGCGTCGTCGCCGACTGGAAGCCTGTCGCGCAGGGCGTGGCCGATGTCGCCAGAGCCACACCGGCCCCGCCGCCCACATCGGTGATGCGGGACGGCATCCGCGCCAATCCCGGCAAAGTCTGGCGCGTTATTGATCTCACCACCCCGGGCTTCCATTGGCAGGGAACCTGGACTTTCGACGGCCCCTCCGTCCGCTTTTCCTACCAGGACAAAAATTCCGGCGCGAAAGCCGAAGGCATGCTCGAGCTCCAGCGTTGGGACGGCGCTTACGTGCGCCTGTTCAACCGCGGCGCTTCCGATACGTACGAGGGCTATGTCCAGCCAGACGGCAAGACGCTGAAGGGCACGGCGAAGAGCTGCGGCGCCGATCCCAGGTGCCGCTGGGAGGCCGTGATCGAAAAATAAGTTGGCGCGCCCGCCCCTCGCACGCTATCCTTACCTTCAGAGGAGCGTTCCTGCAGAACGCGTCACTGGTCTCCATAATTGATCCGATGCAAATGAATCTGGAGCCCGGCTCGTATCTACAGCGCTGGTGAGCATGCTCCGCAAGGAGAAGCCTGAAGGCGCGCGGCGGGCGCCCCCCGTGGTCGATCGGGGTCGATTCCGAGGCCGGAACGGTTCTTGTGGTGCGCTCTCTCTCCCCTGTTCTTCATGCGAATCCTTTTCATCGGCGACATCTTCGCCTCCCCCGGCCGCCGCATCACCAGCGCCTGCCTTCCACGGCTCCTTTCAGAAGAAAGGATTGATCTGGCCATCGCCAACGTGGAAAACGCCGCCGGAGGCTTCGGCATCACGCCGCCGCTCGCACAGGAGCTCTTCGCGCTCGGCATCGATGTGATGACGACTGGCAACCACATCTGGGACAAGCGCGAGGTCTACGAATATCTGAACCACGAGCCGCGCCTGCTCCGCCCCGCCAACTACGGCGCCGCCGTGCCCGGCGCCGGCCTCGTCACCGGCAAAGCCCGCAATGGCGTCCCGTACGCCGTGATGAACCTCCAGGGGCGCGTCCATATGCCCGCCATCGAGTGCCCCTTCCGCACCGCTGACGCCCTGCTGGCTGACCTGCCTGCCGAGACGCGCATCCGCTTCGTCGACTTCCACGCCGAGGCCACCAGCGAGAAGATCGCCATGGGCTGGCACCTCGACGGCCGCGCCACCGCCGTCATCGGCACCCACACCCACATTCCCACCGCCGACGCCCGCATCCTGCCCGGCGGCACCGCTTATCAGACCGACTGCGGCATGACCGGCCCCTACGACTCCGTCATCGGCGTCGAGAAAAAGACCATCCTCCACCGCTTCCTCACCCAGCTCCCCGCCCGCTTCGAGGCCGCCTCCGGCATGGTCGAACTGCACGCCACCATCGTCGAGGCCGATCCCGACACCGGCCTTGCCCGTTCCATCCGCCCGCTGGTCATTACCGCGGATCAGGTCGGCGAGCCGCTCTGAGCCTCCGAACTCAATCCTCGTCCTGCTGCGCCGCCAGCCGCGTCACCACGCCCAGATCCTCGAGCGTCGTCACGTCTCCGGTCACCGTATGTGACGTCACGATCTCCCGCAGCAGCCGCCGCATGATCTTGCCGGAGCGGGTCTTGGGCAGCGTCTCCGCGAAGCGGATCTCTTCGGGGCGCGCAAACGCCCCGATCTCGTGCGCCACCCACTGCCGCAGATCCTTCACCAGCCCGTCGCCCGGCTGGAAGCCCTGCTTCAGCGTGACAAAACAGCACACCGCCTGCCCCGTGATCTCATGCGGCTTGCCTACCACCGCCGCCTCCGCCACCGCCGGATGCCGCACCAGGACGGATTCAACCTCCATCGTCGACAAACGGTGGCCGCTCACGTTCATGACGTCATCAACGCGCCCCAGGATCCAGAAATAGCCGTCTTCGTCCCGCCGCGCCGCGTCGCCGGTGAAATAAATCCCCGGAATACGCGAGAAATACTGCTCCTCATATCTCTTCGGATCGCCCCAAATTGTGCGCAACATCGACGGCCAGGGACGCTTGATGACCAGGAACCCTTCAGCGTTGGCGGCCACGGGCTTGCCGTAAAAATCCACCACTTCCGCTTCAATGCCCGGCATCGGCAGCGTGCCCGATCCAGGCTTGAGGGGAACCGCCCCCGGCATCGGCGCGATCAGGATGCCGCCCGTCTCCGTCTGCCACCACGTGTCCACGATCGGGCAGCGCCCCTTGCCGATCACCCGGTGGTACCACTCCCAGGCAGCCGGATTGATCGGCTCGCCGACGCTGCCCAGAAGCCGCAACGACGACAGATCGTGCTTCGCCGGCAGTTGCTCGCCCTGCTTGATCAGCGCCCGGATCGCAGTCGGCGACGTGTAGAAAATTGTCACTTTGTGGCGCGCCACGATCTCCCACCAGCGGTCCCATGCCGGATAGTCCGGCGCGCCCTCGTACATGACGCAGGTGGCGCCCGCCGATAGCGGGCCGTAAACCAGATACGAGTGCCCGGTCACCCAGCCAATGTCCGCCGTGCACCAGAAAATATCGTCTTCTTTCAGATCGAAAACCCACTTCATCGTGCACGTGACATAGGTCAAATAACCGCCCGTCGTGTGCAAAATACCTTTGGGTTTTCCAGTGGTTCCGGACGTATAGAGCACAAAAAGCGGATGCTCGGCATCCAGCGGCTCCGCCGGGCACTGCGCCGCCGCGCCCGCCTCCAGCTCATGCCACCACAGGTCGCGCCCTTCCTTCATCTGCACGGCGCCGCCCGTACGCTCCAGCACGACTACGTCGCGCACCCCCGGACACTCCGCCAGCGCCTCGTCGGCGGCCTCTTTGAGCCGCACTTCCTTGCCGCGCCTCCATCCGCCGTCCGCCGTCAGCAGCAGGTGGGCGTCCAGGTCCTGGATCCGCGCCTTCAGCGCTTCAGCCGAAAATCCCCCGAAAACCACCGAGTGCGTGATGCCCAGCCGGGCGCACGCCAGCATCGCCACCACCGCCTCAGGAACCATCGGCATGTAGATGATGGCGCGGTCGCCCGCCTTGTATCCACGATCTTTGAGCACATTGGCGAACCGGCAAACGCGCCCGTGCAACTCAGCGTAAGTCCACACGCGCTGATCGCCCGGCTCGCCCTCGAACACGATGGCGGGCTTCGATCCCCGTTCCGCCAGATGGCGGTCCAGGCAGTTGTAGCTGGCGTTTGTCTTCGCCCCCACGAACCACTTCACAAACGGCGGATGCCACTCGAAGACGTGATGCCACTTCTCAAACCAGTGCACCTCGCGCTCCGCCATCTCCGCCCAGAACTCCTCGGGGTGCTCGACGGCGCGCCGGTAGAGTTCCCGGTACGCCTCCAGGCTGCCCACGTGGGCGCGGCTCGAAAACTCCGCCGGAGGCGGATAAAGGGTCTGTTCCTGCATGGCTGGTTGAACGTGAGTCTACCAAAGCCGCGCGGACAGGCAACCGAGCGGAACTATCAGATTCTTTTGTCTCATTCGGGGATGCCAGCCGGCTCGCCAGCCACCGCGTTGCCCGCGTTCTGGTCCGCCGCAGGATCTGAGCGCCCTCGAGCGGCTTACGTCTCCTCGATCACTTCGCCGCCCGCCCCTACCAGCCGCAGCCGGTAGGCGGGCTTGCCGAAGGCGTGCGTCGAGCAGCTCAGGCACGGATCGTAGGCGCGCACCACCGCGTTCACGCGGTTCAGCGCGCCTTCCTGCAGCTTCATTCCGTCGACGAACCGCTCCGCCACCTGCTGCACGCTGTGGTTGATCGCCAGGTTGTTGTGCCCGGTGGCCACGATCAGGTTCGCTCCCGTGATCGCGCCCTGCTCGTTCACCCTGTAGTGGTGGATCAGCACGCCCCGCGGCGCCTCGATGATCCCAACCCCCTCGAGCGAGTTCACCCCGGCTTCGGCGCGCACATGCTTGTCGAGGATCTCGGGCAGGTGCAGCAGCTCCTCCATCCGCTCGATGGCGTACAACGCCTCGATCAGCCGCGCGTAGTGATAGAAAAACGAGCCGTTCACCACCCGGCCCAGCCGCTGCCGGTATTCGAGCAGCTCGCGGTCGGCATCGCTCGTGCCGCAGCTCTCCGCCACATTCAGCCGCGCCAGCGGACCCACGCGGTAGATGCCTTCCGGATAGCCGAGCGGCTTGAAGTACGGCGCCTTCAGATACGAGTCCGGCATCGCCGCCTCGCCAATCCATTTCGCATATTCGCGTGGCCGCGTGATCCGCCCTGCGGTCTTCCCCGCAGAATCGATGAATCGCACCATCCCGTCGTAAATCTGCAAACGCCCGTCGGCGTCCACCAGCCCGGCGTGCAGGGTCGGCATGTTGCCGAACACCTCGCTTTCCGCCGGGAACTGGTCGAGCATCGACTTGAACAGCCGCAGTGTGCGCCGGATGATCGAGTGCGCCAGCGGAAGGTCGGACAGGATCAGGTCGCGCGTGTCCACGCTCATCGCCTTGTTCACGCCCCCTGGAACCACCCACGCCGGATGCACGCGCTCGCCCGCCAGCCGCTCGATCGTCTGCTGGCCGAACCGGCGCAGCGCGATCCCGTCGCGCGCCGCCTCGGGATGCTTCTCGATCAGCCCCAGCACGTTCCGCGCCGCCGGGTCGGAATCAAAGCCCAGCAGGAGGTCCGGGGCCGACAGGTAGAAGAAGCTCAGCGCGTGGCTTTGCACGAACTGCGCGCAGTGCAGCAGCTCCCGCAGCAGCCGCGCCGCCTCCGGGATCTGCACCGCCATGACCGCGTCGCACGCCTTGGCCGAAGCCAGCAGATGGCTCACCGGACAGATGCCGCAAATGCGCGCGGTGATCGCCGGCATCTCGTAGTAAGGCCGCCCCTCGGTGAACTTCTCGAACCCGCGCACCTGCGTCACATGGAACTGCGTCGAGCGGACCTTGCCCGCTTCGTCGAGATGGATGTCGATCCGCGCGTGCCCTTCGATGCGCGTCACATGGTGGATCCGAATCGTCTGGCCCATCGCCCCCTCCTCTCAGCCGAACTTCACCTTGCCCGCCAGCTCGGGCTTGCGGCCCGCCAAAAGCTCCGTCAGGACAAACCCGATGGCTGCCGCCGGCGGCGGACAGCCCGGCACGTGCAGGTCCACGCGGATCACCTCATGCAACGGCACCGCCTGCTTCAGCAGCGGCGGCACTCCGTCCGACGGCACGCGGTGGTTCACGTTCACGCCGTCCACATAGATCCGCTCCAGCAACTGCTTCGGCGGGATCTGATTGCGCATCGACGGCACATTGCCTGTCACCGCGCAGTCGCCCAGCGCCACCACGAACTTCGACCGCGCGCGCACCTTCTGCGCCAGATGCAGATCGTCGTGGCTGCTCACCGCCCCTTCCACCAGCGTCACGTCCACGCCTTCGGGAAACTCCTGCGCATCTACCAGGGGGCCGAACACCAGCTCGATCTTCGGCGCCAGGTCGATCAGCGCCTCGTCCAGATCCAGCAGCGACATATGGCACCCGCTGCACCCGTCCAGCCAGACCGTGGCCACTCTCGCCTTGCTCATGCGCGCGCTCCTTTCGCTTCCACCAGCCGGCTGATCGTCTCCGCGCGCTTCACCATCTCCTCGGCGGCGTAACCCTTCGCCGCCAGCGCGCCTGTGGGGCAGCTCTGCACGCACTTGCCGCAGCTCGTGCAGGAGCGGCTCTCCGCCCAGTTCCGGTTCAGTTCGCACACCAGCCGCGAGCCGACGCCGCGTCCGCCCACGTCCCATACGTGCGCGCCCTCCACCTCGGCGCACACCCGCACGCAGCGCGTGCACAGAATGCAGCGGTTCTGGTCCAGCACGAACTGTCTGTGCGTGGCGTCCACCGGCGCCTTCGGGTAGCTGTAGGGGAACCGCACGTGCGTCACGCCGAGCCGCTTCGCCAGCGCCTGCAGTTCGCAATGATTGTTCGATACGCACACCGCGCAGATGTGGTTGCGCTCGGCGAAGATCAGCTCCAGGATCATGCGCCGGTAGTGGTCCAGCCGCTCGCTGCGCGTAGTCACCGCCATCCCGTCCTGCACGGGCGTCGTGCACGACGGCAGCAACCGCCCCACGCCTGCCACCTCCACCAGGCACAGCCGGCAGGCGCCCACCGGCTTCAGTCCTTTCAGATGGCACAGCGAGGGGATGAACTTCCCTGTCGCGGAAGCCGCCTCCAGAATCGTCTGGCCGAGCTTCGCGTGGATCAGCTCGCCGTCAATGCGGATGGAAACGCGATCCGGCATCTTCTCACGCTCCTTCTCAATCGCCGTTGCGGACGTCGCAGCGCAGGCAGCGGCAGGCTTCTTCCATCGCCTCCACCGTGGTCAGCCCGTAGGTGGCTTCGCGGAAATCTTTCGCGCGCTCCAGCGGGTCCGCTTCGCGCACCCGGTGGCGCCGGCTCGCGCCCGGGTGCGCCGGCACGGTCATGTCGTAGACGAACTCGGGCCACAGGCTCGTCCAGCGCTCTTCGCCCGTCAGCATCCGGTCTATGTTCCGCGCCGCCTTCTTGCCATAGCCCATTGCGTTGCTGACGTTGGAGGCGCCGGTGATCAGGTCTCCGCCCGCATAGAACTTCGGCCGGCTCGTCGCCAGCGTGTAGCGGTCCACCTCGATCAGTCCGTTCTCCTTGATCTTCAGCCCCGACGCCTTGGCGAAGTCGAGATCCACCGCTTCGCCTACGGCAAGAATCACCGTGTCGCAGGGGACGCGGACGATCTCATCGGTCGGCATCGGACGCCGCCGCCCTGAGGCATCGTATTCGCCGAGCCGCGTCTTTACCGCTTCAAGCGCCTTCACCCGCCCCGATTCATCGCCGATGATCCGGTGCGGCGACGCCAGAAACACGATCTTCGCTCCCTCGGCTTCCGCCGCCTCGACTTCTTCGTGGATCGCTGGCATATCTTTGCGCTCGCGCCGGTAGACGATCGTCACATCGCTCCCCAGCCGCAATGCCGTGCGCGCCGAGTCGATCGCCGCGTTGCCGCCGCCGATCACCACCACTTTCCTGCCCAGCGCCGTCGGCTCGCCCTTCGACACCGCCTCCAGGAACGGCAGCGCGGGCATCACGCCCTTCAGTTCCGTGCCCGGCAGGTACACCCAGTTCTCCTTCCACGTGCCGATGGCGAGAAACACCGCGTCGAATTGCGCGTCCAGATCGTTTAGCGTGATCTCCTCCTGCACGCGCGTGTTGAATGTGAACTGCACCCCAACGCGGCGGATCAGCTCGATCTCGCGGTCCAGCACATCCTTCGGAAGCCGGTAGTCCGGCAGCGCATGGCGCAGCATGCCGCCCGCATCGGGGTTCGAGTCGTAGACCATAACCTCGTGGCCGAGCAGCGCCAGATAGTACGCGCATGCCAGCCCCGTCGGTCCCGCTCCCACCACGGCGCACCGCTTTCCCGTCGCCGGCTTCCGCAGCGACGCGACGCGCGCCGCCAGCTCTTCAAACTGCGGCGCTGGGTAGATCGAATCCGCGATGTAGCGGTGCACCTCGCGCATGTTCACCGCCTCGTCCAGCCCGGCGCGGCGGCAGCGGTTGTCGCAAGGATGCTGGCACACCCGCCCCGTAGACGCCGGCAGCGGATTGTCCAGCACCACCGACACGAAGGCATCTTCCAGCCGGTCCTCCTTGAGCAGTTGCAGGTACCGCGGGATGTTCATGTGCAGCGGGCACGAGTTTTCGCACGGGCTCAGCGCCAGCTCTTCGCACACGCCCGCGCGGCACCGCCGCGCGCGGATGTGGTCTTCGAACTCGTGCAGGAAGTGGCGCATCGTGGTAAGCACCGGGTTCGGCGCCGTCTGCCCCAGCCCGCACAGAGACGCGTCCCGGATCATGCGGCTCAGTTCGTCCAGCGTTTTCAGGTCCTCTTCCGTGCCCTTGCCGTGCGTGATGCGGCTCAGATAGTGCAGGCTCTTGTCCAGCCCCACGCGGCACGGGATGCACTTGCCGCAGCTCTCCGAGTGCGTGAACTCGACGAAGTACCGCGCCACGTCCACCATGCAGTTGTCTTCGTCCATCACCACCATGCCGCCCGAGCCCATGATCGAGCCGAGCTGCGCCAGGCTCTCATAATCGACCGGCGTGTCGAACATGTCGCTCGGAATGCACCCGCCCGAAGGACCGCCCGTCTGCACGGCCTTCACCGCCCGGCCGAGCGGCGCGCCGCCGCCCACGTCGTAGACGAACGTCTTCAGCGGCGTGCCCAGCGGCATCTCCACCAGTCCCGTGTTCACCACCTTGCCGACCAGCGAGAAGACCTTCGTCCCCGGGCTCTTCGGGCTGCCCGTCTCCAGGAACCACGCCGGCCCCTTCAGCACGATGGGCGCGATGTTGAACCACGTCTCGACGTTGTTGATGTTGGTCGGCTTGCCATACAGCCCGGAGTCGGCCGGGTACGGCGGGCGCGGCGTCGGCCGCCCCGCTCTGCCTTCCAGCGACCGGATCAGCGCCGTCTCCTCGCCGCAGACGAACGCTCCCGCGCCCTCCACCAGCGACAGATGGAAGCGGAAGCCCCGCCCCAGAATGTCCTCCCCCAGCAGGCCCCATTCTTCGGCCTGCTGAATCGCGGTCCGCAGGCGGTGTACGGCCAACGGATACTCCGCGCGCACATAGATGATGCCTTCGCTCGCGCCCGTCACGAACGCCCCGATCAGCATCCCCTCGATCAGCGAGTGCGGGTCGCCCTCGATTTCGTTGCGGTTCATGTAGGCGCCGGGGTCGCCTTCGTCGGCGTTGCAGATCAGGTACTTCGGTTCGGCCTTCGCCCGGCGCAGGAACTCCCACTTCGCGCCGGTCTGGAACCCCGCGCCTCCTCGCCCGCGCAGCCTCGCCGCCTGGATCGCTTCAATCACCGCCGCCGGGTTGCTGTCGATCAGCGCCTTGTACAGCGCCTGATAGCCGCCCACGGCCAGGAACTCTTCAATGTCATCCGGGTTGATCAGGCCGCAATTGCGCAGCACGATCTTCTTCTGTCCGCGGAAAAAGGGCACTTCATTCCACAGCGGGATCTCTTCGAAGCCCGTGCCGAATTTGACGTGCGCCGTAATGTGGTCCCACTCGTCGATCCGGCACAATGCCAGATCCGCGGGAATCCGCCCCGCCGCGATGTGATCCAGAATCGCCGGCGCATCGTCGGGCCGCACCTTTTGCAGGATCACCAGCGGCTTGCCCGGAATCCAGACGTTCACCAGCGGTTCGGCGGCGCAGAAGCCGAAGCAGCCCGTGCGCGCCAGTTGCACGCTCACGCCGCGCTGCTCGATCGAATCGGAAAAGGCGTGGAAGACCGACTCCGCCCCGTTGCCCGCTCCGCATGTGCCCATCCCCACCGCGATCCGCGGCACGGCCGGCAGCAGCTTTTCGAGCCCTGCCTCGCGCGCTTCGTTAAAGCTGGCCAGGTCGCGGATCTTCTTCATGACCGCGCTCCCTTCCGCACCGCCTCCACCTCGCGCTCCAGCACCCGCTCATTCACATGGCCCAGGATCTGGTGGTCCACTTCCACTACCGGCGCCAGGGCGCACTGCCCGAAGCAGGCAACCGTGCGGATGGTGAACTCGCCGTCCGGAGTCGTCGCCGCCAGCTTGTCCGCGCTGCCGCCGTCCTCGCCTTCGCTCACGCCCAGCAGCAGCTTCAGCCGGTCCAGCAGCGCCTTCGATCCGCGCGTGTGGCACGCCGTGCCGCGGCAGATGCACACCGTGTGCCTGCCCTGCGGCTTCAGATTGAACAGCGCGTAAAACGTCGCCACGCTGAAAATCTGGGCGCCCGGTATGCCCGTGCGGCTCGAAAGATACTCCAGATAATCCAGCGGCAGGTACTTCTTCGGCTGGTTCTCCTGGATCTCTTCGAGGATGTTCAGCAACATCCCCGGGCGCCCGCGGTGGCGCACGATCAGCCGGTCCAGGTAATCCTGCTCATCTGCCGTGAGGGGCCCGGGCGCTGGTTTTTCGCCGGGCAGAAGGGCCGAAGTCATGCTCCCGTTTCCTTTCGTCCAATACCAGATAATCGCATCTGAATCTCGAATGCAACCGCCCGGCCGGGCATGAACAATTCCAATAATTTATGTTCGAGCCTTCGCGCGCGCCGGCCGCCCCGGGCGCCGCGCAGAAAAAGGGGAATTGTGTTCCTGTCCCCTTTTTCATCAGGAGCCGCGCACGGTCCGGATCCAGGCCTGCATCCGGTCGTAGTGCGACCCCGGCCAGTACAGCTGCCCGCACCCCGGGCACTGCACGAACTCTTCGCACCACAGCCGCGTCTTCGGCGGGATCCGCTCCCACACCGCCTCTTTCGCCACCGGCTCGAGCATCGTATTGCACCGCAGGCACCGCCGCAGCGGCGCCGCCGCCGTCCACAGCCCCAGCCTCCGCGCCAGCCACGCGAGTTGCTCCCGCGGATCGTCGCCCCGCACCAGCAGCCCCAACCGCACCTGCTTCCGCATCAGCAGGCTGCGGTCGCGCGTGAGCAAAAGCCGCCCCGCGGCAGCCCCCTCGGCCAGTTCAGCGTCGTGCGCCCGGGCGTCGTACACCGTATCGAACCCCAGAATCCGCAGGTATTTCGCCAGCCGCCCCAGATGGCAGTCCAGCAGGAATCGCCATTCCCCGTCCGGCGGCGATTGCCACTTCCGCGGGCGCACGTCCACCTCCTGCCCGTCCCGCAGCAGCGGGCTCAGGTCCGCGGGCTCGCCCACTTCCGGATGCGGCACGCCGAACGTCTCGATCGCGTGCTTCAGCGACGGGCGGCCGCTGAATTCATACTCGAGCCACACGCCGCGGCGCGCCCTGGGCAGAAAGTCGTTCAGGTCGCCATGAAACCGGAACCGGGCGCGCCCCACGGCTCCACCATAGCGCCGTAGATGTTACAGGAGAAGCCCCGGAGGATTGTTTACGATGGGAACAGGGATTCTGGATGATGAACACGCTCCACCGCATTCACTCGGCACTGCGCGCAGGCGCGCTGGCGGCCCTGATCCTGACGCTTGCCGTCCCGGCTGCCATAGCGCAGACCGCCGCGCCGAAGAAACTCGTTTCCGTGGAAGGCATCACCGAGTACCGTCTCGACAACGGCCTGCGCGTGCTGCTGTTCCCTGACCCGTCGAAGTCCACCATCACCGTCAATGTCACCTACATGGTCGGCTCGCGCCATGAGGATTACGGCGAAACCGGCATGGCGCACCTGCTCGAGCACCTCCTGTTCATGGGCTCGAAGAACCACCCCGACATCAAGAAGGAGTTGCAGGACCACGGCACGCGCCCCAACGGCACCACCTGGTACGACCGCACCAACTACTTCGAGACGTTCTCCGCCACCGAAGAGAACCTCGCCTGGGCGCTTTCCATGGAAGCCGACCGCATGGTCAACAGCTTCATCGCGAAGAAAGACCTCGACAGCGAGATGACCGTGGTCCGCAACGAGATGGAGGCTGGCGAGAACTCTCCTCCGCGCGTCCTCATGGAGCGCGTCGCCAGCACCGCCTTTCTCTGGCACAACTACGGCAAGTCCACCATCGGCGCCCGCAGCGACGTCGAGCGCGTGCCCATCGAACGGCTCCAGGCCTTCTACCGCCACTTTTATCAGCCGGACAACGCCCTGCTCGTAGTCGCCGGCAAGTTTGATGAAGCGAAAACTCTCGCGCTCATCCAGAAGACGTTCGGCGCCATCCCCAGGCCGCAACGCCAGCTCCGCCGCACCTACACGGTCGAACCCGTGCAGGACGGCGAACGCACCGTGACCGTCCGCCGCGTGGGCGACGTGCAGTACGCCGCCGCCGCCTGGCACATCCCGCCCGGCTCCCACGATGAATATGCAGCCGTGGAGATGGCCGTGGAAATCCTCGGCGACCAGCCTTCCGGAAGGCTTTACAAAGCGCTGGTGGAAACGAAGAAAGCCGCCTCGGTCAACATGATGAGCTTCCAGCTCAGAGATCCCGGCTTTGCTTACGCCCAGGCCATGGTCCGGATGGACAGCTCTCTGGAAGACGCCCGCAAGACTCTGCTTGACACGATTGCGGAGATTAAAACCAGGCCGTTCACCAAAGACGAACTCGAGCGCCAGCGCACCCGCTGGCTGAAGAACTTCGAACTCAAGATGAACGACCCCCAGGACGTCGCGCTCGAACTGTCGGAGTGGCAGGCGATGGGCGACTGGCGTCTGATGTTCCTGCACCGCGACCGCATCGAGAAGGTCACGCTCGACCAGGTGCAGAAGACCGCCGAGAAGTACTTCATCCCCTCCAACTGCACCGTGGGCCTGTTTGTTCCCGAAAAACAGCCGGTTCGCGCTGAAGTGCCCGAACCGCCTGCGGTGGAGAAGATCGTCGAAGGCTACACCGGGAAAGCTGTCGTGTCGCAAGGCGAGTCCTTCGACGCCTCGCCTGCCAACATCGACAGGCGCACCATCCGCGGCGAAATGGCCGGCGGCCTGAAAATTGCCTTGCTGCCCAAGAAGACTCGCGGCTCGCAGGTCACCGCCGTGCTCCGCCTCCACTTCGGCGATGAGAACAACCTCCGCGGTCAGTCTTTCGTCGGCGGGCTCGCCGGTCAGATGCTGATGCGGGGCACCGCCAAGCGTACCCGCCAGCAGATCCGCGACGAACTCGACCGCATCAAGGCCCAGGTCAACGTCGGCGGGAACGCCTCCGGCGCATCCGCCCGCATCACCACCACGCGCGAAAACCTGCCCGCCGCCATCGATCTCGTCTTCGAGATGCTCAAAGAGTCCGTCTTCCCCGAAAACGAGTTCGACCAGCTCAAGCGCCAGGTGCTCGCTTCGCTCGAGGGCGCCAAAAGCCAGCCGCAGACCATCGCCTCCACCGCCCTGCAACGCCATCTGATCCCGTATCCCAAGGACGACGTCCGCTACGTGCCGGCAATCGAAGAGCAGATCGAAGGCATCCAGAACGTAACGCTGGATCAGGTGAAACAGTTCCACGCACAGTATTACGGCCTCGCGGAGGGCGAACTCGCCATCATCGGCGACTTCGATCCGGAAAGCATCCAGCAGCAGGTTGCAAAGCATTCCCGCGACTGGAAAAGCCGCCAGAATTACGCCAGGATCCTGCGGAAATACCTCGAGGTCAAACCCGCTGCGGCTGCTTTTGAAACCCCGGATAAAGCCAACGCCATGTGGATGGCCGGCGCCGCTTTCCGCCTCACCGACACCGCCCCGGACTATCCCGCGCTGCTCTTCGGCAACTACCTGCTCGGCCAGGGCATGAACTCGCGCCTCTTCGCCCGCATCCGCAACAAGGAGGGCTTGAGCTATGGCGTCGGCTCGCAGCTCATCGCCGGCGCCAAGGACGACCACGCCCTGTTCATCGCCTTCGCCATCTGCGCTCCCGAGAACGCCCCCAAGGTCGAGGCTTCCTTCCGGGACGAGATGAAAAAAATCCTTTCCGAGGGCTTCACCGCGGAGGAGGTCGAAGCCGGCAAGAAGAGCTGGCTCCAGAGCCTCCAGGTGAGCCGCGAGAACGACGAGGAGCTGGTCGGCCGCATTGCCGGCTATGCTTACGAGGACCGCACCATGGCCTTCGACGCCGCTCTGGAAGAGAAGGTCAAAGCGCTCACCCCGGCCGAGATCCGCGCCGCTATGGCCAGGTATCTCGACCCCGCCGGACTCACTTACATGCGGGCCGGCGACTTCAGGAAGGTCAACGTCGCCTGGTGATCACCGACCTCGTCCAGATCCGGCGCCTCGGCGAGCACAAGCGCGGCGAGAACGAGCGTTTTCGCCGCCACCTGAAAACCTACCGCTACGTCGAGCGGCGGCTCCGGCAGATCGCGGAAGAAATCGAAGAGCAGGTGGATTGCCTCGCCTGCGCCAACTGCTGCCGCGTCGCCACGGCGAGGCTTCTCGACCGGGATGTGGAGCGGCTGGCCCGGCATTTCCGGCTCAGCATTGAAAAATTCAAGCGGGAATTCACCGAAAATAGTGAGGATGAAGGATTGATTTTACGCCAGGATCCGGAGCGCGGCTGCGTCTTTCTATCCGGAAACGAATGCTCGGTTTATGACGTGCGTCCTGCCGCCTGCGTCGACTTCCCCCACATGGTGCGCGGCACAGGCTCCATCCCCTCGCGCATGTGGCAGTTCATCGACCGCGCCTGCTACTGCCCCATCGTGTACAACACGCTGGAGGCGTGGAAGCAGGAGACCGGCTTCTCCTCCTCGCCCCGCTGACAGGCGGGTCCGGCCTTCACAACCGCCCTTCGCGCCGCAGCGCGTCGCATTCCGGGCACGGACAGATGCTTCTCAGATACTCGTAGCTGTAAATGCCCGAGTTGTGGCCGTCGTTCCAGTCCACGCGGATGGCGTACGTGCCTACTTCCTCGATGCGGTCCATCTTGAGCTTCGGCCGGTACATCGGAAATGGATTGCTCTGCGGCTTGGAGTACGAAGACGGCTGCGGCTGGGTCCCGTGCGCGCCCGTGCAGGTGGCGCAGGGGCAGTGGTCGCGCAGGTATTCGCAACTGTAATGGCTCTGGTGGCCGTCGGTCCAGTCGATGGTGACGCCGCGCGATTTCGACACGGCGATGTGTTGGGGATCGGTGCTGATCGTCATGGCTGCGGCAGGCCGTTTCTCACGAAACCCTCTCCACGTCGCGCACTCCGGGCACCCGGCGCATCGCCTGCACCAGGCGCTCAAGCTGCTTCTTGTCGCGGACCTCGATGGTCATCTCCACCAGCGCGGAATCGAAGTTCTTCTCGTCGGCGTGCGCCTCCACGCTGCGGATGTTCACGTTGTCGTCGAACAGGATCTGGGTGAGCTGGTTCAGCATCCCCGCCCGGTCGTCCGTGCGGACCACCAGCCGGACATGGAAGCTCGAGCTGGCCGAGCGCGCCCATTCCACGTCGATGCGCCGCTCCGACTCATACATCAGGTTCTGCACGTTGGGGCAGTTCTTCGAGTGCACCGCGACGCCCTTGCCTCGCGTAATGTAGCCCACGATCGGCTCGCCCTTGATCGGATTGCAGCACTTGGCGCGGTAGGTGAGCAGGTCGTCGACGCCCTTCACCTGAATGACGTAATCGCCGGCTTCGCCGGCCTTCTCCCGCGGCGCCGGCGCCTCCTCCGCCGGGGCTGGAGGAAGCGCTTCCGCCTCCGCGGCTTCCGGCGAAAGCTTGCCCAGCACCTGCCGGGCGGAGAACTTGCCCCATCCCAGCGCTGCGTGCAGATCCTCCACCTTTGCGCAGCCGTACTCGGCGGCCACCGCTTCCATCTGCTGCCGGCTGATCCGGCTCATCGCCACTCCGAGCCGCCGCGCTTCGCGCTCCAGCACGCGCTGGCCCAGCTCGATCGCCTTCTCCCGCTCGGTGGCGTTGATCACATGCCGGATTTTGTTCCTCGCCCGCGCGGTCTTGACGAAGGCCAGCCAGTCGCGGCTCGGCCGGCTGCCCGATTGCGTCAGGATCTCGACCACGTCGCCGTTGCGCAGCGGGTGCTTCAGCGGCACCATGCGTCCGTTGACGCGCGCTCCGACGCAGGCGTGGCCCACGTCGGTGTGGATCGCGTAGGCGAAGTCCACGGGCGTCGCATCGCGCGGCAGCACGACGATCTTGCCCTTCGGCGTGAAGCAGTAGACCTCCTCCGGATACAGGTCGACCTTGAGGTTCGACAGGAAGTCGGCCGGATCGCGCATCTCGCGCTGCCATTCGACCAGTTGGCGCAGCCACGCGATGCGCTGATCGTCGGCGCCCGGCCCGTGCTTGCCCTCCTTGTATTTCCAGTGCGCCGCGATGCCCTCTTCCGCCAGCCGGTGCATCTGCTCGGTGCGGATCTGCACCTCGAACGGAACGCCGCCCGGCCCCATCACAGAAGTGTGCAAAGACTGGTACAGGTTGGGCCGCGGGATGGCGATGAAATCCTTGATGCGGCCGGGGATCGGGTGCCACTCGTGGTGGATGATGCCCAGCGCGGCGTAGCAGTTTTTCACTGAATCGGTGATGATCCGCACGCCCAGCAGATCGTACACCTGCTCGATCGTGATCTTCTGCCGCCGCAACTTCTGATACACCGACCACGGACGCTTGACGCGCGCTTCCACGTGCGCGGGTATGCCTTCCTCCTTCAGCCTCTTCTCAATATGGGCGCGGATGGCGTCCAGATCCAGATGGCTGGCGCGGCGGCGGGCTTCGATGGCTTCCGTAATCTCCCGCCACGTCTCGGGATCGAGGTAGCGGAACCCCAGGTCCTCCAGCTCCGCGCGCAGTTTGCCCATTCCGAGCCGGTGGGCGATGGGAGCGAAGAGCTCCAGGGTCTCGGCGGCGATCCGCTCCTGGCGATCCTTCGACAGGGAGTCGAGCGTGCGCAGGTTGTGGAGCCGGTCAGCCAGCTTTACGATGATGACCCGGATGTCCTCCACCATGGCGAGGAGCATCTTGCGGACACTCTCCGCCTGCCGCTCCTCGCGGTTGTGCATCTCGATCTTGCTCAGCTTGGTGACGCCGTTGACGCAACGCGCGGTCTCCTCGCCGAATTCGCGGCGGATCTCGTCCAGTGTCGCCGCCGTGTCCTCCAGCGTGTCGTGCAGCAGCGCCGTGACCAGGCACACCTGATCCATCTGCATCTCGACCAGGATGTCGGCCACCGCCAGCGGGTGCGCCATGTACGGCTCGCCGGAATCGCGCTTCTGCCCCGCATGCCGGAGCGCAGCGAACTCGAACGCCTTCCGCAACAGAGCGAGATCCTCTCCCGGGCGGCGTTCCCGCAGCTTGGCCTCCAGGTTCTGAAACGCCGATTCGAGTTCAGGCGGGATCGCTCCATCCGCCGGCGCTTCGCGCACCGGTGATTCGGCAGGAACAGCGGATGAGGGCTGTCTTCGGGTCACGTTCGGCCGCCAAAAGCAAAGGCGAGAGCGGGCGCTCTCGCCTTCATTGTACTGGAATGGCCGCCTGCAGCTTCAGGCAACGGAATCAGTAATCTTCGCTGATGATGCCCGTGGCCTTGGGCTGCCGCTCAGCCTTGATCTTGCGGGTCTCCAGCGTCTTGTTGATCCAGATGTCAGCTTCGTCGACGTCCTTCTTGTAAGCCGCGGCGTCGTCGTGCAGATCAGCCCGTTCGCGATACAGCAGGTTCAGATAGGCCATGGCGTCGTCGTACTCGGGATCGATCTCCAGCGCCTTTTTCAGGTTCTGGATGCCATCCTCGATCATGGCCATGTACTTGTCACGCAGCTCCGTGCGAACCTTCTTGTCCTTCAGTGGCCCCGGCTCGTCCGGCTTCATGCCGAGCTTGTTCCGCGCCGCCATCCAGACAGGGTAAAACTTGGCCCAGGCGATGACGCCCAGTGAATAGTAAGCTTCCTTCTCTTTCGGATCCACTTCGACCAACCGCCGGTTCCACTCCGCCGCTTTGTCCAGCCGCGCGAGCTTCTCCTCCGTCGTCGGGGCGCCGCTAGACTGCTGATAGGCGAGGGAAGCCAGCGACTTGATGGCCGTCGTGTTCTTCGGATCCTCGTTCAGGACTTCCAGGAAGTACTTGGCGGCGTTTTCGGCGTAAGCCAGGTTCTCGGGCGACTCGGCGCCGGGGATGTACTGGCTCATGTAGGCGGTAGCCAGGTAGAGCTTGGCCGTGGGGTAGGTCGGGTCGAGCTCGATGGCGCGCTTGAAAAACTCAACGGCGTCAGCGTACTTGGCGTTCTTGAACGCCTGCACGCCCTTGTTCAGGTTGTCGCGGGCCTCCAGCTTCTTGCACCCTGCGCTGGCGCCGGCCAGCACCAGCACTGCAGCCGCAGCGAGGGAGATGAGGGTCTTGCGTAGCATCCAACTGTACCTCCGGCTTACTCGCCCGCTTCCACCTTGGCGGTCATCAGGCCGACCTTGTCCATCTGCGCGCCCTTGGCGATGTCGATCGCCTTGGCGACATATTGGAATTCGAGGTCGGGATCCGCCTTCACGAAGACGACGCGTTCGGCGCGGGTCTTGAACACTTCCAGCAGGCGTTCGCCCAGGCGCTCCTCAGACACCGGCTCGGTATTCAGCATCATCGACCGGTCCCGGTTGATGATGATCACGACCGTACGGTCGACCTCTGGCGGCTGAGCATTCGGCGGAGGAGGCTGCGGGATCAGCGCTTCAAGCCCCTTCGGCGTCAACGGCGTGATCACCATGAAAATGATGAGGAGGACGAGCAGGACGTCGATCAGCGGCGTCATGTTGATGTCGGCTTTCGGCCCCTTGCCGGAGCCGCCCACTGCCATTGCCATAGCAACTCTCCTTTGGAAACTGTACCTTCCCGCCCCTGCCCACAGGGGCGATCCCAGCCACCGCGCGGGGAGAAATCTCCAGCCGCCTCAGGGCGTGGCCGCCCCGCCGCTCATGGCCTCCATCCGGGCCTTGGCCTTGGGGTCGATCTCAGTCAGCAGGCCAACATTGTCTACTCCGGCGGCGCGCAGATTGTCGACCACTTCAACCACCCGCTCGTACCGCGCCCGAGCATCGGACTTCACATAGCAGGTCTTGTCCAGACGGTTCGCCAGCAGATCTTTCACTTTCGGCGCGATGTCGGCGGGGTTGGTCTGTTTCGAGCCGAGGTAGACTTTCCCGTCGCGCGTGATGGCCACCACCACGGCGTCTTCCTTGTCAGCATCGCTCATGGCGATCGGATTCATCGTCTTGGCCAAATCCACACTGACGCCCTTGGAAAGCATCGGCGTCACCACCATGAAGATGATCAGCAGCACCAGCATCACGTCCACCATCGGCGTGACGTTGATGTCAGAGATCGCCTGATTGAGATTTTTCTTCTTTGCCATGCACCAGGCCTCCTTCCCTCAGGATCGATCCGGCGCTCCACGGCGGGAGACGGCTGCCTGCCGCCTCCCGCCCGCGAGCTCAACTCGCCGGATGGGGTCTCCGTACCGGCCGCCCCAGAATCCTACTTCACGGCTCCGGCGCGAATCCGCTTCAGGAAATAGTCGATCAGCTCCGAGCTGGAGTTCGACATCTCCACGTCGAACGCCTTCATACGCTCGTTGAAGTAGTTGAACATCCAGACCGCCGGGATGGCGACGAACAGACCGATAGCGGTGGCGACGAGGGCTTCCGAAATACCACCGGCCACGGCGCCGAGGCCGGTGCTCTTCTCGGTCGAAATGCCCTTGAAGGCGTTGATGATGCCGACCACCGTACCGAACAGGCCGACGAACGGGGCGCTCGATCCAATGGTCGCCAGGCCGCTGACGCCGCGGTCCAGCTCCGAACGCACGATGGCCTGCGCGCGCTCCAAGGCGCGGTTGGAGGCCTCGACGATCTCGCCCGGAATCTCGCTGCTCAGCTCGTGGGCGCGGAATTCCTGCAGCCCGGCCACGACCACCTTGGCCAGGTGCGACTTCTTGTACCGGTCGGCGATCTTGATCGCCTCATCCAGCTTGCCTTCGCGCAGCGCGCCGGCCACAGCCGGAGCAAACAGCCGCGACTGCTTCCGGGCGGCGTTATAGACGATAAGACGGTCGATCATCACGCCGATGGACCACGCCGACATGATGAACAGGATGATCACGACCGCTTTCGCCATCCAGCCCATCTGGTTCCACATCGAGCGGAGGTCGAACCCGACGGCGCCGGCTTCCTGGAGCAACAGGAACGACCAGACTTGCAATTGAAGAAGCATCTTCTTTTCTCTCCTGCGAGTTGAGTTGAATGGAACGGACTCTATCCGGAACAAACGACCGGCGTCAAGCCCTCACATGCTGAGTGTGAAGTTGACGTCGATCTGGGTGACCACTTCGACCGGTTCACCGTTGAGCAGCGTCGGCTTGTATCGCCACTGCTTGACGGCTTCGGTCGCCGCCTGCACCAGCAGCGGGTGGCCCGAAATCAGAGTCAGATTCTGAATCGTGCCGTCGCGGCCGATGATGGCAGTAAACTTGACAGTGCCCTGAATGCGCGCCTGCTTGGCCAGCGGCGGGTAGACCGGCTTCGGCTGATAGATCAGCATCGCCTGCTGGACGTTGCCGCCCACCGTGATGCGCTTCGGTGCCGCCGGTTTCACTTCCTGCTTGACAGGCGGAGGCGGCGGCGGAGGCGCGGCGGAAGGCACGCTGCTGATGATGCCGCCGATGACGCCGCCTGGCGAGCCGCCCGGCACGCCGCCGGGCACACCGCCCACGACGCCCACGCCCGCCGCTGGCGGCAACTCATCTTCCTTAATGATCGCGATCTCTTTCGGCACCTGCTTCGGCGCCATCAGCTTCGAACCGTCGAACTGCCGCGGAATGACCTTCTGCACCCGCACCACTTGGGTCGCTGGAGGAGGAGGCGGCGGCGGAGGCGGCGGCGGAGGAGGCGCCACCAGCATCGACTGCAACGCCGTCTGAGGCAACATCTCCGGATTCAGGAGCGGGATGATGATCGCCACCACGATCAGCAGCACCTGCAGGATGGTGGAAATGATCACCGTCCAGCCTTTGTTGGTCTTGGCTCGACCTTCAATTATGGACTGTTCAAACATGGGCCTTCTCCTTCGGTCCGGGCTGCCGGCTCGAAGCGCGCCGGAACCGTTTCCAATCCTATGGACACCAACCAGGCCGGGAGGTTCCCGGAACCGCCCGCCCTTCCAAACTTATTTCCTGCCGGCGCCGCCAGAGCATCTGCCGCTCCCGGCTCACTTCGCCGCCGGCGCCGCCGCCCTCTTCCCCTTCTGAAACCGGTCGTGCCAGAAGATCAGAATCGGGCTGGCGATGAAAATCGATGAGTATGTGCCTACGATTACACCCACGACCAGAGCGAACGCAAACCCGTTCAGCACAGGCCCGCCGAACAGCCATAGCGCCAGAGCCGAAATCAGGGTCAGCCCCGAGGTCAGCACCGTCCGGCTGAGCGTCTGATTAATGCTATCGTTCACGATCGCCCGGGTCAACTCCCGCCTTGACAGTTTCAGCGTCTCACGGATCCGGTCGAAGACCACGATCGTGTCGTTCATCGAGTAGCCGACCAGTGTCAGCAATGCCGCGACAACGTTCAGGCTGATCTCCTTGTCGGTCAGCGAGAAGAATCCCAGCGTGATGATCACGTCATGGAAGACGGCGATCACCGCCGCCAGACCGTACACGAACTCGAACCGGAGAGCCAGGTAGACAAGCATCCCGGCGAGCGCGTACAGCACCGCCAGCACCGCCTTGTTCCGCATCTCGGCGCCGATCTTCGGCCCGATGACCTCCGCGCTGCGGATGGTGAACGGCGCCAGATAGCACTGCTGCCGGATCACTTCCAGAATCTGCGGCGTGACCCCTTCCACTTCCTTGAGCTGGTCGAAGCCTGCCAGCACGCCGGACCGCGGCGGCGAGTTGCGGAATTCAAAGATCCGCCGCGCCAGCTGCGTGAGCTGCTCGTCGTTCATCGGAATGGCCGCCCGCTGCAACGGGTCGCGCAGCCGTTCGGCCAGTTGCTGCGCACTGGCGTTGTTCAGGTCCAGCCGGTCCGTCTTCTCGCCGAAGGTGGATGCCAGAGTCTCCACCACCGTCTGCCGCTCGCGCTGCAAGGCCACGTCTTCCTTCAGCGGCAGCCCGATGATGACCTCGTTCTCTCCGGTGACTTCCTGCACGGAGATCTCGCCGGGAATTCGCGCGCTGATGGCGGAGCGGATGCGGTCGATCGGCGGCCTGGAAGCGAAGCGCACGCTGATGTTGGCGCCTCCGGTGAAGTCGATGCCGTACTTCAGGCCGCCTTTGGCCGCCCAGCTCCCGATGCCGATGGCAAGAAGCACAAAAGAGACCGCGAGGAAAATCTTCTGCTTGCCCAGGAAATCGATTTGGGTGTTCTTGAATAGCTCCATGTAGCTTCCCGTGTCGAACGTCGGGGCGCCAGGCGCCCCGCTAGGCTTGGATTCCGATGCTCAGCTTGGGGTTGAACCCCTGCCGCGCCACAGCGAACTGGAACAGGGCGCGGGAGACGAAGACGGATGTGAACACGTTCGCCACCAGGCCGATGACCAGCGTCACGGCGAAGCCGCGGATGGCCGGAGTGCCGAACATGAAGAGGAACGCGCAACTGACCACCGTGGCCACGTGCGTGTCGATGATGGTGAGGAACGCCTTGCTGAATCCCATGTCGATGGCGGCCATGGTCGCCTTGCCCGCGCGCAGCTCCTCGCGGATGCGCTCGAAGATCAGCACGTTGGAGTCCACCGCCATGCCGATCAGCAGAATGATGCCGGCGATGCCGGGCAGCGTCAGCACCGCCTCCAGATACGCCAGGCATCCGATCAGGATCACGCCGTTGAGAACGAGCGCCACCACCGCGTTGACGCCCGCCCCGGCGTAATAGATCAGCATGAAAACGACGACAAAGACCAGGCCGATAGCCCCGGCAATCAACCCCCTGCGGATCGAATCGGCGCCCAGCGACGGCCCCACGGTCTGCTCTTGCAGGTAGACGATCCCCGCCGGCAGCGATCCGGCGCGCAGCACCAGCGCCAGATCGCTGGCATCCTGATGCGACGCCGCGCCGGTGATGCGGCCCTGGTCTTCAATGCGGCTCTGGATGGTGGGCGCGCTGCGGATCTGATTGTCGAGCGCGATGGCGAGCCGATTGCCGATGTTGGCTTCCGTGAAGCGCGCGAACCGGCCCTTGGCTTCCTGCGAGAGCACGAATGCCGTCTCCCACTTGCCGAATTCGTCCTGCGCCGGGCGGGCGTCGCGCAGGTCGCGCCCCGTGATGACGGGCGTGCGCGCCACCAGATACCAGCCCTCTCCCGCCGGATCGCCGGGACGCGGAGCGCTGCGCATCAGCTTCGTGTTCAGCGGCAGCACGCCGCCCAGCTTGGCCAGCGCGTCTTCCTGGCGGGCGAACGGCCCGTCTTTCACCTCGTACAGTTCCAGCAACGCCGCCGTCTGGAGGATGTTTTTCACGCGCGCGGGGTCGTCGAGCCCCGGCAGCGAGATCAGGATCTCGGCCTCCGAGCCCGCGCCACCGCGCCGCTGCACCGCCGCCTCGGCCAGACCGAGGCCGTTGATGCGGCTCTCGATCGTCGAGATGGCCCGCTGCACGGTGTCTTCCTTGAGCTGGAGCGCCTCGGTCGGCTTGAGGGTGAGACGGTAGTCTGTGGAACTGAGCGGCGTCAGCACCCAGCTCGGCAACAGCTCGGCGACGATGTTGCGGAACAGTTGCGACTTCTCCGCCGGGATGCCGCGGACGGAAATGGCGATGTTTTCGGCTTCCGCCAGCGTCTGCGGGTCGTTATGGTCGATCAACTGGTAGGGGATCGACTGCTTGCCCAGTTCTTCCTTCAGCCGCTCGATCTGCGTGTTGGCCTCGACCTTGAAGGCGTCCTGGAGCTGTACCTGCACCACCAGCAGGGAGCCTCCGCGCAGATCGAGTCCGAGGCGGATGTTCTTGTTCCAGTTGGCGGCGAGGTCCTCTGTGGACTTGGGCAGTCCGAAAACCCCGTACAGGCAGGCCAACGTGACGGCCGCAATCAGAGCCGCTTTCCATTTCAGGCTTTTCATGGGATGTCGGTTCTCGCTGGAATCGGACTTATGCTTTCTTTTCCCCGCCGAACTTGCTGGCCACCGCGCCACGGGCGAAGGTGAGCTTCACGTTGTCGGGCTTGACGCGCAGCACCAGCGTGTCGTCGCCCCCGATCGAAATGATGGTGCCCACGATGCCGCCGTTGGTGAGCACCTCGTCGCCCGGCTGCAACTCCGCCAGCATCTTCTGCTGCTGCTTCTTCTGCCGTTGCATGGGCAGGAAGAGCAGAAAATAGAAGATGGCAAAAATCAGGATGATCGGCAGGAATTGCAGCAGCGGGCTCGGCGCCGGCGATTGTTGAAGAAGCAGGAATGCCATGGGCGGTCCGTTTACTGACGGGGATTCGGACTGGACGCCGTCCGCGGCAAGGGGTCGCCGCCATTTCCGGCGGGCATGGCTGCACCCGCAACCGGCCCGGAGGAGCGGACGGCGCTCAAGAACGCGGGAAACGTCCCAAGCAAAATAGCCTCTCGCATCCGGCGGGCGATGTCAAGGTAATGGGTCAGGTTGTGCAGAGTGGCCAGGGTGCTGAACAGGATCTCGCCCGCCTGAAAGAGATGGCGAAGATAGGCCCGCGAGAACGTTCGGCAGGTGTAACAGGAGCAGGACGGATCGAGCGGGCGCGGGTCTGCTCTGTACTGCGACTGCTTGATGACGACGCGGCCTTCGCTGGTAAACAGGCAGCCGTTGCGGGCGTTGCGCGTGGGCATCACGCAGTCCATCATGTCCACGCCGCGGGCCACGTATTCGGGCAGCTCTTCCGGCAGCCCGACGCCCATCACATAGCGTGGGCGGTCCGCCGGCAGAAGCGGCGCGGTTGCCTCCACCATTTCCAGGCTCAGAGTTCTGGGCTCGCCCACGCTCAGCCCTCCAATGGCGTAGCCGGGCGCCTCCAGCCGGACCAGTTCCTCCGCGCAATGACGGCGCAGATCGGCGTACATCGAACCCTGCACAATGGGAAACAGCGCCTGCGGGCGCGCCCGCTCAGCCATGCGGCGCCGGTAATGCTCCATCCCGCGCCGCGCCCAGCGCAGCGTCAGTTCCATGGATGCCTTCGCCTCGGCGTGCGAAGCCGGATAGGCGGTGCACTCGTCGAGCATCATCAGGATGTCGCTGCCGAGGGCGAGCTGCACGTCGACGACGGACTCCGGCGTGAACAGGTGCGCGTCGCCGTTCAGGTGCGAGCGGAACACCACGCCTTCTTCCTTGACCTTGCGCAACTGGCTCAACGACCACACCTGGAAGCCGCCGGAGTCGGTGAGAATCGCCCGCGGCCACCGCATGAAGCCGTGCAGCCCGCCCAGGCTTTCGATCAATTCGTGCCCCGGGCGCAGGAACAGATGATAGGTGTTGGCCAGAAGGATCTTTGCGTCAAGCTCTTCGAGCAGATGCCGGGGCGTGAGTCCCTTCACCGTGGCCTGCGTGCCGACAGGCATGAAGACAGGCGTCTCCACCGTGCCGTGCGCCGTATGGAGCAGCCCTGCGCGGGCGCCGGTGACCGGACAGACGGCCTGGATTTCAAAGCGGATCGGCTGCAAGGGTTAAACTAGCTAGTTTAGCCCCCCATGGCACTACGCTTCTACAACACGCTCACGCAACGGCTGGAAGAGTTCCGCCCGCTGGACGGCGAAACGGTGCGGATCTACACCTGCGGCCCGACCGTGTACCACTACGTGCACATCGGCAACTTCCGCACCTTCAGCTTCCAGGACGTGCTGCGGCGCGTGCTGCGCATGCGCGGCTGGAAGCTCCACCACGTGATGAACATCACCGACGTGGACGACAAGATCATCCGCAACGCCGTGGCTGAGGGCAAGTCGCTCAGAGAGTACACGGAGCGCTATACGCAGGCGTTCCTCGAGGATGCGGCGAAGCTGCGGTTGGAACGGCCGGAAAAGCTCGTCTTCGCCACCGAGCATATCCACGACATGGTCGAGGCCATCCAGCGGCTGGCGGAAAAGCGGCTTACCTATGAGAGCGAGGGCTCCATCTATTTCCGCATCGCCAGCTTCCCGGACTACGGCAAACTCTCGCACACCAACTTCAGCGGAAACGTGGCCGGCGCGCGCGTCGACGCCGACGAATACGAGAAGGCCGATGCGCGGGACTTCGTCCTGTGGAAGGCGCGCAAACCGGGCGAGCCGTTCTGGGACACGCCCCTGGGCGCGGGGCGTCCCGGCTGGCACATCGAGTGCTCCGTGATGGCGATGAAGTATCTCGGCGAAACCATCGACATCCACACCGGCGGCGTCGATCTGGTTTTCCCGCACCACGAGAACGAAATCGCCCAGAGCGAGTCGATCACGGGCAAGCCGTTCGCCCGCTTCTGGCTGCACGCCGAACACCTCATGGTGGAAGGCCAGAAGATGTCGAAATCGCTCGGCAATTTCTACACGCTGCGCGACATTCTCGGGCAAGGCTACGCGCCGGAGGCGATCCGCTACCTGCTGATCTCGGCGCCCTACCGCAAGCAGCTCAACTTCACCTTTGACGGGCTGAAGGCGGCGGCGGCGGCGATCGAGAGGCTGCGGAACTTCGAAACGCGGCTGAACACGGAGCGGTTCGACACGGGGCTCGACGAAGAACAGGAAAAGCGCGCCGCGCAGGCGTTGCGCGGCTACCATGAGGCGCTCGATGACGACCTGAACACCGCCGGCGCGCTGGGCGCGGTGTTCGAGTTCATCCGCGAGACCAACATTGCGATGGACCAGGGGCGGTTCCGCCAGGACAACATTGCCAGCGCACGGCGGCTGCTCGATGATTTCGATCTCGTGTTCGACGTGCTGAAGCCCGCCGTGCAGGAGGGCTCGCTCACGGACGAAGAGGTGGAGGCGCTGGTGCGCGAGCGGACAGAGGCGAAGAAGGCGCGCGACTTCGCCCGCGCCGACCGGATCCGGGCGGAACTGTTCGAAAAGGGCGTCATCGTGGAAGACACCCGCGACGGGGTGCGCTGGAAGCGCAAGTAGCATTCCAGCCGGGAGAGGCCGAGGGAGAGCCGATGAAGATTCAGACGAAAGCCGTCCACGCGGGCGACCGGAAGCGCCCGCAGCAGCAGATCCCGGTTTCCACTCCCGTGCACTTTGCCGCGTCGTGGATCTGCGCCGACCAGGCGGAACAGGACCGGATCTTCGCGCACGAGCAGCACGGCTACGCCTATTCGCGCTATTCGAACCCCACCAACGACGCGCTGGAGGAGCTGGTGGCGGCGCTCGAGAACGGCCACGGGGCGCTGGCCTGCTCGTCGGGCATGATGGCGCTGCAACATGCGCTGATGTGCGCGCTGCTCGAGCGCCCGAAGCGAATTTTGTGCGCGCGCGACATCTACGGGGCGACGCTGAAGCTGCTGTTCGACGTGATGGGGCCGTTCGGCTTCGAGACTCGGCTCGTGGATGCCAACGATCCGGCGGCGGTGGAGGCGGCGCTGGCGGAGTTCGGCGCGGGCGCGCTGCTGGTGGAGACCATCTCGAATCCGTTGCTGCGCGTGGCGGATCTGGAGGCGCTGGCGAGGCTTTGCCGGGCGCGGGGCGCGGCGCTGATCGTGGACAACACCTTCGCGACGCCGTTGCTCGCGCGCCCGCTGGAGCTGGGCGCGCACCTGGTGGTGCACAGCTCGACGAAGTATCTGGGCGGACACGGCGACACGCTGGGCGGACTGATCGTGAGCGACGAAGGCCACTTTGAGACGGTGCGGCGGTTTTCACGGGTCGCAGGCCCGGTGATGGGGCCGATGGAAGCGTATCTCACGATGCGCGGCATCAAGACGTTTCCGCTGCGCATGGAGAGGCAGTGCCAGAACGCGGCGGCGCTCGCCGGCTGGCTGCGGCGGCATCCATGCGTGGAGCGGGTCTTCTATCTGGATGACCCGGACCACCCGGACGCGGAGGTGATCCGGCGGCTGCTGCCGGACGGGTTGCGCGGTGGCATGGTGAGTTTTGAGATCCGCGGGGCGGGGCGGGAGCAGGTGTTCGCGTTCCTCGACCGGCTGAAGCTGTGCGTGAAGGCGACCTCTTTGGGCGATGTGCATACGATGGTGCTCTACCCGTGGATCGCCTCGCACCGCGACGTGCCGCCGGAGCAGAAGGCCGCCATGGGGCTGCGCGAGAACCTGGTGCGTTTCTCGGCCGGCATCGAGGCGGTGGAAGACATCATCGCCGACATCGCCCAGGCGCTGGAAGGCTGACAATTCATCTCCGCATCCCTTCCGCCGGCGCCGGCCGGAAAGGGAGACCGCCCGGTGCTCAATTTATCGACATGGATTTTCTTCACTATGCCGGTTATTGGTTGGTTATTTTATTCCTTCCGGCTTTGACAAGCACCGGATTTCGCGGCATATTGTATTTTCGCTTAACGCAATCCATCCTGCTGTTCTTTGCCTTCTACGGACAGGCTTCTCCTGTTGACCCGGCTTGCAGTTGCAGGCCTTGCGGCGGCTGAAGTGGGCAAAGGCACGCGATGTTACGCGCCATAATCCTGGGGAGGACAAGCCGGAGCGGCGGATTTGAAACGGAGATTTCGGACTTATCTCGCCTGGGACGCCATGCCGGATTTGGCAATAACTCCCTCGTAGATGAAGGCCGGCGCCTCAAAATCACGGACGAATTCAGGGCCGTGCCGGCATCCGGTCATAGCGCAGCTCTCCGCCCTGAAGCCTGCGGATTCCGCCCGCGCCGTGCCCCTCGCTTCGCTCGATCCGGGGCGCCTGCGCGTCCATGTCATCGAAGAGCTTTTTCAGGCGCGCTACGACCTCCGGATGCAAGCCGGAGACGTCCTGCTGCTCTGCCGGGTCGGCCTCCAGATCGAACAGCATCATCTCTTTCGGCGCCGCCCCGCCATGGACGCCGGGATACCGATCCGGACGAGGTTGCTCAAACGGCGCGATGAGGGTGACGCCATCGGGCCCCCGCGGATCGACCCATTTCGCAGCAGCTTCAGGGTCGAGACGCTGCGGCCCGCCCGCCGGCCTCCGCACCGCCAGTTTCCACTTGCCCGAACGCACGGCAACCAGGTTCGGTCCGCTCATCGAGAAAAGCGCCTCATGCGGAGTCTTCGCGCCCTCGCGGCTCATGAGAGGGAAAATGTCGCGCCCATCGATCTCCCGGCCGGCGGGCAGAGGCGCGCCGGCCAGTCCGCACAGGGTTGGAAAAACGTCGATGACGCCCGCCATCTCGCGGCATACGCGGCCGGCGGGGATCCGTCCGGGCCAGCGCGCGATCATCGGCACCCGGATGCCGCCCTCCCAGGAACTCGCCTTCATGCCGCGCAGGCCGCCTGTCGAGCCGCCGAAATACGGCCCGTTGTCCGAGGCGAAGATCACGAGCGTGTCGTCCTCCAGCCCCAGTTTCGCGATCGAGTCGAGCAGGCGCCCGCACTCGTAATCCAGTTCCCGGATGACGTCGGAATAGAGATCGTCCGGAGTCTCATAGCTGTAGAACCGCTCGGAGGCAGCCAGCGGCTTGTGCGGCATGGCGTGCGCCAGATAGAGAAAGAACGGCCGGCTGCGGTTCCGTTCGATGAAGCCGATCGCCCGGTCGGTGTATTCGCGCGTCAGGTCGGCCTGAATCACCGGATATTTCGCAACCCGCTCGTTCTCGACCAACTGCACGGGCCGCATGTCGTTTGAGTAGAGAATGCCGTAGTACTCGTCGAAGCCCTGTGTGCGTGGCAGAAACTGTGGCAGGTGGCCGAGATGCCACTTGCCGATGCAGGTGGTGGCGTATCCCCGGGGCTTTAGCGCTTCGGCAATTGTAATCTCCGAGGCGCGCAGACCCACGTCGTTGATGCCGGCATCCGGCGCGGGATTGAAGACCATTCCATTGCGGAACGGGTAGCGCCCGGTCAGCAGAGAGGCTCGCGACGGGGCGCAATAGGGCGTGGGGGCGTAGAAATCGGTGAACCGGACGCCCTCCTGCGCCATCCGGTCAAGCCGCGGGGTCTGGTGCGCCGCCGCGCCGTAGCAGCTCAGGTCGCCATAGCCCAGGTCATCGGCATAAACGACCACAAAGTTGGGCGGCCGGCCCTGCCTCTGTGCCGCCAGACTCAGAAGCGGTGCGTGCAGCGCGGTTTGCAGGAAGGTTCGACGATTCATCGGAAGTCCATCTCCCATAGGAGTTATGCCGTGCGCGCCTTGGCGGCGCTGTTTCTCCGCCCCGCCATCGGGCATCAGGGTGCAGCGTCGATGGCGCCACAGCCCGCGCGGCTGCCCGTATTATATGCCCCGTTCGGAATTGCGGTCTGGACCTATCGCCAAACAAAATTGGGGACACTCTCGAAAATCCCAAGCTAAGTCATGGATTCGAGCTGTGCGGGCTGGAAGGTCACTTCGTGACCGTGGCGCCGGAACTCGGCTCCCAACCACGTCGTTCTCGCCGCCAGTCTGGCCGTGTCCCACTGACGCGGACCTCGCTCCTCATAGTCCACCCGTTGCGCCAACCGCCTCCAGATCAGCCGCAGCAGGCGGTGCGCCACCGCCTGCAGCATGTTCCCCGCCGGCATCCGCCGCACCTGCTCCCAGACCAGCTTCATCTGCCGCGTCAACTCCTGCTCCAGCTCCTGCTGCTGCCGCTCCAGCACCCCGATCCGCTCCAGATGCTGCTTCAGCGCCTGCCGCCCGCTTGCCCCCGGCAGATCGCTCACCACCACCGCCAGCCTGATCTGCCCCGCCTCCAGCAGCGCCTCGATCTCGTTGCCGATCTTCACAATCTGTTCGCCCAGGCTCTTGCCTGTCGATGCCAGCCGCAGGCATCCTCAAAGTCCGTCTTCCGCCCCCGCGGCCCCCGGCTCGACCGCGCCTGCGCCAGCCGCGGCGCGAACTGCTCCTCCAGTTCCACCCACACCGGCCACCAATACTGCGCCGTCGATTCCATCACCACCGCCTTCACCCCGTGGCCCTGCAGCCACAAGGCCAACCTGCGGATCTCGCGCCGTGCCGTCAGAAACCGCTCCTGCGCCGCCACGGCCATGGGCGATTCCTTTCGCACCACCACTACCATCAACACCCGCTTGTGTACGTCAATCGCCGCGAGCCTGGTAGATTCTGATGTCATCGTTGTGTCCTTTCCGAGCGGGGCGGCGGCGGCAGATGGACTACGCAAAGGCACTCTCTCGTGCTCGCCCCGCCGGAGGGCCCCCCCTCGCCGGTGCGGCACATTCTCCGGTTCTGCTCAAACACCGCAGATCAAACAGCCTGGCGGCCTCAACCTCTCCACTGTCCCGTCGATCTCTTCACCCCGCTCACCCCCGTCTTCATTCCGCCCGGTGTGCAATCGCTCATCCGCAGCAGCCTGGATTGAGCCTCTGACAAACATGCCACCGGGACGGAGCTGAGTGTCCCGAGAGCAATTTTAGGGGCTTTTCGCTCTTTTCCGCGCGGGAAGGCCTTGGGTCTCCGACCCCTGATTCCCCGGCCTCTTGAGCCAATATTAGGCTAGGCCGGCCTTCCATGGTGAATGCCCGGGCCACCCGCCGCCTCCCCGCTTTCAGCCGCCTGGAACTCGCCACTCGCCCCCGGTCGCCTGCACGGGGAGCCGCGCCTGGCCGTGGAAAGCCAAGCCTTTATCGAGGCCTCACAGCGGCAAAAGCTTCAAAATCGCAAGGGGGACAGAGCGCTCTGTCCCCAATGCGAAAATGCAGAGGGCTCAATTCAGGCCGTCCCCAATGCAGGCGGGGGTTAGTCGGAACGTGCGCGGCGGGCGGGAATGCCCTTCGGATGGCAATCAGCGCACTTCACCGTATGGATGTTGTGCTTCGAGCTCCTGTTGGCGAAGGTGGTATCCATCTGTTCGACGTCACGGCCGCAGTTGGACAAGCGCGGGTGGCAGTTGGAGCAGGAAGCGCGCGTGGTCTGGCGGTGCTTGTCATGGCAGCCGAGACAGGAGATGCCTTCGTGCACGCCAACCGGCGTGCGGTCATCGCCCGAGAACACCTGGCGCGTGCTCAGGGGCGCGTGGCACTGGTAGCAGAGCGCCTGGCGGGGATCGGGACTCATTTTCACCGGGCGGCCGCCATCGCTCATCGCGGGCATCGGCAACAAAGCAAGATCCACCGGCGCCATCGAACGGCGGTCGAAGAACGCCAGCGAGGGGCGGAATTTCTCCTGCCGCGGGCCGGCGATCTTCGCTTCCAGCCGGCGCTCCTCGTGCAACGCGCCGCGGCGGTGGATGGAGTGGCAGCTCATGCAGGGGATGGCGGGGTCATCGAGCAATTCGGCGCGGCGCAGCCGCCAGGGGCCTTTCGTGGAAAGCGGCTCGACAAGATCACGGACGCCGCCGTCAAAGTGCATGCCGTGGCAGCGCAGGCAATCGTCCATGAGATGGCGCGATGCGTTGTGCTTCTCGTCGAGAAAAATGCTGCGGTAGGCGATGGCGTGCGGACCGTTCGACCAGGATGCGAACTCCTGTTGGTGGCACTTCTGGCAGCGCGGGAGCATGGCGCGGATCTCAGCCGGCCCGAGCTGCGCGCGCACGCCGGCCTCGCCGCGCCAGTGCTGGACAACGCGCCGGGCGTTGGTGAGATGAAAGCGCGCATTCGTGGTGAGGGCGTCGCCGTGGCAGGCGCTGCACGGCACGCCGCGGTGGGTGGAGTGGCGCCACTCGCCCACCGGCGCGCCCATCTCGTGGCAGCGGGCGCACGCATCCGGGCCGCCGGCTTCGTAAAGAAAGCTGGCCGCCGGGATCATGAGCAGAACGGCGAGGCCCAGCAACAGAGCGGCTGCGGCGGCCTTCATGCGCGCCTCCCTTCCTTCGCCAGCCGCTGGCCGGCGCGATAGGCGATGGCCATGATCGTGAGCACCGGATTGTAAGCGCCGTTGGTGACGTGGACGCTGGCATCGACCACATACACGTTGTCCGTGTCATGGACCCGGCACCAGGCATCCACCACGGAAGTCTTCGGATCGTTGCCCATGCGGCAGGTCCCTGCCTGGTGCTGGCCGCCGCTGACGCCGCGCCCCGCGCGGCGCAACCAGACCTTCACGGCGCCGGAGGCGCGGAGCCAGTCGGCCGCGCGCTGGGCCGTGTATTCGGAAATCTCGATGGTGTGCGGGTGGCGGTAGCCTGAGATGCGCGCCACGGGGATGCCGAACCTGTCACGCACCCGCGGATCCAGCGTCACGCGGGAGTCGAACACCGGGATCTCCTGCGTGGGCCCCTGCACGGGGATGATGCGGCGGTAGGCGCGGCGCACAAATTCCTTGTGGGCGCGGCCCCAGCGGGGCGCCTCAGGATCGCGGATGCCAGAGACGAACTGGTAGGGCAGGCGGATGAATTCATTGGCGAGCATCGCTCCGCCTGCGAGCCCGGGGTTGCCGTGCACATAGTCGCAGATGGCGATGCTCGCGCCGGGGCCGAGGTCGTCGTAGACGATCTCTTCAAACAGCCCGTTGGCCCCCGTGTAAGTGTGCCCTTGTAAATTGCGCCCGACCCAATCGTGCCGGTTGCCGAGCCCCTGCGGATAGAGGCGCGAGCGCGAGTTCAACAGCAGCCGCGCGCTTTCGATGGCCCCGCAGGAGACGACCACATAGCGCGCGGGCTGCTCCCACAGCCGCCCGTCCCGGTCGAAGTAAGCGACGCCCGTGGCGTTTCCCCGATCATTGAGAAGGATTTCCCGGACCGCGCATTGCGTCCGCAACTCGAGATTTCCGGTGGCCAATGCGGCCGGAATCACGGTATTTTGCGTGCCATTTTTCGCGTCCACCTCGCAGGCGAAACCCACGCACCAGCGGCAGCGCATGCAAGCCGGCCGGCCGTTGTAAGGGACGGAATTGCGAAGCATCGGGATGGAGAAAGGATGCAGGCCGAGACGCCGGGCCCCTTTTTCCAGAATCTCGTGCTCGCGGGTGGGCGGCAGCGGAGGCATGGGCAGCGGGCGGCGGCGCGGCCCTTGGAACGGATCGCCGGAAACATCGCCGGAGACGCCGATCTCCCATTCCGCTTTTTCATAATAAGGCTCGAGATCATCGTAGGATATGGGCCAATCTTCGAGTGTGGAATTCTCGAAAGCACGCGGGACTTTCGCCGCATAAGTGCTGCGCATGCGGAAATCGTTGGGATGATAGCGCCAGGCCATGGCCCCGTAGGAAAGCGTCCCGCCGCCGACGCAGAAAGCGTTGTTGTTGTAGCCTGGCTGGGATGGTTTCACGATGCGCTCGCGGCCGTTCAGATCGACGAAGACACGCGGGTTGCCCTCCTCCTCCGGGCCAAATGGATAGCCGAGCGTGGGGTTGCGCTGGTTGCGGAGATCGTCCTTTCGGCAGTCGGCGGGAGTGTTCCAGCGGCCCTTTTCCAGCAGCACGACACGCCAGCCGGCGAAAGCGAGCTCCTTGGCGACAATGGGGCCGGCGGCGCCCGCCCCTATGACGACAGCGTCGACTTCAGGCAATGGCATCAGGTCTTCTCCGGAAACGTTCTTTCCGCTTCGTAATGCTCGCGGCCGCGCACAGGCATTGGCGGCACGCCGATCATCTTCCAGGAGGCGTAGCCGCGGTTGCCGCCGTGGCGGGGGTTTCCGTAAAAGCCTTGCATGGCATGGGCCAGAACGAGTTCAAAAGCGGCCTTGCCGCCATCCGGAAACCAGGCGCGGTCCGCCTCACCCTGCTCCATAAGTGACAGCATCTCTTCCCGGGCATCGAGAGGCAGGCCGGCAAAACCACGGCCGGCGCGGGACCGGGCCCAACGATCGATATGCGCGAGGGCTTCGCGGTATTCGCTCTGGTGACGCCGGAACCAGCGCGTCAACTGGAGATCGATGTAGCGGACCACGCCCGCGTCGCGCGCGCCCGGGTCTTCATCGGGCGGAATCAGCGTGTCCACCCAAGCGCCGAGCGTTTCCACTTCCGCCTGCGTCAGGAACCGGTATCCGGCGGCGGGCGCAGGCCGGCGCGCGCAGCCGGCAGCCGCCGCCATCGAGCCGGCGAGGAAAGATCTTCGTTTCAGACACCCACCTCCTGTTTTGGCTTGACAGAATCATACAGGATGCAGGCCCGGCCGCACAAGGCGGCGCAGGTTGTGAGAGCCTGATAGCACGAATGGCGCAGCAGGAGCTGTTCGGCCTCGAGCCGAAGATTTTCACGGTCACCAGCCTGACGGCGTCGATCCACCGCCTGCTTTCGGCGCACTTCGACGACGTGCGCGTCATGGGCGAGATCTCGGGCTACAAGGTGTGGACGTCGGGGCATGCCTATTTCACGCTGAAAGACAATGCCGCACAAATCCGTTGCGTTTTGTTCCGGCAGGTGCTGCGGTATCTGAAGTTCGCACCGGGCGACGGCATGGCTGTCATTGCAAGGGGCGCGGTGGAGGTCCGGCAGGAGCGCGGGGAGTATCAGTTGATCGTCACGTCGCTGGAGCCGCAGGGCGCCGGGGCGCTGCAGGTGGCGTTCGAGCAGTTGAAGCAGAAGCTCGCCGCCGAGGGGCTGTTCGATCCGGGGCGGAAACGTCCGCTGCCGCCATTTCCCCGCCGGATCGGCATCGTGACATCACCGCAGGGAGCGGTCATCCAGGACATGCTCAACATCCTCGGGCGGCGCTTCCCGGGGCTGCACATCCGCCTGTATCCGACCCCGGTGCAAGGCGAAGGAGCGGTGGAAGGGATTGTGGAGGGTCTGCACTACTTCTCCACGCATCCCTGGGCGGATGTCGTGATCGTGGGGCGCGGGGGAGGATCGCTGGAAGACCTGTGGGCGTTCAATGAAGAGCCTGTGGCGCGCGCCATCGCCGCCTGCCCGGTGCCGGTGATTTCCGCGGTGGGTCACGAGACGGACTTCACGATCGCCGATTTCGTCGCCGACCTGCGCGCGCCGACGCCCTCGGCGGCGGCGGAGCTGGTGGTGAAGAACCGCGCCGATCTGCTGGCGCAGCTCGGCGAGATGCTGCGGCGCGCCTGGCGCGCCGTCCAGCTCCATGCAAGCACGGCAAGGAACCGGCTTCAGGAAAAGGGGGTCGACCGCGCCGCGATGCTGGCGCGCCGCCGGGTGGCGCTGCTGTGGCAGCAACTGGATGAGATGGACCAGCGGTTGCGGCAGGGCGATCCGCGGGCGCGGCTGGCTGCCAGCCGGACGCTGCTGGACCAGCTGGACCGGTGCGGCGCAGACCGCATGCGCGCTCTGCTGCACGAGCGGCAGATCGGGTTTGAGCGGCTGGCGGGGCGGCTGCCGGAGTCTGTCCAGCGTGTGCTGGAAGCGGCGAGACAGAAAGAAAAGCTGGCGCGCGCGCGGCTGGAAGCCCTGAGCCCGCTGAACGTGCTGGAGCGCGGATACGCGATCGTGAAGCGCGCCGACGGCAGGATCGTGCGCGAGGCGGCGGACGCGCCTTCGGGTTCGAAGCTGCGGATCCGGCTGCGGCGGGATGAATTCACCGCCGTTAGCGAATAAAAACCACAGGCCGCAATCTGATTAAATGCCGTAATCCTTGAGATGTTTACGCGCCCGGGCGATGCCCTCGAGCTCGCCCAATTTCCGGCCCTCGTACTCGATGCCGATGTAGCCGGAGTAATTCGAATCCTCGACAACCTTCATCATGCGCCGGAAGTCGTACTTGTCCTCGCCCCCGTCCGGCCCTTCGAAGTAGCACTTGAAGCTCATGCCTTTGGCGTACGCGGCAAGTTTGGCCACGGCCTGGTATTTATCGATTTCCGGCGGGAAATTGCCGAAATCGGGCAGGGTGCCGAAGTTGGGCAGGTTCACTTTCTTCATCAGGGCGACGACGGCGTCGGGGTCGGAAGAAAGTCCCCAGTGATTCTCGATGAGAATCGAGATGCCCGCCTGCCGCGCAAATTCGCACAGAGAGCGGAAGCTGTCAGCGCAATATCCAAGCACGGTTTCGTTCTCGGCGGGCGACTTCGGCGTGACGTCGGAGTGCATGTTGGTGCGGATCGAGTGGCAGCCGAGTTCGGCGGCGATGTCGACCCACTTGTGATGGTTCCTGACGGCCTTGCGGCGCACCGCCGGGTCGGAGTGTCCGAGCTGGCCTTCGTCGTCGACCATGATGAGCACGGGCTTCGTGCCGGTCTCGGCCATGCGCTTTTTCAGGCGCGCGATGTAGCCAGCGGTGGGCGACGCCCAGAGCGTGTTGACGAACTCGAGCCCCTCGCAGTCGTATTCGCGGGCGATGCGCGGGAAATCCATGTTGGTGGCCTTGCCCTGCTGGATGAGGCGGTGGATGGACCACTCGGCGAGAGAAACCTTGAACCGGCCGGGGGCGGGCGCCGCGGCAGCCCGAGGTGCGGCGGCGAGCGAAGAGAGCAGAGTCCTGCGTGTGATCTGCATGGCGGCGTATTCCGCCCGCTATGATAGCAGTTCAGCGGGAGACCCGATCCAGAAGTCGGGGTTGTGGGCGCGCATCGCTTCCGGGTCGCCGTAGCCCCAGGTGACGGCGCAGGTGCGGACGCCGGCGCGGCGCCCGGCTTCCATGTCGGGGCCGGCGTCACCGACGAGGAGGCAGTCTTCGGGGCGGACGCCAAGCCGCTCGAGCGATTTGAAGATGACGTCAGGGGCGGGCTTGGAGGGGAAGCCGTCGGTACCCTGGATGTGATCGAAGTGGCGGGCCAGCCCGAACAGTTCGAGCACCTGGCGGGCGGTTTCGCTGCTCTTGGTGGTGGCAGTGGACTTCATCCCGCCGAGGCCGGCGAGCATCTCTTCCACGCCGGGATAGACGCGCGTGGAGGCGTGGCGGCGGGCCAGGTAGATGGCGCGGTAGCGGGCCAGAAGGCGCTCGTGATCCTGCGGCGTGCTTTCCGGCAGGACTTCCCGGAACAGGTCAAACAGATGGTGCCCGATGAAACTGCGCAGGTACGCTTCCGGGAGCGAGTCGACGCCAGCTTCGCCGAGCGCCTGGCGGACAGCCGTGCAGATATCCGAGGCGGAGTCCACGAGGGTGCCGTCGACATCGAACAGGTACAAATGGAATCGAGGGATCACGCGGGCTGGGGGCGCTCTCCATCAATGAGTCCGGGAGACAGCGGCCGGGTTTCCGGTCTTAGAACCTCCTGCGTCTCTTCGGAGGCCGAGACCGGCGCAGGCTCAGCCTGTGGCGCGGGGGTCGCCGCTTCGGCTCTGGCGGGGCCGCGGTCCAGGATGGCCTTCACTTCGGTGCCGTCGATGGATTCGCGTTCGAGCAGCGTGCGGACGATCTCTTCGAGCGCCCAGTCGTATTCTTCGATCAGGGCCGCGGCGCGCTTGTGGGCATTGTCCACCAGCCTGCGG
>CAKZUE010000025.1 GCA_937920635.1 uncultured Bryobacteraceae bacterium
ATGGTGCTCACTTTGCCCGAATACCGCGGGCGAGGTTTCGCCACGCAGCTCATGCGGCGCTGCCTCGAATACTGCGAACAATGCGGCATCCGCACCCTGCGCCTGGACGCCACGGAGATGGGCCGGCCAGTTTACGCGAAGCTTGGCTTCGTGGACGAGTATGAAGTCCAGCGCCGCGCGGGCGAATTGCCGTCATCCGAGCCTCGCCCGGCAGTGTTCGATTGGGAACTCGACCGCCTCGCCTTCGGCGCGGACCGCCGCCGCCTGCTCGAGCGCACCGGCTGCGCGCGTCCCGGACGCGTGGCCGCCTACATTGGACCGGTGACGGCGCGCACGCCGGAGGAAGCGCGGGACAGAATCCTCCACTGCGGCGTCTCCGGCGCCTGTTTCTGGGACGTGCCCGCCGCCAATTCCGCCGCGCTGGCACTGGCCGATAGCCTCGGCTTCCAACCCGTGCGCCGCCTCATTCGAATGCGCCGCGGTCCCGCCATCGCGGAGCGCCCGCAGTTCGTCTTTGCGCTGGCGGGCTTCGAATATGGATGAGCGCCTACAATGAGAGCGTGAGATGCGCTGCTCTGGCCCTGCTGCCACTGATGCCATTGCTGGCCCAGCAGCCGGCTCCGCATCTCATCCAGCGTGTGGCCGGCGGCTTCCGCTACGCCGATGGCCTCGCCATTGAACAGAGCGGGTCGTTGCTGGTGGCCGATCCTCCGGAAGACCGCATTCTCCGGGTCGAGTCCGGCAAGCCTCTGTCGATCGCCCGCAAGCCCTCGGGCGGCGCCGCCGGTCTCGCCTTCGACTCCAAAGGCCGCGTGGTCCTGTGCGAGACGCAGGCGCGGCGTGTGGCGCGCATCGAGGACAACGGCAAGCTTGCCGTTCTCGCCGATCAGTTCGAGGGCAAGCCGCTCAATGGCCCGAATGACCTGGCCATCCGTTCCGGCGATCACATCTATTTCACAGACCCGGCGTTCGGTTCGGCTCAGGATCACCGCCAGCTCACGTTCCACGGCGTCTTTCATCTCACTCCCAGGGGCGAGCTGTCGGCCATCTACCGCAGCGAATCCCGGCCCGCGGGCATTGCGCTTTCGCCCGACTCGAGGCTGCTCTATGTGGCTTTCGCCGACGAGCGCCTGGTGCGCGTCTTCGATGTGGCCCGCTCCGGCGCCGCCTCCAATCCGCGCGTGCTGATTGCGAAGACCGGAAGCATCCCGCTCGGCATCCGGACGGACAGGGAGGGCAACCTGCTGGTGGCTGCGGGCGATTTTCTCGAGATCTACACCCCGAAGGGTGTGCTGGTGGAAAAGATCCGCATTCCGGAACGCGCCGTGAACCTGGCCGTGCATCCTTCCACGGGCGACATCTATGTCGCCGCGCGCAGCGCCGTGTATCTGGTGGCGCGCGGCGCGCGGGCGGTGCTCGAACCATGAGTTCCCGCCGCTATCCGGCGCGCCCGCTGCTGGGGGTGGGCGCGGTGATCTTCGATGGCCCGAGCGTGCTGCTGATCGAACGGGGACAGGAGCCGCTCAAGGGCTTCTGGACGCTGCCCGGCGGGCTGGTGGAATGCGGCGAGCGTCTGGACGAGGCGCTGCGGCGCGAGGTGCGCGAAGAGACGGGCCTTGAGGTGGAACCGCTCACGGTGGCTGCTGTCTTTGAGCGCATCATGCGCGATGCCGAGGGCCGCACGGAATTCCATTACGTGATCCTCGATTACTTATGCCGCGCCGTGGGAGGAATGCTCGCCTGGGGCAGCGACGTCGCCGGCGCGCGGTGGGTGCGGCTCGACGAGATGCACAGGCTGAAGATCGCGCCCGGCACGCCGCCCGTGATCGAAAAAGCCCGCGGCATCTGGGAGGAGATGGGGCTGTGAACGCGCGCAGCCTGGAGCTGCTCGAATACGGCCGCCTCCGCGAACTGCTCGCGCGTTATGTGGCCTCGCCCGGCGGCCGCCGGCTGCTGGAAGAAATGGCCCCCGCGCCGGACCGCCGCACGGCCGAGGCAGCGCTCGAGGAAGCCGCCGAAGCGATCGCGTGGCTGCGCGAATCGCAGAAGCCCGCGCAGGGACGCCAGACCGCTGCGGCGCCGCTGCGTTTCGACGGGCTGCCCGATGTCGCCGCGGCGGAAGCCAAGCTGCGCATCGAAGGCGCGGTGCTCGAGCCGCTGGAAATCCACGCGCTCATGGTCGTTCTCGAGCGCGCGGCAGCCGTGCGGCAGGCGCTCGCGCCGGCCTCCGCGCTGTGCCCGCGCCTGGCCGCGCGCGCCGCGCGGATCGCTGATTTCCGGCAGGCTCTCCGCGCCGTCCAGGGCAAGATCCTGCCCGACGGCGCCATCGCCGACGATGCCAGCCCCGAGCTGGCCCGCATCCGGCGCGACATGGAACGCCAGCGGCGGCTGATCCAGGAGTCGCTCGAGCGCTTCCTCAAGTCGCATCACGAGGACGGGTTGTTGCAGGAGGAGTTCGTCACCATCCGCAACGACCGCTTCGTGGTGCCCATCGTGCCGGGCGCGAAACGGAAACTGCCCGGCGTGGTGCACGCGGCCAGCGGAAGCGGCCACACGCTGTTTCTCGAGCCGCTGGAGACGATCGAGCAGAACAACGAACTGGTGAGGCTTGTTGAGGAAGAGCAGCGCGAGGTCCACCGCATCCTGCGCGAGCTGACCGCGGAGCTGCGCCGCCACGCGGGCGAGGCGCACGAAGCCGTGGAGGCGCTGGCGGCGCTCGATTTCGCCTTCGCGCGGGCGCGCTTTGCACTCGACTTCGATTGCGCCATCCCGGAGTTTTCGCCCGATGAGGAGCCGCGGCTCGAACTGGAAGAAGCCCGCCACCCGCTGCTCGAAGACATCCTGCGGCGGCAGCGGCGGCGCGTGGTGCCGTTGTCGTTCGCGCTTGGCTCCGGCAGCCGCACGCTGCTCATCAGCGGCCCTAACACCGGCGGCAAGACCGTGGCTATCAAGTGCGCCGGGCTGCTGGCGCTGATGGCGCAGAGCGGCGTGCCCGTGCCGGCGGCGCGCGCCGTGTTTCCGTGGTTCGATGACGTGCTGGCCGACATCGGCGACAACCAGAGCCTGGAGCAGAGCCTGTCGAGCTTCAGCGCGCACGTCGAGCGGCTGAAAGAGATGATCGAGCTGGCCACGTCGGGCTCGCTGGTGCTGCTGGATGAACTCGGCCGCGCCACCGACCCCGAAGAGGGCGGCGCGCTGGGAGTGGCGGTGATCGAAGACTTCCACCGCCGCGGCGCGTTCACGCTGGCGTCCACGCATCTGGCGGCGCTCAAAGTGTTCGGGGCCACCGCTTCGGGCGTGGTGAACGCCGCGATGGGATTCAACGAGCAGACGCTCGAGCCGACCTATGTGCTCACGGTCGGCGCCCCGGGCAAGTCCGCCGGGCTCGACATCGCCGCGCGGCTGGGTCTGCCGGCAAGATTGATCGAGCGGGCGCGCGCGTCGATGAGCGACCGCGACCGGCAGATGGGCGAGCTGCTGCGGCAACTGGAGGCGCGGCTCGCGGAGGCCAACGCGCGGCTGGCGGAGATCGAGCGCCGCAGCGCGGAGCTCGACGAGCGCGAGCGGCGGCTGCTCGAACAGATGGAACGGCGCGAGAAAGCGCGGCTGCGCGAGATCGAAGAGGCGGCGGAGACGGCTAAGAAGCGGTTCGAAAAAGAGGCGCAGGAGCTCATCTCCAGCGTGCTTGCCGCGCCCGAGCAGCGCCGGCAGGCGGAGAAGGCGCTGCGGCAGGCGGCACGGGTGCGGCGTGAGTTTGAAGAGAACGTGCAGGCGTTGCGCGAGCCGGAGCCGAAGAAGGCGCCGCAGAGCGAAATCCGCGAAGGCGCGCGCGTGCGGCTGCGCGGCGTCAGCCAGCCGGCGCAGGTGCGCAAGGTGCTGGCTGACGGAAGGCTCGAAGTGGACGTGGGCTTCCTGCGCATGCAGGCTGCGCGCGAGGACGTCACCGAAGTGCTGCCGCCTGCGCCGTCTGGATCGAAACTCCCGGCAGGCGTGACGCTGAGCGCCGGTCCGCGGTGGGACACGCTCGCGCGCGAGATCAACGTGATCGGCAAGACCGCCGATGACGCGCGCGAGGAGGTGGACAAGTTCCTCGACAGCGCGTTTCTGGCCGGCGTGACCCGCGTGCGCGTGGTGCACGGCCACGGCATGGGGGTGCTGAAGCGCGCCGTGCAGGAGCTGTGCCGCGCACACCCGCACGTCGAGAAGTTTTACCCGGCTTCGCCCGCCGAAGGCGGCGCGGGCGCCACCATCATCGAGCTGAAGGAGGGCTGACGGCGGCTCAGGCCGGCAGGGATTCCAGGGCCTGCAACACCTCTTCCGTGTGCCCGTCCACCTTCACCTTGCGGAAGATTTTCGCGATCTTGCCGTGGTGGATGACGAAGGTGCTGCGCTCGATGCCCATCGTCTTTTTGCCGTACATGTTCTTCTCGACCCACACGCCGTATTTCTCGGCCGTCTTGTGGTCCGGGTCGGCCAGCAGCGGAAACGGAAGCGAGTATTTTTGTTTGAACTTCGCGAGCGCTGCCGGCTGGTCGGGGGAGACGCCGAGCACCACCGCCCCGCGGCCGAGGATATTGGCGTGATGGTCGCGGAAGCTGCATGCCTCCTTCGTGCAGCCCGGGGTGTCGGCCCGGGGGTAAAAGTAGAGAACCACGGTCTTGTCCGCGTAAGCGCTGAGCTTCACTCTCTGTCCGCTGTCGTCGAGCAGGGTGAAATCGGGGGCTTTGGATCCTTCCTTGAGTTCTGCCATACCTCGAATGATGCACCTCCGCGCGCCCGGATGCCAGAGATGCGCCTCGCGCGGCGGCGCCGCACGAGGGCGCTGCCGCGCCCCGAGGCTACAGAACGCCGCCGCCCATCGCCAGCCGGATCAGTCCGAACAGTACGGCGATGGCGCAGAGCACGATGCCGGCGACGCCCGCGCCCTTCCGCTCCTGCTTCGACGTGGCCACGGCCACGATGCTGACGATCAGCCCCACGGCTGCGAACGGGATGTTCAGCCAGTTCAGGCTCCCGAGGCATGGAAAGAATGCCACGATCATGCCGAGGGCAGCCAGGATGCCCCACACCAGACTCAGAACGAGCATAAGCGCCTCCAGAAATGCGATACGCGGGCCAGCCCGGGTCACTCTCCAGGATGGCGGACTGCAACTGCGGGCCGGATCCAGCCCTGCCAGCCGTGCTTCCTCCTGCGGATCCATACGAATCCAGCCAGTGCTTCGTTCAGCGCCAATGCCGGAAACAGCGCCAGGCTGCCGGCATTGGCGCGAAGGGCGCCTTGCAGATCACCCTTGCGGAAAGCCAGAAAAGCGTGGGTCATGCCGCACAACGCGCAGACGCCGTGATGGCCTTCGGGCGTCTCGCACCGCGCCGCCGTTGCGAGCACGATTGTCTCCGGCATCGCCAGAGCCGCGGCGCCCACAGCTCCCAGACCCGCGCTGAGCACGAGCCACGACAGCAGCAATGCCGCCCGCAGTTCGGCGGAGGGGATCGAGAGATGACTGCGCAAGATCCGGAGACCAGCCGGCAGGGGCCGCATTCGCATCCGCAGAGAGCATATCAATGGAGCGCGAGCGCCGCACGGCCAGCGCCGCGACACCGCGCCGTTGCGATAGACTCGGCCTGATGTGGCGCACTCTGATGGCGGTGTTGGGCGGGTGGCTCGTCATTCAGATTTTGGTGGGGATCACCGATGCGATCCTGGCACGCGTTTTCCCGGGACATTACAGCTCAGGGCTGCCCCTTCCCTCCTGGTTGCTGGGCCTGCGGCTGGCGTGCGCGGTTCTTTACACTGTGTTTGGCGGCTGGCTCGCCGTGCTGCTGGCCCCGGAGCGGCCATGGAGGCACGCTGTTTATCTGATTGTGCTGGGCGAGACAATGGGCATCCTGATGGCGGGCATGAGCATCGGGTTGGTTCCGTGGTGGTATCTGGGCGGGCTGCTGCTGTTGTTCCCCGCCGCGGTGCTGGCCGGCGCGTGGCTGCGGCTGCGCGGCGGGGGGCCAGGCTCCTCCACCCGCCCAGCCGTGTGACTGGCCCCCGGAAGGGGCGGGGCGCCTGGAGGTTTTCACAATGAAGAGGACGCTGCGGGAGAGACTGGCCTACGAGCCGGTGGAGTTGCGGTTCGGCACGTCGGGACGGCGGGGCAGGGTCGTGGACCTGACGCAGCTCGAGATCTGGATCAACGTCCGGGCGGAGCTGGCCTTTCTGAAGACGCTGCCGAAGAACCAGGGCGGCATTGAAGAGGGCGAGGATGTCTTCGTCGCCGCAGACCTGCGGCCCTCTTCGGTTCGTTTCGTCGAAGAGATGGGCGGGCGCGGCGAAATTGTGCAGGCGGTGTGCGAGGCGGTGCGCGCATCTGGCTGCACACCCGTGTTCGAAGGCTTCATCCCCACGCCCGCCCTGGCCTATTACGGCTTCGGGAGGCGCCGCGCCAGCATCATGGTCACCGGCAGCCACATCCCGTTCGACCGCAACGGCTACAAACTGAACACGAGCATCGGCGAGCTGCTGAAGGAGCATGAAAGCCCCATCCAGCAGCATGTGGAGCGCATCCGTGCCGAGGTCTACCGCCAGCCCTTTGAACAATCGCTGTTCAACGAACAGGGGATGCTGAAAGAAGGCCCGCAGCCGCTGCCCGTTGCTTCGGACGAAGCGCGCGGCGCTTACAGCCGGCGCTATCTGGATTTCTTCCGCGGCCAGCCGTTGCGGGGGCAGCGCGTGGCGGTCTACCAGCACTCCGCCGTCGGGCGCGACCTGCTGGTGGAAGTGCTCGAAGCGCTGGGTGCAGAGGCGATCCCGGCAGGGCGGAGCGAGACATTCGTCCCCATCGACACGGAGAACATCAGTGGTGAACTGCTGGCGCGGCTCGAAGAGACCGCGCGCGAAATCGAGGCGCAGCGTGGCCCGTTGGCGGCCATCGTCTCCACCGATGGCGACAGCGACCGCCCGCTGTTTGTGAGCTTCAGCCATAGGCGGGCGCGGTTCCATCCGGGCGACCTCCTGGGGCTGGTGGTGGCCCAGGAGCTGGGCGCGGATGCCGTGGTGGTTCCAGTGAGCGCCAACGATGCCATCGACCGCTCGCCGCTCGCCGCCGTGCTCGAACCGAAGACGCGCATCGGTTCGCCCTATGTGATCGCCGGCATGCAGCGGGCGGCGGCCAGGGGGAGGCGGCGGGTAGTGGGCTGGGAGGCCAACGGCGGATTTCTCACCGGCAGCCCGATCGAGCGCGGCGGCGCGCTGCTCGATGCCTTGCCGACGCGCGACGCGTTTCTCCCGATCCTTACCGTGCTGGCGGCGGCAGCGCGCGAAGGCGTGGCCCCGGCGGCGCTGTTCGACCGGCTGCCCCAAAGATACGGCCGGTCCGCGCTGCTGAAGGAATTCCCGCGCGAGAAGGCGCTGCGCATCCTCGATCAACTGACGCCACAGGCTACCGACGGCAGCGACGTTCCCGGCGTGATGGCGCGCCTCAAGCAGTATTTCCGCGACGAAGACGGCTTCGGCGCGGTGGAGAAGCTGGATGCGACCGACGGGCTGCGCGTCTGGTTCTCGAACGGCGACATCGCGCACCTGCGGCCCTCCGGCAACGCCGACGAGTTCCGCATCTATGCGGTAGCGGACACGCAGGAGCGCGCCGACGCGATCGCCGCCCTCGGCGTCCGCGAGCCGGACGGGATTCTGCGCCGGATGGAGGAAGAACTGGATGAGTGAGGCGCGCCTGGTCAGGCTACGGCCGGCCGTGCAGCACTATGAGTGGGGCGGCACGGAGGCTCTGCCCGCGCTGCTGGGCGTGGACAACCCGGAGAAGCGGCCATTTGCCGAGATCTGGTTTGGCGCGCATCCCAAGGCCCCTTCCATCGCGGAAACGCCGCGCGGCGGCGTGCCATTGGATGGGCTGATCGCGCAAGACCCTGAAGCCTGGCTGGGCGGGGCGGTGCTCCGCCGCTTCGGCCCCTCTCTTCCCTTTCTGCTGAAGGCGCTCGACGCGCGAAAGATGCTCTCGATCCAGGTGCATCCGGCGCGCGAGCAGGCGCGCGAGGGCTTCGAGCGCGAGAACTCGATGGGCATTCCGATCCACGCGCCGCACCGCAACTACCGCGACCGCAACCACAAGCCCGAGGTCCACGCGGCGCAGAGCGAGTTCTGGATGCTGCACGGATTCCGGCCAATGGAGGAGATCGCCGCGTGGCTCGACGTCACGCCCGAAGCCCGCGCAGTGATGCCGGACTTCCGCCAGCGGCTGCGGGAAGCCGGCGCCGGCCGGCAACGCCGCTCCCTGCTGCTGCGCGAGCTGTACACGCACTTCATGCACCTGCCGCAGGAGCGCGCCGACGAACTGCTCGACGAGTTACTGGGGCGGCTCGAGAAGGCGGCGCCGTGGCCGACGGATGCGCCGGAACACTGGGCGCTGCGCGCCGCGCGCGAGTTTCCGCTGCCCGGCGGGCGGCGCGACCGCGGCATCTTCTCGGTCTTTCTCCTGAACCTGGTGCGGCTCGAGCCGGGGCAGGGGACGTTCCAGCCCGCCGGGGTGCTGCACGCCTATCTGCAAGGGACAACCGTGGAGCTGATGGCGAACTCGGACAACGTGCTGCGGGGCGGGCTCACGCCCAAGCACGTCGACGTGGCGGAACTGCTGCGGGTGGTGCGGTTCGACGACAGCCCGTGCGAAGTCCTCCAGGGCGAGCCGCAGGCGGACGGGGAGCGCGTCTACCGCACGCCCGCCGAAGACTTTGAACTCAGCTGCTTCAAGCTGGCGGGGAGAGCGGCAGCGCGCGAGGCGCGGGGACCGGAGATCCTGCTGGTGACGGAGGGCGCCGTATCGGTGGCGGCTTCCGGCGGGGGACTGCAATTGAACCGGGGGCAGGCGTTGTTCCTGGGCGCGGGCGTACGGTATGAGCTCTCTGCGGCGGACCGGGCGGTGGTCTGGCGGGCCAAGGCGGGACTGGCAGTCTGAGAGCGGCCCGGGCGGCATTTTTCGTGAGAGTTTCTGCCCGGCCGGCGCACTATTAGCACAGGAATGCGCATGTCGCGGCAGTTCCCCATCCGCGGCCTGCGGCTCCTCCGCGGAATCTTCGCCCGGCTTGCCTGCGTGGCGGCCGCGGGCGCCATCGGCCTGATGGCGCAGGACACCACGCCCCCCGTGCTGGTGACCTATTCGTACAGCCCGGCGAGCGCGGATGTATCCGGCGCGGACACGGTGCTCTCGGGCAGCATCCAGGCGACAGACAACTCCGCCGGCCTGCAATCGGCGTTGCTGGCCTTCTACAGCCCTTCAGGCAACCGGCGCGTGGATTGCAGCAGCACTCTGGGATCCTATAGCGGAACGCTGACGGCGGGGACGTTTACCTGCGGGGGGCTGATCCCGCGCTACATCGAGACGGGGCAGTGGCGGCTTCAGTTCCTCTCGATCTCCGACAAGGCGGGCAACACGGCTACCTATCTGAAAGACCAGCTCGCCGCGATGGGTTTCCCCACCACGCTGACGCTGACCGGCACAAGCGACCTGGCGGCGCCTTCGCTGGTCTCCTATGCTTTCGCGCCCTCCACGGTCAACCTGTCTGGTTCGCCCGTGACCTTGACAGGAACGATATCGGCGACGGACAACCTGTCAGGGCTGTATTTGGCCTACATTGCGTTCTATAGCCCCAGCGGGCAACAGCGCGTGGACTGTTATCCTGTGCCGGGTGATCCGGACTCCGGCACGCCGCTGAGCGGGAGCTACTCCTGTAGCGGGCAGTTCACTCCGGGAATGGAGACCGGCGCGTGGCGTGTGCAATTTGTCGAGCTGCGCGACCGCGTAGGCAATGGGCGGTATTACACCACGCAGGAACTCACCGGGATGGGATTGCCCACGGCGCTCACGGTGTCAGCGGTGAGCGACCTGATCCCGCCGTCATTCACGGGACTGACGTTGTCGCCGCTGTCGATCCATACCGGCTCCGCGGCAGCCTGGATCACTGGCACGGTCACGGCGTCAGATGCCGGGTCGGGTCTGCGGCAGGCAGTGGTGGCGCTGTTCAGCCCCACCGGGCAGCAGCGGGTGGACTGTGTCACAACCGTCTGGCCTGCGGGCACGGCATCGGCGGCGATGCCCTGCAACGGGCTCTTCCCGCAGCACTCGGAGAGCGGCGCCTGGGAGGTGCGCTTCGTCGAGGTGAGCGACCACGCCGGCAACACGGCGACGGTGATGAAGGCGACGCTGGCGCAGATGGGAGCGCCGGTGACCGTGAACGTGAGTGGCGTCCCGGCGCCGCAGCCCCCCGCGGGGCTCTATTTCCAATACGTGACCGGCGGGCAGATGCCTGCCGGACTGGCGGTGCAGTTTCTTGGATCCACGCTGCCCTGGGCCCTGGAGAAGCAGAGCGGCGCGTCGTGGGTGCAACTGAGCGCGAACAGTGGAACAGCACCGGCGCAGGTGATTGTGACCGTCAACCCCGCGGGGCTTGGCTACGGCACACATCAGGAGATTCTGCTGGTGCGGGAGGTCATCCAGAACCGCGTTGTAGCCCGGATGCCCGTGACGCTCGCCGTGCTGGCGGCGGCGCCGCTGACGGCGCACTACTTCGACCCGCCGCTGTTTGAGTGGATCGCAACCGAGGGCCGGACGGCAGGAGAAACCGTGGCCGCCTTTGTGCACCTGTACTGGCCGGCGCCGCCGTGATCTGGCGCCGCGCCTGCTGCGGCAGGGCGGCGCAGCGATTCTCTGCGCTTCCACCGCTGTGCGGCGGGCGCTACTGCCCGGCCAGCTTCTTTCGCGCGAAGGGGCGGGCGAACGCCGCCGGCGGATTGTGCGCCGTCGTCTGCGCAGCCCGGCGGTAGCAGGCCATCGCCTCCTCCTTCTGGCCGAGTTTCTCGTGCGCCATGCCCATCAGGCACTGGATGAAAGGATCATTTTGATTGGCCTGTTTGAGTTGTTCGAGGGCGCCCGACGCGTCGCCTGTGTAGAGCGCCACATAGCCGGCCAGATAGGGGAAGAACGGCTGCTGCTGTTTGGCCATCTCCGGGTGGGCTTCCAGCAGGGCTTTGGCGGCGGCCATGTGCTTCATCGCCAGATCCTTTTGGCCGCGGCGGGCGGCCAGGCGGGCCAGCGCGTGCTCCAGGCGGAACATCCAGAGCGCCCGGCGGTCTTCGGAGATGTCCGGCTCCTTCAGGCCGGTCTCCGTACCCGTCCTGTATAGCCTTTCCGCTTCGTCCAGAGCGCCGGCTTCCATGCAGACACGGGCCACTTCATTGGCCGCCTCGCCCGCGGCGAAGTGGTTGCCGCGTTCCAGCCAGTAGTCGATGAGCCTGCGGCCGTAGCGGGCGGAGTTGGCGCAGTCGTTGTCGAACGCATACGACATGGCCATCTGCCGCCACGCTACGGCGCGCGCCTGCGCGTCCGGGGCGGCATCGGCGGACTTCTGGAAATATCGGCGCGCCTCGGCCGTGCGGCCGAGCAAATCCAGCACCACCCCGGCGGCATTCAGAGCGGCGGTGTTGGCCGGGTTCTTTTCGATCTCCCGCTGATACAAGCTCAGCGCCTCATCCAACTGGCCGGCGCGCACCAGCTTCTGGCCTTCGCGGAGGAATTCCGGCGCGTTGGGCTGCGGTGGCTGCGCTGCGGCAGGCAGCAGCAGGAAACAAACAAGTCCGGCAAGCGCAGTCTTCATCGCAAGTCCCTCTTTCAGTGGTGTTTGGGATGGCGGGATCCGACCAGGGCAGGTTACCCCCAGACGGTGATGGCTGTCCTGCCCGGCGTGGCCGCGGCTTTTTACAGCTTACAATTGAAAATGCGGCCGCCTCTGGCGGCCTTTGTCATGGCGAGTCCATCGGAACCCGCTTCAGGTCTTTCCAGAAACCTTCCCAAGATCGTGGTGGCCACCACGGTCGCCCTCACTTTTATCTCGTTTTGGCGCGGCGCGGCCATCGTGCTCAGCGATCTGGCCTCGACGATGTTCTACGTCGGCGGCATCGCCGAGCACGCTCTGGGCAAATCGGCGCCGTGGTTCGTACTGGCGGTGCTGCTGTTCGGCTTCGCCATCCGCTCGATTTACCTGGAAAGCTGCGGCATGTTCGTACGCGGCGGCGTGTATGTGGTGGTGCGGGACGCCATGGGGCCGCACACAGCCAAGCTCTCCGTCTCGGCGCTGGTAGTCGATTATGTGCTCACAGGGCCGATCTCCTCCGTCTCTGCCGGCCACTATCTGGGGCGCCTGGTGAATGAGCTCTCGGCGCAGATGCACTCGGACTTCCGCCTTGAACCCAACTGGTTCGCCGTCTGCTTCAGCCTGGCCGTGACGCTGTATTTCTGGTGGCAGAACGTCAAGGGCATCCACGAGAGTTCCGGCAAGGCGCTGCGGATCATGCAGGTGACCACCGTCATGGTGGGCGTGTTGATCGTGTGGTCGCTTGTTACGCTGCTGGTGCGAGGGCGGATGGAGCTGCCGCCTGCGCCAACGCTGGCCAACATCCGCTTCGATTCGCACTCTCTCGGCTGGCTGGAGGGAACGTTCTGGCCCACCCTTTGGCCGGCGGCGCTGGTGATCGGCTTCGGGCACACGCTGCTGGCCATGAGCGGCTTCGAGACGCTGGCGCAGGTCTACCGCGAAATCGCCGCGCCGAAGATGCAGAACCTGCGCCGCGCGGCCAACATTGTCTGCACGTACGCCCTGCTGTCGACGGGATTCGTCACCTTCGCCGCCGTCATGATCATCCCGGACAGAGTCCGGCCGGAATATTTCGAGAACCTGATTGGCGGGCTGGCCATGTACCTCGCAGGCCCTGAGGTGCTGCGGCTGGGCTTCCACATCTTCGTTGTCGTTGTCGGCGCGCTGATCCTGTCCGGCGCCGTCAACACCTCCATCATCGGCGCCAACGGCATCCTGAACCGTGTGGCCGAAGACGGCGTGCTCACTGGCTGGTTTCGCAAGCCGCACCCGCGGTTCGGCACCTCCCACCGGCTGATCGGCCTGATCACGGCGGCGCAGTTGCTGACGATCCTCGCCTCACAAGGCAATGTCTACCTGTTGGGCGAAGCCTACGCATTCGGCGTCGTCTGGAGCTTCGCGCTGAAGGGGCTCGGCGTGCTCGCCCTGCGCTTCCAACGCTCGGACCAGGAGTACAAGTTCCCTCTGAACTTCCGCCTGGGCGGCAGGGAGATCCCGCTGGGACTGGCCGCCACGACGCTGGCGCTGCTGCTGGTGGCCGTGACCAACCTGCTCACCAAGCAGATCGCCACCATTTACGGCCTCAGCTTCACTGCTGTGCTGTTCATCCTGTTCACCGTCTCGGAGCGGCTCAACGCGCGGTTGCGCCTGCACAAGGGCGAGACGGCGCTGGAGGAGTTCCAACTCGATCATGAGCCCGATGTCGGACCCGATCTGCTCCATGCCCGCCCCGGCTGCATCCTTGTCGCGATCCGCGACTACAACCACATGCACCATCTCAAGGAGGTGCTGCGCAAGACCAGCACCCGCCGCAACGACATCGTCGTGATGACGGTGCGCCCGCTGGACGCCGGCGCTGGCGAGCACGAACTGTCGCAGGAGCAGCTCTTCACGGATTACGAACAGGAGCTGTTCTCCCGCGTCGTGACGCTGGCTGAAAAAGAGGGCAAGCCTGTCGAGCTGCTGGTGGTGCCTGCCACCGATCCCTTCTACGCGCTCGTCCACACGGCCCAGAAGCTGAAGGCGTCGCGGCTGGTCACCGGAGTCTCCCGCACCATGCCGAGCGAGGAACTGGCCCGCCGCATCGGCCTCGCCTGGGAGCATCTGCCCGAACCCCGGCACCCCTTCTCGCTCGAAATCATCGCTCCGGACCGCCCGTCATCGTATGTCAATCTCGGCCCTCACCCGCCGCGCCTGTGGCCCGAGGACATCGACCGGTTGCACGAACTCTGGCTGCGGCTCACCACGAAAGAGGGCTTCTCCGCCTCTCTGCACCACCGCGATGTCGTCGGCGCGGCGCTGCGCTATCTGGAAAAGAACCTGGATAGCGAGCGCAAGCAGGAAGTACTGGACGAAATCCGCAAACAGGGTCCAGGCAGCACGGCAGGCCGCTGACGGGGGCCGGAGCGAGATCAGCGCGGCACAGGACGTGCGGCCTTGCTGGCGCGGCCGCAGGCCGTGTCCAGTGCCGCGAGCGAAGCAGCCGCAGGCCGCAGGAACGAGCGGCCGCGCACGCGGACCGGCCCCAGTTTGTCCGCTTGGTCGCGCCTGCGGCGCTCCCGCGCGGCTCGATTGCGGCTCAGCTGTTCTCGTCGTCGATGGCGATTTTCAGGGCGCGGAGGAATTTCTGGTCCTGGGCGGTCCAGCGGATCTTGCCGGCCCGGCGCGGGCGGCGGCGCTTGCGGTTTTCGGGGATCTCCTCCTCGAAATCCGTCTCGAGAAGCGTCTCCACCACCGCCTCGGTTTCGGCTTCCTCGCCGGACTCGTCGCGCTTGTTGAAGCCGATGGTGGCTTCCAGCACCAGGAACACGTCGTAACCGGCGCGCTTGATCTCTCCGATGGCTTCGGCGATGCGGTCCGAGTCCGACAGCGACTCGTTGATCGCGTGGCCGAGTTCCTGCATCAGTTCTTTGAGCCGTTCGTCCAAGGTTGGGATGGAGTCCTTTCCCTCACTTTCAGGATAGCACCCGGGGCACTACAGATTGCCTCCGCCGCTCACTCTCTCTCTCTATCGGCAACGCGGGTTCTCTTCTTGAGCCGGCCGCCTCTGTTAGCATGGCAGTCGAAGGGGCAAACCAGCGTTGCTCAGTCTGGCGAAGAAATTCCTTGCCGCGGTGCTGCCGGGCGTGATCCGCCCGCTGCACTCGCTGTGGAACGAGATCCTCGGATTCCTCTTCTTCCTGCTGGCGGTGATGATGGTCCGCCCCGTGTGGACCGGCTGGAAAGAACTCAGCCAGGGGCCCGAACACCTGCTGCGCTTCCTGCTGAGCGCCTTCATGTTCGCCATCCTGCTGGGCTTCGCGATCCACGCCTTCTGGAAGGCGCGGCGCATCAGCCGCGGGTCCTGAAGGAAGGCGTGAAGATCGCGCGAGGCTCTACTGTTGTGGCGAGATCGTGTTCTGCGCCGCGGGCCGCGCCGCCACCAGCCGCTCCAGTTCGACGATCTGCTTCTTCACCGTATCGGCGTCTGGCGCGTCCGGCGCAAAGCTGAGGTAGCCCTTCATGTGCTCCAGCGCGCCCGCGTAGTCGCCCTTCTCGGCGAGGATGTGCGCCAGCAGGCTGTAAGCGCGGGGGTTTTTGTGGTTGGGATCCAGCCGGATCGCCTCGCGCGCGCTCTTCTCCGCCTCGGCGCGCTGACCCAGATTGTAGGCGGCGGCGCCATGGACGAACCAGACCTGTGGATAGCTGAACGGGTTCAGCTTCAGCACCGTCTCGCTGCGGGCGGCGATCTGCTCCCAATCCCGGGTGTTCATGGCGAGCTGAAGCAGGCTGAGATGCGGACCGATGAACTTCGGATCGGCCTCGATCGACTTCTCGTAAGCCGTGCGCGCCTCCTCGATTTTCTTCTGCGCCTGCAAGGCGTTGCCCAGTTCGAACCACGCCGCCGCGAACTTCGGGTAGATCTCCACGGCCTTGCGCAGGTGCGGCTCCGCCTCGGCCGCCTTCTGCTTCTTGGCCAGCGACTGCGCCTTTTCGAAAGCCTTTTTCGCCTCTTTGGGCGCGTTAGCCGTCGTCAGGCTGAACGTGAATCCCTGCACGTTGGACATGCGCCGCAGGACGATGACGCCGATTTCCGGATTGTCGAGCACGCGGCGTCCGGCGAGCTGGACCACGTCGCTTTGGTGGCCGGGCAGTTCGGCGCGGAACTCGCACCCCACCAGTTCGCGCTCCGAGATCCCGCGCGTGGGGCCGGGATTCATGATGCTGCGCATGTCGGTGCTGTCCATGCTGGCGTCGGCGAACACGGCCTGGTTCTGGCCGAGTGCGATATTGAAGCGCCCCTTGGCGTCGGTGTAGCCCTGCGGGCGCGGCCTGCCATTGCACACCATCACCATCATCACGGGCTCGGGCGGCGCGGTGCCGTCCTCCATCATCACGCGGCCGGACAGATAAATCGGGCGCTGGAAATCCTGGAAGCCTGGCTGCTGCTGTTGCTGTTGACCGGGGAATGGCGTCGGGGTGGTGGGCTTGGTGGGAGAAGGCGTAGGCGTTGGCGTCGGAGTGGGTGTCGGTGCGGGCGCCGGCGCCGCGCCGCCCCCGCCCGTGCCTCCGGTCTGCCCGCCCCCCTGCTGTTGTCCGGGAATGGAAACACTCACGGCTGCGGCCAGCGCCACAACCAGCGCGGCCTTTCGGAATCCGGCGACGTTCATGGGAACCTCCCTGTTCGGGATGGATGTCAAACCGCTGTTGCCCGTATTATGGCACAGGCCCGTGCAGTTGTCGCGGGCAGCTTCCCGTCACCATGTTGCACCCCGGCAAAACTTCACTATGATTGATGGAGGCGAAGAACCTCATGAAACGCATCCGAATCTCCCATTGCCTCTCCGCGCTGCTGCTTCTGCTGGCTGGATGCTCGCAGACGCCCCCGGCCAAGAAGGCGCCGCCCAAGCCGCCGGAACCCGCCACCGGTCAGACGGCCATCTTCCAGACATTCCAGGTGGCGCGCACCTGGGCGCCGGATGCCCAGCTGCTGAAGCTGGAAAGCGGCAACATTCCGGAAGCGCCCGCGGCGGAGGGCAAGTACGGCTTCTGGCGGGCCATCTACGTCAGCGAGTCGAAGCGGGTGAGGCGGGAGTTCACATGGGCTGCCGCCGACAGCGAAGGCGGCATCATCAAGGGGGTGCGCGCGGGCGCCGATTCCGGCTATTTGCCGAATCCGCGCATTTTCCCGATGGCGATTCAGGAGATCAAGATCGACACGCCCAAGGCCCTGGAGACAGCCATGGCCGAGGTGCAGAAAGACGCAGCCATGAAGAAAGTCCTGGCCGACAACAAGGACCTGCCGATCCATTTCCTGCTGGAAATGGTTTCGCCTGACGTGAAGCCGACGTGGCGCGTCATTTTCGGGCCCTCGGTCAGCCAGAGCAAATTCTCCATCTTTGTAGACGCCTTCACCGGCAAGTTCGTGCGGAAGCTGCGGTAGGCGCTGCCGGGCTCAGGCTTTGGCGCTCCTGCCCCTGCGCCGCGGCAGTGCGGTTTCTGAAGCTGTGAGCGGGCTGACAGACACGGGCCGCGCCACCGGAACCAGCGAGTGTTTCGGCTCGGGCGGCTCGGCGTGCAGGCTGCGGGCGAGCTCGACGTTGAGCGACGCCACGAACTGCTCGATCTGCTTCTGCATCGCCGCCATCTTCTCGCGCATATTGAGGATGATCTCGACCCCGGCGAGGTTCACGCCCAGCTCGCGCGTCAGCTCGAGCACCACTTCCAGCCGCTCCAGATCCTCGTCCGTGTACAGCCGCGTATTGCCCTCGCTGCGGGAGGGCTTGATCAGCCCCTCGCGCTCGTACATGCGCAGCGTCTGCGGATGAATGCCGTATTTCTCGGCCACCGCCGAGATCATGTAGCCTGCCTTGCCCTTCTGCTTCGCCACGGCTGTCACACCTTCGACCAGAGATCGGCGCGCGGATCGCGCGTGTCGTGCCTGGAAAGATCTTTCAGCAGCTCCCGCACGCGCTCGTCGCGCACGTCCGGAGTTTGCAGCTCGATCTCGACGATCTGATCCCCGCGCGTGTTCTTGCGGGCGTTGAACACGCCCTTTTCGCGCAGCCGGAACTTCTGTCCGTTCTGCGTGCCCTGCGGGATCTTCAGCAGGGCGCGCCCGTCCACGGTGGGCACTTCGATCCGCGTGCCCAGCCCGGCTTCCCACACCGCCACGGGAACGCGGACATAGACGTCGTCGCCCTCGCGCCGGAACAGCGGGTGCTCGTCGACTTTCACCGTGATGTAGAGATCGCCCGGCGGCGCGCCCATCGTGCCCGCGTTGCCCTTGCCTGCCACGCGCAGCCGCGAGCCCGTGGAGGCGCCGGGCGGGATGCGCACCTCCACCGTCTCGTTCACCGCCACGCGGCCGTCGCCGCCGCACGCCGGACAGGCGCGCGCCACCCGCCCGCTGCCGCCGCAGCGCGGACAGCTCAGCGAGAAGCGCATGGCGCCAACCATCTGTGTGACGCTCCCGCTGCCGTTGCACTGGGTGCAGAGGGTGGCGCCGCCGCCGCTCTCCCCCGTGCCCCGGCACGCCTGGCAGGCGTCCAGCCGCGAGACGTTGAGCCGCACCTGCGTGCCTTTGATCGCCTGCCAGAAGTCGATCTGAAGCGAGTACTCCAGATCAGTGCCCTTTTCCGGCGCGCGGCGCTGCGCCTCGCGCCGCCCGCCGAAGAACTGGCCGAACAGGTCGCTGAAGCTCGAACCGAAGCCGCCCTGCGCGCCGCCGAACGTCTCGGAGAAATCGAAGCCGCCGAAGCCGAACCCCTGCGGACCCGCGCCCGGCTGCCCCGCGCCGGGGAAGCCGGATTCGGAGTAGAACCCGTAGGTGTCATACATTTTGCGCTTCTTGGCGTCGGAGAGGACGTCGTAGGCCTCCTGCACCGCCTTGAAGCGCTCCTCGGCGGCCTTGTCGCCCGGGTTCAGGTCCGGATGGTACTTGCGGGCCAGCCGGCGGTACGCCTTGCGGATCTCATCCTGTGAAGCGTCCCGCCGGACCCCGAGCGTTTCATAGTAGTCCTTGCTGGTCGTCATAGGCCGGCCCGCCCTGCCTTGCGGTGGTCAGGGTTACTTTTTCTGGTCGTCGACATCGACAAACTCGGCGTCCACGACGTCGTCCTTTTTGGCGCTCTCGGCCTTCGCGCCGGTGGCGCCGTCGCCCGAGGGCTGCTGCGCGCCGGCGGCGCGGTACATCGCTTCCGCCAGCTTGTGGCTGGCCTGCATCAGCCGGTCCTGGGCGGCCTTGATGCGCTCCAGCCCGCCCTCCTCGATGGCCTTCTTGGCTTCCGCCACGGCCTCTTCCACGGCGCGGGCGTCGTCGGCCGAGATCTTGTCGCGGTGCTCGCGCAGCATCTTCTCGGCGCTGTAGACGGCGTTGTCGAGCTGGTTCTTGGCCTCGACCTCCTGGCGCCGGCGCTCGTCTTCGGCGCGGTGCGCATCGGCGTCCTTGGCCATCTTGTCCACCTCGTCCTTGGACAGGCCCGAGGAAGACGTGATCGTGATCTTCTGCTCGTTGCCCGTCGCGCGGTCCTTGGCGGTCACGTGCAGGATGCCGTTGGCGTCGATGTCGAAGGTCACCTCGATCTGCGGCACGCCGCGCGGCGCCGGCGGAATTCCCACCAGTTGGAACACGCCCAGCAGGCGGTTGTCCCGCGCCATGGCGCGCTCTCCCTGGTAGACCTTGATCTCCACGCTGGTCTGGTTGTCGCTCGCGGTGGAGAAGACCTCGGACTTCCGCGTCGGAATCGTGGTGTTGCGCTCGATCAGCTTGGTGAACACGCCGCCCAGCGTCTCGATGCCCAGCGACAGCGGCGTCACGTCGAGCAGCAGCACATCCTTTACTTCGCCGCCCAGCACGCCGCCCTGCACCGCCGCGCCCACGGCCACGACCTCGTCCGGGTTCACCGTCTTGTTGGGCTCTTTGCGGAACAGCTCCTTCACCAGTTGCTGCACCCGCGGGATGCGGGTCGAGCCGCCCACCAGAACCACTTCATCGATCTGCTCCGGCGTCAGCCCGGCATCGGCCAGCGCCTGTTTGCAGGGCGGGATCGAACGCTGGAGAATGTCCTCGACCATCTGCTCGAAGCGCGCCCGGGTCAGCGTCTTCACCAGGTGCTTCGGCCCGGTCTGCGGGTCGCCGTAGATGAACGGCAGGTTGATCTCGGTCTCCATGGCCGAGCTCAGCTCGATCTTCGCTTTCTCAGCCGCTTCCTTCAGGCGCTGCAACGCCATGCGGTCGCGCGACAGGTCGACCCCTTCCTCTTTCTTGAACTCCTCGATCAGCCAGTCCACCAGCCGCTGGTCGATGTTGTCGCCGCCCAGGTGCGTGTCGCCGTTGGTGGACTTCACCTCCACCACGCCGTCGCCCACCTCGAGGATCGAGATGTCGAACGTGCCGCCGCCGAAGTCATAGACGGCGATCCGCTCTTCCTTCTTCTTGTCCAGACCGTAGGCGAGCGCCGCCGCCGTCGGCTCGTTGATGATGCGGAGCACCTCGAGGCCCGCGATCTGGCCCGCGTCCTTGGTCGCCTGCCGCTGCGAGTCGTTGAAGTAGGCGGGCACGGTAATCACCGCCTTGGTCACCTTCTCGCCCAGATACGCCTCGGCCGCCTCCTTCAGCTTGGTCAGGATCATCGCCGAGATCTCGGGTGGCGCGAGCTTTTTGCCCGAAATGTCGACGCGCGCGTCCCCGTTCTCGCCCCGCACCACATGGTACGGAACCAGCTTCATCTCCTCGGTCACCTCGTCAAAGCGCCGCCCCATGAAGCGCTTGATCGAGTAGATCGTGTTCTCCGGGTTGGTGACCGCCTGCCGCTTGGCCACCTGCCCCACAAGCCGGTCGCCGCTCTTGGTGAACGCCACGACCGAGGGCGTCGTCCGCGCCCCCTCCTGATTCGGGATGACAACAGGCTGCCCCCCCTCCATGACCGCCACCACGGAATTGGTGGTTCCCAGGTCGATGCCAATGATCTTGCTCATCTCTCCATTCCCTTTTGTTGCACGGTGTCGGAACTTGCGTTCCCGGGCGCCGCGCCGAGCCGCTGCGCCTGATCGTATTATCAAACTTTAGTGCTTCATTGTCAAGTTCTGGAGCCAGAGATGGCCGCCATTTCGTACTTGACCACCATCAAATTGCGCGGCAATACTCTACTATGGCCTGGCGGATCCCACTGATACTCCTGTTGGCCTGGCTCCTGCTGGTGTGGATCGGCCGGCGCGCGACGTTCCACCCCATCCGCTATCCCAGCGGCTTCTATCAGGAAGCGGCCCGTCTTGGTGTTGAAGACGTCTGGCTTCGCAGCGGTTCTTACAGGCTCCACGGCTGGTGGAAGCCGCTCCAGGACGCCCCGGCAGCGGTCCTGATCCTTCCTGGCAACACCGGCAATGTCAGCTACCGCAGCCGGCACGTCCGCGCCTGGACGGAGGCGGGCGCGGCTTCTCTGGTTCTGGATTACCGGGGCTACGGAAGGAGCGAGGGCTGGCCGACGGAATCCGGGCTGTACGAGGACGCCATGGCAGGCTACCGGTTCCTGCGGGGGCGTGGTTTCGAGCCCCGCCGCATTCTGCTGCACGGGGAGTCGCTGGGCACGGCGGCCGCGGCTTTTGTGGCGTCCGTCGAACAGGTGGGGGGAGTCATTCTGGAAGCCCCGTTCCCCTCCGCCAGGGCCGTTGCCCAGAGGACGATCCCCTTTCTGGGGCCGCTGGCCGTGTGGGGATTCGGGACAGAGGAGCGCGCCGCCCGCTTCCGTTCCCCCCTGCTCGTCATCCACGGAGACGCCGATGAAGTGATCCCGTTCCGGCTCGGGCGCCGCGTCTTTGACGCCGCTCCCGAACCGAAAGAGTTCTGGGCGATCCGGGGCGCCGGCCACAACGACATCCCGGAAACCGCCGGCGCCGCCTATCCAGCCCGGCTGCGGGCGTTCCTGGAACAGGTTCTCGAAGGGCGGAACATCGCGCCCGCGCGGTGAGCGTGGCCCCCGCGGTTGTGCCGTTCTGCCGGGTTTGATGTGATGGGGCCATGCTGCGCCGATCTTTGTTCGCCGCCGTTCCCCTGCTCGCCGCCGCCCAGGGCGGCAAGCCCGCCACGCCGCCTCTGGCGGAGGAGATCGAAGCGTTCGGGCTTCGCTGGCAGGTGATCGCCGCTTCCGACTGGAAAGCGGACGGAGACGAACTCCATCTGATCACCGCCCGCCCGCAGCAGGCCAACCCCCGCCGCCCCATCCAGTTTGCGCTGGCCAAAACCGAGCCGCTGGCGAGCTTCACGCTCGAAGTGGAGGTCAAGCGCTCTGCGCCGAAGGGGTCGCTGATCCTCGTCTACGCCTGGCAGAAGGACGGCTACTTCAACTACGTTCATCTCTCCGACGATGCCGCCTCGCGCGTGGAGGTCCACAACGGCGTGTTCCACTGCTTCGGGGGCGACCGCGTCCGCATCAGCCCGCTGGAGGGACCGGGCTCGCTTCCCACCGATGACTGGCACGCCGTGCGGATGCAATACGACGCCTCGACGGGGCTCGTGCAGGCGTGGGTCGATGGAAAGACCTCGCCGTCGCTGAAAGCCGTGGACCTCAGCCTCGGCGCGGGGCGCATCGGGCTGGGCAGCTTCTTCAACACCGCTTCGTTCCGGCGTTTCCGGCTGATGCGCGGCTGAAGGAGGCGGCGCACATCGCCGCCGCTGCTATGCTGGATCTAGACCCTCTGGCATGTTCCTGAAAATCCTGTCCCACCCGGTTCTTGTGAACCTCAACTTCCACATGCCGCTGATCGTCGACCTGCGGCACCCGCTGATCCTGCTCACGGGCGAGAACGGCTGCGGCAAGTCCACGCTGCTGCATTCGATCTATTACGCGATGCGCGGCGAGGAGGTGGAAGGCTACGTGTACCGGGTCGAGAACAGGATTGAAGCGCCGCGCGTGTTTCTTTTTGATGCCGAGCACCACAACCCGCGCATGCACCTCGAGCTGTTCGAGAACAACCCGCAGATGCGCGAGTTCATCCAGATGGCGTCGCACGGGCAGGTGATGCTGTCGCTGTTCCGCGAGACCTTCCCGGCGCTGCCCGAGGGCACGATGCTGCTGCTCGACGAGCCCGAGATGGCGCTGTCGGTCTCCAACCAGCGGCGCATTCTCAAAATGCTGATGGAGCTGGTGGACCAGAAGAAGTTCCGCATCATCTGCGCCACGCACTCGCCCGTGCTCATCGACGCGCCCGAGACCTACGTCATCAACCTCGACAACTACATCAACCGCAACGTCCCCGACATGACGCTCGGCGTCGAGGGCTCCAGCACGATCCAGTGACCCGCCGCCGGGGCGGCCGCTACGATGGAGAGGGATGAAGCGCGACACGCTCATCGACTTCTTCTCGTCTGTCGTCGAGCAGAAGGGCGTCTGCCTGGTCTTCGACGACGGCGCGCGCCCGCGCTCCTACACCTATGAGCAGCTCGGCGCCGCGGCGCGCCGCTTCGCGCTGCGGCTGGCGGAGGCGGGCGTGGCGCGGGGCGACCGCGTCATCCTGTGGAGCGAAAACCGCCCGGCGTGGATCGCCGCCTTCTGGGGCTGCCTGCTGCGCGGCGCCGCCGTGGTTCCGATTGACGAGAAACATTCTCCCGACTTTTTGGAGCGCGTCGTCCGCATCACCGCGCCCAAGGCGATCCTGCTCGGCGACGCCGTGCGGCTGCCGGCGCCGCCTTCCGGCGTTCCCGTCTGGCGGCTCGCGGACCTCGACTGGCGCACGCCCGCGCCCGACGCGCCGCCCGTGGAGATCTCCGCCGGCGACACCGTGCAGATCCTGTTCACCTCCGGCGCCACCGCCGAGCCCAAGGGCGTTGTCATCACGCACCGGAACATTCTGGCCAATATTGTTCCCGTCGAGCGCGAGATCCGGAAGTATCTTCACTACGCGCGCCCGTTCCATCCGATCCGCTTTCTCGACCTGCTCCCGCTGAGCCACATGTTCGGCCAGGCGATGGCCGCATTCATTCCGCCGATCCTCGGCGGCACGGTGGTCTTTCTGCGCACGCAGGATCCGCGCGAGATCGTGCGGCAGATCCGCACCCGCCGCATCAGCGTGCTGGTGAGCGTGCCGCGCATTCTCGAACTGCTGCGCGAGTACATCCTCGCCGTGGCGCCCGTAGCTGCCGAACCGGCGCCGCCGGGCGAGAAGTTCCTGCGGCGCTGGTGGCGCTACCGCCGCGTGCACCGCCTGTTCGGCTGGAAGTTCTGGAGCTTCATCGTCGGCGGAGCGGCGCTGGACGGCGCGCTGGAGCAGTTCTGGGGCAGGCTCGGCTACGCCGTCATCCAGGGCTACGGGCTCACGGAAGCCGCGCCGATCGTCACGCTGAACCATCCGTTCCACGCGCGGCAGGGTTCGGTGGGCAAGCCCATCGCGGGCGTCGAGATCCGCATCGCGCCGGATGGCGAAGTGCTGGTGCGCGGGCCTAACATCACCTCCGGCTACTTCAACGACCCGGAAGCCACGGCCGAGGCGTTTGAGGACGGCTGGCTGCACACGGGCGACATCGGCGAGCTGGACTCCGACGGAAGGCTCTACATCAAGGGCCGCAAGAAGGAGATGATCGTCCTCGCCGACGGGCGCAACGTCTTCCCCGAGGACGTGGAGAGGATCCTGAATTCGATTCCGGGCGTGCGCGAGTCGGCGGTGGTGGGCCTGGCCGGCGCGGGCGGCGAGACCGTCCATGCCGCGCTGGTGCTCGAAGACGGCGCCGACCCAGAAGCCGTGATCCGCGAGGCCAACGCGCACCTGGAAGAGCACCAGAAGATCCGCGGCTGCACCGTGTGGCCCGAACCCGAGCTGCCCCGCACCGAGGGCACGCGGAAGCTGAAGCGGCGCGTGATCCGGCAGCGGGTCTCCGGCGCCGCGCCCGCTTCGGCCCCACAGGCTTCCGAAGATCCCGTGGCCGCCGTTCTGGCCCGCTACGCGGGGGGCCGCGAACTCGCGCCCGACACGCCGATTGAGGGGCTCGGCCTCAGCTCGCTGGACCGCATCGAGCTGATGGTGGCCCTCGAACAGCGCCTGGGCCGCACGCTGGACGAAGCCGCGTTCGCCTCCGCCCGGACGGTGGCGGATCTCAAACAGCTCGAAAAGGCGCCCCCTGCGCCGCCGTCTGAGCCATTTGAATTCCCCCGCTGGAGCCGCAGCCGCTGGGCGCACTGGCACCGCGTCTTCCATCTCAACGCGTGGGTGCTGTGGCTGGCGCGCCTGTTTGCGTGGGTGCGCGTCGAGGGCCGCGAGAATCTGAATGGCGTGGAGGCGCCGGTCCTGTTCGCCTCCAACCATCAGGGCTATTTCGATACGCCGGTGCTGTTCATCGCCATGCCGTGGAAGTGGCGCCACCGCCTGGCGCCCGCCATGCGCAAGGAGTTTTTCGACGCGCACTTCCACCCGGAGCGCTTTCCCTGGTGGAAGCGGCTCACCAACTCGCTCAACTACTATCTGGCCTGCCTGGTCTTCAACGCCGTGCCCATCCCGCAGCGCGAAGCCGGCGCGCGCGACGCGCTGCGCTATCTGGGCGAGCTGGCGGGCGAAGGCTGGTGCCCGCTGATCTTTCCCGAAGGCAAGCACAGCCGCGACGATTCGATCCTGCCGTTCCTGCCGGGCATCGGCGTGATGGCGGCGCGGCTCGGCATTCCCGTCGTGCCCGTGCGCATCCGGGGCTCGAACCGCGTGCTGCATCCGGACTGGAAGTTCCCCCGGCCGGGCATCGTGCGCGTCAGGATCGGCAAGCCGGTTCGGCTGGAAGGCGAAGACCACGCCGCGCTGGCGCGGCAACTGGAAGAGATCATCCGCGCTCTGTAGTAAGATGCGCCGGAGGAGGGGCGCCATGACAATGGCGGCATGGCTGTGCCTGGCCGGGCTTGCCGCTGCCGGCATGGCGGCGCAGCCCGTCAGCCGGTTGGCGCAGGCCGCTTACGAGCGGGGCGTGCGCCTCGAACAGGAGGGGCGGCTCGAAGAGGCGCTTGCGGCCTTCGACGAAGTGCTGCGGCAGAACCCGAAATCCTCGGCGGCGCAGCGGCGGCGCGCCGGCGTGCTGCTCCGGCTGGAGCGGCTCGACGATGCCGAAGCCGGCATCTTCCGCGCCCTCGAAATGAACCGCTCCGATCCGGAAGCCCTGAGGCTGCTGGGCGAGCTGCGCCTGAAACGCGGCGACGCGCGCGGCGCGCTCGAGTCTTTCGATCAGTGCCTGACACTCGGCCATGAGACCTCCGCCTTGCAGCGCGGCCGCGGAGAGGCGCTGGCCGCGCTGGGCAGGAATGAAGAAGCGCTGGCCGCGCTGGAGCGCGCCATCCGGCTGCGGCTCGACGATCCGCAGCCGTGGCTCGCCCGCGGGCGCGTCCTGGCTTCGCTTGGCCGTCATCACGACGCCATCGAAGATTTCGACCGCGCGCTGGCCCTTGATCCGCGCCTTTACGAAGCGCTGTTCGAGCGTGGCCGCTCGCAGGGCGACGCCGCGCGTTTCGACCGCGCCGCTGCCGACTTCACCGCCGCCCTCGATGCCGCGCCCGCCCATTGGCCGCGGCGCGCCGAAGCGCTGCTGCTGCGCGGCGCCGCGCGCGAGGTGCTCGGCGACACCGGCAGCGCGCTGGCTGATTACACGGCGGCGATCGACGCCAGACCGGGCTTTGTCCGGGCGCTTCTGGTGCGCGCTGATCTTTACAGCCGCCAGGGACGTCACGAAGACGCGCTGGCCGACCGCAACCGCGCGGTGGAAGCCGAGCCCGGCAACGTGGCCGCTCTGGTGGCGCGCGGCGGTTCGCTGCACGCGCTGGGCATGCATGAACTCGGGCTGAAGGACCGCACCGCCGCCATTGAGCTCGAGCCTCGCAATCCCCTCGGCTGGCACGCCCGGGGGGCCGCGCTGTTCCTGTTGGGGAGGTTCGAGGAAGCTGTCCAGGATCTGGAGCGCGCCATCGAACTTTCGCCGGAAGACCCGGACCTGCGCTCGCTCGCCGAACGCGCCCGTGCGGCCGCGGCGGACCAGCGTTCGGCAGCCGCCAGCGCGGCCGCGGCCCAGACGGCCGAAGCCCGCCCGGACACGCCCTCACCGCCGCCCACGCCTGCTCCCACGGAGACACAGCCGAAGGCGCCTTTCTCCCCACCTTTGCCCGCTGCTTCTCCCGCGCCGCCGTCCGGTGAAGCGCTTCGCCGCGCCGAAGCCTGCCACGCCGAGGGCCGCCGCCTCATCCAGCAGGAGCGCTTCGAGCAGGCTCTCGATCCGCTCGCCTGCGCCGTCTCGCTCAACCCCGCTTCGGCTTTAGCCTGGAACGCGCGCGGCTACGCGCTGATGCGCCTGCGCCGCTACAGGGAAGCCCTTGCCGATTTCGACCGCGCCCTCGCGCTCAAGCCCGATTACGAGAATGCGCGGCGCAACCGCGACGCCGCGCTGGAGCGCCTCCGCAGTCGATGATCCGTTCCGGCGCCGCCCTGCCGCCTCACGCCGTCAGCTTCAGGATGAAGCGCTCCATCACCAGCCGGTCGTCCGGGCGCGTCGATTTCATCCCGCTGTCGGCCTCGAGGATTGCTTCGATCCCAGCCGCCAATTGCGCCGCCGTGAACCGCGCCGCCGCCGCGTGGATCTGCTCCGCCCGCGCCCGCCACATCGGCAGCCCCAGGCGCTGGAAATAGCTCTGCACCTCCTGCGCCGTGCGCAGCTTCTGCTCGCGCGCCGCCAGCGCCAGCCGGAACACGCCCTCCAGGAACATCAGCGCCAGCGGCAGGTATTCGCCCGCGCGGATCAGCAGGTCCAGTAAATCGAGCGCCCGCGCCCGGTCGCGCCGCGCCAGCGCGTCCACCAATTCGAAAACGGTCGACTCCTCCGCATCCGGCACCAGCGCCGCAATGTCGTCCGCCGTCACCGCCCGCCCGGCGCAGTACAGAGCCAGCTTTTCGATCTCCGTCTCGATCCGCATGCCGTCGGCTGCCGTCACTGCTGCCAGCAGCTCCGCCTCGCGCCGCCCCAGCTTCAGCCCCCGCTTCGCCGCCAGATCGAGCGCCAGCTCCTGCGCCTGACGGGCGTCCAGCCGCCGAAACTCGACGACCGCGGCCGCTGAGTAGAACTTGAGCAGCCGTTCCATCCGCGTCTTGTCTTCCCCCTCGAAGTCCCACCGGCGCGCATCGAACACGAGCGTCACGCCCGGCGGCGGGTCCTGCGCATACTGCGCGATCATCTCCGGCGCGCCGCCGCCAGCGCCCGCTTCTTCGTCCGCCGCGCCGCGCCCGCGCGGCAGCGCCGCCTCGGCTGACGCCACCCAGATGAGCCGCCGCGGCGCAAACAGCGCGAACGACCGCGCATCGTCGAGCACCTCCCCCAGCGTCACTTCCTCGAGGTCGTGCCGGACGTAGCCCTGGTCGCGCTCCTCTTCCGCCAGGCACTTCCTGAGCAGCGTCTCGCGGCACCTCCGCCGCAGGCAGTCCTCCGGTCCGGCGAACAGCAGCAACGGCGGCGGCGCCTTGCGTTCCAGCTCCCGGAGAAACTGATCGGGCGTCATCGTGTCAGAAGGCCTCGAGCATCGAGCTCACCACCTGCCGCGCCAGCTCGCGGCTCAGGCGCTCCAGCGCGGTAGCGCTCTCGTCGAAATACTGCGCCTGGTCCACGGCGATTTCGTAGCGGCCCCGGAATTCGTAGTTCTGGCGCTCCCACAGCACGTTCCCCGTGGCCCGTTCCACCAGCTTCACGTCCAGAAACACGTGCACCTGCACGCCCGAGGCCCGTCCCGTGCGCTGGTCGAACAGCGACGGGAAGCTGAAGTAGTTCTTCACCGTGCCGTAGAGCACCGCGTCCGCCTCGTTCGGGTCCGCCACCACGCGGTACCGCGTGCGGGTGAGGAATTCGCGCGTAATCGCCGCCGGAAGCTGTCCGGTGAGCTGGTAGCGCGGACTGGCATTGCCGAACGCAGGAATCGCGATCGTGCGAAGCGTGGACGGCAGCAGGTCCGCGCGCCCGCCCACATGGTAGCCGCAGCCGGCCAACGCGCAGGCCACCATCAGAGCGGCGGCACGCTTCACCGCGCCTCCCTCCCGCGCGCCAGCAGCCCCGCCGTCAGCAGCGCCGCTTCCGCGTGCGACCGCAGATTGTCGAACACCAGCCAGAACCACGCCGCCTGCGCTGCCGCGTGGTCTTCGACAATGTCGCTCACCGCCAGCCCTACCTGCCCGCCCACGCTCACGTTGGAAGCCGGCTCGGCATCCGCCCTCCGGATCTCGATCCCCGCCTCTTCCAGCAGCTCTTCCAGCACGCGCACGGGCGGGCGCTTCTCGAACTCCACCCATACGTTCAGGCAGTAGCCGTGGAACACCGGCGCCTGGATCAGCCGCACCGACGGCAGCGGAATCCCCCGCGCCCCGCACAGCGTCGCCAGGTGCTTCTCAATCCGCCCCGCAGCCTCGCTCAGCGCATGCGGCGCGCCGCGCCCGTACCGCGGCAGCAGATTGAAGCTCACCTGCGCGCCGAACACCTCCTGCGGCACTTCGCGAAAGTTCAGCAGGCTCAGCGTCTGATTGTGCAGCTCGTCGATCCCCGCGCGCCCCTGCTGGCTCACCGGCTCGAAAACCGTCGCCACCACGCGCACCACCCGGCGCTTTGCATGGAGAAGCGCTACCAGCCTGGCCAGCGCCACCGCCGCCGGATGCGCCAGCGTGTGAATCGTCTCCGGCTCCGCTGCCATCTCTGCCGACTCCAGCAGCGGCGCGCGCAGGCGCGACTCCGGCAGATCCTCGAACTGCCCCGTCAGGTCTACCAGCGCCGGACGCGCCGCAGCCTGCCGCGCCAGCGCCACGGCTCTCTCATTGGCCTCCCGTGCGCCGGCCAGGAGCACCACGTCGGCGGCCTCCACCAGCGTCCGGTCCAGCGCATGCATCACCGTGATGTCGTCGTCTTCCTCCTCCGGCGCCGCAAGCACATGCTCTTCGGCGCGGCTCGCGGCCAGCGTCAGCCGCACCGGCAGCTTCTGCTCTTCGACCAGGTCGCAGATCTCGCGGCCCAGAATCGTGTCCCCGCCTACCAGCAGCCAGTCGGTCTTACGCATGGCCTTCCCCGCCTCCGCCCGGCGGATTCGCCGCCGGCTCGCGCCGCACGGCGTGGCGGAAGAGCCCGCCGATCCGCACCAGAATCCCGCTGCTCACGTAAGCGATCGCCATCGCCAGCAGCACCGGCTGCGAGAAGTTCCAGATCAGGTAGAACAGCATGCCCAGCAGCACCACGCTGCGCGGGCTGCGCGGGCTCAGCAGGTTGAAGTCCTTGAAGCTTCGGTACCGCCACGTGCTCACCATCAGGAAGCTCAGCAGCGCCAGCAGCGCCGCCCACGCCGCGCTCAGCGGCCACAGAGTGAGAGGCGCCGAGTCCGCCGCATACACCACCGCCGCCACCATGCCCGCCGCCGCGGGAATCGGCAATCCCACAAAGTACTTCCGGTCCGGCCGCCCCGGATTGCGCGGCACCGGGTTCGACGTAATGTTGAACCGCGCCAGCCGCATCGAGCCGCAGCAGACGAACATGAACAGGATGAAGTAGCCCGCCTGCAACACGTACTTCCGCGCCTCCGGCGGCGTCGCCGGATCGAGAAACTGAAAGCCGTACACGAAAGCCAGCACCGCCGGCGCAATGCCGAAGCTGATCACATCGGCCAGCGAGTCCAGCTCCTTCCCAAACTCCGAGGTCGTGTTCGTCAGCCGCGCAATCCGCCCGTCCAGCCCGTCAAAAAACACCGCCACGCCGATCACTTTCGCCGCCAGCTCCCAGTGCGGATTCGATCCCAGGTGCCCCGCATGGGCCCACAGCGCCCCTTCGATCGATTTCAGGATCGCCAGGAACCCCAGAAACAGATTCCCCGCCGTGAACAGCGTCGGCAACGCATACGCGGCGCGCCTCGGCCGCCGGTCCGGCGAATTCGGATCGATCAGCCTCTCCCGCAGGTTCACTCGCGGCATTCCCATGGCGGCCTCATTCCTTCGGCGTCATCTCGGCCAGGATCGACGATCCCGCCCGCACCCGCTCGCCCTCGCGCACCCGCAGCCGCCACTCCGGTCCCAGGTGCACGTCCACGCGCGACCCGAACCGGATCAGCCCCACCCGCTCGCCCGCCGTCACAAAATCGCCCGGCTGCTTGTAGCAGACCACGCGCCGCGCAATCAGCCCGGCGATCTGCGAGAACCGCACCACCGTGCCGCGCCCGTCGATCGTGATCGTGTTCATCTCGTTCTGCACGCTGGCTTCATCGCGGCTCGCCACCAGGAACTTGCCCGGCTTGTACTGCACGTCCACCACCTTGCCCCCGACCGGCGCGCGGTTCACATGAACGTCGAAGATGTTCAGGAAGATGCTGACCACTGTCTCGCCGGGCGCCTCCTTGATCCGCACGATCTTGCCGTCGGCCGGCGACACCGCATATGGCCCGTGCGGAATCTCGCGCTCGGGGTCGCGGAAAAACCACAAACAGAACAGCGCAAAAATGTAAAACGGCGCGCCTGCCCACGGATGGACCGCCCATCCCAACAGCGCGCCCGCGGCCGCTGCGCCAACAGCGAAGTACAACCCGGTGATCACCATGCGGGCATGAATTCCCTATTCATTGTCCCAAATGGAGCACAAGGTGGGCCAGAAGCGCGATCCGCTGCGCCGCCGGCCCGGTCAGAATCGACTCGTGCGGCGCATGCGCTCCCTCCCCCACGCCTCCCAGCCCGTCCAGCGTCGGCACGCCCAGCGCCGCCGTGAAATTGCCGTCCGAGCCGCCGCCCGTGGAAGATTCCTCCAGCTCCACGCCCAGCTTCTCCCGCGCAATTTTCTGCGCCGCGCGGAACAGCGCGGCGACCTTGCGCGTGCGCTCCATCGGCGGGCGGTTCAATCCGCCGGTCACCTCGATGCGGCACCGCCGGTCCACTGGCCGCAGCGCTTTGAACTTTCTGTCGAGCCCCGCCGCGTCGCGCAGCCGCGCCACGCGGATGTCCACCTCCGCCTCGGCTTCATCCGGAACCACGTTCGTCCGCGTGCCTCCCCGCACAATGCCCGGATTCACCGTCAGGCCCTTCTTTAGGTCCGTGAACGCCGCGATGCGCTCGATCTGCCGCGCCAGTTCCACGATCGCGTTCGCACCGGCGCTGAAGTCGACGCCCGCATGCGCCTTCCGCCCGCGCACCCGCACCGTGTAGTCGCCCACCCCTTTGCGCGCCGTCTTCAGCTTTCCTTCGAGCCCCGTGCCCGGCTCGAGCACGAGCACCGCCGCGCTTTCCAGCGCCAGCCTCTCCGTGTGCGCGCGCGAATCCGCGCTGCCCGTCTCCTCGTCGGAAACAACCCACATCTGAACGCCGCGCGCCACCGGCAGGTCCAGCTCCCGCAGCAGCCGCATCGCGGTGATGAAGAACGCGAGCCCAGACTTCATGTCCAGCACGCCCGGTCCGTAGATGCGCCCGCCCGCTTCGCGCCACGGCATCGTGCGCAGCGTGCCCGCAGGCCACACCGTGTCGCCGTGGCCCACCGCCAGCAGCCCCGGCTGCTTCTTCCGCGCCGGTCCCGGAAGAGCGAACGTCAGCAGCAGGCACCGCCCGGCGCGGGGCATCTTCACGAGCCTCGCCGCGGCGCAATCGCGCGTCTCTTCCGCGAGCAGCTCCATCAACCGCGTCACCGCCGCCGCGTCCTCGCTGGGCGATTCGCATTCCACCAGCTTCCGCAGCAGCGCGCGCGCCGCAGGCCACGCCGCCTGCGCTTTTCGGAGGATCTCGTCCATCGTTTGTTAGAATAGCCTTCTCATGGCTGTGCTCGAAAACATCGATATCCGCGACATTCTGCCTCACCGCTATCCGATGCTGCTGGTCGACCGGATCCTCGAGATCGAGGAGGACCGCATCGTCGGCATGAAAAATGTCACGGCCAACGAGCCTTTCTTCATGGGCCATTTCCCGGAATACCCGGTCATGCCCGGCGTGCTGATCGTTGAAGCCATGGCCCAGGTGGGCGGCGTGCTGGTTCTGAAGACCGTGCCCGACCGCAAGTCGAAGCTCGTGCTGTTCGCGTCCATCGAAGAGGCAAAGTTCCGCCGCCCCGTGCTGCCCGGCGACACGCTCATCATCGAATGCAGGACGCTCAAGCGGAAGGAGACCGTCGTCAAGATGCAGGGCACGGCCAAAGTCAACGGCCAGGTGGTGGCCGAGGGGGTCGTCATGTGCAAGCTGATCGACCGCCCCGCCCCGGCGGAAGCCCAGGGCTGAGCCCATGCCCGTCCACCCCACGGCGATCGTGGATCCGGCGGCTCGGATTCACCCCGACGCCGACGTGGGGCCGTATTGCGTCATCGGCGCGGAAGTGGAAATCGGCGCGCGCACGCGCCTCATGGGCCATCTCTTCATCGAAGGCCCCACCTGGATCGGTGAAGACAACCTGTTCTTCCCTTACTCCACCATCGGCGTCGCTTCCCAGGATCTGAAATACAAAGGCGAGCGCGCCGAGACCCGCATCGGCTCCCGCAACCGCATCCGCGAGTTCGTCACCATCCACCGCGGCACCGGCGGCGGCGGAGGCGTCACCACGCTGGGCGACGACAACCTCATCATGGCTTACGCCCACATCGCCCACGACGCCCGCATCGGCAGCCACTGCATCCTCGGCAACGCCGCCACGCTGGCGGGCCACGTCACCATCGGCGACTGGGCCATCATCGAAGCCTTCTCCGGCGTCCATCAGTTCTGCCGCATCGGCCGCCACGCCTTCGTCGGCGGCTACAGCGTCATCACCCGCGATGTGCTGCCTTATTCGATGACCGTCACGCCGCGCGAATCGCGCCTGTACGGCGCCAACAAGGTGGGCCTCGAGCGCCGCGGCTTCCCCGCCGAATCCATCCAGGCGCTGCACAAGGCGTTCCGCCTGCTCCGCAGCGAGTCATTGAACACTTCGCAGGCTCTCGACAGGATCCGCGAGGAAGTGCCCGCCACGGCCGAGGTGGCCGAGCTGCTCGACTTCATCGGTTCCTCCGAACGCGGGATCATCAAGTGAGATACGGGCTGATTGCCGGATCGAGCCGCTTTCCCGTGCTGGCGCTCGAAGAGGCGCGCCGGCTCGGGCACGAGGTCGTCGTCATCGCGCTCAAAGACCACGCTCCGCCCGAGGTCGAAGCGCTCGCCGCGCGCTGCTACTGGATCACCATCGCCGAGCTCGGCCGCCTCATCGACATTCTGAAAAGCGAGGGCCTGACGGAAGTGATCATGGCCGGCCAGGTGAAGCACGTCTCGCTGTTCAGCTCGCTCAAGCCCGACTGGCGCCTGTTCCGCGTGCTCATGTCGCTGGAAGAGCGCAACACCGATGCGCTCATCGGCGCCGTGCAGAAGGAACTCGAGCGCGAGGGCATCCGGCTGGCCGATTCCACCCGGCTGCTGAAACCGCTGCTGGCGGGGGAGGGCCCGCTTACGCGCCGCAAGCCGGACGCGGAGGAGCGCAAAGACATCGACTACGGCCGCCGCGTTGCTAACGCGCTTGCCGGATTCGACATCGGCCAGAGCGTCGCCGTCTGCGAGCGCGCCTGCGTCGCCGTCGAAGCCATGGAGGGCACCGATGCGATGCTGCGCCGCGCCGCTTCCCTGGTCAACGGCCGTCCGCTGCGGCTCGTCAAAGTCTCGCGCCGCCGCGCCCATCTGCTGTTCGATGTGCCCGTGGCCGGCCCGGGCACCATCCGCACCATGATCGAAACGGGCACGACCGCGCTCGCCGTCGATGCCGGCCGCACCCTGCTGCTCGACCGCGACGAGATGCTCTCGCTCGCCGACGCGCACTCGATCGCGGTCGTCGGCTGCCTGCCGGAGGGAGAATGAGCCAGCACAAGATCCGCATGGGCGTGGCCGGCGCCGGCGTCTTCGGCCGCAATCACCTGCGCGTCATCGCCGCCAACGCGCGGGCTGAACTGGCCGCCGTCTACGATCCGGACACGGAGCGCGCCCGCGCCGCCGCGGCGGAATTCGGCGGCGCCGCCTGCGCCTCTCTGGAGGAATTCGCCGCCCGCTGCGAGGCCGCCGTCATTGCTTCGCCCACCACCACGCACGCCGACGCCGCCTGCCGGCTGATGGAAGCCGGCCTCGACGTGCTCGTGGAAAAACCCATGGCCGCCAGCCTCGGCGAAGCCAGCCGCATGATCGAGACCGCCCGCCGCCACGGGCGCCTGTTGCAGGTGGGCCACCTGGAGCGCTTCAACCCCGCGGTGGAGGCCGCGCGCCGCATCCTCCGCCTGCCGCTGTTTTTCGAGATCCACCGCCTCAGCGTCTTTTCCCCGCGCAGCCTGGATGTCGACGTCGTTGCCGATCTCATGATCCATGACCTCGACCTCGTGCTCTCGATGACCGGCGAAGAGCCCTCCGAGGTCCGCGCCGCCGGCATCGCCGTGCTCTCGCCGAAACCCGACATCGCCAACGTCCGGCTCGAATTCCCCGGCGGCTGCATCGCCAACCTCACCGCCTCGCGCGTCTCCACCGAGCGCGTGCGCAAATTGCGCTTCTTCCAGCCGCGGCAGTACGTCTCGGTGGACTACGCCAGGCAGGAGTGCATCTCGATCCGCGTCAGCGAAGACCGGCAGGTGCGCTTCGAGCCGCAGCCGGTTGCCAAAGGCGAGCCGCTGGCGCGCCAGTTGGACGCGTTTCTCGACTCTGTGGCGGCGCGCTCGCGTCCCGCTGTCGATGGCGAAGCGGGCGCGCGCGCCCTGGCTCTGGCTCTCCAGATCGCCGAAAGGATCGCCGCCCACGGCAAAGTGGTAGCCGAGCGGCTCCGCTCCGCGTCAATCTAGAAGAAGAGGTCCCGCTTCCCGGCGCGGATGAACACTGCCGCCCATCCTCCGGCCGCCCGCACGGACGCTGTGCCGCGTCTGTTGCTCGAGGTGCGCGATGAGGGCGCGCGCCGCCGCCACCTCATCTCCGCCGCCGGAGCCGCCGGGTTTCATCTCTTCGTCGCCGCATTGCTGTGGTGGATGCCCGCCGCGCCCGCCGGCGCGCGTCCGGCAACCCGGGTGCTGGTGGATGTGAGCCGGTCCACGCCTCTGGTCGCGCCCCCCACGCCATTCCGCCTGACGCAGAAGGAGCCGCAGCGCGGCAAGCCCGCCGCCGAAGTGGACATCTCCGCCCTCCTGCCGCGTCCCGCTCTTCAGCAGCCGCAGACTCGGGGCTCAGTCCGTCCGTTCCAGCCGCCGCCGGGCGCGCCGGAGTCCCGCCGCGGGCGCGAACTCGACTTCGATCTGCCGCAGGTGGAGATGGCGCAGAACCTGCCGCCGCCCGTGCCTGCTCTGCCCGGCATCGCGCCGCCGGAGGCGCCGAAGCCCGCGCCTCCGAAGCGGGACAATCCGTTCGAGCCTGTCGGCGCGGCATCCGCGCCTTCCTCTCAGCCGCGCATCGCTTTGCCGGGCGGCGGCGTGCAGGAAACGGTCAAGTCCGTGGTGAAAGGCGCCGGCGGCGCGGGGCTCACCATCGGCGACGCGCCCGGCGCCGGCGGCGTCACCGAGGGCATGGTGCAGACGCCCCGCCCGGGACGCCCTGGCAGCACGCTCGAACTGCTCAGCGATCCGAAGGGCATCGACTTCCGCCCGTACCTCGTCCAGGTGCTCGCCAGCGTCCGCCGCAACTGGTATGCGGTGATGCCGGAGAGTGCCCGGCTCGGCGCGCGCGGGCGCGTGGTCGTCCAGTTCATCATCAGCCGCTCGGGACAGGTGCCGAAGCTCGTCATCGCCACGCCCTCCGGCTTCGACGCCCTGGATCGCGCGGCTGTAGCCAGCATCAGCGCCTCCAACCCGTTTCCGCCTCTGCCGGCGGAATTCAGCGGCGGCGAAATCCGCCTCCAGCTCGTGTTTTCCTACAACATGCCGAGGTAATTGCGTTGGAATTCGATCCCGCCGCGCTTCGCCGCAAACTGAAATGGGCCATGGCTGCATACGCCACGCTCGGCGTTCTGGCATGGCTCACTCTCGACGGCTTGCTGCTCTATGCCGTCCTGCTCTTCCTCGCCGCCTTGGCCCTGCGCAGTTGGACCGCCGTCAGGCGCGAAGAACTCGACTGACAGCCTCTGCCGTTGCCGGCTCCTCTGCCGGGGCGCCGCAACAGAACCGCAAACGAGCCGCGCGGGAGCGCCAAAGGCGCGGCCAAGCGGCCCCAACCCGGTCTGGTACAGCAAGAGAACCGCGACTGAAGCCGGCCGCAGGCCGGCGCAAGGAGCGGCTCCTAGCGATGACCAGAGCCTGTCCAAGCCGGGGAAACGAATCCCCAAGCACACTCCTATCGACTCAAGGCTTTCCTCTGCCGCTACCACTCCAGGCACCCCCAAGACGGAGTGCGAAGGGCTGAGGCGCAAAGGGGACCAGTTCAGGGTTCTTCCGCTGCTGGCTCAGTAATTCGTGCGTGCGAAATCAGGGAACTCCTCTAGAGGAAACTCCTCAGCTTCGCGCTAGCATCGGCGCAGGAGCCTTCTGAGCGGTTTTCACTTACCTGTAGTGGAAACTCCGAATTTGTACCGATATGAAACTCGGTGTTCCAGCTTGGAGAGTCGAACGGTGAGTCACCGGGCCAAACTCGGATCGAAACGGGAAAGGGGCGTTTCTGAAGCGCGCCAGGCTGTCCTGCCCTGGCGCGGCGAAGAACTGGAAGAATTCAATAACAGCCTGATAAATCTGTCACTTGCAGTCGGCCACGAAGAGCGGTGCGCGCATCGGCCGGCATCCGGCAAGAATGGCCGCTCGATTGCCCTTTCCGTCGTGCCGGACGTCACGGAAGCTGTTCCGGAAAGCCCGGGAGTTCCCAGAAACAGGGCTGACGCCTCCACGAGAGAGGCCGCCCGGGAACCGAAGCATGGCAGGAAGGATGTTGCGATGGCGGCAAGAGCGACAGCGGCAGTAACGGCGAAAAAACAGAAGCAGCCGGCGGTGGCAGGCGAAGAGAAGAGACTGGCGGCCAGGCGGGAGCAGCGGGACCGCGTGGTGCTGGAGCACCTCCCTCTGGTAAAAGCAATCGCGGTGCGGGTCCATGAGGGTCTCCCGATCCATGTCGAATTGGACGACTTGGTCCACGCCGGCATCCTCGGGCTTTTCGACGCGGCTTCCAAGTACAACCCCAACAAGAAGGTCGCCTTTTCCAGTTACGCCAAGCACCGGATCAAAGGCGCGATCCTCGACAGCCTCCGCCAGATGGACTGGGCGTCGCGCGATATGCGCCGCAGGCACCGCCAGATCGAGCAGGCTACCCGCGACCTGTACGCGCTCCTGCACCGGCAGCCGACGGAGGACGAGCTCGCCGAACGGATGGGCGTGGCAGTTTCCCGCTGGCGGCAGATGGCGCTCGATCTGCGCAACATCGGGCTTGTCTCGGCCAACAGCCGCGCTCAGGAACAGGACGAACTGCCGCCCCCCGACTACCCTGGCACTCCCGAAACCCAGCCCGATGCCATGTGCGCCAGGGAACAGATGCGCGAGCGCCTGCAAAAGGCCATGAGCGTGCTCCCCGAACGCTACCGCAAGGTCGTCATCCTGTACTACTCAAACGAACTCACGATGAAAGAGATCGGCGGCATGCTCGGCATCAACGAAAGCCGCGTCTCCCAGATCCATAAAGCGGCGCTGGAGAAGATGGCCGCCGCGCTTCACGAGAGCGGAATCACCTCGGCCCGCGAATTCTGAGCCAGCCCGTGCTCGGCCCAGCCGTGCCAGGCATTCAACCCGCCTGAGAACGGGGCGCACCAGTTCAGCGCAGCGACTGAACCCCATGCCGCCTACTGCATATGCCGCGCAAACAAACGCGCTGAAGCGGGCCGAAGCCAATAGAACCGCGACTGAGCGGGACATCCGCCCGCGAGGCAGCGGCCCCATCGCGCAGTCTGCGGCGCCAACCCTGGGCCCCCGGCTCCTGCCGCTGGCGCCCTCTCCACGGGCGGCTCTGTGACCGTGAATGGGGAGGGAATTACAGGCACGGCTGCGGGAGGTCCCCCTGCGCGATCCGGCAACCGGATGTCTGTTCACGGCGAGCGGGAATCCACTCCGAAATGGAACAGGCCCGCCTTCGCCGGGCTCAACCCTCTCCGGGGAGCCGCACAGCTCAGGCGGGCCTGCAAAAATGGTTCCAAGTGACCCGCGGATTCAGCTTGCTCCCCTGCCCGTCTAGCCGGGCTTGAGCGTGGCGCATCCGGTCGACCGGGCACCATTGGCTCTCCGCTCCCCGGCCTCGGGATTTGCCCGAAACCGCTTCACCGCGGAATGCCGTGCCAGCCTGTCAACCGACGCGAAGCCGGGAACTCGAAGCGGCCTTTCTCTCGCCCGCATGGACGTTTCCGTTACCAGAAAGCCCCGGCGGGGTCACCGATCCCGGCCTGCCTCTTCGCCTCCTTGACGCCTGCCAGCGAACCCGGTCCGCCTTGACCTCCCACCCCGGCTTGCCTCGAGGACATCCGAGGAGATCTACGGCCAAGACCCGTTGCCCGCCGGATCAGCGCCAACCCGGAGAGCCTGAACCTGTGGGCCGCTCCCCTCCGGGGTTTTCGCCCCTCGGGATCAACGCGCGCCCAAAGGCTTGCCCTCTCGGCGGCCTGCCGTTGGGAACGCCCGATTGCCCTTCGCTCCCCGGCGGCCTTTTTTTTGAAATTGACCGCCGGATCATCGTTCCGGACTCGCTACGTTTCCTTCGGCTCGCTGTTCCGTGAACCTCTTGGAACCATCTCCACTATGCACCAGGCCGCTTCAGGTGTCAACAAAAATCGGCGCGGACAGGACCGGATTTTGCTAACTATATTTGTTTTATTTTCAATGGCTTACGAGTATGCAACTGTGGAATCGCTGTGTATAAAACGCAACGCGCCCAAATTGTTTCAGATTTGTGACTGCCGGATTCGAAGGCCCTGAGCTCCAGCCCCTGCCCATTCTGGCGGCGCCACGCCGCGCTACCATAAGTGAGTGGCCCAGGGCCAGCCTCGGCCACGCGTCAAGCCGCAAGAACCGATGGTCACGCAGTTAGGCCGCACCCTGATGTGGTTAGGCGCCGCCCTGTTCCTGATGGGGGCGCTGTTGTATCTCTTCCCCCGGCTTCCCCTCCGCCTCGGCAGGCTGCCCGGCGACATCGTGATCCGCGGCAGGCACAGCGTCTTCTACTTTCCCCTGATGACCAGCCTGCTGCTAAGCCTCCTGTTTTCCATCCTGTTGTGGCTGTTCCGCCGGAGGTAGTCCCGACTGCTGTCGGATCGGCAGCGGCTTAAAGGCGCCTATAACTCGCCCTTCGCCAGCGCGCTCTTCTCCGCACCGTCGAACGGACGCGACAGCCACCGCCGCGCCAGCTTCGCCTCATACGAAGACGGCGCCGTCTTTACTGCGTTCCGGTAAGCCCCCAGCGCCTCCTGCCGCTGTCCCATCAGATCCAGGCACTGCCCCAGCCGCAGCCAAGCCCCCACGGCTGAATTGGGATCCAACCGCTCGGCTGCCGCCGCCGCGCGCCGCAGATGCTGCACCGCCTCCTCCGGCTCGTCATACCAGAACAACAGGTTCCCGCGCGCGAATTCGATCCTCTCGAACGGGAGGCTTGCAAATCCCGGCATCCCGCTCCGCTTCAGCTCCTCGATCCGGTCCAGCGCCCGCAGCGCATCCTCCTTGCGGCCCAGATCCGCGTACATCTGCGACAGCTCAAACCACAACAGGAAGTTTCGCGGGTATTTCTCCAGCAGTTCGAGGATGATCGGCACCGCATCCTGCGGCCTCCTCTCCCGCCGCGCCACCACGCCCAGCAGAATCCTGGCGTCCACACGGTTCCACTTGCCCTTCTCCGCCACGATCCGCACCGTGCGGATGCCCCGCTCGCGGTCCCCGCGGAATCCCACCAGAAATCCCAGCGTCCGGTAATACCACGGCAGCGAGCCGACGATGTAATCGTGCACGCCCTGCAACATCAGCGCATCGATGTTCTGAGGGTCAAGTTCCGCCACGCGGTTGTGCAGCTTGCGGGCATCGGTGATGTCGCGCAGCGCGTCCATCCACGCGCGCCGCACCAGAAAGTTGTAAGTGCCGCGAAAGCCCAGCGCCACCCCGCGCGCGTACATCGCATCCGCGTCCCGCGGGTTCTTTTCCAGAGCCGCCCCAGTCAGCCGCAGCGTCTCTCCGACCGACGCCGCAAACAACTTCTGCTCCTCCTCCGTCGGCTCCATCTTTGGCCGCCGCAGGAACGGATTGCCCCCGGTGACCAGTTCCGTCTCCAGCGCCCCCGCGCGGAACATCATCTGGAACAACACCGCCTGCGCCAGGTGGTTGTGGCGGTGGGGATCCGCGGGCGCCGCCTCGATCGCCTTCCGGAACTTCGCGATCGCCTGCGGGTACTCGAGATTGTAGAAGTGATCAAACCCCCGCTCCACCGCCGGGTCCCCATAATATTGAGCCAGCAGCAGCCACGCCGCCGCCAGGACCGTCATCGCCCTGCCTCCAGCCGCCGCAGCGCCCAACGTGCATGCTCTTTCACCGCTTCATCCTCCATCTCCGCCAGCTTCCCGAGCACCGGCAGATACCGTACGTCCCCCGAATTGCCCATCGCCGTCGCCGCGTTTCTCAGCAGCCCCGAGTACCGCGCCCGCCACAACGCCGTCCGCCGGAACTGCTCCCGGAACCCTTCCTCCGTCAGCCCCGCCAGCTCCGCCAGATCCGGGTCCGGATACAAGGGTTGAAACTCGGGCCTCGCCGTCGCCGGCGCCCGCCGGTTCCACGGGCACACCTCCTGGCAGATGTCGCACCCGAACACCAGATGCCCGCTGCCTTCCCGCGCCCGCTCCGGCAGCGCCCCCCGCTGCTCGATCGTCCACGTCGAAATGCACAGCCGCGCATCCAGCCGGTACCGCCCTTCTCCCGCCGCAATCAGCGCGCCCGTCGGGCACGCATCCACGCATTTGCGGCACGTCCCGCAGCGGTCCGGCGGCGGAGTGTCCCGCTCCATCTCCAGCGAGGTCAGCACCTCCCCCAGAAAAAACCACGATCCCATCGGTTGATGGATCAGGCACGTGTTGCGTCCGATCCACCCCAGCCCCGCCTCCCGCGCCAGTGACCGCTCCAGCAGCGGCGCCGTGTCCACGCAGATCCGGTATTCGAACCTCCCCACCTCCTCCATCACCTCCCGCACGGCGCCCTCCAGCATCGCCCGCACCACATCGTGATAATCAGCCGCTCCCCAGGCGTAGCGCGAAACGGAATGACGTGCCGGTCCCGCCGTGTGATACAGCAGCCCCACGCACACCACCGAGCGAGCCCCAGGCAGCAGCAGCCGGGGGTCGGCCCGCATCCCTGCTCTCCGGTCCGTCAGGTAGCCGAGCGGCCCCGCAAGCCCGTCTTCAACCCATTGTTGATACAAGGGAAAGTCTGCCACCCCGGCGGCCGGCGCGACGCCCGCCAGTTGAAACCCGGCCCGCCGGGCGGCACTGAGAAACGCCTCCCTGTTTCGCTCCCCTGCGGTCAAAGACTCTCCCAGCTCATGCTATCGCGATTTCGGCGGCCCCCGTTAAGCCCCCTGTTTTCCCCGTCGAACCGGGCTCCGGCGCAGTTCGATGGTTCATTCTGGTCAGCCGCAAGGCTTTGCCTACAATAGGAAGGGAAGTGAAGTGTCTCCACTCTGGCTCTATTTGTGGAGTCACCCGATCGAAGTGAATCATCTGGCGCTTAGACCAGAGAGCCCGACACCAGGAGACAAGGACAAGTCAAAATGCCCAAGCCGATCAAGTATGTAGAGAAGGCCGTGACGCTGGCGGCCAAGGCCATTTGGCCCGTCTTCGACACGCTCAACTCCATCAAGCCGAACCCCAGCTTCACGCCGAAATGGTCGGACAAGCCGCTGCTGAAGTCATGGGAGAAGATGAAACCGCCACTGGGCTGGCCGCGCCAGACCGACTCCCTCTGCCCCAAGTGCATCCCCGAGATCCGCAAGGAGATCCTGGACGGCAAGAAGGACGTCAGCATCCTGGTCAACGAGCGCCCGGGCGAGATCAAGGCCCAGATCATCGAGCGCGACGGCAAGATCCTCATGGTCAAGGATTGTCCCATCCACGGCCATTTCGAGGATGTGATGTCGATCGACCCCGCCTTCTTCCGCCACCTGGAGGAAGTTTTCCCCGGACGCGACATCCGCGCCCACAACGATGAGGACCTGCACCGCCACGGCTCCTCCACCATCACCCACGGCCGCGGCTCGGTGCTCACCATCGACCTCACCAACCGCTGCAACATGATGTGCGACCCGTGCTTCATGGACGCCAACCAGGTCGGCTTCGTCCATGAACTCACCTGGGAAGACATCAAGACCATGCTCGACAACGCGCTGAAGATCAAGCCGCGGCGCCAGATGTCGGTGCAGTTCTCCGGCGGCGAGCCCACCCTGTCGCCGTACTTCCTCGATGCCGTCCGTTATTGCCGAAAGGTCGGCTACAACTCCGTCCAGGCAGCCACCAACGGCATCGAGTTCGCCAAGTCGCCGGAGTTCGCCCGCGCTGCTGCGGAAGCTGGTCTCCGCTATGCCTACCTCCAGTTCGACGGTGTCGGCAATGCGGCCAATTCCCACCGCGCCGTCGGCAACCTGTTCGACGTCAAGCTCCGCGCCATCGAGAACCTGTACAACGCCGGCGTCGACATCGTCCCCGTCATCACCATCATCAACGGGATTAACAACGAGCAGGTCGGCCGCGTCATTCAGTTCGCTCTCGACAACCCCAAGAAGATCAGCTTCCTCAGCTTCCAGCCCGTCTCCTTCACCGGACGCGACGAGGGCATCAGCGACGAGCGCCGCATGGCCCAGCGCTACACCCTCAGCCACCTGGCTCACGACGTCAAGAACCAGACCGGCCTTGGCGAGCCCGTCCGCGACTGGTACCCGATCTCCTTCATGTCCACTTTCACTGACTGGGCCGACCTCGTCCACGGACCCAGCGCCCAGTGGGGCCAGTTGAGCTGCGGCTGCCACCCCAACTGCGGCGTCGGCATGGCCGTCATGGTGGACAAGGAGACCAAGGAGTCCGTCCCGGTCACCAAGTTCCTCAACGGCGACCGTCTCGCCCGCGATGTGGCCCGCGTCAACGACGCCGCCCGCGGCAAGTTCCTCTCCGTCGTCGGCATGGCGCTCGCCTTGATGCGCAATTACGATCCCTTCCAGGCGCCCACGCACTTCAAGCTCTCCGACCTGCTCAAGAAGTTCGACAAGACCTTCGGCGCCACCGGGCGCGACTACGGCAAGGTCAGCGGCGACCGCACCATCCGCGACATCGAAAAGCGCCGCGCCGACCGCTGGAACTTCCTGTTCATCGCCGGCATGTGGTTCCAGGATCTGTTCAACTACGACTTCCGCCGCACCGAGCAGTGCATCATCCCTTACGCCACCCAGGAGGGCGAGATCAGCTTCTGCGCCTACAACACCGGCGTCGGCTGGCGCAATATCGTCGAGAAGATGCACATGACCGCCACCCTCACCCGCTGGTACGAAGAGCATGGGCGGCATGAGATCTTCGCCGGCAACAAGAGCGTCAACCTCAATTCCACCGAGCACCACCTCGTCCTGCGCGACGAGATCGTCACCAAAGAGCGCCAGACCGATCTCGACAAGCTCGGCATCGCCAAGACCGCCCGCGAAGAGAAAATCCGCGAGCGCGACCTCAAGCTGCGCATGCAGCAGCAGGCCGAGCACGATCGGATGATGGCCCTCTATCGCAAGCACGTCCTCAAGGAGCCCGACACCGGTCTCGTCCAGATCGGCGGCATCGCCCCCGCTACCCGTGCTCAGGAGAAACAGGAAGAGACCGCCGGCGCCCTCGGCGACTGATCCGTTCCTATCCCCCAACAACCTCGGCGGCTGGCCCCACCCGGGCCAGCCGCCTTTGCTTTATTCCCCGGCCCTTGGGTTGGGGCTGCCCGCAGCAAGCGCACACTCCCCAGCCCTTGGGCCGGGGCTACGCGCACCTGTCCTGCTCCAGCGGTGACCCACGCGGCAACCCGATTAGCGCATCCCGAAAAAAGTTGAGCCGCACATGCTCAGAAACCTTGACAGTGTCCTGTGCGTATTGTATAGTGGAATCGTGAAACGATCTTCCCAAGGAGGTGTGACAGACACTATGGCGAACATCGCTCGTCGGACCGATACCGCTTTGGATCCCTTCTTCTCCAGCCCGCTGGCTCTCTTCGAGGACATGGTGAGCCGCTTCTTCAACGAGCCGGTCTCGGCCCGCCCGTGGTATCCGGCCGTGGATATCGCGGAGAACGAGAATGAGATCGTCCTCACCGCCGACATCCCCGGCGTCAAGATGGACGACATCGAGGTCAAGGTGGAGAACGGCACCCTGTCCATCAGCGGCTCCCGCGAGTTCAAAAAGCAGGAGGAGAAGGGCGGCTATCACCGCATCGAGCGCAGCTACGGCTCCTTCCATCGCGCCTTCACGCTGCCCGAGTCGGTCGATACCGACAAGGTGGAGGCCAACTACGAGGACGGCGTGCTGAAGGTCACTCTGCCCAAGAAGGAAGTGGCCAAGCCCAAGACGGTCAAGATCTCGTTGAAGAAATAACCTCCCACTCTGCTGCGCCCTCCTTGGCCAAAAGGAGGGCGCCCACCTTGCCCCGCCTCTCCGGCGGGGCCTTTTTCATTTCCGCCCGCCGCCCATTTCCCGCAGCTCGGCCCCTCCTCATCCCCGTTTGGGCCCCGCGGTTTGACGCCCCCGAAATCCCTCCGATACACTAAAAGCTTGGCTGATTCCCGCCGGCTTGTCCTCCGTGTGAGCTCGCGCGGCGTATCCCCACTCCCCAGGAGGGCTTGAAGTTGCCTGATTCGCGACGTCACATCTTTACCTCGGAGTCCGTTACCGAGGGCCACCCCGACAAGATCGCTGACCAGATCAGCGATGCCGTCCTCGACGAAATTTACAAGAGCGACCCCGCCGCCCGCGTCGCCTGCGAGACGCTCGTCACCACCGGTACCGTCATCGTCGCCGGCGAGATCACCACAACCAATCTCCAGTTCTTTAAAGACCTCCCCGATCTCGTCCGCAGCGTGGTGAAAGACATCGGCTTCACCAACTCCGAATACGGCTTCGACTACAAGTCCTGCGCCGTGCTGAATCTCATTCATGGCCAGTCGCCCCACATCGCCATGGGCGTCGACACCGGCGGCGCCGGCGACCAGGGCATGATGTTCGGCTACGCCTGCGATGAGACCGAGGAGCTGATGCCCATGCCCATCATGCTGGCCCACCGGCTCGTCCGCCGTCTTTCCGAAGCCCGCCGCAGCGGCGAAGTCCAGCACCTCCGCCCCGACGGCAAGAGCCAGGTCAGCGTCGAGTATGTCAACGGCAGGCCCGCCCGCGTCGACGCCGTCGTCGTCTCTACCCAGCACGACCCGCACCCCACCAGGCCCAACACCATGCCCGACGGCCTCGTCGACGAAATCCGCGACAAGATCATCCGCGCCGTCGTCCCCGCGGAAATGCTCGACGCGAAAACGAAGATCCACATCAACCCCACCGGCTGCTTCGAAGTCGGCGGCCCCCACGGCGACACCGGCCTCACCGGCCGCAAGATCATCGTCGACACCTACGGCGGCATGGGCCGCCATGGCGGCGGCGCCTTCTCCGGCAAGGACCCCACTAAGGTCGACCGCTCGGCCTGCTACATGGCCCGCTACATCGCCAAGAACATCGTCGCCGCCGGTCTCGCCACCCGCTGCGAAGTCCAGCTCGCTTACGCCATCGGCGTCGCCGAACCGGTCAGCGTCCTCGTCAACACCTTCGGCACCGGCATCATTGACGAAGACCGCCTTACCGAGCTCGTCCGGGCCCACTTCCCGCTCACCCCGCGCGGCATCATCGAACACCTGAAACTGCGCCGCCCCATCTACCGCGCCACCGCCGCCTTCGGCCACTTCGGCCGCAAGGAAGACTCGTTTACCTGGGAGGCGGTCGACAGAGCCGCCGCTCTGCGCGACGACGCCCGCGTGGCATCGGCCGCACGCTGACAACCCATCTTCCGGGCGCGCCCTCTCCATGGGCGCGCCTTCGTCTGTCTGGAGGTATTTCCGTTGGCCCTCATCGAAGGTTGCAAGCACTCGATCGACGTCACCATCCCCGCCGAGGCGATGGCCGCCGAAATCGAAAAAGTCACTGAATCGATCCGCTCCAAGGCTCACATCCAGGGATTCCGCCCCGGCAAGGCGCCCTCCACTCTTATCCGCTCCCGCTACGCCCAGGAAATCCGCCAGGAAGCGCTCGAAAATCTCGTCCCCAAATTCCTCGAACAGGCTTGCGAGCGCGAAAACCTCCGCGTCGTCAGCCGCCCCTCCATCAAGGACCTCCACTTCCACGAGGGCGAAGCCGTCCACTTCAAGGCCGAATTCGAAGTCGCCCCTGAGTTCGAGCTGAAAGACGTCCGCGGTCTCCAGGTCGCTTACGCCGAACCCGTCGTCACCGACGAAGAAGTGGAAGAGCGCCTCAACCAGATCCGCGAGTCCCGCGCCGAATTCGTCAATATCGATCCCCGCCCCGCCGAGGACGGCGATCACTGCCTCGTCTCGCTCGAAACGATCTCGGGCGTCGAGGGCGAGCCGCTGCGCCAGGATGAGATCAACATCGAAATCGGCGGGAAAGACACCTTCGCCGCCTTCTCCGATGCCCTCCGCGGCGCCGTCCCCGGCGACGAAAGGGAAGCCGAAGTCACCTACCCCGAGGACTACGCCGTCGACCGCCTCGCCGGCCGCACCGTCCGTTTCCGCATCACCCTCAAGCAGATCCGCAAGAAAGAGCTGCCCGAGCTCAACGACGACTTCGCCCGCGACCTCGGCGACTTCCAGTCCATCGACGAGGTCCGCGAAGAGATCCGCAAGGCCATCTTCCGCGAGAAGGACTACGACGCCCAGGTCAAGGCCAAGAATGATCTGGTCGACCAGATCGTCGCCATGCACGACTTCCCCGTGCCCGAGGCCTACATCGACGACCGCATCGAGCACATGCTCGACGGCCAGCTCCGCTCCATGCAGGCTCAGGGCGTCGACACCAGCAAGATCCGCATCGACTGGCAGAAGCTGAAGCAGAACCAGTACGAGCAGGCCAAACATGACGTCAAAGCCGCTCTCCTGCTCGGCAAGATCGCAGCCAGCGAAAACCTCAGCGCCACCGAGGAAGAGATCGACGCCGAGATCCAGCGCATCGCCCGCCAGCGCCGCGAGCCCGTCGCCGCCGTCCGCCTCAAGCTCGAAAAAGAGGGCGGCATTCAAACCATCGTCAACCGCATCATCACCGACAAGACGCTCAAGTTCCTCTTCGATCACGCCGTCAAGGTCCCGCCCGAGCCAGCCAAGCCGGAATGATCGACGCCGCCCGCAAGCTCCTGGCCTGTGAAGCCCGCTCCATCGAGCGGGCTTCCGCCCGTCTGGGCGCGGAGTTCGAGCGCGCCGTTCACCTTCTCGCCGACGCTTCCGGCAAGATAGTCACCGCCGGCATGGGCAAAAGCGGCGCCGCCGCCCGCAAGCTCGCCGCCACCCTTTGCGCCACCGGCTCGCCCGCTGCGTATCTTCATCCGGCCGAAGCCGAGCACGGCGACTTCGGACTGCTCGAGCCCGGCGACGTCCTCATTCTCATCTCGAAAAGCGGAACCACCCCGGAACTGCTCCGCCTCGCCGCCCGCGCCCGCGATCTCGGCGTCTCCAGAATCGGCATCTGCGGCCGCCTCGACACCGAACTGGCCCGCCTCTGCGACACCGCGCTCGACGCCTCCGTCGAAGAGGAAGGCGACCCCTACAACCTGATCCCCGCCTCCAGCGCCATCGTCGCCACCGCGCTCGGCGACGCTCTCTCCATCAGCCTTGCTGCCGCCCGCCGCTTCAGCCCCGAAGACTTCCGCTTGCTGCACCCCGGCGGCCAGCTCGGCCGAAACCTCCGTCTCCGCGTCCGCGACGCCATGCACTCCGGCGATGAAGTCCCCTGGGTCTCCCCGCAGTCGCCCCTGCGCGAGGTCGTCATCGCCATGACCCGCAAGCCCCTCGGCGCCGCCTGCGTGCTCGACGAAGAAGGCCGCCTCGCCGGTCTCATCACCGACGGCGACCTCCGCCGCGCCCTCGAGCGCTTCGACGACATCCGCCCGCTCACCGCCGCCGATGTCATGACCCGCGCCCCCGTCACCATCTCCCCCGACGCCACGCTCCGCGAGGCCCTGCTCCTGATGGAGCGCCGCCCCCGCCAGCTCAGCGTCCTCCCTGTCGCCGATTCCTCCGGCCTCGCCCTCGGCCTCCTCCGCCTCCACGACATCTACCAGGCCCCATAAAAAAGGGGACTGGAACCACTGTCCCCTTTTCCAGGCTCCCTCTTCCCCCCTCGCTTAGCTATCGCCCACTCCGGCCTTGCCCTCGGTCTCCTCCGCCTACACCGTCTGCCAAACGTAATTCCACACGGACGGCACTGCATCAATGACACAGCCGCAGAATTACTCTGGAAGAACCTATTTCGTTTGTTGATATTCTTTTCGTTTGATGGTAGACTGCCTATGTGGAAAGGAGAGGTGTGGATATGCGTCCAGAAGGGGCAATCGGTGTCATCCCGCCAGAGGATCTGACGTTGGTGAAGGATCTCTCCCTGCTGCTCGAGTCTGCCGGGCAGAATCGGGTGGCGTTGGCGGTCGGCGGAGAATCTCGACCCATGCCCGCCCCGCTGGTCAAGCTTCTCATTGACATCCTGCGCCATTACCGGAATGGCCGTGCTGTCGTGGTCGTCCCGGAAACTCAGGAATTGACGACGCAGGAGGCGGCCAACCTGCTGGGCGTCTCCAGACCGTACCTGGTCCGCCTGCTGGATGAGGGACAAATCCCTTCTTACAAGGTGGGCTCGCACCGGCGCGTCCTGTTCTCAGACCTGATAACGTACAAGAAACGCCGTGACCAGCGGCGGCACGAGCTGCTCAACCAGATCGCCCGGGAAGCCTACGAAGCCGGACTGTACAACGAAACTCCAGTTGCGCCTGAGCAGAATTCATGAATCGCAAAGACTTGATCCTGCTCGACGCCTGCGTGCTTGTTAGCTTCCCTTTCGCCGACACCGCTCTTCGTTGCGCTGAGGATCCGAAATTCTACCACCCTCTCTGGTCTAACAGGATCCTCGGGGAAGTGCGGGCAGCGCTCACCGGCAAGCTGAACCTGCCATCAGATAAAGCCGATCGCAGGATTTCCGCCATGGAGCAAGCCTTCCCGGAGGCCATGGTCGATGGCTATCAGCCGCTCGAGCCATGGCTG
>CAKZUE010000026.1 GCA_937920635.1 uncultured Bryobacteraceae bacterium
AGATGGTGATGCCGGGCGACAACGTGTCGATCGAGGTGGAGCTGATCACGCCGGTGGCCATGGACAAGGGGTTGCGCTTCGCCATCCGCGAAGGCGGCCGCACCGTCGGCGCCGGCACGGTGACCGAGATCTTTGAGTAACAACCAGGCTGGGGGCGGCCGGCGCCGCGCCCCGGCGGGAACGGGAATGCGATGCTGACCAAGCGAATCCGAATCAGGCTGAAGGCCTATGACCACCGGCTGCTCGATCAGAGCACGTCGGAGATCGTCGAGACGGCCAAACGCGCCGGCGCCCGCGTCGCCGGCCCGATTCCGCTGCCGACGCAGCGCTCGGTTTATACGGTGAACCGCTCGCCGCACGTGGACAAGAAATCCCGCGAGCAGTTTGAAATCCGCACGCACAAGCGCCTGATCGACATCCTCGACCCGACGCAGGACACGGTGGATGCTCTGAGCCAGCTCGACCTCCCTGCCGGCGTCGATGTCGAGATCAAGGCGTATCACAAGGGAGCGAACTGAGCCGGGCGCCCGCCGCCCAGCGGTGGGACGGTTCGACTGGAGAAGGCTCCCCGGCGGCCGAAGCCGGGGGGATGAGCAGTGAAGGAATAGAGGGATATGAGCCCAGGAATCATCGGCAAGAAAATCGGGATGACCCAGGTGTTCCGGCCCGACGGCCAGGTCGTGCCCGTGACCCTGCTGAAGGCGGGGCCGTGCGTCGTCGTGCAGCGCAAGACGCCGGCGCGCGACGGCTATGACGCCGTCCAGCTGGCGCTGATCGAAAAGGCGCGCAAGCCCAACAAGCCGCAGGCCGGCCATCTGAAAAAGGCCGGCGTGGAAGGCGGCGCGCGCTTCCTGCGCGAGTTCCGCCTGAAGGGCGGCGCCGATCTGAAGCCGGGCGACCGCGTGCTGGTGGACCAGTTCAAGCCGAAAGAGAAGGTGGACGTGACCGGCATCAGCAAGGGCCGCGGCTTTGCCGGCGTCGTCCGGCGGCACGGATTCGGCGGCGGCGACGCCACGCACGGCTCGATGTTCCACCGCGCTCCGGGCTCCATCGGCGCCTCCAGCTACCCCTCGCGCGTGTTCCCCGGAACGCGCATGGGCGGACAGATGGGCAATGCCCAGGTGACGGTGCGCAACCTTGAGGTGATCGACGTCGATCCCGAGGATCATGTCCTGATGGTCAAGGGGGCGGTGCCCGGACCGAACGGCGGCTACGTCATCGTGCGCCGCGCCAAGAGGTAAGACTGCCATGGCCAAGGTTGACGTCTTCGATCTGAACAACAACAAGGTGGGCGAGCTGGAACTGGCCGACGCCGTATTCGGCGCGCCCGTCAACGAGCACCTGCTGTACGAAAGCGTGCGCCATTACCTGGCCGGGCAGCGCAGCGGAACCGCCAAGACCAAGGTCCGCCGCGAAGTGGCCGGCTCCGGCAAGAAGCTGTGGCGGCAGAAGGGCACGGGCCGGGCGCGCATGGGATCCATCCGCTCCCCGCTCTGGCGTCACGGCGGCACCACTCACGGCCCCGTGCCGCGCGACTACTCCTACCGGCTGAACCGCAAGATGGTGCTCGGCGCGCTGCGCTCCGCCCTGACGGCCAAGCTGCGCGACGGCGAACTGAAGGTTGTTGCGGGCTGGCCGCTGCCCGATCACAAGACCCGGACGATGGCCGAAGTGCTGCGCAAGCTCGAGACCGGCCGCACCGTCCTGCTGGTCAGCACGCCGGAGGCGAACCGCAATCTCGAGCTGGGAAGCCGCAATCTGCCGGGGGTCAAGCTGGTGGCCACGCGCGACGTCACCACCTACGACCTGCTGGCTCACAAGACCGTTCTGTTAAGCGAGGCAGCCGCGAAGAAGCTGTCGGAGGCGCTGGCGCAATGAACCTCTACAACGTGATCCTCCGCCCCATCATTACCGAAAAGGCCGTGGGCAAGAAAGAGGCCGAGCGGACCATCTGTTTCCAGGTGAAGCTCGATGCCACCAAGACCGACATCCGCACCGCCGTGGAGAAGCTGTTCAAGGTGAAGGTGGAAGACGTCCGCACGGCCACGTTCGAGGGCAAGCTGCGGCGGCGCGGCCGCTACTCCGGCTACGCCTCGGACTGGAAAAAGGCCTACGTCCGGCTCAAGCCGGGCGAGAAGATCCCCGAGTTTGCGGAGCTGTAGGGAGACCCGAGATGCCGACCAAATCGTTCAAGCCGGTGACACCGTCGCGGCGGTTCATGACCGTCGTGACGCGCGAAGGGATCACCAAGGACAGCCCGGAAAAGAGCCTCGTCGAGGGCAAGTCACGCTCCGGCGGGCGCAACAACAAGGGCCAGATCACCATCCGGTTCCGCGGCGGCGGGCACAAGAAGTTGTACCGCATCGTCGATTTCCGCCGCGACAAGCGGGGCGTTCCGGCGCGCGTGGCGGCGATCGAGTACGACCCGAACCGCTCGGCGCGCATCGCGCTGCTCCACTATGCCGACGGCGAAAAGCGCTACATTCTCGCTCCGGTCGGGCTGGAGCCCGGCCAGACCGTGGTGAGCGGGCCCGAGGCCGACATCCGCCCCGGCAATGCGTTGCCGCTCGAAAACATCCCCGCCGGCACGACCATTCACAACATCGAGCTGCGCCCCGGCAAGGGCGGGCAGATGGTGCGCTCGGCCGGCGCGGGGGCGCAACTGGTTTCCAAGGAAGGCGGCGTGGCGCTGGTGAAGCTGCCCAGCGGCGAGGTGCGGCGGGTGCCGGCCAACTGCTATGCCACGATCGGCCAGGTGGGCAACCTCGACCATGAGAACGAATCGCTGGGCAAGGCCGGCCGCAAGCGCTGGCTCGGCCGCCGCCCGCACAACCGCGGCGTGTCGATGAACCCCATCGACCACCCGCACGGCGGCGGCGAGGGCCGCACCTCGGGCGGCCGCCATCCGGTCACCCCGTGGGGGCAGCCGACCCGCGGATACAAGACGCGCAACAACAAGCGGACCGACCGCTTCATCGCGACGCCGCGGTCCAAGGGCAAGTAACGGGAGAGAGGCACAGGCACGATGAGCCGTTCACTGAAAAAAGGGCCGTTCACCGATGGCCACCTGGCCGAGAAGGTCGCCGCGCTCAATGCAAAGAACGAGAAGAAGGTGATCCGCACCTGGTCGCGCCGCTCGACGATCCTGCCGGAGTTCGTCGGGCATACGCTGGCCGTGCACAATGGCAAGAAGTTCATCCCCGTTTACGTCACTGAAAACATGGTGGGCCACAAGCTTGGCGAGTTCTCTCCGACAAGGACTTTCAAGGGGCACGCCAACAAGGGCGACAAGGCCGGCAAGAGCTGAGGCCGGCGGCACGGGACAGGGAAAGGAACAGGGAAGATGATCGCGAAAGCGGAAGCCAGAATGGTGAGGACGTCGCCGCAAAAGGCGCGGCTTGTCGTCGACCTGATCCGTGGCAGGAAGGCCGGCGACGCCATCACGATCCTCCGCACCACGAACAAGCGCGCCGCGCCGATGGTGGAGAAGGTGCTGCGCTCGGCCATCGCCAACGCCGAAGACCGCGACAACGAGATCGACGTCGACGAGTTGTTCGTAGTCGAGGCCTATGTCAATGAAGGGCCGCGGATGAAGAGGATCCGGCCCGCGCCGATGGGACGCGCCTACCGCTACCAGCGCCGGCTCGCCCACATCGTCGTCAAGGTCGGCCCGCGCGGCGGGCAGCCGCAGGCGGAGAAGGAATAGCATGGGTCAGAAAGTTCATCCTTACGGGTTCCGGCTCGGGATCACCAAGAACTGGCGTTCGCGCTGGTTCGCCACGCAGGACTACGCCAGGCTCCTGCACGAAGATCTCGAGCTGAAAGAGATGCTGCGCGAGCGGCTGAAGGCGGCGGGCGTGAGCGCCGTCGAAGTCGAACGGCCGGGCGGCAGCAAGCTGCGCATCGCCATTCATACCTCGCGGCCGGGCATCATCATCGGACGCAAGGGCGCCGAGATCGAAAAGCTCAAGCAGGAGCTGGCGCAGAAGACGAAGCGCGAAGTCTTCATCGACATCCAGGAAGTGCACAAGCCGGAGATGGACGCCCAGTTGGTGGCCGAGTCCATCGCCCTCCAGCTCGAGAAGCGCATCGCTTTCCGCCGCGCCATGCGCAAGGCGGTGGAAAGCGCCCAGCGTTTCGGCTGCAAGGGGATCAAGGTGCGGGTTTCCGGCCGCCTGAACGGCGCTGAAATCGCCCGCAGCGAGTGGTACCTGCAAGGGCAGTTGCCGCTGCACACGCTGCGCGCCGACATCGACTACGGTTTCGCCGAGGCTTACACCACCTACGGCGTCATCGGAATCAAGGTTTGGGTGTACAAGGGCGAAGTGCCCACCGACGGCTTCTCGCGGCGCAGCCGCAGCGACGAGCCGCGGCGCAATCCGCGCCCCGAGCGCCGGGAGCGGCGCGAGCCGCGACCCGAACGGCAGCAGCCCGCCGCTGCGCCGCCAGTCGCGGCTGAGCCGCCTGCCGCCGCCGTGGAGCCCCCTCCTCCTCCGCCTCCGGTGGATGAGACGGGCGCCGGGCAATGAGCCGCGCTGGAAAATGACTGAGCAGGGAGTGATCGACCCATGTTGATGCCGAAGAAAGTCAAGTACCGCAAGCAGCAGCGCGGCCGCCGCAAAGGCAAGGCCTGGCGCGGCTCCACGATCGCCTTCGGCGAATTCGGGCTGAAGGCCCTTGGGCCGGCCTGGGTCACCGGACGGCAGATCGAGGCCGCCCGCATTGCCATGACCCGTTTTGTGAAGCGCGGCGGCAAGGTCTGGATCCGTCTGTTCCCGGACAAGCCCATCACCAAGAAGCCTGCGGAAACCCGCATGGGCAAGGGCAAGGGAGCGCCGGAAGAGTGGGTGGCAGTCGTGCGCCCTGGCAAGATTCTGTTCGAGATGGAAGGCGTGCCGCAGGAGACGGCCGCCGAGGCGATGCGCCTGGCCGCGATGAAGCTGCCCGTGCGCACCAAGTTCGTCGTCCGGCAGGAGACCGACGCCTGAGCCGGCGCGAGATCGGGATGAAACCATGAAGGCCGACAAGATTCGAGAGCTGGATTTGAAGGAGCTGGACGTGAAGCTCCATGAAATCGACGAGCAGATGTTCCACCTGCGCCTCCAGATGTCGCTGGGCCAGATGGACGGGCTCAAGAAGTACCGGGAGCTCCGGAAGGACAAGGCGCGCATCCTCACCGTGCGGCGCGAGCGGGAATTGAAGACAGCGGAGGCGAAGTAACCCAATGGCGGAAACACCCGTAAAGCGCAGGAACGAGAAGGTGGGCGAGGTGGTCTCGGCCAAGATGGCCAAGACGATCGTCGTCGAGGTGACGCGCCGCGTGCCCCACCCGCTGTACAAACGGATTGTCACCCGGCGGAAGAAGTTTTACGCCCACGACGAGGCGGGCGCGGCGCGCCCGGGCGACGTGGTGCGGATTGTCGAAAGCCGTCCCCTGAGCCGGCTGAAGCGCTGGACGCTGGCCGAGGTGGTGCGGCGCGCCGCCGACACGGGCGTCGCCCAGTTGGCCGACGAGCAATAAGCGGGACGGAGAACTGACAAGGCTTAGGACGAGGACACTGCCATGATCGGAATGAGAACGATGCTCGAGGTCGCCGACAACAGCGGCGCCCGGAAGCTCATGTGTATCCTGCCCCGCGGCGGCGACAAGGGCCTTCAGGCCGGCCTGGGCGACATTGTCACGGCCAGCGTCAAGGAGGCCGCGCCCGACTCCAATATCAAGAAGGGCAAGGTCGTCAAGTGCGTCATCGTGCGGATGCGGAAAGAGACGCGCCGCAAGGACGGCACCTACATCCGCTTCGACTCCAATGCCGCCGTGCTCGTCAACGATCTTGGCGAGCCCATCGGAACGCGCGTGTTCGGGCCCGTCGCCCGCGAGTTGCGCGACAAGCGCTTCATGAAGATCGTATCGCTTGCTCCGGAGGTGATCTGACATGGCCGGCCGTCTTGCCAACAGGCACAACGAACCCCGGAAGCCCCTGCGGATCCGCATCCGCAAGAACGACGTGGTGAAGGTCATCAGCGGCCGCGACAAGGGCAAGGTCGGCCGCGTTCTGGAAGTCAACCGCCAGACGGGCCGCCTCCTGGTCGAGGGCGTGATGATGGTGAAGAAGCACGTCCGCCCCAATCCGGCGCGCGGCATCAAGGGCGGCATCGCCGAGCGCGAAAGCCCCATCCACGTTTCCAACGTGATGATCGTCACCAGCGACGGCAAGGCCTCGCGCATCGGCACCCGCACCGAGACCGTCGGCGGCAAGCCGCGCCGTGTCCGCGTGGCGGTGAAGACCGGCGAGATCCTCGACAAGAAATAGGAAGCCGGGCAATTGCACGAGAGGAACAGACAATGAAGGCGAGACTCAGGGAGCGTTACCAGAAGTCGGTGGTCCCGGCGCTGATGAAAGAGTTCGGCTACACCAACATCATGTCGGTGCCGAAGATCGAAAAAGTCACCGTCAACATCGGCCTGGGCGAAGCCACGCAGAACCCGAAGCTGATGGACGGCGCCGTGCAGGAGCTGGCGCAGATCACCGGGCAGAAGCCTGTTGTCACCAAGGCGCGCAAGTCCGTGGCCGCCTTCAAGCTCCGCGAGGGCATGTCGATCGGCTGCATGGTGACGCTGCGCGGCGACCGGATGTACGAGTTCCTCGACCGGCTGATGAACGTCTCGCTGCCGCGCGTGCGCGACTTCCGGGGCGTGAGCACCCGCAGCTTCGACGGCCGCGGCAATTATACGCTCGGCCTGCGCGACCAGTTCATTTTCCCGGAAATTTCTTACGAAAAAGTGGAAAAAGTGAAGGGCATGAACATCTGCATCACGACGACGGCCAGGACCGACGCCGAGGCGATGGCTTTGCTGAAGCACCTCGGCATGCCGTTCCGTCAGAACTGAGCGGGTGGAAAGAGAGCAAGAGGCACTGACCCGACATGGCAACGACAGCAAAGATCGCCAGGGATCTGAAGCTCAAGGAGAAGATCCAGCAGGAGCGGGGCAAAGGCGTGAAGACGCCGAAGATCGCCGTCCGTTTCCGCAACCGCTGCAAGCGGTGCGGCCGGCCGCGCGGCTATCTGCGCAAGTTCCAGCTTTGCCGCATCTGCTTCCGCCAGCTCGCCCTCGCTGGGGAAATTCCCGGCGTCACCAAGGCGAGCTGGTAGGCAGGGGCCGATTCTGGCGCAGCAGCGCGGCCGGCCGGGCCGCGTCTGAGCACGCCAAACCGAGGGCAATCGAAAAAGGTCTTGAGGAAGAACGTCTGATATGGTTTCCGATCCCATCGCCGACATGCTCACGCGCATCCGCAACGGGCTGAAGGCCAAGTTTCCCAAAGTGGATGTCCCGTCTTCCAGGCTGAAGCTGGAGATCGCCCGCATTCTCAAAGACGAGGGCTACATCCTGAATTACAAGATCGTCGACGAGGGCAGCCACAAGGCGATTCGCGTCTATCTGAAATACCAGGACAACGGCGCCCCGGTGATCTCCCACCTGGAGCGCGTGTCGCGCCCGGGCTGCCGCGTCTATGCGGGCAGCCGCGAGATCCCCAAGGTCCTCGGCGGGCTGGGTGTCAGCATTCTCACCACTCCGAAAGGAGTGATGACGGGCAAGGAGGCGCGCCGGCAGAACGTCGGCGGCGAGCTCCTCTGCCGCGTCTACTGAGTCGCAATCGGGTTCAAGTCTGGAAATCCACAGGTTTCCTGGAAAGCGGACTGGAGTCAACAATGTCGAGAGTTGGTAAGAAACCGATCCCGCTGCCGGCGGGTGTGAAGGTGCAGATCGGCGAAGAACTGGTGGTGGAAGGCCCGAAGGGCAAGCTCACGGTTCCGGTTCCCGCCGGCATCCGCATCGAGAAGAACGACGGGACGCTGGAAGTGAAGCGCGACGGCGACCAGTACGCCGCCCTGCACGGGCTGACGCGCGCGCTGGCGGCCAACGCCGTCACCGGCGTCAGCCAGGGCTTCACGCGCGAGCTGGACATCGTCGGCATCGGCTACCGCGCCGAGGCCAAGGGCAACGTCCTCGTGTTCAGCCTGGGCTACTCGCACCCGATCGAGTTCCTCATGCCGCCTGGCGTGGATTGCAAAGTGGACAAGAACACCCACATCGTTCTCAGCGGCATCGACAAGCAACTGCTGGGGCAGGTGGCGGCCAACATCCGCAGCCTGCGTCCGCCGGAGCCGTACAAGCAGAAGGGCATCCGCTACACCGGCGAGGTCCTGCGCAAGAAGGTCGGCAAGACCGGCGCGGGCGGCAAGTAAGGGCGGAGTTGAGGTAGCAACATGAAGCGCTCAATCGACAAAGACGCACGCCGCCGGCGGATCCATGTGCGCATCCGGCGGAAAGTGAAGGGGACGCCGGAGCGGCCCCGGCTGGCGGTCTTCCGCAGCCTCAAGCACATTTACGCGCAGATCATCGACGACCGGGCGGGCCGCACTCTGGTGTCGGCCTCCAGCAACGAAAAAGGCGCGTCCTCGAGCGGCGGCAACGTCGCCGGCGCGCGCGAAGTAGGGCGGCTGGTCGCCGAGCGCGCCCGCGAGAAAGGCATTACCCGCGTCGTTTTCGACCGCGGCGGCTTCATCTACCACGGCCGGATCAAGGCCCTGGCCGACGCCGCGCGGGAAGCGGGCCTGGAGTTCTGACATGACACCGAACCGCGTCAAACGCATCGACCCGAAGACGCTCAACCTGAAAGAGCAGGTGGTGAGCATCAACCGCGTCACCAAGGTGGTGAAGGGCGGCAAGAACCTCAGCTTTTCTGCGCTCGTGGTCGTCGGCGACGCCGACCAGAAGGTCGTCGGCTACGGCAAGGGCAAGGCGAGGGAAGTGCCCGCCGCCATCAAGAAGGCCATCGAGGCCGCCAAGAAGAATCTGCGCCAGGTGAATACGCTCGGCAACACCATCCCGCACCTTTCTCTCGGCCGCTTCGGTTCCGGCGCCGTCCTTCTGAAGCCCGCCCCCGAGGGCACCGGCGTCATCGCCGGCGGCCCGGTGCGCGCCGTCATCGAAGCCGCGGGCATCCGCAACGTGCTCACCAAATCGCTCGGCACCACCAACCCGCATAACGTCGTCAAGGCGACCATCCACGCGCTCGACCAGCTCCGCAGCAAGGCGGAGGTGGCCGTCCTGCGCGGCATCCAACCGGAGAACCTGTAGCATGGCAGAGGCGACCGTCAAGATCCGGCTCAAGGGCAGCCCCATCGGCGCCCACCCCAACCACAAGAAGATCGTCCGCGCTCTCGGTTTGCGCAAGCTCAACCAGGTCGTGGAGAAGCCCGACACGCCGGGCTTCCGCGGCATGGTGGCCAAGGCGCCCCATCTGCTGGAAATTGTCGGCGGCGCCGCGGCGGAAAGGAAGCAGTGATGGATCTCAGCAGCCTGAAGCCCCCCAAGGGACAAGTCAAGCAGCAGCGCCGCGTCGGCCGCGGCATGGGCTCCGGCCGCGGCAAGTACTCCGGCCGCGGCGCCAAGGGCCAGAAGTCAATCAGCGGCTACGGGCACATGCGCGGCTTCGAAGGCGGCCAGATGCCGCTGCACCGCCGCCTGCCGAAGCGCGGCTTCTCCAACGAGCCGTTCAAGAAGCACTTCGCCGTGATCAACGTCGGCCAGCTCGACAAACTCGAGGGCGATACGTTCACGCCCGAGTCGCTCGCCGCCGCGGGCGTTGTCAAGAAGCTCGGCGACGGGCTGAAGGTGCTTGGCAACGGCGAGCTCACCCGTAAGGTCTCTGTCACCGCGCACCTGTTCTCCGAAACCGCCCTGCAAAAGATCCAGGCCGCCGGCGGCACAGCCACGGCGCTCGGCCTGCGGCAACGCGGTCCGAAGGAAGAAGAAGAGAAAGAGAAGAAGTAGTCATCGCCCGCCGGCCCGGCGCCGCGCGCGGGGCGGGGAAGAGTCGATCGAGCCATGCAGAAATTCTTCGAAGCTTTGGCCAATGTGTTCCGGATTCCGGATCTGCGCCAGCGGGTCCTCTTTACTCTCGGACTGCTGGCCGTCTACCGTCTGGGCGCGGCCATTCCCATTCCGGGCGTCGACGCCATCCGGTTCGAGGAGTTTTTCCGCCGGAATCAGGGCACGCTGTTCGGCTTCCTCGACCTCTTTTCCGGCGGCCAGTTCCGCCGGCTGACGATCTTCGCCCTGGGCATCATGCCCTACATCACGGCGTCGATCGTTCTCCAATTGCTCACGGTGGTCGTTCCCACGCTGGCGAAACTCCAGAAGGAAGGCGAGCTTGGGCGGCGCAAGATCACGCAGTGGACGCGGTATCTCACCGTCGGCCTGTCGCTCATGCAGTCGCTTTTCATCGCCACGGCGCTCCAGCGGCAGGGCGACTTCGTGCTCAACCCGGGGTTCGGCTTCATCGCCCTCACCATGCTGACGCTGACCACGGGCACCGCCTTCATCATGTGGCTGGGCGAGCAGATCACCGAGCGCGGCATCGGCAACGGCATGTCGCTGATCATCTTCGCCGGCATCGTGGCCGGGCTGCCGGCGGCCATCGCCAACATCTACCAGAACACCTTCGTCACCAACGTCTGGAACCCGCTCCAGCTCATCATCATCCTGGCGATCATGGTGTTCGTGGTGGCTTTCATCGTGCTGGTGGAGCGAGGCGAGCGCCGCATCCCCGTGCAGTACGCCAAGCGGGTCGTTGGGCGCCGCATGATGGGCGGCCAGTCCACGCACATGCCGCTGAAGGTCAATGCCGGCGGCGTCATTCCCATCATCTTCGCCTCTTCGCTGCTGGCCTTCCCGCTGACGCTCCAGGGCATTCCCTTCATTGCGAACAACAAGTGGCTGTCCGGCTTTTTCGGCTCCATCCGCAGCGGCGAGCCGCTCTATGTCCTGTTGTTCATCACGCTGATCATTTTCTTCTCGTTCTTCTACGTCAGCATCATCTTCAATCCCAATGAAGCGGCCGACAATATGCGCAAGTACGGCGGCTTCATCCCGGGCATCCGTCCGGGGCGCAACACGGCGGAATACATCAACCGGATCCTGACGAGGATCACGGTCGTCGGCGGCCTGTATCTGGCGATGCTGGCGCTGATCCCGGAGATCATGATCGGCGGCTTGAAGCTCCAGCACCTGCCCCCGGCGGCGCTCGGCAACTGGATCGACGCCAATTTCCCGCGCTGGCTGCTGGACGGGCTTGGCGTGACGTTTTATTTTGGCGGCACTTCGCTGCTGATCGTGGTCGGCGTGGCGATGGACACGGTGAATCAGGTGGAGGCGCAGCTCATCATGCGCCACTACGACGGTTTCACGCCGCGCTCGGGCAGAATCCGCGGCCGGCGCAGCTCGTTCTGACGATGGCATTGCAGGAGGCTGGTCCTCCAGGTTCGAGGACCGCGGCCGCGCCGCCCCGGGCGGAGTGAGCCGCCGGTGGCCCAGATGGAAGAAGCGATACACGAGTTGGCTTCGGAAGATCTCACACAACGGGCGCCCACGGCGGTCATCCTCTTTGGTCCGCCGGGTTCGGGCAAAGGCACGCAGGCCAGGTTGCTGAAGGCGGCCTTGGGAGTCCCGCATATTTCCACTGGCGACATGCTCCGCGAGCGCATTGCTTCAGGCGACGAATTGGGCCTTCAGGTGAAAGACCTGATGCAGGCGGGCCGTCTGGTGCCCGACGAAGCCGTCAACCGGCTCGTGGCGGACCGGATCGCCCAGCCGGATTGCCGCCGCGGATTCATCCTCGACGGCTACCCGAGAACGCTGGCGCAGGCCGCCGTGCTCGACGGGCTGCTCGCCGGGCGCGGCTACCGGCATTTGGTAATTCACTTGAAAGTGGATTACACTAAAGTTATTGCGCGAATTGCGGGCCGAAGAGTCTGCCCGGTGTGCGGGACCCTCTACAGCCTGACATCGAACCCACCCCGCCAGCCAGAAGTATGCGACCTGGATGGGGCGCGCCTTGTGATTCGTGACGACGACAGGGAATCGGTGATCCGTGAACGCCTGGAAGCATACGAAAGGCAGACCCGTCCCCTGCTCGACTTTTACCGTAGCCGCCGCTCGCAGCTGCACGAAGTGGACGGCAGCGGCGGGAGTCCGGAAGAGATCTTTGAGAGAATCCGGAGTTTGCTGAAACTCCAATGATCATTCGCAAGAGTCCGGCGGAACTGGAGAAGATGCGCAAGGCGGGACTGCTCGTCTACCGGATTCTCCAGAGGCTGAGGGAGCTCGTCCAGCCGGGCGTCTCGACGCTCGACCTCGAAGCCGAAGCGGAGCGGATGATGAAGGATGCCGGCGCCAAGCCGGCGTTCAAAGGGTATTATGTGCCGGCGGCGGGCGGGCGGTATCCGTTCGTCCTGTGCACGTCGGTCAATGAGGAAGTGGTTCACGGGATGCCGTCGGCCAAACGGATTCTGAAGGAAGGCGACATCATCTCCATCGATACCGGCGTGGCCGTGGACGGCTATTTCGGAGACTCGGCGATCACGGTGCCTGTAGGCCAGGTGAGCGAGGAAGTGAAGCGCCTGCTTGCGGTCACCGAAGAGAGCCTGGAGCTGGCGATCAGCCAGATGAAGGCGGGCAACCGCCTGTTTGACGTCTGTGGCGCTGTCGAAAGGCATGTGACGCAGAACGGATTTTCGGTGGTCCGGGAGTTCGTCGGCCACGGCATCGGGGCCTCGCTCCATGAAGAGCCGCAGGTGCCCAATTATGTCGACCGGCGGAACGAAAACCCGCGGTTGAAGGAAGGAATGGTGCTGGCGATCGAGCCCATGGTGAACGCCGGACGGCCCGAGACGAAAGTCCTCGGGGACCGCTGGACGGCGGTGACCTGCGATGGCAGCTACGCCGCCCATTTCGAACACACGGTCGCGGTGACCTCCAACGGCCCATGGGTGCTGACGAGGCCGTGACCGGACCGGACAAGGGCGCGCGGCCCGTGGAAGCCGCCGCCGGAGAAGTGGTCGAGATCCTGCCGGCGCTGACCTACAGGGTCGAGCTGGCGGACCGCCGCGTCGTGGTCGCTCATTTGGCCCCCGCGGTGAAACGAGGTTTTGAAAGGCTGCGGCTGAGGGATCGAGTGGAAGTGGAATTGACCGCCTCCGATCCCGGCCGGGGCCGCGTCGTGAAGGTTTTGCCCCGCCGCTCCAGCGGCGCGGCCTAGACAGGTTCGCACTTATCGAGGATCGTTATGAAAGTCCGGGCATCGGTGAAAAAAATCTGTGACAAATGCAAGATCATCCACCGCCACGGCGTGGTGCGCGTGATCTGTAGCAACCCCAAGCATAAGCAGAGGCAGGGCTAGCAGGAGGCTGGAATATGGCACGTATCGCAGGCGTGGATCTGCCGGCCCGGAAACGGGCCGAGATCGGTTTGACCTACATCTACGGAATCGGGCGCGCCCGCGCGCAGTCCATCTTGTACCGCGCGGGCATCGACTTCAACAAGAAGATCGCCGACCTGACGGAAGAAGAGGTATCCCGGCTCCGCCAGATCATTGAAGAGGAAGGCGCCGTGGAAGGCGATCTGCGCAAGGAAGTCTCGATGAGCATCAAGCGCCTCATCGAGATGGGTTCCTACCGCGGTCTGCGCCACCGCCGCGGCCTGCCGGTCCGCGGCCAGCGCACCCACACCAATGCGCGCACGCGCAAGGGGCCGCGCCGCGGCACTGTCGCCAACAAGAAGAAGGCCGGCAAGTAAGACGCAGCAGGGAGCATAGTCCACTCACATGGCGAAACAGCAACCCAAGGCGGGCAAGAAGAAGTCGTTCAAGAAGAAAGAGAAGAAGAACGTGCCGGTGGGCATCTGCCACATCCAGGCCACGTTCAACAACACCATCGTCACCTTCACCGACCCTGCCGGCAACACGGTCGCCTGGTCCAGCGCCGGCTCGCTGGGCTTCCGCGGCTCGCGCAAGGGCACGCCCTTCGCCGCGCAGCAGGCTTCCCTCACCGCGGCCAACCGCGCCAAGGACGCCGGCATGCGCCAGGTGGAAGTGCGCGTCGCCGGCCCCGGCTCGGGCCGCGAATCCGCCGTGCGCGCCCTCGCCACCGCCGGCATCGAAGTGAAGGCGATCCGGGACGTCACCCCCATTCCTCATAATGGGTGCCGCCCGCCCAAGCGGCGGCGCGTCTGACGCCGGGTTTCCGGGTTGTTTTCCGGGGCGGCGGCTCTCTGCCGCGCCCCGGCGGGTTGTTCATGCCGGCCGCATGGCGGCTGGCAGCGGCTCCGGCCGCAGTCAGGGAAGCAGGACGAAAGCAGCCTCTCCGGCTGCCGTAAACTGCACCTCGGTTCAAAAGGAACAAAGGAGGTCCATTGGCTCGATATTCTGGTCCAGTCTGCCGCCAATGCAGACGCGAAGGCATGAAGCTCTTCCTCAAGGGCGCCCGTTGCAACACGGATAAGTGCGCTATCGAAAAGCGCAACTTCCCTCCCGGCCAGCACGGCAAGGCCCGCCGCCCCAAAATCGTCGGCTACGGGCTTCAGCTCCGGGAGAAGCAGAAGGCCAAGCGCTACTATGGGCTGAACGAGGTTCAGTTCCGCAACCTGTTTGAAAAAGCCACCCGCATGAAGGGCGTTACCGGCGACACGCTGCTCAATCTGCTCGAGCGGCGGCTGGACAACGCCGTCTACCGCGCCGGCTTTGGCGCCTCGCGCGCCATGGCGCGCCAGTTGGTCCGCCACGGCCATATCGCCGTCAACGGCAGGAAGGTCAACATCCCCTCCTACCTGCTCCGCCCCGGCGATGTCATCGAAGTGCGCGAGAAAAGCCGCAAAAGCCCGGCCATCCTCGGCTCGCTGGAAGCCACGGCGCACCTGCCGTCTCCCAACTGGATCGAGGTGGACCGCGACAACATGAAGGCCAGAATCCTGACGCAGCCCGCCCGCGAGGATCTGGTGCAGATCAAGCTCGAAGAGCAGATGATCGTCGAACTGTACTCGAAGTAAGAGGAGCGTGCAGATGTTCAAAGGATTCCAGAAACCCAAGCGGCTGGTCGCCAACACCGAGACCCTCACCGACCGGTACGGAATGTTCACCGCCCAGCCCTACGAGCGCGGTTTCGGGACCACCATCGGCAATGCGCTGCGGCGCATCCTGCTCAGCTCCATCGAGGGCGCGGCGATCACCGCCGTGCGCATCGAGGGAGTCGAGCACGAATTCAGTCCCATCCCCGGCGTGGTAGAGGATGCCACCGACATCATCCTGAACCTGAAGCAGGTCCCGTTCAAGATGAGTGACGACGGCGTGAAGACCCTCACCCTCCGCGCCGATCAGCCCGGCGAAGTCACCTCGGCCATGATCGAAACCGGACCCGATGTCGAGGTTCTCGACCGGAACGTCCACATCGCCACGGTCTCCACCGGCGGCTCGCTCCAGGTGGAAATGCGCCTGAAGAAGGGCCGGGGCTACGTCTCGCGGGACCGTAACTTCGACGAAGACCTTCCTCTCCGCTACATCCCGATCGACAGCATCCACTCGCCCGTGCGCAAGGTGCGCTATACCGTCGAAGCTGCCCGCCTCGGCCAGATGACCGACTTCGACAAGCTCATTCTGGAAGTCTGGACCAACGGCGCCGTCAGTCCTCAGGACGCCATCGGCATGGCCGCCAAGCTCCTGAAAGACCACATGGCCATCTTCATCAATTTCGAGGAGACCGCCGAGACGGTGGAAGAAGCCGCCGAGCGGCCCGTGGGCGCCATCTACGACATTCTCAACCGCTCGGTCGAGGAGCTCGAGCTCAGCGTCCGCTCCTACAACTGCCTGAAGAACGCCAACATCCAGACCATTCAGGACCTCATCCAGAAGACCGAGGCCGAAATGCTCCGCACCAAGAACTTCGGCCGCAAGTCGCTGAACGAAATCAAGGAGATCCTTCAGGGTCTCGGACTCTCCTTCGGCATGCGGATCGACAGCCAGGGCCGGCTTCTCGATCCCTCCGGCAACCCCGTCATCCCCGGCGGCGCCGAACCGCAGGAGTTGAGCGAATAACCACCGCCGGCCCCGCGCTGCCGCGGGGCGGCTCGAAGGAACAGGAACGATATGAGGCATAAACGAGCAGGATTCAAGCTGAAGCGCGACATGAGCGCGCGCCGCGCATTGCTGCGCAACCTCGTCACCAGCGTCATCGAGAGCGAGGGCGAGCGGATCATCACCACCGTCCCCAAGGCCAAAGCTGCCAAGCCGCTCCTCGACAAGATGATCACCCTCGGCAAGCAGGATACCCTTCATGCCCGCCGCCAGGCGGCGCGCTTCCTGCTGACGCCTACCTCGGTCAAGAAGCTGTTCGACAAGATCGCCCCGCGGTTCGCCCAGCGGCCCGGCGGCTATTCCCAGGTCATCCGCGTCGGCTGGCGCAAGGGCGACGGCGCCGAACTCGCCGTCCTCCAGCTCACCGGCGCCCAGCTCATCAAGCGCGCCGAAGACCGCGCCCGCCGGCGCGAAGAGCGCCTCAAGGCCATGCGCGAAGGGCGCGAGGAAGAAGAGTCCGGCAATTAGCCGCTCCGCTGCTTCCCCTGATTCCCGCGGGCGGGCTGCCCCATGCCGGGCAACCCGCCCTTCGCTTTTTCGCGGCCGCGCTCCCATGCAGAAACGCTTTCCCGCCCTCGCCCTCGCCGCGCTCCTGCTCCTGCCAGCCCCGCCCGCGCCCGCGGTGGAGCCCGACACTCTTCTGGTTCTCCCCTTTACCAACCAGACCGGAAACAGCCGGTTCGACTGGATCGGCGACTCGGTCAGCGAAATCCTTGTCGAACACCTCGCCGCCGAAGGCGCCGGAGTCGTCGCCGGCGATCTGCGTGATCAGGCTATGCAGGAGATGGGGCTGCGCCGCTACGCGCCGATCACCCGCGCCACCGCCATCGAAGCCGCCGCGGAAGCCAGCGCCACACTGGTGCTCTACGGCTCCTTCGACATCCGCCCCCGCGCCGCGAAGCCCGACGCCGGGGCCGTGATCCGCATCGACGCCCACCTGCTCGACGCGCGCCGCCTGGTCCGCAAAGGCGCCTTCCTGGTGGAAACCCCTCTGGACTCGCTCTCCGCCGCCCAGACTTCCCTCGCCTGGCAGGTTCTCCGCTCCCTCCGGCCGGAGGCGCTGGTCACGGAGGACGAATTCCGCCGGAATCACCCCGATATCCGGCTCGATGCGCTGGAAAATTACGCCCGCGGGCTGCGCGCCCCCACGCCGCAAATACAGCACAAATATTTCGCGGCAGCGGCCAGAATTGCGCCAGATTTTTCTCCCGTATTGTACCGCCTTGGGTGGCTGAATTTTTTTGTATTCGGGAATGATTCCGCTGCCGCATCCTGGTTCGGAAAGGTCTCCCCTGCCAGCCTCCATTACCGCCCCTCCCTCTACTACCTCGCCATCTGCCGTTACCGGACGGGGGAATTCGCCGCCGCCGCGGCGGCGCTGCGCACGCTGTCGGGCCTGGCGCCGCTGCCGGAAGTGCTCAACAACCTCGGCGCCGTTCTGCTCCGCCTGAACGATCCGTCGGCGGTGGAGATCCTGGAATCCGCCGTGGAGGCGAATCCCGCCGACGCCGACGTCCAGTTCAATCTCGGCTATGCGCTCTGGCGCGCCGGAAGATTCGACGAGGCGGCCGAAGCCCTGCGGCGCAGCCTTCAGGGCGGCGAGGACTCCACCGCCACGCTCCTTCTCGGCCGCTGCCTCCAGCGGCGCGGGCCCCAGCCCGGCGAAATCCGCCTGGATGGACGCGAGCGGATGAAGACCGAATACCGGGAAGAGGCCTGGCTGGCGCTGCGTTCGCTGGTCAAAGAACCCTAATTCGCCCATGGATGAAAAAACCTTGAGGAATTTTCTCTGCGGCGCCTTCAGCGCCTTTCCTATCATGGGGAAAAAGTGTTCCGGTTGCTAATCCTGCTGGCCGCTGTTCCGGCCGCCGTCTGCGCGCAGGCGGCCGCCGGGGGAGACGCCCCCTCCGCGCCCGCTTCCACCACCGCTTCCCGGCTGCCCGCCGGCGCCCCGCGTCTCTCCGGCGGGCGGCTCGGCGCTGCGGGCCAGCGCAACGAGAACGTCATCATCTACCTGATCGACACCAACGCCATCAAGGAAGCCAACATCCGCCTTGGAGCGCGCCCCACCGCGGTCACCTCGTTTTCCCCCGAATCAGACTACTATGCCGCCGAGCACGGCCAGCCGGCTTCCGAGCCCCTCCCCCTGAGACCCGCCGCGCAGACAGCCGGATGGCACGGCGAGGCCGGCTTCCAGCACCAGAACAGCGTCTTCAACGCCCGGACATTCTTTCAGGTCGGCCCGGTCCAGCCCTCGCACCGCAACTTTTTCAATGGCCGCCTCTCCGGCGCCGTGCCCCGCCTTGGTGCGCTCACGGCCATCTTCTCGCAGCGCGACGTCCGCGGGATGGTCAACGGCAACGTGCTCGTTCCCCTGCCGGAAGAGCGCACTCCGCTGGCCGCCGACCCCGCCGTGCGCGCCATCGTCCAGCGCTTCTTCGACGCCTATCCGAGAGCCGCGCCCAACCGCCCCGATTTCGACCGCCGGGCCCTGAACACCAACTCGCCCCAGCGTATCGACGCGCTCACCGGCACGCTTCGCCTGGACCGCAACTTCGGCGCGCGGGATCAGCTCTTCCTCTCGCACACGATCGACCGCCAGCGCATCCTCGCCTTCCAGTTCGTCGCCGGTCAGAACCCGGACACTACGATTCACACGCACCGCGCGCGGCTCACCTGGCGCCGCGTCCTCTCGCCCGTGAACGAGTTCTCCCTCGCCGCCTCGTTCCACCGGAACCGCACGGACCTGTTGCCGGAGCCGAATGCCGTGGGCCCCCGCGTGCGCTTCGGCTATGCCATTGAAGAGCTCGGGCCCGATTCCTACTTCCCCATTGAGCGCGCCTCGAACACCTACCGCTCCGGCGGCGTCTGGCGGCGCCTGGCAGCGGGCGGGCGGCACCAGCTCACCGCCGGCGGCGACTTCGTCCGCTTTCAGTTGAACGGGCGCGAGACTTACAACGGCCGCGGGTATTTCCAGTTCGGCGCCACCGCGGGTCTGACGTCCATTGACAATCTCCGCCTCGGACGGGCGCTGCTCTATGAAGCCGCTCTCGGCCAGATCCACCGCGGTTACCGCAACTGGACGGCGCACCTGTTCTTCGGCGATCAGTGGAAAGCGCACCCGCGCCTGACGGTCGCATACGGCGTCCGCTCCATGGCCGATGCGCGCCCCGTCGAGGTGCACCGCTACGAGACCATCCCGTACCGCACCGACGCCAACAACGTCAGCCCGCAGCTCGGCCTCGCCTGGCAGGCGGGCCGCGGCTGGGTGATGCGCGCCGCCTACACCACCACGTTTTCCCAGATCCCGCCCGTCACCTACCAGCAGATCCGCCTCAACCCGCCCCACGTGCTCTACGTGATGGTGGCCGAGCCGTACCTCGCCGACCCGCTGCGCGGCGTGGATGTGCGCCCGGACGCGCGCTATTCGCCCACCTGGCTCAGCCCGGATCTGCGCACGCCGTACTCGCATCAGTACTCGGCCTCGTTTGAGCGCAGGCTCGCCGCTGCCTCGCTGCTGCGCTTCAACTACATTGGCAGCCGCACCATCAAGCTGTTGAACGCCTATTCCATGAACCGCGCCGAACCCGTCCCCGGCCTGCCGCTCACCGCGGGCAACCTGGACGCCCGCCGCCCCGATCCCCGCTATTACGACACCCGGACGGTTGTCAACGGCGGCATCGCCTACTTCGACGGCGCTCAGGCGCAGTACGACCTGCCCCTGTGGCGAGGACTGCTGGTTTCAGCCACTTACACGTTTTCCAAGGCCATCGACCAGGGGCCCGACTTCGCCACCACCGCCGCCGCCCGCGACATCATTTCCATGCGCTCGCAGTGGCAGTACGATTCCTTCGGCGATAAGAAGGGCCTTTCCAACTTCGACTCCACGCACAGCCTCCTGTGGAACTACAGCTACGAACTGCCCGCGCCGCGGACTTCCTCCCGCTGGATTCGCGCTCTTGCCGGCGGCTGGCAGCTTGCCGGCTCGCATATGTGGAAGAAAGGCACGCCGCTGACGCTCTACATCGGCAGCGACGCGCCCGGCTTCGGCAACGTCGACGGCGGCGGCGGCGACCGGCCGCACATCCTCGACCCCTCGATTCTCGGCAAGACCATCGGCCACCCCGACACCGCGCCGCTGATCCTTTCGCGCGACCGCTTCGCTTACCTCCAGCCCGGACAGCGAGCCGGTTCCGTCGGCCGCGGCGCCTTCCGCAAGGCGCCCATCTGGAACTGGAACGCCTCCATCGCCCGCCAGTTCCGGCTCTCCAACGAGTGGATCCTGCAATGGCGCGCCGAGGCCTACAATCTGTCGAACACGCCGCAGTTCGACGAGCCGCAGCGCAATCTGTCGTCGCCGGCTTTCGGCAAGATCACCAACACGCTGAACGACGGCCGCGTCTTCCAGTTCGGCTTCCGCTTCGCGTTTTGATCCGTGGCTGTCGGCCGCGCCACGGGCGCTCCCGCGCGGTTCGGATGGTGTTGTTGTTGCGGCGGGGATGAACCGCTTGGCCGCGCCTCCGGCGCTCCCGCGCGGCTCCTTCGCAGATTTTCCCCGGTCCTGGCCGGGGGCTGCGCGTATCGTGGTGCTGCGGTGGTGTTGGGACCGCCTGGTCGCGCTGCCGCCGCTCGGTCCGCTTCCGCTTTGGCGAAGACTCCCGCCTGCGCGTCTTCGGCACACACTTCCAGCATGGAGTTGGATCGTATCGGTGAAAAGGAAAAGGCCCTACGCCTGGGGCTGCTTCGCCTTGCGGCGGCGCCAGGAGGCGAACGCGAGTCCCGCTCCGACGCTCAGCATCAGCGCCCACGCGCCGGGCTCAGGGGTGACGTAAGCCTCGCTGAGTTGGAGTCGGAAGCCTGCGATTGTGCCAGCGGTGTTCGGGAGAATGAACGCCAGCCGGTATGTGGCGCCCGGATCCACCCAGGTGGAGAACTGGAATCCGGCGGATACGGTGGAAGACGGCGTCCCGGTCAGAGTGCCCGTATAGACGGGGGTGTTGCCCGAGTCCAGCAGATAAAAGGCGTTCCCTGCCACGCCCTGGTCAGCCCAGACTGTGCCGGACATCACCAGCCACCATTGGGGCAGGTTGGGCGGGTCATGCATGGAGGGGATGCTGAAGGAGGTGACGGCGATGTAGGATGTGCCAGCCACGGTGGCTAAATGATTGCCATTGCCCGTCCTCGCACTGGTCGGACTGATCCATTGGGAAGCTGCATCATTTGCTGTCCAGGTTGTGGGGTTCTGGAATGGCTTGCCCGGCGTTCTGACCACCCACGCTCCCACAGGGGAGCCACTCAGCGCATTCAAATTCGATCCGGCATAGAAGGTCCAATTCCCGTCAGCAGCCGCGTTCGTGGTGAGCAAAGCTCCTGTGGAAGAAAAGCCTGTGCTGTAGGCGCCGGTGACGGGTATCGTGATCCCCCACCCCGCCATGGTGGAGGCGGCGAGTCCCGCGAGGATCCATTTGGCTTTCAGGGCCATCTCACATGCGCCCTCTTGCACTCTATGGAATCAGGACGAAGAAACAGAGAATAGCAACAATCCCACGGGAAAGCAAGGATCATCCAGGATTTTTCCGTAGTACTCTCGCCTATTGGGCGCTATGGCTCCTGCCCGCTGTGTCCCACCTTCAGCACCGCCAGGAACGCCTCCTGCGGGATGTCCACGCGCCCCACGCGCTTCATCCGCTTCTTGCCTTCTTTCTGCTTCTCCAGCAGCTTCCGCTTGCGCGTGATGTCGCCGCCGTAGCACTTGGCGAGCACGTTCTTGCGGAGCGCGGCGATGTTTTCCCGGGCGATGATCTTTGTTCCGATCGCCGCCTGTAGCGCCACCTCGAACTGCTGCCGCGGGATCAGCTTCCGGAGCCGCTCGATCAGCGCCTTGCCACGCTCATAGGCGAAGTCCTTGTGCACGATGATTGACAGCGCGTCCACCGGCTCGCCCGCCACCAGCACGTCCATCTTCACCATCGGCGACTCGCGGTAGCCCGCCAGATGATAATCGAGCGAGGCGTAGCCCCGCGAAGCCGACTTCAGCCGGTCGTAGAAGTCCAGCACCACCTCGTTCAGCGGCAGCTCGTAAACCAGCATCACGCGCCCGCTGCCGATGTACTCGAACTTCTGCTGCCTGCCGCGCTTCTCGTCGAGCAGTTTGAGGATCTCGCCCAGGTACTCCTCGCGGGTGATCACCGTGGCTTCGATCACCGGCTCCTCGACCTTGACGATTTCGCTCGGGTTGGGCCACCTGGCCGGGTTGTCGACTTCGATCAGCTCGCCATTGCCGAGATACACCCGGTAGCGCACGCCCGGCGCGGTGGTGATCAGGTTGATCTCAAACTCGCGTTCCAGCCGCTCCTGCACGATCTCCAGATGCAGCAGCCCCAGGAAGCCGCAGCGGAAGCCGAAGCCGAGGGCGGCGCTCGACTCCGGCTCGAACGTGAAGGCTGAATCGTTGAGCCGCAGCTTCTCCAGCGCATCGCGCAGCAGCCCGTGCTCGTGGCTCTCCACCGGATACAACCCGGCGAAGACCATCGGCTTCATCTCTTCGAAGCCCGGCAGCGGCGCCTCGGGCGGGTTGTCGGCGTCGCAGATGGTATCGCCGACCCTCGCATCCGACACCGTCTTGATGTTGGCGTGGAGGAAGCCCACCTCGCCCGCACCCAGCTCCTCGCATGGCACGGGCTTGGGCGATTGATACCCGAGCCCCTCCACCTCGAACACCTTGTCCGTGCTCCACAGCCGGATCTTCATCCCCTTGCGGATCGTGCCGTCCACTACGCGCGCCAGGATGATGACGCCCCGGTAGGGGTCGAACCACGAGTCGAAGATCAGCGCCCGCAGCGGCGCCTCCGGCGAGCCCTTCGGCGGCGGAATGCGCTTCACCACCGCTTCCAGAATCTCGTGGATGCCTGCGCCGGTCTTGGCGCTGGCCAGAATCGCATCGCTCGCGTCCAGCCCCACCACATGCTCGATCTGTTCCTTGATCCGCTCCGGCTCCGCCGCCGGCAGGTCGATCTTGTTGATCACCGGGATCAGTTCCAGGTCGTGGTGGATGGCCAGATACGTATTGGCCAGCGTCTGCGCTTCCACGCCCTGGCTGGCATCGACCACCAGCAGCGCGCCCTCGCACGCCTGGAGGCTGCGGCTCACCTCGTAAGTGAAGTCCACGTGCCCGGGCGTGTCGATCAGATTGAGCTGGTAGGTGCGCCCGTCGTCCGCCAGATACATCAGGCGCACGGCGTGAGCCTTGATGGTGATGCCGCGCTCGCGCTCCAGGTCCATCGAGTCGAGCACCTGGTCCATCATCTCGCGCTGGCTCAACGCGCCTGTGACTTCGAGCAGCCGGTCGGCGAGCGTCGACTTGCCGTGGTCGATGTGCGCAATGATCGAGAAGTTTCTGATCAGGGACGGATCCATGCTGTGATGTAATAGAGGGGAGACTACTGGAATTATCCCATATGGCGCACAAGGTCTTTGAGGGACAACTGGATGCGCGCGGGCTGCGCTTCGCGCTGATCGCCAGCCGGTTCAACAGCTTCGTCACCGAGCGGCTGCTCGCGGGCGCCCTCGACGCCTTGCAGCGCACGGGCGCGGCGGAGTCCGATATCGAAATCGTCCGCGTGCCCGGCTCGTGGGAGATGCCCGCCGCGGCTGCCGTTCTCGCCCGGCAGCAACGCTTCGACGCCATCATCTGTCTGGGCGCCGTGATCCGCGGCGAGACCCCGCACTTTGATTACATCGCCGCGGAAGCCGCCAAGGGCCTCGCGCAGGTTTCGATGGAGACCGGCGTGCCCGTCGCCTTCGGCGTGCTCACCACCAATACGCTCGAGCAGGCGATCGACCGCGCCGGCGCCAAGGGCGGCAACAAGGGATACGAAGCCGCCATGACCGCCGTTGAGATGGCCAACCTCCTCCGCAGCCTGCGCCAGTCCGGTTAAGCCATGCCCGCCCGCCGCAAATCCCGGCAGCGAGCCTTGCAGGTCCTCTACATGAGCGATCTCTGCGGCATGCCCGTGGAAGAGGCGCTGCGCGTATTCTGCGGCCACCTGTATTTCGCCGAACGCGAGGAAGAGTCGGGCGAGGATATCATCCGCGATGCGGAGCCGGACGCTTTCATGGAAACCCTGGCTGCCGGCACCGCCGCCAACCTGCCCTCGCTCGACGCAAAGATCGCCGAGCATGCCGAGCACTGGCGGCTGGAGCGCATGCCCCGCGTGGACCGCTGCATCCTGCGTCTGGCGGTGTTCGAAATGCGCGACATCGGCACGCCGCCGCCGGTTGTGATCGATGAAGCGCTGGAGCTGGCGCGGCGCTACGCAGGCGAAGAGTCGATCCCTTTCCTCAACGGCGTGCTGGACGCCATCCGCAAATCGCTGTTCCCCGAGAACGCAGCCAGCGGCAGCGCCGCGCAGAGCGGCTGAGCCCGCTTTCTACTTTTTCGGAAAGCCAGGGTTCGCCTTCAGTTCCTCGATCTGCGCCACATGACGCTCCGTGTGCCCAGCCATCAGGATGTACCACTGGAGCGCATCCAGATCCCCCATCGGCGACGGCGCGAAGTGCGACCGCAGATCGAGTTGCGTCTCGCGCACGAACGCGATGTTGCGGTCGCGCAGCTTGCGGAATTCAGCAGTGAGTCCGGCGATCGTGCGGAAGCGCCCCTTCGGGACCAGCCCGTCGGGCGCTTGCGCCTTCTGGCTGCGGTCCTTCACCCCGGCCAGAATCTTCTCGTCCATCGCGCGCGGGTTGGGCTGTTTTCTGGCGGGATCCGCGGGCGACTGCATGGCCTTTTCAGCCTGCCCGGCGAGCATTTCCTCGCTGGCCACAATGTGCTCGGCTGTTTCCATCACCGACCACGTCTTCGCGTCCGGCTTCCACTTCAATTGCGCCTCGCTCAGTCCCTCCACGGCATCCAGAAACAGCTTGCGGGAACCATGCAGGGCGCTGAGGGCGAAATCCCGCTCCCCCTGGCTGAGCGTCTGCGCCTGGCAGGCGGTGAGCACGGCAAGCGAGCAAAGCAGTGCAGCCTTGGTCATACCTAGTGACGATATCATCAATCCGGTCCGGCCCGCGCCGGACCGTCAGCGTGCTTCCTGCAGGCGCCGCGTCAGTTCCGCCAGGACCGCTTCGTTGTATGGCCCGGCGTGCCGCCAGACCACTTCCCCGTCGGCGCTGAGCAGCGTCACATATGGCAGCTTGTCGTTGCGGACTTCCAGAGCCTCGCGCAGGAGCTTTTCGCCGCGGGTGATGCAGAGAAAGCGCTCGTGAAACGGCCTGGGCGACGCCCGCTTCATGCCGGCGCGGATCATCGGCCGGATCAGCCGCGGCGCAGCTTCGATCACCGCCGCGCTGTAAACGTTCACCCGGTCCCGCGCCAGCGGCGCCACCCATTTCTCCACCTGCTCGCCAGCCTCGCGGCTGAAGCTCCACACCACCACCGATGCCTGCCCACGCAATGCATCGGGCAGCAGCGCCTTCTGGCCCGTGAGCGACTCGCCCTCCACTCTGGGCAACGGGTTAGCGCTGACAGTGAACGCGGCGAGGCACACAATGGCAAACTTCATCACGATGTAGATGCCCCCGAATGCCACCGGGATGCAAAACCTGCATGGGGGCCAGATGCCGTCTCGCGGATCAGCCGGGCCAGAAACTCAGCCTGCCGCGCGCCATCAAACTTCTCCAGGAACCAGTCCGATGGCGCTGCGGCCGGCGGCGGATTCTCGAGCCACGGAGCCAGCCGTTCCGCCACCGCTGCGTCTGACTCATCCGGCGCAAAAACCAGAGACGGGACGCCCGACTGCTTCAGCACCTGCCGCGTGGGCGAACCCGGCGGCGACCACGCCAGCACGGGCAGCCCCGCGCGGATGTAATCGAAGAGCTTGGCTGGAACCTGGACCGACTGCCGTCCGCCGGTCAGATCGAGCAGCAGCAGGATGGAGGCTCTTCCCATCGCCTCCTCCAGTTCCCGCCGGGGCCTCTGTCCGCCGCGAATCTCGACAGCGCCCGCAGCCCGCAGCCGCTCCAGCGCCGCCGCGCAGCCTGCGAATGTGCCCTCTTCATGCGGTCCGACAAACTCAACCTGCCACGCCCCCGGCTGGAGCCGTCCCGAATCCAGCAACAGCGCCAGCGCCCGCAGCAGCGCGCCCGGCTGCCGCGGGCCGTAGAGCGAACCCGCGTGTACCAGGCGCCGCGGCCCAGTTACAGGCGACGGTCGCACCGCCGGCTCCGCCGGATCGAAACCGTTCCAGAGCGCATGGATCTTGCCAACGTGCCGCGGATAGCGCGCGCGCAGCCGCCCGGCCACGGCGTCATTGGTCACCAGCACCGCCGACGCGCGCCGCACGATCACCGCCTCCAGCATGCGGTCGTACCATCGCGCCCAGGGGCGGTTCCGGAACGGATTGCCGGCCAGCGGATCGCGAAAATCGGCGATCCAGGGCGCGCTGGTGCGCCAGTGGAACAGCAGCCCCGCGAGATGGCCGGCCAGGGGAGGGAAGCTGGACAAAACGGCACTGGCCGGTTGGACGCGGTTCGCCGCAAAGGCATGGCCCAGCGCTGCCGGCAGCCAAGTCCACTGCTCGTTGTAGGGAGCGATCCGGTGCAGCAGCCGCGCCACGGGCAGCGCCCGCCGCCAGGCGCCCGCCGCATCCTCCGGCTTTACATACGCGGCTTCGTCCGTATCCTGCGCTCCCGGCGTCCAGCAGGCGGTCACGCGGCACTGGATGCCGTGCTGGGGCAGGTATCTCGCCCACCGTCCCGGCCGCGCCGCGCCCGAGGCGCTCGAAGGCGGGAAATGAAAAGCGAACAGATGCACGAGCAGCGGGGATTCAGCCGGCAACGCCTCCCATTTTCAGAAAAAAGGGGACAGGAACACAATTCCCCTTTTTCTTTCGGTTTGTCAGAGCAGCGCCTTCAGGCCGCGCCCCTCGAGCGCCTTCACCAGCTCGCCCACGCGCTGGGCATCGGCGCGCCGCGCCACCAGCAGCGCGTCCGGTGTGTCCACCACGATCAGGTTCTCCACGCCCAGCAGCGCCACCACCTTCCCCGCCGCGTCGGCGTAATTGCCGCTCGCGTCCAATGCCAGCAGATCCCCCCGCGAGGCGTTGCCCGCGGCGTCCTTTTCTGCCAGCTCGTACAGGGCCTCGAAGCTGCCCAGGTCGCTCCAGCCGATATCGCCAGCGGCGAGCCCCACGACGCCCTGCGTCCGCTCCAGCACTGCATAATCCACGCTGATGTTGTCGCAACCGGGGAAGCTCTCCGCCAGCGCCTGCGGGAACCGGCGCGAGCCGAACGCAGGCAGCGCCGCAATTCTCGAGTACGTCTCCGGCAGGCACTCCCGCAGCCGCTCCATGTACAGCGCCGCGGGCCAGAAGAAGATGCCAGCATTCCAGAGAAAATTGCCGGAGCGCAGATAGCGCCGCGCCGTGGCCAGGTCCGGCTTCTCCCGGAACCGCGCCACCGGCGCGGGCTCCAGCGAACCCGGCCGCAGCGAGTTCTTCGGAAACTCGATATAGCCATATCCTGTGTCAGGACGCCGCGGCTCGATGCCGAGCAGCACCATCCGTCCTCTGGCCGCCTCTCGCCACGCCGCCGAGGCCAGCCGCCGGAACGCCGCCGCCCGGCCGATGTGATGATCGGCGGGAAACACGCCCATCACCGCCTGCGGATCGCGGTCCAGCAGGATCTTCGCCCCCAGCCCGATGGCCGGCGCCGTGTTCCGCCCTGCCGGCTCGGCCAGGATCTGGCGGCGGGGAATTTCGGGCAGCAGGCGCCGCACCGCCTCACACAGCTCGCCCGAGGTCAGCACGAGGATGTTTTGCGCCTCGACCAGCGGCAGCAGCCGCTCCACGGTGAGCCGGATCAACGGCCCCGCGCCGGTCAGATCCAGCACCTGCTTGGCGCTCGCCTTGCGGCTGCGCGGCCAGAACCGCGTCCCGCGGCCTCCGGCCAGGATCAGGGCGTAACGATGCCGTCGCTGTTTTGACACCACTTATTGAGAATAGCGGGAAGCGCGCGAACCGGCGCTGCCCCGGCGGCTCTCAGCCGCCCAGGTTGAGCATCGCCACGCCGGCCAGAATCAGCAGAATGCCCCCGGCTTTGCGCCGCGTCAGCGGCTCGCCGAAAAACAGCCGCGACCAGAACATCGTCCAGATGTAGCCCAGCGCCACCATCGGGTACAGCACGCTCAGCTCGCCTTCGCGCACCCCGAGGAAGTAAAACACGAACGACAGCAGGTACAGCCCGACTCCCGCTGCCAGCCGCCAGTTCAGCAGCAGCGTCGAGATCTGCCGGTGCAGCTTTCCGGCGCCGAGCTTCAGGAACACCGCGCCGAAGCTGCCGATGAAGCTCGCCATGAGGACGAGCAGAATCGACTTCGCCGGCGTGCTCACTCGCTCCTCCCTTTCCCCAGCAGCGCCACGCCGACGCAGATGGTGGCTACGCCCGCCGTCTTGAAGACCGTTACCCTTTCGTGGAAAACGAGCACGGAGAGGATGGTCACCCAGACATAGGTAAGCGAGATTACCGGATACAACAGCGAAAGCTCGCCGTCGCGCAGCGCGAGAATCAACAGGCCCGTGCTCACGCCGTACAGGCTCAGCCCTGCCCACAGTTGCCAGTTGGCCAGCAGCGCGGCGGGCGTGATCTGCGTCATCTGCATGCCGCTCGACTTGATGAAATACTGCGCCGCCACGCCGAACAGCGTGCAGAGGAAGACCAGGCCCACCGATTGGCGGTGCGAAAACCGGAACGATTCCCGAGGCACGGACTTCCATTCTAGCCGACATCCGCACTGCTTCCGCGACCGGCCGCCGGGCCGGCCTCAGAACTGCGCGGGCGGCTGCGGCGGCTGCGGGCGGCGCGGCTGTGCAGGCGGTGGCGGCGGCGGTGGCGCTTCCCCGGACGTGTGGCGGATCACGTTCATCGCCACGCTCAGGATCGACGCCACGTCGCTCAGGTTCGCGGGCACGACCACCGTCGACGAAGCTTTCGCGATGCGGCCGAACTCGGCCACGTACTGCTCGGCCACGCGGAGCTGCACGGCTTCAAAACCGCCGGGCTCGTTGATGGCCTCGGCCACGCGGCGGATGCCTTCCGATGTCGCCTGCGCAATGGCCAAAATCGCCTGCGCCTGGCCCTCGGCCTCGTTGATCTGCTGCTGCCGGCGAGCCTCGCTGGCCTTGATCACCTTCTGTTTCTCGCCTTCCGCCGTGTTGATGGCCGCTTCACGCGCGGCTTCCGAGCTGAGAATGGTGGCTCGCTTCTCGCGCTCGGCGCGCATCTGCTTCTCCATCGCGCCCAGGATGTCGGCCGGCGGGTTGATCGTCTTGATCTCGTAGCGCAGCACCTTCACGCCCCACGGCTCGCTGGCCTTGTCCAGTTCGCTCACCACCGAGGCGTTGATGTTGGTGCGCTCCTCGAATGTCCGGTCCAGGTCGATTCTGCCGATCTCGCTGCGCAGCGTGGTCTGGGCGAGCTGGGTGATGGCGAAAATGTAGTCGGCGATGCCGTAAGAGGCGCGCTCGGGGTTCAGCACCTTCAGATACAGCACGCCGTCGATGTTGACCCGCACGTTGTCGCGCGTAATGCAGGTCTGCTCCGGAATGTCGATCGCCTGCTCCTTCAGCGAGTGCCTGTACCGGATGACGTCGATGAACGGCACCAGAATGTGGAAGCCCGCATACAACGTGCCGGAATATTTGCCGAGCCGCTCCACGATGTAGGCCGACTGCTGCGGCACGACGACGGCGGTCTTGGCAATGACGACCAGCGCCAGAAAGATCAGAAAGAATACGACGATAATCGCGCCGATTTCCATGGGTTTTTCCTCCTCGAACAATCCCGGCGGGATCGGTTCACCCCCGCCGCACGTGCAGCGTCAAACCCTCAACCGCGATCACCCGGCACCGCTCGGACGGCGCTATCGGGCTGTCGCCTATGTTCTCCGCGTTCCACACCGATCCGCGCAGCTCCACCTTCCCGATGCCGCCCGGAGCTATCTCCTGCGAGGCCGTGGCCATCTCGCCTACCAGCCGGTCTTCGTCCGGTTGTGCGGCGGTTTTCGGCTGGAACTTTTCCATCAGCGGCTTGCGCAGAAACGCCACGCCGCAGATCGCCAGCCCGGCGAACAGAAGCCCCTCTGAAATCAGCCCCTGCGTGAATCCGAGAAGCTTCAGCAGCCCCACCGCCATGGCGCTCGCGCCAAAGAAAAAAATGTAGAAGCCCCCGGGAGTCAGGATCTCCCCCACCAGCAGGAGCACGCCAAGCACAATCCACAGCCACCAGGAAACGGCAAACTCCTCCATCGGGCCTCCTCGATACCAGCGGCAGCATATCACAGCCGGTGCGCCGCCCGGCGCGTTGCGGATAGAATGAAGCTGAACTCTCCCGAACAAGGTGGCATCTTCCATGAATCCAACCCAGACCCACCGCCGCGCCTTCGTGGCCGGCGCCGCCGCTACGCTCGCCTCCGCGGCGATGGCGAAGACCGCCAGCAGGCTGAATCCCGGCCGCGTCATCGGCGCCAACGACCGGATCAACGTGGCCGTCATCGGCACGGGCGGCCGCGGTTTCTACGTCGCCGAGCGCTTCCAGCGCTACGCCGAGCAGGTGAAGCCCAACGCCTGCCAGATCGTGGGCGCCTGCGACGTCTACCAGAAGCGCGTCACGTTGGCCAAACAGCGTTTCCAGTGCAAAGGAACTCTCGATTACCGCGAGATCCTCGAGGACAAGGACGTCGACGCCGTCATCGTCGCCACGCCCGACCACTGGCACGCGCAGATCGCGCTGGAAGCCATGGACAAGGGCAAGGACGTCTACCTCGAGAAGCCCATGTGCCACACCATCGAAGAGGTGAAGGCGCTCATCAACACCGTCCGCGAAACCGGCCGCGTCGTCCAGGTCGGCTCGCAGACCACCTCCGGCGACCAGTGGTGGAAGGCCCGCAAGGCCATCGCCGACGGCATGATCGGCAAGATGATCATGAGCCAGGGCTCTTACCACCGCAATTCGGTGGAAGGCGAGTGGAACTGGAAGATCGACCCCGCGGCCGGCCCCGAAGCCAAAGGCGACGACTACATCGACTGGAAGATGTGGCTCGGCAAGGCGCCCAGGCGGCCCTACGACGCCGACCGCTTCTTCCGTTTCCGCAAGTATTGGGACTACTCCGGCGGCATCGCCACGGACCTGTTCTTCCACGTCATGGCCCCGTTCAACATCTGCTGGGGCGAAGCGCAGTACCCGCAGCGCGTGGCCGCCTCCGGCGGCATCTACGTCTTCAAAGACGAGCGCGAGGTGCCCGACACCTTCCACATGATCGCCGAATATCCGAAGGGTTTCTCCGTCGTGCTGTCCAGCTCGATGGCCAACTCCGAGCACATCCCGGGCACAGTCCGCGGCCATGAGGGGACGCTCGTGATGGTCGAGCACGGCCGCTTTGAAGGCTTCGCGCCGTTCATCACCGTGAAGCCGGAAAAGCGCGTCATCAGCGCCGACTACAAGGCGAAGTTCGGCGAGGAGCCCGTCAAGATCGAAGTCGAGAACAAGGACACGATGATGGCGCACATCGGCAACTTCCTCGACTGCATGCGCTCGCGCCAGAAGCCGACGCTCGATGTGGAAACCGCGGCCCGCGCGCAGGTGGTCATCACCATGGCGGTGATGAGCTACCGGCAGGGCAAGGTGCTCTACTTCGACGAAAAGAACTTCCGGGTCACCGACAAGCCGGTGCGCGCCTGAGTCAGCCCGACAGGCGGAGCCTTGCGGAGCCGGAGCCGCGTCTGCGCGCGGTCCGGTTCCGCCGCCGCTCCGAATTGACCCCCTGAATCGGACCGTGATAGCCTTTTCTTGTCGGGCCGGCGCGCCGTTTGCCGCCCCTTCAGGGTCCCGGTTCCGCTTCCGGATCCCAGCAGCTTCTCTTCTGATTACGCGCCGCGATGGAACAGATATTTCATGCCCTGCAAGGCATCATCGTTCGAGCCTTGCCCACCTTCTTTCTCGTCATCCTTCTCCATTGGTTCCTGAAGAAAGTCCTCTTCCAGCCGCTGGACCGCGTGCTGGAGGAGCGGCGGCGGCGCACCGAGGGCGTGCTCGAGTCCTGCGAGGCGGCGATGGAGCGGGCGCGGGCGCGGATCCAGGAATACGAGAACAGCCTGCGGCAGGCGCAGGCGGAGATCTTCGACCAGCAGGAGCAGGAACGCAAGCGCATGGCCGCCGAGCGGGCGGCGTTGCTGGCCGAAGCGCGGCAGCGGGCTCGGCAGCGCGTGGAAGCGGCGCGGGCTGAAATCCAGGCTGAGGCGGAGATGGCCCGGCAGTCGTTGCGGGATGAGGCCGCCCGGCTCGCCGAAGCGGTCACGCAATCCGTGCTGGCCGGGAGGGCCTCATGAGCCGCCTTCTGCTGCTGGCGGTGATGGCGGCAGCCGTCGCCCTGGCTTCTCCGGAATCAGCCGGGCATGGCGAATCGCACGGCGGCGACCCTTACGTTGGCTACAAGTGGTTCAACTTCGCCATCCTGGCCGCGGGGCTCGGCTATCTCGTGATGAAATTCGGCCTGCCCGCTCTGCGCGGACAGCAGTCGTCGATTCTGAAACAGCTCGAGCGGGCGCAGAAAAAGGCCGCGGAAGCCGAGCGCCACACGAAAGCCGTTGAAGAGAAGGTGGCCGGGCTCGAACGGGAGATCGAGGCGCTGAAGAAAGAGGCGGCTGAAGTGATGGCTGTGGAAGCCCGCGAGATCGAGGCGGAAACCAGGCGGCTGCTGGAAAAGGTGGATGAGCAGGCGCAGTTCGAAATCGCTTCGGCTCTGGATCACGCCAAGAAGGAGCTCCGCGCGATGGCGGTCGATCTGGCCATCGGGATGGCCGAGAAGCGCCTGGCGGAAGAGGTGAGCCGCGGCGCGCAGGAGCGTCTGGTGGACAGGTTCGTGCGCTCGCTCGACGGCGCGCGGGACGGCAGGAACTAGGAGAACCCCATGGCGGAACTGGCCCTGGCGAACCAATACGCGAAGGCGCTGCTCGAGGTGGCCCAGGCCGATGGCGGGGCTCCGGCAGCCGAGGCGGCGCTCGATCAGCTCGCGCAGTTTGCCGCGCTGTTGCGCGAAAGCCGCGATCTGCGCACCGCGCTGCTGTCGCCGGCGGTCGAGCACGAACACAAGGTGCGCGTCATCGCGCGGCTCTGCGAAATCCTGGGAACCGGACGCCCGGTGCGGAATTTTCTCAACGTAGTGACGAAGAAGCGGCGCCTGGCGCTGCTCGACGAGATCTGCTCGCGCTACCAGGCGCTGCTCGACGAAGCCGAGGGCATCGTCCGCGCCGACGTGCGCAGCGCGGCGCCGGTGACGGACGCCCAGCGCGCGGCGCTGGAAGAGGCGCTCGGGCGCGTCACCGGAGGGCAGATCCGTTGCGGGTACTCGGTGGATCCGGCGCTGGTGGGAGGCATGGCAGTCCGCATTGGTTCGGCCGTGTACGACGGCTCGGTGCGGGGGCGCCTGGAGGCCATGCGGCGGCGGCTGGTAAGCGGCAGTTGAGACGAGGCAGGTTAGACAGGAACTTCAGTTATGGCTCAGATTCGTGCCGATGAAATCGCCCGCGTGCTGCGGGAGGAGATTGAAAGCTACGACCAGGCGGTGGAGGTCGCCGAAACCGGTTACGTGGTGACCGTGGGCGACGGCATCGCGCGCGTGCACGGGCTCGACAAGGTGATGGCCGGCGAGCTGGTCGAGCTGCCCCATGGCGTCGTCGGACTCGCCATGAACCTCGAGGAAGACGAAGTGGGCGTGGTGCTGCTCGGCGAGGCGCATCTGATCCGCGAGGGCGACGAGGTCCGCCGCACCCGCCGCATCATGTCCGTGCCCGTCGGCGAAGCCCTCATCGGGCGCGTCGTCAACGCGCTCGGCGAACCGATCGACGACAAGGGGCCGATCAAGACCGAGCACTACGGCCCCGTGGAGCGCCTCGCGCCCGGCGTCATCGACCGCAAGCCGGTGCGCGAGCCCCTCCAGACCGGCATCAAGGCCATCGACGCTCTCATCCCCATCGGCCGCGGCCAGCGCGAGCTCATCATCGGCGACCGCCAGACCGGCAAGACGGCCATCGCGCTGGACACCATCATCAACCAGAAGGGCCAGGACGTCATTTGCATCTACGTCGCCATCGGCCAGAAGCGCTCCACCGTCGCGCAGGTGGTGAAGACGCTCACCGACTACGGCGCCATGGACTACACCATCGTCGTCGCCGCCACCGCGAGCGAATCGGCGGCGTTGCAGTACATCGCCCCCTATGCCGGCTGCGCCATGGGCGAGTATTTCCGCGACCGCGGCGGACACGCCCTGTGCATCTACGACGACTTGAGCAAACAGGCCGCCGCCTACCGCGAAATTTCGCTGCTTCTGCGCCGCCCGCCCGGCCGCGAAGCCTACCCCGGCGACGTTTTCTACCTGCATTCGCGCCTGCTCGAGCGCGCCGCCAAGCTGAATGATAAACTCGGCGGCGGCTCGCTCACCGCGCTGCCGTTCATCGAAACGCAGGCGGGCGACGTCTCGGCTTACATCCCCACCAACGTCATCTCGATCACCGACGGCCAGATCTTCCTCCAGACGGATTTGTTCAACTCCAACATCCGTCCGGCGGTGGACGTGGGCATCTCGGTGAGCCGCGTCGGCGGCAACGCGCAGATCAAGGCGATGAAGCAGGTGGCGGGCTCGCTCCGCCTCGACCTGGCGCAGTACCGCGCCCTGGCCGCGTTCGCGCAGTTCGGCTCGGATCTCGACAAGGCCTCGCAGGCGCAGTTGAACCGCGGCCGCCGGCTGACCGAAATCCTCAAGCAGCCGCAGTACCGCCCGCTGCCGGTGGAGAAGCAGGTGCTCATCCTCTTTGCCGGCGTCAACGGCTATCTGGACGATCTGCCGGTGGAAGCGTGCCAGACCTTCGAGACCGAACTCTACCGTTACGCCGATGCCACGCATCCGGACATCCCTGCCGAAATCCGCGAGAAGAAGGCCATCAGCGAGGACCTGAAGGCGCGGATCGAGAAGATGATGGCCGAGTTCAAGCAGCGCTTCAAGGCCGAGCACAAGCTGGCGTAGCGCGCGCGGAGGCCCCATGCCCAGCCTGATCGACATCCGGCGCCGCATCCGCTCGGTCAAGAACACCCAGCAGATCACGCGCGCCATGAAAATGGTCGCCTCGGCGCGGCTGCGCCGCGCGCAGGAGCGCGTGATCAATGCCCGCCCTTACGCCCGCATGGCGAACGAACTCTTGCAGGACGTCGTCGCCGCCGCCGGTCCGGAACTCGTGGAGAAGCTCCCGCTGCTGGCCGTGCGCCCGGAGAGGCGCGTCCAGCTGGTGCTGATCACCGCCGACCGCGGGCTGGCCGGCGCGTTCAATTCCAACCTGATCAAGGCCGCGCAGCAGTTTCTGGCCGAGCGCGCCGGGCAGGAAATCGAGCTCGAGCTTGTGGGTAGAAAGGGCCGCGACTTCTTCGTCAAGCGCCCGGTGCGCATCAGCGGCGAGACCACCGGCATCAGCCAGAGCGCCGGGCAGAACGAGGCCGAGCAGATCGGACACAAGCTGATCGAACGCTTCACTGCGGGCGAAGCGGATGCCGTGTACCTGCTCTACAACGAGTTCAAGAGCGTCCTGTCGCAGCGCGTGACGGTGAAGAGGATCCTGCCGGTGGAGATGCCCGCCGCCGGCGCCGGCCGCGAGTACATCTTCGAGCAGCCGCCGATGCGGATGCTCGAAAAGCTCCTGCCCGAGTTCATCGTGTTGCAGGTGCTGGAAGCGTTTCTGGAATCCGCCGCCGCCGAACAGGCCGCCCGCATGACGGCCATGGACGCGGCGACCAGCAACGCGGGCGAAGTGATCAACAAGCTGACGCTGTACATGAACCGCGTCCGCCAGGCCAGCATCACGCGCGAAATTATCGAGGTGGTCAGCGGCGCCAGCGCCCTGGAATGAGGTTTCCAACAACATGAGTGAAGCAACCAGCACGCCAGTGATCGGAAAAGTGGTTCAGGTGGCCGGCCCGGCCGTCGACATTCAGTTTCCGGAAGGGCAGGTGCCCGTCATCTATACCGCCGTGCGCATCACCAGCGACGGCTTCGACACGCCGGCTCCCATCGACATCACCGCGGAGGTGATGCAGCACCTCGGCGAGGGGCGCGTCCGCACGGTGGCCTTGCAGCCGACCGAAGGCCTGGTGCGGGGCATGAAGGCTGTCTCGCTCGGCGAGCCCATCACCATGCCGGTGGGCAAGCAGACGCTGGGGCGCGTTCTCAACGTGCTCGGCCAGCCGGTGGACGAAATGGGGCCCGTGACGACCGAGAAGCGCTACCCGATCCATCGCCCGGCGCCCGCCTTCGAGGAGCAGTCGACCACGACGGAGATGTTCGAAACCGGCATCAAGGTCATCGACCTGCTCGAGCCGTACCTGCGCGGCGGCAAGATCGGCCTGTTCGGCGGCGCCGGCGTCGGCAAGACCGTCGTCATCATGGAGCTGATCAACAACATCGCCATGCAGCACGGCGGCGTCAGCGTCTTTGCCGGCGTCGGCGAGCGCACGCGCGAAGGCAACGACCTGTGGCTCGAAATGCAGGAGTCCGGCGTGCTGGATCCCACCGACTGGACCAAGTCCAAGGTGGCGCTCATCTACGGGCAGATGACCGAGCCGCCCGGCGCGCGCCTCCGCGTGGCCTTGAGCGGCCTCACCGTGGCCGAGTACTTCCGCGACGACGAAGGGCAGGACGTGCTGCTCTTCATCGACAACATTTTCCGCTTCACCCAGGCGGGCTCCGAGGTCTCGGCGCTGCTCGGGCGCATGCCTTCAGCCGTCGGCTATCAGCCGAACCTCGCCACCGAGATGGGCGAACTCCAGGAGCGCATCACCTCCACCAAGCGCGGCTCCATCACCTCGGTGCAGGCCATCTACGTCCCGGCTGACGACTACACCGACCCCGCTCCCGCCACCACCTTCGCGCACCTCGACGCCACCACCCAGCTCTCGCGCGAAATCGCCGCCATCGGCATCTACCCGGCGGTGGATCCGCTGGCTTCCACCTCGCGCATCCTCGATCCGCTCATCGTCGGCGACGAGCATTACTCGACGGCGCAGCGCGTCAAGCAGATCCTCCAGCGATACAAGGACCTCCAGGACATCATCGCCATCCTCGGCATGGACGAGCTCAGCGAAGAGGACAAGCTCACCGTGTCGCGCGCCCGCAAGATCCAGCGCTTCCTCTCGCAGCCGTTCCATGTGGCCGAGCAGTTCACCGGCTTCAAGGGCAAGTACGTCAAGCTCGCCGACACCATCCGCGGCTTCAAAGAGATCTGCGACGGCAAGCACGACGACATCCCCGAGCAGGCGTTCTACATGCAGGGCACCATCGAGGACGTGCTCGAACGCGCCGAGCAGTTGAAGAAAGCGAGCTGAGCCATGGCTGGACTGCTGCGGCTGGAAGTGGCGACGCCCGAGCGGATGCTGCTTAAGGAGAACGTCCGCCAGGCACAGGTGCCGGCGGCGAACGGCTACCTTGGCATCCTGCCCGAGCACGCCCCGCTGCTGGCCGAACTCGGCACGGGCGTGCTCGTCTATGAGATGGAAAACGGGCAGAAGAAGTGGATGACGGTTATCGGCGGCTACGTGGAAGTCGGCCCGGACCGTATCCGCGTGCTCGCCAACCGCGCCGAAAGCGCCGACGAGATCGACATGGCCCGCGCCCAGGCGGCGCTGAGGCGCGCCGAGGAGCGCATCCTGCATCCCGCTCCGGGCGTCGACATCGCCCGCGCGCTCAACGCCGCCGAGCGCGCCCGCGCCCGCCTGGAAGCCGCCGCGCACAAGTAGAACCAGCCTGGCGGAGCGGCGCCGGCAGGCCGCAAAGCGCGTTCTGAACCGCGGCGGAAGGGCGCCTGAGCGCGCGGAGGGAGCGGCCCGCGGCGCCGCCCGCGCGGCACTGCCTCCGCCGGCCCGCGCCACTGCCGCGGTTCGGATCAGAATAGGTTTTGGTGCTGAAGCTGTACGCCCTGCCTGCCCTGCTGCTGATGACCGCCGTGGCGTGCCTCGCCGGCGCCGTCTTCCACGGGTTGCTGGCGCAACCCGTATGGTCGCCGGATGGCTGGCAGCGGTTCCTGATCTTCACGGGTGTCTATGCTGCGGCGGCGGGGCTGGCCGTCCTGCTGCATGCGCCGCGCGCGCCGCTCTGGCTGGCTGCCGGCGCGGCGGCGTTCACCGCAGTGACGGCAGGCCCCATGGCCGTTGTGGCCGTGATCTGGGCGGCGGCGGGCGCGTGGGCGGCTGGGTGGTTACTGTGGCCGCGGGCGCAGGACGAGGTGCGGACCGCGCCCGCCATGCAGATCACGCTGGGGCTTGCGGCGTGGGTCTCGCTCATCCTGTGGACCGCCGCTCTGCCCGTGCATCGCCGCGCTGTGTACTGGCTCCTGCCGGCGTTTGCGATCGCATGCGCCTGGAAGCGCGGATGGCGCCCGCGCATCCAATGGCCGCGGGCGGCCTCGCGCAGCGGGGCGGCGGCCTGGTGCGCCGGGTTGTTGCCGTTGTTCGCGCACTGGCTGGTGGTGTTGAAGCCCGAAATCAGCGCGGACGGCCTGGCCATGCATATGGTGATCCCGGCGCGCATGGCGGCGGAACACCGCTGGCCCTTCGATCCGGCCGAGTTCGCCTGGGCGCTGATGCCGATGGGCGGCGACTGGGTGTGGACCATCGGCTGGATGACGGGCGGCGAGTCCGGCGCGCGGCTGATGAACCTGCTGCTGCTGGGGCTGGTCGCGTGGATGGCGGCGAAGCGCGCCGCGTCTGCGCTGGGGACTTGGCCGGCGGCGATGCTGGCGGGCGCGTTTCTCTCCACGCCGCTGGTGCAGCACGTGACGGGGTCGCTGTTCGTGGAAAACGCCACGGCGCTGTGGCTGGCCGCTGCGGCGCTGGTGCTGGCCGAAACGCGGCTGGACGGCGGCAGGGCGCGGCTCGCTTTCGGATTGCTGGCGGGCACGGCGGCGGCGACGAAATTCGGCGCGCTGGCTTTTCTGGCGCCCCTGTTCATGGGGGCGGTGTGGCTGGCGGGACTGCGGCGCACGGGCTTCGCGCTGGCGTTTGCGCTGCCCGTGGGGCTGTTCCCGTACGCGAATGCCTGGCTGCGGGCGGGCAATCCGTTTTTCCCGTTCTTCAACGGCGTGTTCCGTTCGCCCTTTTACGAAGCGGCCAACTTCCGCGACACGCGGTTTGAAACACCGCCCGCCTGGACCACGCTGTACGACCTGACGTTCCACTCGAGCCGGTTCATCGAAGGCTGGAACGGTGCGGCTGGATTTCTGCTGCTGGCCCTGGTGGTCGTGTGCGTAGCGGCATGGCGTCCCCGGTGGCCGCGGGAGTCGGCCGTCCTGCTGGCGGTGGCGCTGGCGGGTGGCGCGCTCAGCTTTCTGGGCCAGTCGAATCTGCGCTACCTGTATCCGGTGCTGCCGCTGCTGGTGCTCGTGGCAGGGCGCGCGTTGCGGGAGCCGCTGGCAACACGCGCGGGCGCGGCGGCGGCTGCGGCGGGCTTCGCCATCCTCCTGCTGCTCCACCTGCGGCTGCTGCCCGCGGCGGGCCCCTACCACGGAGATTTCTGGACCGCCACCTGGAGCGAACCGGAGCGGGACGCTTATTTGCGGATTCACGCGCCGGAACGCAAGCTGGTGGAATGGCTCAACCGGCACGCGCCGCATGCGCGCGCAGCATGGCTCGACGGCAATGCGATCGGCGATTTCCGCGAGCGGGCGTTCACGGCGACGTGGCACAGCCCCTTTTTCTGGAAGAAGCTGCGCGAGGCGCCGGACGCCGCGGCGCTGGAGCGGCTGATGCGCGAGCACCGGATCGATTTCGTCATCGCCCCCTCGCCTGAAGGCGGACGTCCGCCGCGCAGCGTGCAGGAGCGGGAGTTTCTGGAAGGGTGCATGGAGCGGGAGCTGGAGTTCGGCGCGGTGGAACTGCGGCGCTGGCGGCCGGGGGGCTGCCGGGAGGTGGAGCCGCCCGCCGCCGCCCCGGGCATCTACGACGACACCTCGCCGTCGATCCGATTCCGAGGCGCCTGGATCCGCGACCTGCAATTCACGCAAGCCTGGCGCGGCACGCTGGTGTACACAGACAAGGCGGGCGCGGAGGCGGTGCTGCGCTTTGAGGGCGGCGCGGCGCGCCTGATGTACACCGCCGCCTTCAACCGCTGCCGGGCCGAGGTGCTGCTGGACGGCACGCCGGCGGGCCGTTTCCTTCAGCGCAGCCGGGAAACGCGCTGGCAGCAGTGGAGCCCGTGGTTTGAAACGCCCGCGCGGGGCGTCCACTCGCTGACCCTGCGCATCGCCCCGGGCTCGCCGCCGTCCTGCTGGATCGATCTGGACGCCTTCGAGGTGCGCTGAAAAAGGGGAAAATTGTTCCTGTCCCCTTTTTCGTAACATGGAGGTTATGGAAGCAGCCGTGGCGCCCGCTCAGCAGGTGATGGAGATCGAGCGGCAATATCTTCTCCAGAACTACGCCCGCTACCCGCTGGTTCTGAAACGCGGCCGGGGATGCTGGCTCTACGACACCGCCGGCAAGCGCTACCTGGACCTGATCTCGGGCATCGGCGTGAATTCGCTCGGCCACGCCCATCCGCGCATCGTGCGCACGATCCGCGAGCAGGCGGCGCTGCTCGTTCACTCCAGCAACCTGTATTATCACGAATACCAGGGGCCGCTGGCGAAAAAAATCTGCGAAACCAGCGGAATGCAGCGCGTATTTTTCTGCAATTCCGGCACGGAAGCCATCGAAGGCGCCATCAAGATGGCCCGCGCCTGCGGGCGCAACATCCATCCGGAAAAGACGGAAATTATCGCCTTTGAAAACAGCTTCCACGGGCGCACCATGGGCGCCCTGTCCATCACCGGACAGCCGAAGTACCGCGAGCCTTTCGAGCCGCTCCTGCCCGGCGTCCGCATCCTCAGCCTGTGCGATGACGCCGCGCTGGAGGCGGCCGTCGGAGAGCGCACCGCGGGCATCTTCGTCGAGCCGATCCAGGGCGAAGGCGGCATCTGGCCGATGTCCGCGGAGTGGCTGCGGCGGCTGCGCCGCCTGGCCGACCGCCACGGCGCCCTGCTCGTTTTCGACGAGATCCAGTGCGGCGCCGGCCGGCCCGGCGTCTATCACGCCTACCAGCTCCACCAGCCGCCCGTCATGCCTGACATCGTCACGCTGGCCAAGCCCATCGCCGCCGGGCTGCCTCTGGGCGCGATCGCGTGCACGGAGAGGGCCGCCGCCGGCATCGGGCCCGGCATGCACGGCACCACCTTCGGAGGCGGCGCGCTGGCTTGCCGCGTGGCGCTGGAATTTTACTCGATCCTCGAAGAATTGCTGCCGCAAATGCGGCTGGTAAGCGAGTATTTCTTTGACGGATTGCGCGGCTTGCAACGCGAGTTTTCTTTTATCCGCGATGTGCGGGGCGCCGGCTTCATGATCGGCGTGGAACTCGATTTCCCCTGCAAACACCTGGTGAACGCGGGCATCGGGCAGGGCCTGCTGTTCAATGTCACCCACGACACCGTCATCCGGATGCTGCCGCCCTACATCCTGACGGAGAAAGAGGCCGCCCGGGCGCTGGCTGGACTGCGGAAGATCTTCCGCTCGGCGGCCCCCGTCTCAGCCGGCGCCTGAATCGCCGCCCATTCCGATTCGGTCCAGAGCCCCGCGCAGCTCTTCCAGGTACAGCGGCTTGCCGAGAAAACCGTCCATGCCGGCCGCTTCCGCCTCCGCGCGGTCCGATTCGTAGACGTTGGCTGACAGCGCCAGAATCGGCGCCGTACAGCCAGCCTCGCGCAGCCGCCGCGTAGCCTCAAGTCCGTCGATTCCCGGCAGCCGGATGTCCATCAGGATTGCGTCGAAGCTCTCCTCGCGCGCCCGCTCCACCGCCGTCAGTCCGTCGCCGCAGACTTCAGCCTGATGGCCGAGCGCCTGCAACATGCGCGCTACCATGGCCTGGTTCAGCGCGTTGTCCTCCACCACCAGCACGCGGAGCGGCCTTCGGGCCGCCGGCTCCGCCTCCTGCCTCGGCCCCGCAGGGGCGGGCAGGGCGCTCGTGTCAACCGCCGGAAGCGGCAGGAACACGCGGAAGACCGATCCCTGTCCGGGCCGGCTCTCGGCGGAAATGCGGCCGCCCATGGCCTCCGCCAGCGCTTTCGTGATCGACAGGCCGAGTCCGGTGCCCGTATCCGGATGCTGGCGTCCCGCGTCGTCCTGGACAAACGGCTCGAAGATGCTGTCGAGCTTCGCCGGGTCGATTCCGCAGCCGGTGTCGCGGACCGCCAGTTCGACGCCGGGCGCGTCGCCGGGGATCGACACCGAGATTTCGACGGCGCCGGATTCGGTGAACTTGACGGCGTTTGAAACAAGGTTCAGCAGGATCTGTTCCACGCGGTGCGGATCGCCCTGAAACGCCAGCGGCCCAGGGGGGAGCGCTGTTTCCAGCCGCAGGCCCTTGCGCTCCGCCATGGGGCGCATCAGGGTGGCCACCCTCTCGACCAGCCGCGCCAGATCGAAGGGCCGGCTGGCGAGGGTCAGCTTGCCGGCCTCGACTTTCGACAGATCGAGAATTTCGTTCAGCAGGTTCAGCAGGATGCCCGCGCTCTGTTGCAGCGTGCGCGCCAGGTGCTCCTGCTCCGGATTCAGGCCGCTGCGCAGCAACAGCTCGGCCGTGCCGATGATGCCGTGCATCGGCGTGCGGATCTCGTGGCTCATGCGGGCCAGGAAGTCGCTCTTGAAGCGGCTGGCCTGCTCGGCGCGCGCCAGCGCTTCCGCCGTCCGTTCCTTTTCGGCGCGCAACTGGCGGGTCCTGGCGCGCACCGCCTCTTCCAGCCATTTCTGACGGTCGCGCAGGGCCCGGATGCGCCACTGCCAGGCCAGGCGCACGGCGCCCGCCAGCGACGCCAGTCCCAGACCCCGGAACCACCATGTCATCCAGAACGGCGGGCGCACCGCCAGCGGCGCCTGCAGCGTGGCGAACATCAGATCGTCGCGCGGAGAGGACGCCCGGATCTCGAGCATGTAGCGGCCGGGGGCCAGATCGCTGTAGCGCGCCTCGCGGCTCTCGGCGTCGATCCAGTGGCTGTGATTGCCGAGCAGCCGGTACTGGAAGCGGAGCCCATGCCGGTGGCGGAAGGTCAGCGCGGCCATGCCCGCGGCAAAAGAGCGGTCCGCGGCCTGAATCTCAAGCGGCGTCTCCTCGGGATTCTCCACGCGCCGCGGCCCGAGCCGGATCCAGCTCAGCGCAACAGGGATCTTCCGCTGCAAGGGTTCGGTGGCGCCCACCGGCCGAACGAGCCGGGTGATGCCGCGCGAGGTGCCGATCCAGATGGAGCCGTCCGGCGCGGCGAAGAAGGCATCCACCGCACAGGAGTGCGCCGCCAGGCCGTCGGCTTTTGAGAAGCGCCGCCACTGGCCGGCATCCCGGATATCCAGCCCGTTGTCGCCGCCGATCCATACCCGGCCTGCGCCATCCGTGCGTAACAGCAGCGCCGTGGGCGACGACAGGCGCTCGCGGAAGTGCTCCGCTCCGGTCACTTCTGCTCCGCTGCCGAGAATGAGGCGGCTCACGCCCAGAGGATTGCGGTAGCCTACCCAGACCGCTCCACTGCGGTCCTCGGTCACATGCGACAGGGCGGCATCCAGAAGCCCGTCGCCCCGCCCATAGCGCCGCCACCGGCCCGCCTGCCAACGCAGCAGCCCGTCGCTCGAGGTGATCCACACCACGCCATCGCGGCCGGGCGCCATGCGGAAGAAGACCTCGCCCGGCGCGCCTCCGGGCGGCGCCACCCGCTCCAGTTCCGCCCTGCTCCCCCCAACCGGTCTTGCCGACCGGTACAGCCCCTCCAGGCTCGCCACCCACAGATGGCCGCTTTCATCCACCAGCATCCCGTTCACCCGGTCCGGACCTCCGCTCCCGGCCAGGCGCTGCGCCCGCAATTGAACCGGATCCAGGCGGCTCACCCCGCCGGGAAAACACCCCGCCCAGACCGCCCCATCCTTCGCCAATGCCAGAGACCTCACCTTGGTGCCGCACAGCCCCGCCCCCTGTTGCAGCACCCTCCACCGCTCCTGTCCGGACTCTTTCAGCGCCAGTCCGTTGTCTGTGCCCGCCCAGGCCCGGCCGTCCCCATCGACGACAACCGCCGACACCGTGCTGCTGCCCAGCCCGTCCTGCACTGTCCACGTCTCGGTCACCCCGTAGCCGGCCACGCGCACCAGCCCCAGCCCCCACAGGCCCAGCCAGAGCGAGCCCTCGCGGTCTTCCAGCGCCACCGAAATCGATTGCCCCGGCAGTCCCTGGGCCACCCCGTAACGACGCCACCGCCCGCCTTCCAGCACGAACAGTCCGTTGTCCGTGGGTACAAACAGGCGGCCGTGGCGGTCGAGAGCCAGAGAGCCGAAAAAGCCCGAAGCCGGCAGGTGGCCGTTCGCCTGCGCGAACCTCGCCGCCCCCCGGCGCAGCACCACCAGGCCGTCCGCGCCCCGCACCCACAGCCCGCCCTCGCCGTCGGCGGCGAAGTCATCCCAGCGGCTGGCGGGAACCCCGCGATCGGCGCCCCACAACTCCAGACCGCCCCGGTCGTACCGCCACAGCCGCTTGCCGGAACTCAGCCACAAAGCCCCGTCCGGCTCGGCATACACCGCATCGATTCCCGCCCTGGCCAGCGGCGCCGGCAGCGGCGCCCGCCGGAACCGCCACCCGCCGCGTTCTTCCGAACCGAGAAACAGCCCCTGCGCCGTCCCCGCATAGATGGTGCCGTTCCGCTCCACCGCCAGGGCGCGCCGCCCGAAGATCTCCACCGGCCTGTCGAATACCGCCGCCCGGAACCGCCCGCCCTCCTTCCAGGCCACTCCCGTCCGCGCCGCCACCCAGAGCCGCCCCTGCGGATCTTCCAGCAGCGATTGCACCGTCGCGTCCGGCAGTCCGCTGGACACGTCGAAGCGGACGAACCGCTCCCCATCGCCGCGGTACAGCCCGCTCATCGTCCCCACCCACAGGTACCCCTCCCTGTCCTCCAGCAGCCCGTTGATGGCGCTGTTGCCCAGCCCCTGCGTAAAGCCGAATTCTTCGTAGACCAGTTGCTGCGTGGCCGCGGGCAGGCACGTCAAAGCCGCCAGCGCCAGGGCGCGCACGATCCGGCAACGGCAGGGAGCGCGGGTGGTAACCGCGCAGGCGCGGAGAAACATTTCGACTCTCGTCTCTGCGCGCACAACGGCGCCCGGGATCCGGCGGGATCGGCGTCGCCGCCGGGGTTCCCTACAAGCTCATATCGGCCCGCCGGGACTGCTCCTTCACGGATAACGCCCTGACATCCAACCGGCGGCCATTCCCGCTCCAGATACCCGCGCTCCGCTTCAGGCGTAGCTGGCCACGGCGCCCCGGTTGCGATCCCCCCGCTCTTTCTCGGCGCGGGCGGTATAGCCGCTCTGGCGGAACGCATCGAGCGGATCCGCGGGCAGCCCCTTCGAGTGGCGCCATTCGGCGATCACCGGGCGCACATCGGCGAAGAAGGCCTCCCGCAGGCGCTCCTCGGCGTCGACGAGATTGCATTTCATCTGCTCGTCCCGCAGCCGCGCGTGATCGACAATGGCCGCCTTCACGAAAAGCTCCTGCGCGTTGTTGGCCGTCTGGATGGTTTCCTCGATCTTGTTCTTCAGGTTGTGCGACTGGTCCACCATGTAGGCGATGTCGGCCCGCCGCCCGGTCTCCCACTCGAAGTAGCAGATCTCGTGGAAGATGCGGAACACCTGGTACGGGTCGATGCAGCCGAGGGTGAGATCGTCGTCGGCGTAGCGGCGGTCGTTGAAGTGGAAGCCGCCCAGCATGTCCTCGGCGAGCAGCCAGGCGACGATCTGCTCGATGTTCTGCGCCTGATAATGGTGGCCCGTGTCCACCAGAACCTTGGCCCGCGGCCCGGCGTGCTTCGAATAGATGTACGACATGCCCCAGTCGGCGATGTCGGTGGCGTAGAAGGCCGGCTCGAAGGGCTTGTACTCGACCAGCATCCGCTGATCGCCGCTGAGCGCGGCGTGCACCGTCTTCAACCCCTCGATGAACCACTGCCGCCGCGCGCGGATGGAGCCGGAGCCCGGATACGAGATGCCGTCGGCGAACCACAGCGACAGATCGCGCGAGCCGGCAGCCTTCTGGATCTCCACCGAGTCCAGGATGTGCTGGAGCGCCGTCTTGCGCACCTCCGGATCCGGGTTGCCGAAGGAGCCGTACTTGTAGCACTGGTCCTGGAACACGTTGGGATTGATGGCCCCGATGCGCACGCCCTCTTGGCGGGCGGTCTCCAACACGGCGGGCACGTCGGCCACGCCGCCAGGGAAATCCCACAGCACGTGCACGGCCACCGACGGGCAGCAGCCGGTAAAGCGGTGCACGGCGGCCGCGTCGGCGATCTTTTCCGCCGTGGTGGTGGCCGCGCTCAACTGAATGAACTTGCCGAAGCGGGTGCCCGTGTTGGCAAACCCCCAGGAAGGCAGTTCAATGGCGAAGGAATCGAGGGCGCGGATGGCGGCGTCGGTTTGAGCGGAATTCAGGGGCATTGAAATCAAAACTCCCGGCGCATTATATCGCAGCAAGGCGGTTGGGCAGCGAATGCACGGGCGCCCCCGGGCAGAGGCCCGTCAGCGCGCGGCCTGCGCCTGCCCCGGGCGCGGCAGCGCATCCACGCAGAGGAAACGCCCCCACCCGTGCGCGTATTCGCGGCCGTCCGCGCCGGTGATGCTCGCCTCGGCCTCCACCAGCCGTTTGGCGCGGGCCGTGATCCACGCCTTTGCGGTCAGCGCGCAGCGCGAGGGGGCTGGCTCGCGAAAGCGCACGCGCAATTCGGCGGTCATCGCTTTCAGCCCGGCGGCCAGCACGGCGTGCGACATCGCCTCATCCAGCACCGTGCTCAGCAGCCCGCCGTGGACGACGCCCGGCCAGCCTTCGTGCGTGGAGGCGGGCGTCCAGGCGGCCAGCGCCTCCCCGCGCGGATCATGCGCAAACTCGAGCTTCAGCCCGATGTCATTGTCCCTGCCGCAGGCGAAGCAGCGATTCGGCGAGGCGGGCGCGGGTTCCTGTGTGGATTCCGGACTCATGGCTGTGCCGATGAGTCTAGCTCACTGCCGCGCGTCCTGGCGGGCGCATTGCGGCTCGATCACTTTGTAGGTCCGGTAGCCGCCAGAGAGAAGCTTGGCCCGGAAGCCGTGCTGCCGGAGCACGCGCACCGCGTAATAGGCGCGCTGTCCGACGGCGCAGGCCACCTGGATTTCGCGGTCCCGCGGCAGCTCCTCCAGCCGCCCGCGCAACTGGCCCAGCGGGATGTTGACGGCGCCGGGAATCGCGCCGGCGTGGTGCTCGCCCGGCTCGCGCACGTCGAGGATCAGGGCGCCGTTCGAGCCGAGCTGGCGCCACGGGGCGATCTCCGTGTCCCCTCGCAGCGCGTTGGCCGCGATCATGCCCGCCATGTTCACCGGATCTTTCGCCGAACCATACTGCGGCGCGTAACACAGCTCCGCCTCTTCGAGGTCGAACACCGTGGCGCCCTTCTGGATGGCCATGGCGATGACGTCGATGCGGCGCGCCACGTCGCTCTCGCCCACCGCCTGCGCGCCCAGCACCAGCCCGTCCGGGCGGCGGTAAAGCAGCTTCATGTGGATCGGCTTGGCGCCCGGATAATAGCCGGCGTGGTTGCCGGGATGCAGATACACGGCCTCGTAGTCCGTCACGCCCGCCCGCCGCAGCGACTTCTCGCTTTCGCCTGTGATGGCCGCGGTGAGGCCGAACACGCCGACCACCGCCGTGCCCTGCACCCCGCGGAACGCGGCCTCGCGCCCGCAGATCGAAGCCGCCGCCACACGCGCCTGCCGCTGCGCCGGCCCGGCCAGCGGACAGAGCTGCCACTCGCCGGTGATGGCATTCTTCACTTCCACGGCGTCGCCCACGGCCCAGATGTGCGGGTCGGAGGTCCGCATCTGCGCATCCACGCGGATGCCGCCGCGCCCGCCGGTCTCCAGCCCCGCGTCCCGCGCCAGCTTCGTCTCCGGGCGCACGCCGATCGCCAGGATCACCAGATCGGCGCCGAAGCGCAGCCCGCTCGCCGTCTTCACCAGCAGCCCGCCGTGCGAGTCTTTCTCGAAGCCCGCCACCGCGTCGCCCAGCCGCACGTTGGCGATGTGCGAGCTCACGCGCTGCCGGACGTACTCGGCCATCTCGGGGTCGAGTGGCGGCATCACCTGATCGGCGGCTTCGATCAGCGTCACTTCCAGCCCGCGGCAGGCGAGGTTCTCCACCATCTCCAGCCCGATGAAGCCGCCGCCGATCACGGCGGCGCGCCTGGCTCCGTGCCGTTCGATCCAGGAGCGGATCTGGGCGCTGTCGGGCACCGTGCGCACGGTGAAGATGCCCGGCAGACGGATGCCTTCGAGCGGCGGCACGATGGGCGAAGCGCCGGGCGAGAGCACCAGCGCGCCGTAGGATTCGCGGTATTCTTCCCCGCTGACCAGGTCGCGGATGACGAGCTCGCGCTTCTCTCTCTCAATCCGCACCGCCTCGTGCTGCGTGCGCACATCGATGCGGAAGCGCTGGCGGAACAGCTCGGGCGAAGCCTGGAGCAGCTTCGACTCTTCCCGGATCACGTCTCCGACGTAGTAGGGCAGGCCGCAATTGGCGAAGGACACGTAGGGCCCGCGCTCAAGCACGAGGATTTCGGCCTCCTCGTCCAGCCGCCGCAGCCGCGCCGCGCAGGTGGCGCCTCCGGCCACGCCTCCAACGATGATGATCTTTCGCATTCTTCTCCTTCGGGAATCAGGTGGCCGCACTGTGCGATTCGCGGCAACCCGCCGGCACGCATGGAACAGAGGCGCGCCTCCTTAAATTGATGCAGCACCGGCGCGCAGGTGACCGGTCCGGCAGGCTGGCCGCGTCAGGCTGCTGGAATCCCGCCGCCGCGGCCTTGCAGCAGCCGCCCGGCGCGCGTGTCCCTGAAGCCTCTAGTGGCCGCACCGGCCGCCGTGGCCGTCATGGCCGCCGCTTTCACTGACCCGCCGCGGTCTTCACCTCTCCCCCCCGAATTGCAATTCGCTCAGCAGCCGCATATCCCTGCGAGACAGCGTTCGCGCACGGGCCGCCCCGATTGCCTGCCACAGGCTCCAGGCGGAAGGATGGACGAGCGACCAGATCCAGGCGAGCCAGACGCGCCGCAGAGGGGATGATCCAAGCGCCGGGCCCGAATCCGGGATCCATCGGTCGATCTCCCTGCCGCCACGCCGGAGACAAAGGGGAACAGTCTCGTGAACCCGGAGATTCCGGATAACGGCCGGTCACGGGGCTGAGCCTCGCCTGGAGGCGCAAAAAGGCGGGGTTCGGCGCCGCCTGGGATCAGCTGTTCAGGTGCCGGTTCAGCCGCTCGATGGCTTCGTCGATCTCTTCCGGGCTCTTGTAGCCGATGGTCATCGAATCCACCGTGCCGAGCCGGGCCACGAAGCGGATGGAGGCGTCCCGCTGTTCCGGCGTCTTGAAGGCGCCCTCGCCCAGGATCTTCATGCCGATGACGCCCGTGCCCTGCTTGTGCACGGCGGCGACGCGCTCCACCACTTCGTTGACATCGCCGCGGCCGTATTCGGTTCCTTCGATGTTGTCCATGCGCGTGCCGTCGTGGTTGACGCGCAGCAGCGCCACGTCCAGCCAGCGGTTGCCCGGGAAACGGCGCAGCGGCAGCAGCCCGTGGCAGGAGGCGCCATGCGCCAGCAGCACCTTCTTCACCTTGGCTTCCGACATCTCGTCCCGAAGGCGCTCGAAATCCTCCGGCCAGGTTTCGCGGCGGACGCAGTGCAGCAGCAGGATGTCGAGATACTCGGTCTGCAATTCGCGGCGGAAGCGGTCGAACGCCGCCTGGAAGTTGCCCGCGTCGGACAGGCGGATCTTGGTCATCAGGCGGTAGGAGTCGCGGGGCAAGCCTTTGAGAGCTTCGCCCAGCATGACGGGCATCCCGCGGTAGTTGTCCGCGGTTTCGAAGAAGCGGATGCCGCGGTCGTAGGCGTGGCGCACCAGCCGGGTGAACTGCTCCTGTCCGAGCTCCCGCTGCACGCGCCCGCCGAACGTGCCGGTGCCGAAGGCGAGCCGGGTCACCTTGACCCCCGAGCGGCCGAGTTCCACCCAATCGGTGGCGGATCTCTTCTCCGGAGCGGCGCCCGCGGGCAGGGCGGCGCCGGCTGCCAGCGAGCCAACGCTTTTCAGGAAATCACGGCGGTTTGGCGTCCAGGGCATCGTTTTGTTCTCCTTTTAGTCCAGTTACGGGAACCATATCACAGAGCGGCCGGGCAGGGAAGGGCGGGTGCAGTCGGCGCTGTGCAGGATGTCCCGGGCCGGCGGGCGGCCCGCCCCCGCCAACGGCGCAAAAAGAGGGGAAAGCTGAGTCTCGGGCGGGGGGTGGCGGATCATAAATAAGGGGAGCCGGCATAACCTTTTGCCTGCACCTGTCGTCATAGCTAACTGAAAGAATTCTGCCTTCCGGGCACGAGGGGCGGCATCTGTCCCCTAGGACCGAGGAGTCGCACATGCAGCCTCAGTTGAATCCCAATCCTCTGAGCCAGCCGGAGCAGGCGCCGCGAGTCCGCCCGCGCCGCCGCCGGGGCAGTCCATGGCTGGCCGTTCTGGCTTTTGCGGCCATCGCCGTGCTGGGATGGCTTGCCTGGCGCCAGTGGAACCCCGCGGCGCGCTCGAGCGCGCAGGGGCTGGCGCGGGTGCGCACCGCGCCGGTCACGCAAGGCTCGTTGCAGAAGACCGTCCGCCTGGCCGGCACCACCACGGCCGAAAAGTACGTCAGCCTGATTGCGCCGCAGTTGCGGGGCGGCCGTGGCGGCGGGGTTAACGTGAACGTGTCCCGCGGCGGCGGCGGCATGGTCGTGACCATTGACGTCGGCGGCGGCATGGGCGGTGGTGGCGGGATGGGCGGCAGCGGCGGCGGGCGGTCATCCGGGGGCGGGTCGTCTTCCAGCGTGGCCAGTGCTGCTTCGGTGGCTTCGGTGGGAAGCATGGTGGCTTCGGGCGGCGGCGCCAGCGGCATGTCGTCCAGTTTCCGAGGCGCTACGAACCGGTTTTCCTCTTCCCGGAGCACTACCTCGAGCGCTTCCACCTCCTCCTCTTCGCGCACAGCTTCGAGCAGCGCTTCTTCCTCGTCTTCGGGCGGTGGTGGCGGCGGGGGCGGCGGCGGAGACCGGCTGAGCGGCGGGATGAGCGACTTCATGCAGGTTATCCAGGCGATGGCGCAGCCCGGATCGATGGTGAAGAAAGGCGACGTGGTCGCTGAGTTCGACACGCAGTTCCAGTTGCTCCGCCTGGATGATTACAAGGCCACCGTGGAGCAGGCGGAACGCACCTTGCGCTCCATCGACGCCCAGATCGACGTGGCCCGCAAGTCGTACCAGCAGACGCTGGAGCAGGCGAAAGCCGCGGTGGAGAAGGCCAGGCTCGACATCCAGACGATCCCGGTCCGGTCGGTGATCGACGCCGAAATTCTCCGGCTCAGCCTGGAGCAGGCCCAGGCGAATTTACGCATGGTGGAAGCAGCGATCCCGCAGCAGGAGATCAGCCTGCGCAGCCAGCGACGCCAGGCCGAACTCGATCTCGAACAGGCCAAACTGGAACTGGAGCGCGCCGAGCGCAACGTCGAGCGCATGCTGATCCGCGCGCCGATGGATGGCATGTTCGTTACGGAGACGACACGGCGCGGTACGGAGTTCGGCCAGATCCAGGCGGGCGACCAGGTCTTCCCCGGGCAGATGTTCGGGCGCATTGTCGATCCGTCTTCCATGCTGGTTTCGGCGACGGTGAACCAGGCTGACGTCGAGTCGCTGCGCATCGGCGCCAGGGCGCGGCTGCGGTTTGACGCCTTCCCGGAGCTCGACCTTCCCGGCCACGTGGTCGGCATCGGGGCCATGAGCCAGCCGGGGCGGGCGCGCGCCGAGTATGTGCGCGAGGTGCCGGTGATGATCAAAATCGAGAAGATCGACCCGCGCGTGATCCCGGACCTGAGCGTGAGCGCGGACGTGGTGATCGATCAGACGGAAGATGCGCTGCTGGTGCCTCGTGAGTCGGTCTTCCGCGAGCCGGACAGCGGGGCGCCGTTCGTGTATGTGAAGCGCGGCGATATTTTTGAAAAGCGCCCGGTCGAGATCCGTCTGGCGAATTTTGTCAGGGCGGCGGTGGCTTCAGGCGTGAAGAAGGGCGAGGTGGTGGCGTTGGAACGGCCGCCGTTGCCGCAGAAGGGCGCGGAGGCGGTGCCCACGGTGATTCTTTGGGGCGCGCTGCCGGCGGCGATGCTGCGCCGGCGGCCGTTCCCCTGGCAGGAGTAAGGAATGTCGAAGGAAGTCAAGTCGAAGCGTCTCGGGCAGACCAACGGCAAAGGCCGAATCGCCGGTACTGCCGTATTGCTGCTGGTGTTGGCCGGCGGCGGGTATGCCGCCTACCGGTACACGGCGGCCAAGCCGGTGGAAGTGCCCACCGTGGCGGTGCGGAAGGGGGAGTTCGTGCTCACCGTGCGCGCCCGCGGCGAGATCCGCGCGGTCCGCTCCACGGTGCTGATGGCGCCGCAGGTGCCCAATCCCAAGATCGTCCGGCTGGCCGAGTCCGGCAAGCCCATCAAGAAGGGCGATGTGGTCGTCGAGTTCGACACGGCGCAGTATGAGAATTACTACCTGAACTTCGTCACCAGCGCCCGCACGGTGGACAGCGAAATCGTCCAGACCAAGGCCAGCCACAAGATCACCGACGAAGCCGACGCCATGAGCCTGATGACCAGCGAGTACGACGTCGAGCGCGCGGAGCTGGAGGCATCGAAGGCCGAGATCCTGTCCGAGATCGAAGGCGCCAAGACGCGCATCGACGTCGGCCTGTCCAAAGGCGCCCTGCAACAGGTGAAAGCCACGGTGAAGAGCCACGACGTCACCCAGCGGGCCGACCTCGAGCGGCTGGAATCGCGCAAGAACAAGACCCAGCGCGACATGGAGCGGGTGAAGACGTATCTGTCGATGATGATCATCCGCGCGCCTGCGGACGGCATTCTGAACGTGCTGCCCAACTTCCGCGCCCAGGGCAACTGGGGCTCGACGCCTCCGCCTTTCAAGGAAGGCGACAACGCCTGGACGGGCGCCCCCATTGCCGAGATCCCCGACCTGAGCGAGATGCGCATCGAGCTGAAGTTTGAAGAGGCCGACCGCGGCAAGATCCAGCTCGGGCAGACCGTGAAAGTGCGCGTGGACGCCATTCAGGACAAGGAATTCGACGCCGAGCTGGACTGGATCAGCCCGATCGCCTCGCTGGCCTTCCGCGGCTTCGGCATGGCCAACGAGAAGCAGTTCCCGGCGCGCGCAACGCTGAAGCAGACCGACCCGCGCCTGCGTCCGGGCATGAGCGCAACGGGTGTGGTGTTGCTCGAGAGCCAGCCGGATGTGCTGCTGATCCCGGCCAAGGCCAGCTTCCTGCAAGCCGGCAAGCCGCATGTGTGGATCCAGAAGGGCACGGGCGCCTGGGAGGCGCGGCCCATCGAGGTCGGCAAACGGAACGACAACGACATCGTGGTCCTCAAAGGCCTGCGCGAGGGCGAGCGCATTGCGCTCGAAAACCCCGCGGAAGTGGCCAAGCGGGCCAAGAAGCTTTGATCGCTAGCGGCAGTCGGCCCGCGCCCGCGGCAACGCGCGTGCGGAGACTGCGAAGAAACGGAAGAGCATGAAAAAGGCGTTTTACAGAATCTTGTTGCTGGTGGCGGTGGCCGGCGCCGGCTACGGCGTGTACCGCTTCTTCCAGACCTTGCCCTCGCGGCAGGAAGCCGTGCCGACGACGCGCGTCCGCAAGGGCGATGTGGTGGTCCGCAGCTTCGCCCGCGGCGAGTTGCGAGCCGTGCGTTCGGCCGTGCTCACCGCGCCCAATCTCTTCGGCACGGTGCAGGTGACCAAACTCGCCCCCATGGGCGCGTTCGCCCGGGAGAAGGACCTGATCGTCGAGTTCGACGACTCGGAAGTGCTCTCGCGGCTGGAACAGCGCGAGCTGGAGCTCGAGCAGGTGGACGAGCAGATCAAGAAGGCGCAGGCCGATCTGGCCATCCGGAACAACCAGGACCAGGTGGATCTGCTCCGCGCCCGCTACTCGGTCCGCCGGGCGGAGCTGGAAGTGAAGAAGAACCCGCTGCTGCCCGCCATCGACCAGAAGAAAAACCTGCTCAACCTGGAAGAAGCGCAGCGCCGGCTGCGGCAGCTCGAAAGCGACATCAAATCCAAGCAGGAACAGGCGCTGGCGGAACTGAACGTGCTGCGCGAGCGCCGCAACCGCAATCTGCTCGACATCAACCGCGAGAAACAGCGCCTGCTCCAGGTCAAGCTCCTCAGCCCCATCACCGGACTGGTGGCCATCAAGCAGAACCGCGCCGGCTTCTCCGGCATGTTCGGCACGCAGATTCCCGACATCCGCGAAGGCGACCAGGTGCAGCCGGGCATGCCCGTGGCCGAAATTCTCGATCTCTCCGAGCTCGAGGTCATCGCCCGCATCGGCGAACTGGACCGCGCCAATCTGCATGAAGGGCAGGACGTTCTGATCCGGCTCGACGCCCTGGCGGGGAAGACCTTCCACGGCAAAATCAAGTCGATGAGCGGCACGGCCAGCGCCAACATTTTCAGCTCGGATCCGGGCAAGAAGTTCGACGTGATCTTTTCCATCGACATGCGGGAGCTGCTGAAGGAGCTCGGCGCCAAGCCCGAGCAGATCGCCCGCATTCTGGCCACCGCGGAAGAGAACCGCAAGAAGCCTATTGTCCAGCCGACGTTCTCGATGTTCGGCGGCATGCCGGATCTTTCGGCGCTCGCCGCGGGCGGCGGAATGCCCGGCATGGGAGGAGGCGGGGCTTCGGTGTCATTGCCCTTCGCCGGCGGCCAGATGCAGGGAATGGCGGGAGCTGCCGGCGGCATGCAGGGCATGGCCGGGGGCGCGGGCGGAGAAGGCCAGGCGCAGCGCCGCGCGATGATGGGCGGCGGCGGCATGATGTTCGGCGGCGCCAGTCTCAGCCCCGAGCAGCAGAAGCAGATGCAGGAGGTCATGAAGAAGGTTTTCGGCGGCAAGAACCCGATGGAGATGTCCCCGGAGGAGCGTCGCGCCGCCTTCGAGAAGCTTCGCGACGAAGCCAAAAAGGCTGGCTTCGAGATGCCGCAGCGCGGCCAGCGCCGCGAGGGCGGCGAGGGTCAGGCGGGCGGAGCTCCAGGCGCCGCAACGGCGCAGGCGGGCGCGCCGGGCGGTGATCGCGGCGGACGCAACGGCGCCGCCGGCATGGCGCCGCCAGCGCCCACGGGGCCTTTCTCGCAGAAGGATCTGGAGAACGCCAAACTGCCGCCTCCTCCAGAGGCCAGCGACAACACCGAAATCCTGCTCCGGCCGGGTTTGCTGGCCGACGTCGAAATCATCGTGGAGAAAGTCACCAATGCCGTCTACGTGCCCAACCAGAGCATCTTCGAGAAGGACGGCAAGCCGGTGGTGTACGTCAAGTTGAAGGACCGCTTCGAGCCGCGCCAGATCCAGATCGCCAAGCGCAGCGAGACCGTCTCCATCATTGCGTCCGGAATCCAGCCCGGCGAGATGATCGCGCTCCAGGATCCCACGATTTCGCCAGAGGAGCGCAAGAAGAAGCAGGAGCAGAAGAAGGGCGGCGGCGGCGCGGCAGCCGTCATGCCCATGGGCACGAAGGGGGGGCAGTAAAGCCATGACCGCCCTGCTGGAAGCCTATCTGCCCGAAATTTACATGGGGCTTTCAAGCCTCCTGGTGCACAAGCTCCGCACGCTGCTGACCATGCTCGGCATGATCTTCGGCGTGGGCGCCGTAGTGGCCATGCTGGCCATCACCGCGGGCGTCGAGAAGGAGATGCTGTCCTACATCGACCTGCTCGGGGTCAACAACATCATCATTGAAGCCAAGGAGGCCACGGACCGCACCGAGTTGCAGGCGCGCCGCGCCATCAGCCCGGGCATGACGTTCCGCGATTACCGCGCCATTCTGGAAAACACCCAGGGCATCGACAAGGCGACGCCGCGGAAACGCTTCAAGCCCACCAAGGTGCTGCCGAAGACCACCGCCGAGCCGCCCATGCTGATCGGCGTTGAACCCTCCTACATGGACATCCAGAGCATCCGGCTGGTGGAGGGCCGTTTCTTCACCGAGGAAGAGAACGCCACCGCGGCGCCGGTGTGCGTGCTGGGCGAATCCGCCAAGGTGAACCTGCTCGGCTACGAGCCGGCCGTGGGCAAGTATGTCAAGATCAACGACGTCTGGCTCCAGGTCATCGGCGTCATGGCCCAGCAGGCCGGCGGCGACACCGACGTGGAAGGCGTCGAGATCCTCTCGCGCAACAACCTGGTCGTCAGTCCGCTGCGCACTGTCATGTTCCGCTTCGAGGACCAGAACAGCTACCTGAAGGACGAGATCGACGGCATCTACCTGAAGGTGAAAAACGGCGTGGACTCGATTGAAACCGCCGCCGTCATCAACGCCATCCTCGCCGCCACGCACAAGGACGCGGGCGATTACAGCGTCACCGTCCCCGCCGGCCTGCTGGAGCAGAAGAAGCGCACCAGCGACATCTTCAAGGTGGTCATGATCTGTATCGCCGGCATCAGCCTGCTGGTGGGCGGCATCGGCATCATGAACATCATGCTCGCCACCGTGCTCGAGCGCACGCGCGAGATCGGCATCCGCCGCGCCATCGGCGCGCGGCAGTCCGACATCGTCCGCCAGTTCCTCACCGAGGCCGTGATGATCTCCATGATCGGCGGCTTCCTCGGCATCCTGTTCGGCGTCACTCTGGCTCAGATCATCGCCGCCGCCGCCGGCTGGTCCACGGTGGTGACCTTCACCTCCATCGCCGTGGCGTTCGGCGTCTCCGTCGGCATTGGGTTGCTGTTTGGCATCTACCCGGCCGTCCAGGCCGCCAAGCTCGACCCGATCGAAGCCATCCGCTATGAGTAGTTTTCTGAATTCCCAGGTCAATCCCATGCGCAGTCTTGCTCTTTTACTCGTCACCGCTCTTGTCGTGCCTGCGCAGCAGGCGCCCGTTTCCATGGGGCTCGCCGCGCCTGCCTCCGCCGTCCCACAACCCGGCACGCCGGCGCAGCCCGCCCCCGGCCCTTCCACCACGGCGCAACCCCCGGTGGGCGCCGGCGCTGAAGCGCGCATGAACTTCTCCGTCGAGGACGCGTCCGCTCCCTGGGTCGGCTCCGGCGCCTGGATGCGCCGCGTCTTCTCGCCCGGCGATACGCGCGTCACCATCCAGCCTCCTGTCCGGCTCAAGGACTACGTAGTGGACGGCAAGCTCGTGCTTTCGCTGAAGAGCTATCTCGACCTCGTGCTGGCCAACAACACCGACATCGCCATCCAGCGGCTCTCCATTGAGGTGCCGAAGAACGCCATCCAGCGCGCCTTCGCCATCTTCGATCCGCTGGTGACGTCGAACTTCAACGCCACGCGCTCCAATCAGCCCGCCATCAACCAGCTCCAGGGCGCCACGGTGGTCAGCCAGTTGAACCAGCCCCTCAACTCCCGCTTCCAGCAACTGCTGCCTACCTCCACCACCGTCTTCACCCAGCTCAACTGGTCCAAGCTCTCCACCAACGACCAGTTCGCCCTGTACAATCCCGCCTACACCACCACCTGGCAGATGGGCTTCACGCAGCCCCTCTGGCGCGGCCGCGGCCCGTACATCACCAAGCTCCCCATCACCGTCGCCCGCGCCAGCCGCCGGCAGCAGGAGTTCAACGTCCGTGACGCGGTTCTGCGCCTGCTGGTCACGGCGGAGCAGGCCTATTGGGACGTCATCAGCGCGCGCGAGAATCTCAAGGTGAACATGGAGGCGCTGAAGCTGGCCGAAGCCGCGCTCGAGCGCACCAACCGCGAAATCGAGCTGGGCGCCACCAGCGAACTCGAGCGCTTCCAGCCCGAGCAGAACGCCGCCACCGCCCGAATCAACGTCACGCGCACCGAATACCAGTTGCGCCAGTTCGAAGACAACCTGCGCCGCCAGATCGGCGCCGACATCGACCCCGACGTGCGCCATCTGCCTCTCGTGCTCACCGAAGACGTCACCCGTCCGCCCGATCCCGAACAGTACGACCGGGAAAAGCTCATCCAGGTTGCCATGGAGAACCGCCCGGATCTGAAGGCGCAGCGCACGGTCCTTGATATCAACGACCTCCAGATCCAGAACGCGCTGAACTCCATCAAGCCGGTGCTCAACCTGACCGGCTCCTACCAGACCTTCGGCCGCGGCGGCCCCGGCTTCAGCCGCGTGTCCGGCACACCGGTGTTCATCCCGGGCGGGCCGATCGACGCCTGGAGCATGATGTTCGGCTTCAATTACAATACCTTTGCCTTCGGGCTCCAGCTCCAGTTGCCGCTGCGCGACCGTGCCGCATCGGCCAACCTCGCCGACGCCGTGGTCAACAAGAAGCTCACCGCGCTGCGCGAGCGCTCGCTCGAGCAGCAGATCCGCCAGGAAGTGCTCAACGCCATCACGAATGTCGAGAGCAGCCGCGAGGGCGTGCGGCTGGCGCAGATCGCCGTCGATTACGCCCAGAAGCGCGTCGAAGCGGACCAGAAGCGCTACGACCTCGGCGTGATCAACATCTTCTTCCTTCTGTCGGCGCAGAACGATCTGGCCAACGCGCAATCGAACCTCGTCAACCAGACGGTCAACTACAAGCGCAACCTGCTCATCCTCCAGCAGAGGCTGGGCACGCTGCTCGAGGACCGCGGCATCGTAATCGACTGATCCCTCCTCCAAACCCCTAAGATAGAAAGGCGGGCCCGCGCGGCCCGCCTTTTGCGCATGGGCCGCATCCACGTTCTCAGCGATCAGGTCGCCAACAAGATCGCCGCCGGCGAGGTCGTCGAGCGCCCCGCGTCGGTGGTGAAAGAGCTGCTCGAGAATTCGCTCGACGCCGGCGCTTCCGACATCCGCGTGGAAGCCGAAGCCGGCGGGCGCCGCCTGATCCGCGTCGCCGACGACGGCTGCGGCATGATCCGCGACGACGCGCTGCTCGCTTTGGAGCGCCACGCCACGTCGAAGATCTCGCGCGTGGAGGAGCTGGAATCGATCGCCACGCTGGGCTTCCGCGGCGAGGCGCTGCCCTCCATCGCCTCGGTGTCCCGCATGGTTCTGGAAACGCGCGCCGCCGAGGAGGAGGCGGGCGCGCGCATCGAAGTGGCCGGCGGCAGGATCCTCTCCGTCAACGAGTGCGTCCGCCCGCCAGGCACGGCCATTACCGTCAGAGACCTGTTTTTCAATGTCCCCGCGCGCCGCAAGTTCCTCCGCAGCGAGCAGACCGAACTGGCCCACATCGCCTCGCTTGTCACCCACTACTCGCTGGCTCACCCGGCGAAGAGCTTCGAGCTCGTCCACGAAGGCAGAAAGCTGCTGGACGCGCCGCCTGTGCTCACCGCCGCCGAGCGCGTCTTTCAGGTGTTCGGCGCGGAGGCGCTCGAGGAGCTGATCGAACTCGAGCCGCGCACGGCGCAGGAAGGGCGCTTTGCGCTTTCCGGCTTCATCTCGCGCCCGCAGGTGCAGAAGTCGAACCGCAACTCGATCTTCCTGTTCGTCAACCGCCGTCTGATCCGCGACCGCCTGCTGTTGCACGCCATTTCGGCCGCCTACGCCAACCTGATGCCGCCTTCGGCGTTCCCCTTCGCGCTGTTGTTCATCGACTGCGACCCGGCGGAGGTCGATGTGAACGTCCATCCCTCCAAGACCGAGGTGCGCTTCCGCGCCTCGAGCTTCGTGCATGATTTCGTCCGCGACACGCTGCGCGAGGCGCTGGTGGCCAGCCGCCCCGCGCCCGCCGCGCCGCTTCCTTCGCCCGTGCCCGCGCCGCCTCGCGTTGAACCGCAGCCGGGCGCGCGCCTGCCGTTTTCCGAGTTCACGCAGGCGATCGAGGACTTCCGCTTCACCGGCATCCGCGGCGAAGCGCCGCGCTCCGTGCTGCCGGAGCTGCGCCTGTCCGAGCCGCCCGGTCCGGCGCCGCGGCTCGATCTGTCTGCCGCCCCTGCCGCGGAGCCGGCGGATCTGCCGCGCCTGCGGCTGCCCGACACCCATGCGGCGATTCCCGCCGGCATCGCGCTGGACGTGCCCTCGTCGATGGCTTCGCTCGATGACGTGCGCATCCTCGGGCAGCTCCACGACAGCTTCATCATCGCCGCCGGACCCGACGGGCTGTGGATCATCGATCAGCACGTCGCCCACGAACGCATTCTCTTCGAGCAGTTCCTCGACCGGCTGCTGCGCGGCAGGGTGGAGCAGCAGCGGCTGCTGCTGCCGCTGGTAGTCACGCTCACGCCCGCGCAGGAGGCCGACTACCAGCGGATCGCGGGAGAGCTGGAGCGTGCGGGATTCGAAACAGAGCCGTTCGGGCAGCGCACCATCGCCATCAAGGCGGTGCCTGCGGATCTTCCGCCTGCCGCCGTCGAACAGGTGTTCTTTGAGATCCTCGAAATCGCCGACGCCGAGATGCGCCGCGCGGCGCCCGAGGACTTCCGCCGCTCCCTGGCGGCGTCGCTCGCCTGCCGCGCCGCCATCAAGATCAACATGCGCCTGGAGCCGGAAAAGATGGAATGGCTGGTCCGCACGCTGGCTCGCACCCGCTATCCCATGAGCTGCCCGCATGGCCGCCCGGTGGCGCTGCGCTATTCCAACCGCGACATCCTCCGCAGCTTCCACCGCATCTGACCTGAAAAAGGGGACAGGAACACAATTCCCCTTTTCTGCCGCCAGTCTCTCGATTCATGCCGGACGACGAGGGTGCCGAGTCGCCTGGAACGAGCGGTTCTCATTCCTCCCCGCATCCCACAGCGCGGCGAGCAGTCAGCCGCCCGACCGCGCTGCAATCCCGGGCCCCAGAGCAAAAAAGGGGAATTGTGTTCCTGTCCCCTTTTTTTCGGCGGTGTCACTCTCGCCTGCGCGGTGCATCATAATCAAGAGGGGGATCTGTGGCTGCTTTTTATCTTGCCTTGTGGGGACTGGCCGGGTTGCTCGGGGCCTCGGCGATCGCCGCCCTGGTCTGGGCCATCCGGCGAGGCGAGTTTGACCAGCTCCGCGAAGCTTCCCAAAGCATTTTCGATGACGAAGAGCCGGTGGGGAAGGTCACCGACCGGTTCCCCGACAAACGGTTCTGATCGAGGATCCATCATGGCCGACACTCCCGAGACGGTTCCCCTGCCCGCGCCGGAAGAGCGCGAGCGGCTCACGCGAATCCAGATCGACCGCTCCTGCCGCCAGACCGTGGTCTGGTACTACGCCAGCGCCGTGTTCTGGCTGCTGGTGGGCAGCGCGCTGGCATTGATCGCCTCTCTCAAGATGCACACGCCCGGCTTTCTCGCTGATTGGGAGTGGCTCACCTTCGGCCGCGCGCGCCCGGCGCACCTGGCTGCCATGATTTACGGCTGGGGCTCGATGGCAGGCGTAGGCACGCTGCTCTGGCTGCAAGCCCGGCTCACCCGGAACCGCCTCCCGTTTCCCACGCTGCTGCCGGCGACGGCGGTGATCTGGAACCTGACGGTCGCTTTCGGGGTCGTTGCGATCCTGGCCGGCTACAGCACCAGCATTGAATGGATCGAGATCCCGCCCTCCACGGCGATTCTGTTCGGCTTCTGCATCGCGGCGATCATCGCGGCGTCCATCCGGATGTTCCGCAGCCGCGAATCGAAGCACACTTACGTCAGCCAGTGGTACCTGTTCGGGGCGATCTTCTGGTTCCCGCTGTTATATGTGTCAGCGCAGCTCTTTCTCCACACGCCAGCGGCGAAAGGCGCGGTAAAGGCGGCGGCCAACTGGTGGTTCGCGCACAACGTGCTGGGGCTGTGGTTCACGCCCATCGGGCTGGCCACGGTGTACTATCTCATCCCGAAAGTGATCGGGCGGCCCGTACACAGTTACCACCTCTCGCTGCTGGGCTTCTGGTCGCTGGCCATCTTCTACAACTGGGCCGGCACGCACCACCTCATCGGCGGGCCGCTGCCCGCCTGGCTGATCACGGTGGGCATCGTGGGCAGCGTGATGATGTTCGTGCCGGTGGTGACGGTGGCGGTGAACCATCATCTCACGATGGTCGGGCACTTCCATCACCTGAAATACAGCCCGACGCTGCGCTTCATCGTGTACGGGGCGATGTGCTACACGGCGGTGAGCTTCCAGGGCTCGCTGCAATCGCTGCGGTCAGTGAACGAGATCTCGCACTTCACCCACTACACCATCGCGCACGCGCACCTGGGGGTGTACGCGTTCTTCACGATGGTGATGTTCGGCGCCATCTATTACGTGGCGCCGCGGCTGCTGAACGCGGAGTGGCATTCGGCTGCCTGGATCCGCGTGCACTTCTGGACCACCGCCGTCGGCATGGCGATCTACTGGCTGGGCCTGACGTGGGCCGGCTGGGAGCAGGGCAAGATGATGAACGATCCGCGCATTCCGTTCCTGGATATCGTGCGATTCACCGTCCCATGGCTGTGGTCGCGCAGCGCCGCCGGAGTGCTGATGACCATCGGCCACCTCTCTTTTGCGTGGCTGTTCTGGAACATGCTGCGCCAGCGCGGTGCGTATTTGCCTGGCCCCACGCTGCTGATCCGCAAGGATGAGCCCGTGGCCGTGGGAGGTGGCGAATGAACCGCGCATGGCTGCTGGTTGTGGGTGTCATCGCGACCATCGTGGCGTCGGTGACCGGGCTGGTGCTGCTGCCTGACCGGCAGTTGCGCAGCACCGGGCCGGTGGAGGACGAAGACCGCGGCATCACGCTGCCCGTGGCGTATTTCGGCGACGCCGAAGAGGGGCGCAAGGTGTACATGGATCTGGGCTGCATCTACTGCCACACGCAGCAGGTGCGGCCGGAGGGGTTCGGCGCCGACATCGAACGCGGCTGGGGCATGCGCCGCAGTGTCGCCCGCGACTACATCCACGATGAGCCGCCACTGATGGGCACCATGCGCACGGGACCGGATCTGATGAACATCGGAGCGCGCCAGCCGAGCGCTCAATGGCACTACTTGCACCTGTACGAGCCGCGCATCACATCGCCCGGCTCCATCATGCCGCCGCACCGGTTCCTGTTCGAAGTGCGGCACTCGGCCGACGGGCTGCCCGAGGACGCCGTCCGGCTGCCCGACGAGTTCGCCCGGCGCAAGCCCTCCTGGATCGTTCCCAGAGACCGGGCGCGCTGGCTGGTGGCGTATCTGTTGAGCCTGGATCACAACTACGAAGTGCCGGAGGCACGCTGAACGCCATGCCGGAAAAGAAGGACACGCAACGCAGCGGCGAATACCGCATGAACCTGGAAGCTGCGGAGCGGCTGACGCCGGACGTGATTCCGCTGCACCGCGCCGTGATGCGCGAAATGGCCGAGCCGCAGGATGGGCTCGAGCCGGTGCCGGTGTGGCTCATTCTCGGTTTCCTGACGCTGGCAGGCTGGGCCGGATGGTACATCGCGTCAAACTCGGGCGGCTTCGCGCCAGACCAATACAACGAAAAGGCCGCCTTCGCGGCGGTCTCTGCCGAGGCGCCCAAGCCGGTGGATCCAATGGTGCTGGGCCGCCGCATCTACAACAACTGCACCACCTGCCACCAGGATGACGGCTCTGGCGTCGAGGGAGCGTTTCCGCCGCTGGCGGGCTCCGAGATCGTCGCGGGCGCGCCGGAACAATTGGCGGCGATTTTGTTGCACGGGCTGCACGGCCCGCTGCGCGTGAAAGGCGCCGAGTACAACGGCGAGATGCCCGAGTGGGGCTCGAAGCTGAAGGATGAGCAGATCGCCGCCGTGATGACCTACATCCGCGCCTCTTTCGGCAACAACGCGCCTCCCGTCCAGGCGGATCTCGTGAAGCAGGTGCGCGAAGCGACGGCCTCGCGCAGCCAGCCCTGGACGGAAGCCGAGCTCCGCCAGTTCCGCCTCGGCGGCTGAGCGGCGCGGGGGCTCTGCATGAATCCGGCAGCTACCGCCAGCGGCGGCGCCTGCGCGGCGCCTTCCTGTCACACGGCATGGCTGAGCGCGACGCCCGCCTCGTGGTGGTGGCGGATCGGCATCTCCGCCTTTCTCGCGATGAACACGATGACGGTGGGGCTGGCGGTCAACACGTCGGAAGCCAGCGACGCCGAGCGGCGCGCCATTCATCTCGTACTGCTGGCGCTGACGGTGGCCGTGTTCGCGCTGCTGGGCAAACCGCTGCTGGACGGGCTGGTGGAAAACGCCCGCGCGCGGCGGCTGTCGCTGGAGCCGCTGTTCGCGCTCGGGCTGGGCGGCGCGTTCGCAGCCAGCCTGTTGGCCACGTGGCGGGGCCACGGCGCAGTCTATTACGAGGTAAGCGCGATTCTGCTGGTGATTTACAGCCTGGGCAAGGTGGTGACGGGCGAGGCGGAGAACCGCGCCCTTCAGGCGGTGTCGCTGGCGGCTTCAGCCGCGGAGACCTGCCTCGTTGAAGCCGGGGACGGAGCGTTGATCGAGAAGCGCATCGCCGATGTGGCGGCGGGCGACATTGTCGCTGCGCCGGCGGGCAGCCCTGTAGCCGTGGATGGCGCCGTGGAGCGGGGCAGCGCGCTCTGCCGCGTGGACGCGGTGACGGGGGAGAGCTTTCTTGTAGCCAAGTCGCCGGGCGATGCGGTGCCGGCGGGCGCGATTCCAGCCGACGGAGCGCTGTGGGTGCGGGCTTCGGCGCCAGGCGCGCAGCGCTCGCTGGATCAGATCGCCGCCGCGATCGAGCGGAGCCGCGCCGAGCCCTCGCCGCTGGAGCGCACGGCGGCGCGCGCAGCGCTGTGGCTGACGCCGTTTGTGGCCGGCTCTTCCGTGCTGGCGGCGCTGTACTGGTGGTTGCGCGCGGGCGCGGATGCGGCGCTGATGAACGGGCTGGCCGTGCTCGTCATCGCCTGTCCCTGCGCGCTCGGCTTCGCCACGCCGCTGGCGCTGTGGGCGGCGATGAGCCGGTTCGCGCTGCGCGGAGCGTATCTGCGCAATGGGGAGGCGCTGGAGCGGATCGCCGGCTGCGACGTGGCGGTGTTCGACAAAACCGGCACGCTGACGGGCGTGGAGCCGCGGCTGTCGGGGTTCGTCACCGCGCCGGATTGCGCGCTGGAGCGCGCGGAGCTGCTGGAGGTGGTGGCGGCGGTGGAGAGGTTGAGCGGACACCCCATCGCGCAGGCGTTCCGCGCGTGCGCAGCCGGAGGCGAGACGCGGTTTGAAGTGCGCGGCGTGCGGCTGCTGGCGGGACAGGGAGTGGCGGCGGAGTTGCGCGAGCGCCAGAGCGGGGCGGCGCATGAGCTGCGGCTGGGGCTGGCGGAGAAGTTGCTCGGGCGCGAGGACGCGACGGCGTGGGAGAGCCTGCGCGGAGCTGCCGGTGCGGCGCCGGGAGCGCGGCTGCTGGCCGCCGTATGGGATGGCCGCCTGGCGGCGGTAGCCGTGCTCGAAGAGGCGCCTGTGCCGGGGCTGGCGGACCTTTGGAAGGATCTGCGGGAAGCGGGCATCGAATGCCTGCTCGTCTCCGGCGATGAAGCCGCACGCGTGCAGGCGCTGGGCTGCCCGGATGCGCGTGCTTCGATGCAGCCGCTCGAGAAGCTCGAACTGGTGCGCGGGCTGCAGGCGCAGGGCCGCCGCGTGCTCTTCATCGGCGACGGCATTAACGACGCGGCGGCGATGGCCGAAAGCCACGCATCGCTGGCGGTGGAGAGCGGCGCGGCGCTGGCGCGCGGCGTGGCGCACGGGGTGCTGCGGCCCGCAGCGGTGACGCGCATTGCGGAGCTTGTGCGGATCGCGCGGGCGGCGCGCCGGCTGGGCCGCTCGAATCTGGCCTACGCCGCTGCGTACAATCTGACAGGCATTCCCGTGGCGGCGGCGGGGTTGCTGCATCCGGTGTTTTCGGCGCTGGTGATGACCTGCTCGAGCCTGATGGTGGTGTGGCGGGCGGCGGCGTTTCTTTCAGCGGATCTGGAGGCGCAGGCGTCATGAGTGCGTCGTCGCGATGGACGGCTCTCGCGCTGGCGCTGTTTACGGCGGCGCAGGGGGCGGCGTTCGTGCATCAGCGCTGGTGGCTGGGGATGGCGTGGCAGCCGGTGGCGCTCGCTGCGGCGCTGGCGGCGCTGGCGGTCTACTTCGCCTGGCGCGCGCGGTTCCTGCTTTCGGCGCACGCCGACATGCTGATCGTGATGGCGGCCTTCGGCGGCTTCGGCATGTGGCTGGGCGACCGCGTCGATCACTGGATCGACCCGAACGCGCCGCTATGCCCGCTGCACGACGCCCGCGGCGTGCTGGCGCTGGCGGGCTCGTGGATGACGTGGCTGATGCTCGCCTTCGCCATTCCTCCGTCGGTGCTCTGGAGCCGCTGTTTGCAGCCGCTGCGCGCAAGCGCCGGGAAGCTTGTTTTCGCGCTGGCGCTCGACATGGGCGGGATGCTGGCCGGCATGATCGCCGCACATTTCTGGATCGGGCGCGCCTGGGCGCTGCGGATTCCGCCGCCGGAGCTGGGCATGCACCTGGCGATGCTGGCCGGGATGCTCGCCGGGATGCTGCCGGCGATGTGGCTGCGGGATCGCATTCTCGGGGCATGGGGCCGTGACTCCGCAGGCGTGGCGCCGGCCGCCGTGGACCACTGAGGGTGCTGCCCGATCCCAATGAAATCCCCGATGTGGCTTGCCCGGGAGAGCCGGGATCGTGGCTGGTTTACCATAAAGAGTTCAGGGAGGCCCGCCATCGTCAAAGCGTGCGTGCTCGCCTCGTCGAGCGCCGGCAATTCGATCTTCATCGCGACGGAGAAGACCCGCATCCTGGTCGATGCCGGCATCAACCGCAAAGAGACGTTCGCCCGGCTCGCGGCAATCGGCGAGGACCCGCACAAGCTCGACGCCATCTTCATCACCCACGAGCACTCCGATCATATCTGCGGGCTGCCGGTGATCAACCGGCAACTGGGCGCGCGGGTGCCCGTGTTCGCCACGCACCGGACAGCGCCGCTGCTCGATTGGGGCGGCTCGCCCGCGCCCCCTTTGGAGACCTTTCAGGCGGGCGCGGCGTTCGACTTCCGCGACCTCCACGTGCAGTCGTTCACGCTGCCCCATGACGCCGCCGACCCGGTGGGCTATACGATCACTGTCCAGGGCATCAAGATCGCCATCGCCACCGACCTCGGTTACCTCCCTGCCAGCGTCAGGCATCATCTCCAGGGCGCCCACTTCCTGCTGCTCGAATCCAACCACCACCCGGATCTGCTCAAGGTGGGGCCTTACCCGTGGCATCTCAAACAGCGGATCCTCTCCCGTCTCGGACACCTGTCGAATGACGCTGCCTGCGAATACATTGGTTCGGAGTTGTCCAGCGAGACGCAGATGCTCGTGCTCGGGCATCTGAGCGAGCAGAACAACACCATCTGGGATGCAGAGCTTTGCGCCCGGCAGGCGCTGCGGCAGCGGGGCCTGAATCCGAAGCTTGTAGTGATTGAACCTCGCCGTCAGTCCGATATTTTCCATTTGTAAGAGAAAAGTCCATGATTTCGCGTTACACCCGCCCCGAGATGGGGCGCATCTGGAGCGATGAGAACCGGTTTCAGCAATGGCTGGAAGTCGAACTTTCTACCGCTGAAGTTCTCGCAGAACGAGGCGAGGTGCCTGCCGATGCGGCGCGGCTTCTCCGCCAGCACGCCTCGTTCACCGTGGAGCGGATCCAGGCGATCGAGAAGGAAGTCCGCCACGACGTGATCGCTTTCACTACCTGTGTCGCTGAATCAATGAAAGCCAAGGGGCATGGCGAGGCGTCCCGGTGGTTGCATTACGGCCTCACTTCTAACGACGTAGTAGATACAGCTCAGGCGCTGCTTCTCAAACAGTCCGCTGAGCTGATTCTGCGCGGCATCGACCGTCTGGCAGAGGTGTTGCGCCGCCGGGCGTTCGAGTTCAAAGACACTCTGGCGATCGGACGCACCCACGGGGTGCATGCGGAACCGATCACGTTCGGGCTGAAACTCGCCCTGTGGTACGACGAAGCCCGCCGCGCCCGTCAGCGGGTGGAGGCGGCAGCCGAGGATCTCCGCTTCGGGAAACTCTCTGGCGCCGTGGGCAATCTGGCGCACCTGGCACCGGAGGCGGAGCAGGCGATCTGCGAGCGGCTTGGGCTGAAAGTGTCGCCCATCGCCAGCCAGGTGATCTCGCGGGACCGGCACGCCGCCTTCATCAGCGCTCTGGCGCTCGCCTGCGCCCTGTGCGAGAAGATCGCGCTGGAAGTCCGACATTTACAGAGGACAGAGGTCCGTGAAGCCGAGGAACCTTTCGCCGAAGGGGCGCAGAAAGGCTCCAGCGCCATGCCCCACAAGCGGAACCCGGTAGTCTCCGAACAGATCTGCGGGCTGGCGCGGGTGGTCCGCTCCAATCTCCAGGCGGCGTTTGAGAACATCGCGCTCTGGCACGAACGCGACATCTCGCACTCCAGCGTGGAGCGGGTGATCCTGCCCGATTCCTGCATTCTCACCGACTATCTTCTGGACCGGACGACGTGGCTGGTGGAGGGCATGCGCGTCTTTCCGGAGCGGATGCAGCGCAATCTGGAGCTGACCCGGGGGCTGGTCTTCTCCGGGCAGTTGCTGCTGGACCTGACCGCGGCGGGCATGCTCCGCGAGGACGCATACCGGCTGGTACAGACCGAGGCGATGAAGGCATGGCGGGAGGAGGGCGACTTCCGGGCGGCGATCGAGTCACATCCGGACGTCCGCAAGTTTCTGACTCCCGAGCAGATCCAGCACGCCTTCGCGCCGGAGCGGCAACTGCGCCACGTGGACGCCATCTTCGCCCGCGTCTTTGGCGCGCACAGCAAAGCCGGATGAACTTCTTGAAACCTAAGGGCATGATCTGAAATTCGCGGGTTCGATTTCGATCACTTGGGGTTACACTATTCACGGAGGCGTCCTTGCCGGTTGTGCCCGCCGCATGGTCGCCGGTTCCCGAACCAATGCGGACCCGAACCCCCACCCGGAAGGTGAAATCCCCGGAGGCGCTCAAGCCCAAAGCGCCGCAGCGAATGGCCCGTGTTCTACTGGCAGACGACGACCCCACCGCCCGCCTCACGCTGCAAACCGTTCTCGAAGCGGGCGGTTACCACGTCGACTCGGCAGCCTCCGCGGCGGAAGCGGTCAGCCTGCTCGATCAGTCTGAGTACGAACTGGTTCTGACCGACCTCGCCATGGAGTCGCCCGAGGCGGGGCTGCGCGTGCTGGCCCACGCACGCATGAAGGACTATCGCCCGGCCACGGCGCTGGTCACTTCCTGGCGTGCCCGCTCCCCCCGGAGCGGCAGAAAGGCCCCGGGACGGATGCTCGTCGAAGCCGAAGACGTGCCGGAACTTCTCGGCCAAGTGGCCAACCTGATCAGCTCCAGGGCTTCCCGCCGCGTCCGGGCCACCCGCAAGGCCTAGCGCGGCAGTCCCTCAGCCCGGATCACCTGCTCAAAAGCGTCCAGTGCGCCTCCGAAAAAGTGGTCGCGCGCCTCTACCCAGTGCAGCCGCTTCGGACCCCAGAGCCGGTCATACAATGCTTGTAGTTGTACCTGTGGGCCAAATTCGTCATTTGTAGATTGAATGAAGACCCGCAGCACCGGGCACTGATCCAGCAGGCTGTATTGCCGGTAGATGGTCGGGAAGCCCGCGACGATCACGCGCCGCGCGCCCTCCCAGCACTGCAAAGCGACTCTGGAACCGAAACTGAACCCCGCCATCACCAGCGGCAGCCCCGGGTATCGCTCCACCAGAAAATCGCGCGCCGCCCGGGCGTCATCCACTTCGCCGCGCCCATGGTCGTGCTCACCCTCGCTCAGGTGTACGCCCCGGAAGTTGAACCGCAGCGTCACCGCGCCCTCCTGCCGCAGCGCCCTCGCCATGCGGTAGACCACCTTGTTGTGCATAGTGCCGCCGCCGAGCGGATGCGGGTGCAGGACGAGAGCGGCGGCGCGCGGCTCTCCCGCGCCGGGTTCTTCGAGCAGCGCCTCCAGCCGCCCGGCGGGACCGGGCAGGAAGAGCGATTCGATACGCCGCGTCATCGTCAGTTGGTGCGGTAGTTGGTGAACTGCATGTCGATGCCGAAGTCGCGCTGCCGCAGCATGGCGATGATCTCCTGCAATGTGTCGCGCTCTTTGCCCGAGACGCGCACCAGATCCCCCTGGATCGACGCCTGCACCTTCTTCTTCGTGTCCTTGATCGCCTTGACGATCTCGCGCGCCTTCTCGATGGGGATGCCCTGTTGCAGATCGATCTCCTGCCGCACGGTGCTGCCCGCAGCCGGATGGATCGCTCCGTAGGTGAGCGCCTTCAGCGGAACGCCGCGCTTCACCAGCTTCCCCTGCAGGATCTCGACCACCGCTTTCAGGTGGAAATCGTCCGAGGAGGAGACCACGATCTTGTGCTCCTTCTCGTTCAGCTCGATCAGGCTCTTCGTGCCCTTCAGGTCGTAGCGCTGGCCGATCTCTTTCATCGCCTGATGAACGGCGTTGGCCACCTCGGGCATCTCCACTTTGGACACAATGTCAAAACTGTTGTCAGGCATGGCGAATCGTTCTTCTCCCGGCGCGCCGCTGCCGGCTCAATGGCCGAGCGCGATCAGGATCTTCTCGGAAATCTCTTCCACCAGCGCCGGCAGGCTCCGGTCCAGCGCCAGCGTGACGGCGGCGCGCACCGCCTCCGGGTCGATTTCCGGCTTTGCCGGCGGCGCAGCGCCCGCCCGCGGCGGCTCCGGCGGGGGCGGTTCGGGGACGCTCTCGGCGAACAGCCCGCGGGCGAAGCGCGCGCGGTCGATCAGCGGACGGACCGTGTCCAGCACCACCGAGGCTTCAAAAGGCTTCTTGAGCACGGCGTCGCAGCCGGCGCGCCGCGCTTCTTCCTCGTCCACGGGCTCGAGCAGCCCGGCGATGAGCACGACGCCCGCATGGCGGTGCGTCTCATGCCGCTTGATGTAGCGGCACAGCTCGTAGCCGGAGCGCTGCGGCAGGAACACGTCGGCCAGCACCAGATCCGGCTGCACCTCGTCGAGCCGCGCGATGGCCTCGCCGCCGTCGACCACCGTCACCACCTCGTAGCCTTCTTCGCGGAGGATGCGCTCGCCCATCCGCTGGGCATGCGGACTGTCGTCGGCCAGCAGCACGCGCACGGGAACAGGCACGAGGCTACTTTTTCTCCTTGCCGTTCGGCTTCGCCTTCGTGGCGGCCTTTCCCTTCTTCGAGTTCTTCCCGTCCTGCGTGGCGGGCGCTGCCGCAGGGGGCTGAGCCGCCCCGCCGCCGGGCTGCGCGCCGGCAGCGGCGCCGCCCTGCTGCGCTCCCTGCCGCGCGTCGGGCAGCGTGTCGAGCGCCGTGCTCGAAGCCGGAGTCTCCGTCGAGATGGTCACATCGGTCACCCCACCCTCGCCGCCGGTGACAGCCAGCACATTTGGCGGAGTCGTGGGCCGGAGGCGTTCCATCGCAGGCTGTCCGCTCTTGGCCGCGCGGCTCATGTCGGGCGACTTCGAAAACGGCCCCCACATTCTCGCCAGCAGGCCCTTCCTGCCGGCGTTCTCCAGTTCGTATTTCATCCGCGCGTAGGCCACCGGGTCGGGCTCGGGGATGTCAGCCTCCATCTCTTCCAGCTTGCTTTTGGCCTGCTCCACCAGCGGGCTGAGCGGATACTCGCGCACGATGCGCTGGAGGCTTGCGATGCCCTTCTGGCGGAAGCGCGGCCCCATGCGCAGGTAGCTGTCGCCCAGCCGCCACAGCGCCTGATCGGCGCCGCTGTAAAGCGGATAGTGATCCGTCAGCGCCTGGAGGCGGTTGGATGCCGCGCTCAGCGAGCCCTTCTGGTGGTAGAACGCTCCCACGCGGAACTCGCCTTCGCTGAGCACTTCCTGGATCTCCCGCAGCTTCTGCGCCGCCATCGGCGCGAAGCGCGAATTGGGGAACTGCGTCAGCACCTGACGGCACTCCTCTTCGGCGCGCAGCGCGTGCGTCGAATCGCGGTCGGGCTTCTCCATCTGCCGGTAGTGGATGTCGCAGATCTTCATCTGGGCCTCGGCGGATTCTTCCAGCGTCGGGTAGAACAGGATGAAGTCCTTGTACTCGGCCTCGGCCTGAGCCAGCGCGTGCGAACCGCCCTCGCGCATCCAGGAGTCGGCGATGGCGAGCTTCGCCTTCGGCAGGAACTCCGACGCGTCGTAGGTGTTCATCAACGTGTTCAGCGTGAGCCGCGCCACCTCGTAACGGCCCTTTTCGATGTCCCTGACCGCCTTGTCAAACAGGATCTTGTCCGGCTGCTGCGTGTCCTGCGTGATGGGGTTCTCGTACTTCTTGCCCCGGCAGCCTCCCGCCAGGAGCAAGCCAGCCAGTACGGCGGCGGTCCAGCATGCCTGCCGTGTGCGGTGTCCGTTCATCTTCGGCTTCACCTCTGCATTCCAGATTCGCTCGGCGCGTCCTGCCTCAGGCACGGCGGGCCAGAGCGTTCTCAGCCGCCTGCCGCATGGCCGCCATGGCCTGTGCGGGATCGGCCGCGCCCAGGACGCTCGTGCCGGCGACCACCCAGTCGACGCCGGCCTCTGCCACCATACCTACATTATCTACTGTCACGCCGCCGTCGATCTCGATGGCGAACCCGAGCCCCAGCCGCGCCCGCTGTTCGCGCAGCGCCCGCGCCTTGTCGAGAACATACGGGATGAGCTTCTGCCCGCCGTAGCCGGGATTCACGCTCATCAGCAGGACGTAGTCCACCAGCGGCAGCACGTGTTCGAGCGCGGAAACGGGCGTCGCCGGATTCAGCACCACGCCGGCGCGCGCCCCCTCCGCCTGGATGGCGCGGATCGTCCGGTCGATGTGCGGGCACGCTTCCACATGCACCGAGACCAGATCCGCGCCCGCTTCCACAAAGCGCGGCGCGTAGGAGTCGGCGTCCGTGATCATCAGGTGCGCGTCGAACTGAAGCCGCGTCTTCTTGCGCAACGACTCGAGCACTGGCAGCCCGAAAGAGATGTTCGGCACAAAGTGGCCGTCCATCACGTCGAAATGCAGCATCCGCGCGCCGCCCGCGGCCACCTGTTCCAGCTGCTCTCCGATGCGCGCGAAATCGGCCGCCAGCAGGGAGGGAAGGATCTCGATCATGGGCAGGCACTCTCACTCTATCACGGCGGCGAAAAAGCCATCGCCACGGTCGCGGCCCGGCACGCGCAGCGCCATGCGTTTCACGCGCCCGCCGGCGGCGCGCCCGACCACGTGCTCGTTCTCTTCCGGCTCAAGTGAGCAGGTGGAATAGACGAGCCGGCCACCAGGCTTCAGACACCTCATCGCCTCGCGCAGGATCGCCTCCTGCCGCTGCGACTGCCGTGCGATCTCCTCCTGGGTGACGCGCCACCGGATCTCCGGATTGCGTCCCAGCGTGCCCGTGCCCGTGCAGGGCGCGTCCACCAGGATTTTGTCGAACACGGGCCGGAAGGGCAGTCCGCGCGCCGCGTCGGCCTGCACCCGCGGACACGGCGCCAGCAGGCCGCGCAGCCGCGTCCAACTGGTGTCGCAGGCCACCGCCCGCACGCCCGCCGACATCGCCTGGAGGGTCTTGTTTCCCGGCGCGGCGCAGACATCCAGAAACAGCTCGCCCGGCCGCAGATCCAGCCAGGGCACAACCGACTGCGCGCCTTCATCCATCCGCCGCCCGTCCCGCACGCCCGGCGCCGGCTCCTCCAATGCCGCCAGCGCCGCCCGCCGCGCGTCGTCCTCGCCCAGCGTCCGCTTCCATTTTTCCAGCAGCCAGGCAGGCATCGAGTACTCCAGCGCTTCGTCGGGCCACCGGGCGGGCAGTTGCGGCAGACGCCGCAAGACGGCGTTGACGAAGCCTGCGGCGGACCGCAAACCCGCCTGCTTCACCAGCTCCACGCTGTCGTTCACCGCCGCGTGGCCCGGCACGCGCTCCAGAAACCTCAACTGAAACGCGCCCAGCCGCAGCGCCCGCAGCACGGCCGGGTCCAGCTTGTCGAGCGGCCGCGCCGAGGCGCGCCCGATCAGCCAGTCCAGTTGCGCCCGCCGCCGCAGCACGCCGTAAACGATCTGCGTCGCCAGAGCCGCGTCCCGGCTGTCCAGGCCGCGCAGGGCTTCCAGCAGGGCGATGTCGGACTTCGCGCCGCGCTCCACGCGCGCCAGCACATCAAACGCCGCTCGGCGGGCCGGGCTCACACCCAATACAATAAAAGTTTGGAGCTCGAAAAAGCCATTTTGCGCAGGGTCGGGCAGGCCGTGGCGCGCTTCGGCATGATCCGCCCGGGCGACCGCGTCGCCGCCGGCTTCTCCGGCGGCAAGGATTCCTTCACGCTGCTCTCGGCCCTGCTGCTGCTTCAGAAGCGCGCTCCAGTGCGCTTCTCCGTCTGCGCCTTCACCATCGATCAGGGCAAGTTCCTCGCCCCCGTGGAGCCGTTCCGCGAGTGGATGCGCGAGCACGGCGTGGAATGGACGTACCGCGTGGACAACCCATCGCTCCGGCTCCTTTCCGAGCAACCCGGTCACGGCTGCGACCTGTGCAGCCGCTTCCGCCGCCGCGCCGTCTACGCGCTGGCGCGCGAACTCGGCGCCAACGTGGTCGCCCTCGGCCACACCGCCGACGACCTGTGCGAGTCCTTTCTGCGCAACGCGATGTTCACGGGACGGCTGGCGGCGCTGCCTCCGGTGGCCTGGTCGCGCAAGCGGGAATTCCGCCTCATCCGGCCGCTGATCTATGTGACGGAAGATTTGACGCGCGCCTGGGCCGAATCCTCGGGCGCCCCCGTCATCCCCTGCGGCTGTTCGCTGAAGACAGGCACGGTGCGGCGCTCCCTGCGCAGCATGCTGGCAGAGTTGGAACAGGAGCACCCGCACCTGAAATCGACCTTGCTGAACGCGCTGGGCAACGTGGAGGCCAGCCGCCTGCTCGACACGCGATTCTTCCAGCCCGAGGAGGAGGGGCAAGGCGCGCCCGCCGGATCCCTGCCTGTTTTGCATGACCCCGCATTCACCGAGTTGTAATTCAATCGGCGTTGACTCCGTGCACGAGGCATCTGCGATAATTCGGTTTCCAGTTCAGGAGGACGCCGCTCAGCGGGCGGCGCAGCGTCAGGAACGCGTATGAGACTTCTACCGCGGACCGAGAAGTTCTTTCACTTTTTCATTGAACAGGCCGACCTCATCCAACAGGCGGCGGTGATCTTCCGCAAGGCTGTCGAGAATGGCGCCGGCTCGCTGCACGAAGCCGAAGTGGCGATCGCGCGGCTGGAGCAGAAGGGCGACGAGATCATCCATGAGGTGTTCACGCGGCTCAACCAGACCTTCATCACGCCGCTGGATCCCGAGGACATCCACTCGCTGGCATCCCACATGGACGATGTTCTGGACGCCATGGAGGAGGCGGCTCACCGGATCGTCGCTTACAAGATTGATTGCATTCCTCCTGCCGTCGTCCAGGTCGCGCACATCCTGGAGAACTGCGCCGGCGTGCTTCAGAAGGCCTTCGCCGCGCTGGCGGAAGACAAGCCTCTGCTGGAGCACGCGATCGAGATCAACCGCCTGGAGGACCAGGCCGATCACCTGATCCGCGCCGCCATCGCGGACCTGTTCGAGACGGAGAGAGACCCGATCACCCTGATCAAGCTCAAGGAGATCTACGAATACCTGGAATTGGCCACGGATTACTGCGAAGACGTCGCCGACGCGCTCCAGAACGTGATTGTGAAGAATGGCTGAACCCGGGTCATGGACTCCGCTCTGCTGCTGGTCTCATTCATCATCCTGGTAGCGCTTGTTTTTGACTTCATCAACGGCTTCCATGACGCGGCCAACTCGGTGGCCACGATTGTGGCCACGCGGGTCCTGTCGCCCTTCCAGGCCGTATTGTGGGCGGCCTTCTGGAACTTTATCGCGGCGGTGCCGCTGCTGTTCTTCCACGAGGCGGGTGTGGCCAAGACGGTCGGCGCCGGCATGGTGGACATCCGGCTGGTGACTGAAATCGTCGTTCTCGGAGGTCTCATCGGTGCGATCTTCTGGAACCTGTTCACCTGGTATTACGGTCTCCCGTCCAGCTCGTCGCACGCGCTGATCGGCGGCTACGCCGGCGCCACGATGGCGAAAGTGGCGGCGACGCGCGGCTTGGGCTCCACGCTGGATGCTATCATCCCCTCCGGCTGGGTCTCCACGGTGGCGTTCATTTTCATCGCTCCGATGATCGGGCTTGTGCTGGGATATGTGTTGATGGTGGCCGTGTTCTGGATGTTCCGCCACAGCTCGCCGCGGCGCATGGACATCTGGTTCCGCCGGCTCCAGCTTGTCAGCTCCGGCCTGTTCAGCTATTCGCACGGCGCCAACGACGCGCAGAAGACGATGGGCATCATCACCAGCGTGCTGGTTGCCGCCGGATATCTGAAAGAATTCGACGTGCAGTGGTGGGTGGTGCTTTCAGCGCACGCAGCCATCGCGCTGGGCACGATGAGCGGAGGCTGGCGGATCGTGCACACCATGGGCGCGCGTCTGACGCGGCTGAAGCCCCGCAGCGGCTTCTGCGCGGAGACCGCCGGCGCCATTGCCATTCTCTTCCCGACCTACCTGAAGGTGCCCGTTTCCACCACTCACGTCATCACCGGCGCCATCGCCGGCGTGGGATCCATCCAGCGCCTGAAGGCTGTCCGCTGGGGGCTGGCGACGGATATTCTGTGGGCCTGGGTGCTCACCATCCCGATGTCAGCGCTGGTCGGCGCCTTCAGTTTCCTCCTCCTTTTCTGGCTGACTGGACGGGCTTGACACCATGCAGGCCCGGCCGCCTACCATCCGCAGTCCGCTGTTCCGGAAGATCCTGATCGGGGCCACCCTGCTCGTGCTGGCCATGGGCGGTGCCACGGATCTGCTGATGTCGCGCTACACGCAGCACAGCGAAGAAGCGGCCGTGCAAAAAAGCCTCCGGGCGGCTGCGCAGGTGCTGAGCCGGGAGATCGAGTCGCTGCAGCCGGGCCAGTTGCCGCAGTGGGTCCGCGACACCGACAGGCGCCTGGCGGCGCGAGTCACCGTGGTGGCGGCTGACGGAGCGGTTCTGGCCGAGTCCCGCCGCGAACCCGGTTCGATGGAGAACCACGCTCACAGGCCGGAGATCGAGGCCGCGCTGCGCACGGGCCTCGGCGTCGCCAAACGGCGCAGCACCAGTGTGAGCATGGACTTTCTCTACCTGGCTGTGCCGGCGAGGCTCAGCGGCAGTGAGCCGGCCGTGGTGCGCCTGGCCGCGCCGCTGGAAACCATCGAGTCCTCCGTGCGGGCCAACCGCCGGCGGATTCTGAGGACGACCCTCCTGCTGGCCTTCGCCGTGCTCGTGGGCGCATACGTCTTCACCCGGTCCCTGACGCGGCGCATCCACCGTATCCAGACGGCTGCCGAGGCCCTGGCGGCGGGCCGCCTCGAAGACGGCCTCGCCCTGCCTGACTCCGGCCGGGACGAGCTGGGCGCGCTGGCCGCCTCGCTCCAACGCATGGCCAGCAATCTTCTCGAAATGGTGGATCTGGTCAAGGCGGAATCGGCCCGCCGCGACGCGATTCTCTCCAGCATGCGGGAAGGCGTGCTGGCAGTGGATCAATCCCTTCGCATTACTTTCTGCAACGAGGCGTTTCTCCAGGCGACCGCCGCCCGCCAGACGCCGGAGCCGGGCACTCCTCTTGAACAGGTCTCTCCAGACAGCGCTCTGCTCGAACCCCTGTGGCAGGTGCTCGAGCAGGGCGAGACCGTGCGCGCCAAGATCGCTCTCCCCGCCAGCCCGGGCCGCAGTTACGAACTTTACGCCAAGCCGCTCGAGCTGAACCGCCAGAAAGGCGCCCTCGCCATCCTCCACGACGTGACCGAAATCGAGCGGCTCGAACGCGTGCGACGCGACTTCGTCGCCAACGTCTCGCACGAGCTGCGCACGCCGCTCACCTCGATTCGCGGATACGCCGAAACACTGCTCGACGGCGCCATCGACGACGCCGAGCACAACCGCAAGTTTCTCGAGGTGATCCGCTCCAATGCCATCCGCCTCACCAACATCGCCTCCGACCTGCTGGTTCTGTCCGAGCTCGAACAGCACCGCCCGGCGCAGGATCCGGTCGAAGCCGTGCCCGTCCAGCCGGTGATCGAAACGGCGATCCGCACCGTCGAATCCGCGGCGCGCATCCGCCAGGTGAATCTGGTTGTCCAGCCCACGGATCTGGCCGTGCGCGCCCTCCGCTTCCGCCTCGAGCAGGCTCTGGTGAACCTGGTGGACAATGCCGTCAAATTCAGCCCGCCGGGCACGGAGGTGCGGATCTCCTGCAACCGCGCCGGCGACGGCATGGTGGAGATCCATGTGGCCGACCAGGGCATCGGCATCCCCGAGGAGGATCTGCCCCGCATCTTCGAGCGCTTCTACCGCGTCGACAAGGCCCGCTCGCGCGAAGCCGGCGGCACAGGGCTCGGGCTCTCCATCGTCAAGCACATCGCCGAGCTGTTCGGCGGCAGCGTGCGCGTCGTGAGCCGCCTGAACGAAGGCTCCACTTTCACGTTGCGGTTTCCTGCCGCATGACAGCCGGGCTTGTGTGTTTTTCTCGCGCCGCAGGCCTTCCCATGCCGCTCCGGGAGTTACCCTGAAAGTGTCCATGCGTCTCGGCATCGACTTCGGCACGACGCGGATCGTGGCGGCTGCGGCCGACCGCGGCAACTATCCCGTGGTCGCCTTTGAGTGCCCCGACGGCGCGGCGCGCGAGTGGGCGCCTCCGCTCGTCGCCATTCACGAAGGGCGGCGGCTGTACGGGTGGGACGCCTGGGCCGCGCAAGGCACGGAAGGCGTCACCGTGATCCGTTCCATCAAGCGCGTCCTGGCGTCGTCCGGCCCGGAGACGGTGGTCGATCTGGCCGGCCAGACCGTGCGGCTTGGAACCCTCCTTTCCGAGCTCCTGGCCTGGCTGAAAGACGCCCTCCTGAACCGGTCTTCGCTGCCGCGGCGCGGCGCCGACACGCTCGAGGTGCTGCTCGGCGTGCCCGCCAACGCCAATTCCAACCAGCGATTCCTCACCACCGAGAGCTTCCGCTCGGCCGGCTTCCGCGTGCTGGGCCTGCTCAATGAACCTTCGGCCGCCAGCATCGAGTTTTCCCACCGGCTTGGGGCCGACGGGCACTCCGTTCCCCAGCGCATTCTCGTCTATGACCTGGGCGGAGGCACCTTCGACGCTTCGCTGGTTTACCGCGACGGGCAGACTCATCTGGTCGAGGCCACGGAGAGCATCCCGACGCTGGGCGGCGACGATTTTGACGACGTGCTGGCCTCGCTGGCGCTGGAAAAAGCCGGGCTGGCCGCGGAGCGCGACGCGCTGTCGCAGGGCGAGGAGTTTCTGCTGCTGGAAGAGTGCCGCGAGAAAAAAGAGTCCCTGCACCCTAATACCCGCCGCCTCATGATCGATCTCGACCGCGTGCGCCCCGGCTGGCCGGTGGCTGCCGTGCCGGTTGCCGACTACTACGAGCAGCTCGTCCCGCTGGTGGACGAGACGCTCCACGCCACCGCGGACCTGCTCGACCGCGCCCCCGCGACGGCGCCGGTCACGCTGTACATCACCGGAGGCGCCAGCGAACTGCCGCTGGTGAGCCGCATGCTGCGCGAGCGCTTCGGCCGCCGCGTCAAGCGCTCCGCTTACACGCGCGCCGCCACGGCCATCGGCCTGGCCATCCAGGCATCGGCCCATGCGCCGGTGGCCCTGCGCGAGCGCTTCACCCGCTTCTTCGGAGTCTGGCGCGAAGCCGAAGAGGGGCGGGTGATCGTCTTCGACCCGCTCTTCGAGCAGGGGCTCGAGCTGCCCGCGCCCGGCGCCCCTCCGCTCAGCCGCACGCGGCGCTACATGCCCGCTCACAACATCGGCCACTTCCGGTATCTGGAGTGCTCGCACCGCGGCTCCTCTGGCGAACCCGCCGGAGACGTCACCTCCTGGGATGAGATCCGTTTTCCCTTCGACCCCCGCCTGGCCATGGTGGCTGATCTCGACAAAGTGCCCGTGGAGCGCAGCCACGAAGCCGCACGCCAGTTGATTGAAGAGACCTACTCCGTGGATTCCAGCGGCGCCGTGACGGTCGTGATCGCCAATCTCACCGCCGGCTACCGCCGCGAATACCGCCTGGGGCAGTGGGCCGCCGCCCAGAAAACCATCCGCCGCACGCAACCCTCCACCCGCGCCCGCAAGCGCGCCGCCTCCCGCTAGGAAAAACCGGGGACAGGCCCGCCTGGCACCACTTTTTGGCCCCGCGAACCACCCGGCTGCGGCCAGTCTCGAACTGCGGAGTTCAGATCCCTGCTGCCGGCATGCATCGTCATTGCCTCGTTTCTTACGGCCGCCCTACTGGAATCAGATACAGCGGCTCCTCCTCGGCTGTCATGCGCAGAATTTTCTGCACCGCACCGTCGTCAAACGCACCAACGGGCACGCCGCCCAGCCCGAGCGCCACAGCCTGCAACATCACGTTCTGAGCCGCGTGGCCCGCCTCCATCCACGCGTACCGGACGCCCCGCTGCTGATACCGTCCGGTGATGCGCCTGAACACGGCTGCCAGCGCGATGGTCAGCGGCGCTTCGCGCACCCAGGCCTGTCCCAGCGCTGCTGACGCCAGCCTGCTCCGCAGATCGCCCTCCGCCAGGCGGATCAGATCATGACTGCCGTGACGGTACTTGTAGACGCCCGGCGGCAGCGCATCCACCCGCCCGGCGCACAGGAACGTCTCCAGCGGATACAGCGCACCGGCGCTCGGCGCCGTGCGGTAGCCGCCGCGCCCGGTGACGCCCTGCGCCGCCCACAGCAGTTGCGCCGCCTCCGCCAGCGTCACGGTGGCGCGGGAATACTGCCTCACCGAGCGGCGCAACAGGAGCGTGCGTTCCAGTGAGACCGTCCCTTCCGTGCGCGCTTTGGGAAGATCGATCCGGTGCTGCTCCGCCGCCCTCAGGCTCTGTGAAAAACCCATCATGGCCATGAGGTCTCTGCGGTCCATGGGACGCCCCCCGCAAGAGAGCTGCTTATTTCGGATAACCCACGGTTTGGGCCAGGATCACGCGCTGGCTGGGTTTCAGCCCCAACGCCTTGGCCAGCGGCTCGTGGTCCACCCAGCCGCGGACCACTGTGGCGAGCCCCTCGGAAGCGCAAAACAGATACACGTTCTGTGCGATCGCGCCGGCGGTGACGCCCGACCAGACGGCGGACTGCGGGTCGCCTGCGCTCCGGACGGTGTCCTCGACGAAGATCAGGTTGACAGGCGCGGTGAAGACGAAGTCCTGCCGGCCGGCGAGCTTCCGCAGGTCTCCTTCAGCGGCCCGCACCAGCGCGTGCGCCTTCGCGTCGTAGAGAAAGGCGCCGTGGGCGGTGATCACGTACAGATCGATGGGTTGCCGGTTATGCGCCGAAGGCGCCGTGCGCTGCCCGCTCGACGGGCGGTTGACACCCCACGCCGCCCACAACAAATTCGACAGAATTTGTTCCGGCAGTTCCTTCTCGCTGAACGAGCGCACGCTCTTGCGCTGGGCCAGCGCCTCCATCAGCGGCTTGCCGCCCGAGAGGGCGGGTTTGGGCAAGTCCTGGGCCAGCAGCAGCGGCGCCAGGCAGAGGGATAGAAAAGCGTGTGGCGCTCCGCGCATGGCGTGCCTCCGGGAAACGAGATTTCAGGGCTTTCCGGTCTCATTCTACGCCTGGAGAGCGGGATCTGAGGCCACCGCGTCCAGGCGCAGCCGTCCGCTCAGAGACCCTGTCCGGCCAGCCATTCGAGCAGGATGCGGTTCACTTCATCGGGCTTCTCCATGTGGAGAAAATGGCCCGTGTCCGGCACGCGGATCACCGAGGCGCGCGGGAACCGCCTGCGCAGGCTCTCCTCCGTCAGATACGTGCTTGAGGCGGCGGCGATCTCGACAAAAGGCACGTCGATCACGCCCTCGCGCCACACCGCAGGATCCGCCATGCCGCGCATCGCGCCCGCCGCCACTTCCGCCCGCGTGCCAAGCATCACGGTTTCGATCTTGCGGCGGACCTCCGGCATCGTGGCGGGCGTGAACATCCCCTGCACCATCCTGGTTCGCGCCTCCATCGCGCCCGGCCCCTCGAACCGCGCGGCCAGGGCTTCCAGCGGCTTCGATGCGCCCGGCTCCGGGAAGAAGGCGTCCACGGCGACGATGGCCTGCACCTTCTGCGGATACAGCCGCGCGAATTCGAGCATCACCGCGCCGCCCATCGAATGCCCTGCAAGAATCGCCTTGCGCGCCTTCTCTTTCTCGAGCACGGCGTTCACCGCACGGGCAAAGCGCCCCATTGAGTAGTCCGGCGCCGCGCCGCTGCGTCCGTGTCCCGGCAGATCGACGGCCAGAACACGGTACTGCGCCTTCAGCGCCGCTGTCTGCGCGTCCCAAAACGTGTGGTCGCACGTCCAGCCGTGGATCAGCACAATGGTGGAAGGCCCGCGCCCGGCGGCTGTGTAGTGGATCCTGGCTCCGTCCAGCAGAGCTGTTCCGGCCAGCACGGGGAGGCCAAGAACGAAGATTGCCACACTGCGCATCACCCGATTCTACCTTCCGGTAGTGCGGACCGGCAGCACCGGCCGGCCGGGCGGGCGCCGGACGCCGTGTGCCCGCGGGCAGCATGGCGCTCCGCCTTTCACGGGCCTATACTCGGAGCGAGGATCCTGTCATGCATGCTCACCGAATCTGGCTGCTTGCGTTTGTGTTGCTGTGGGCCTGCTCTGCGGCGCCCGCCGGGCAGGCGGAGAAAAAGATCGGCGTGAAAGAGCTTCCGCCGGCCGTGCGCGAGGCTTTCGAAAAACAGTTTCCGCAGGCCCGTGTCTCGGGCGTATCGGAAGAGAAACAACCGGGCGCCGTCGTCTACGAGATCGAGAGCCTGTGGCGCGGGCGGCACTACGACGTGACGTACAAGCCCGATGGCGCTCTCGTTTCCGTCGAAGAAACCATCCCCATGGGGGAGGTCCCGGCCGCCGTGACGGCCGCGCTGAAAAAGGAATTCCCCTCGGCAAAAGTCATCCGCGCTGAGAAAATCACTGAAGGCGGCGTCCTGAGCTACGAGTTCCAGCTCAAAGGCGGCCCGAAGAAAGAAGCCAAATTTTCCGCAGACGGCAAGCTTTTGGAAACGGAATAGGACGGCGACAGCGAAAACAGTTGTGACTCATGCCACCGCCGGCGGCGCGCAACAGCATCGCCAGTGCGGCACACCGTTGATTCCCGGCGGGCTTTTGTTCAACGCCGTCCTTCGTGCGCGGCACAGAAGCGTGCTGGCGCCGCCTTCACGCGCGGTTCACTGCCGCGAGCGAAGCCGCCGCAGGCCGCGGGACCGGTCGGTTGCCGGCGCAAAACGCAACGCGGAAAACTGGTGCCAGGCGGGCCTGTCCCCACTTTTTCCTTCACTTTTTGTCCAGCGGCCATGCCGGGATGGGGCTGCCAGACCGGGCCGCGAGTCCGCTACAAGGGAAGCACCCGGCCAAGACCGGGGGACGCCGTGGAGGGGACCGTGCCGGGCGGAGGCCGCAGGACCGGGCGGGGCCAGGAAGGGCCGGAAAAACTGGTGCCAGGCGGGCCTGTCCCCACTTTTTTCCCCACTTTTTGCGCGGAAAAACTGGTGCCAGGCGGGCCTGTCCCCACTTTTGTCCCCAGTTTTGTTACGGGATTTCAAAGACCGCCAGCACGGGGAAATGGTCCGAGGGAAACACGTTCCCCTTGCGGTCCGTGATCGTCTCCGCGGAGACGGCTTTCCACGGAGCGCGGTAGAGAATCCAGTCGATGCGCCCGGGGCGCGGTTTGCCGCTGAAGCCATGGAAGGTGTCCTCCGGCCCCGTGCGCGTGGCTGCGTCGGGCCACGCATCGCGGAGGTTCTGCGCCAGCACCTGATGCACCGCGCCGCCGGCAGGCGAGTTGAAGTCTCCCGTGAGCACCACCGGTTCGTCATTGTCCAGCAGCCCGACGCGGCAGGCAAGCAGCATCGCGCTCCTCAGCCGCGCCGTCTCATCCACATCGCGGTGCGCGAAATGCGTGTTGAAATACCGGAAGCGTTTTCCGGTGCCGGAAATTTCAAAAACCGCCCAGGTGACCATGCGCGGCAGGCTCATATTCCAGGAAATGCTGCCGGGTTTTTCCGGCGTCACCGAGAGCCAGAAATCGCCATTTTCCACCAGGCGCAGCCGGTCTTTCCGGTAAAACACGCCCATGTGTTCGTCCTCGTGATTGCCCCGGCGGCTCAGTCCGAACCAGGCGTATTCGGGCAGCTTCTCCACGATGTACTGGCCCTGCTCGTAAAACAGCTCCTGGGTTCCGATCACGTCGGGGCGGCGCGAGCGGATGGTTTCCACCAGGAGATCGCGCCGGGCGGACCACACGTTGGCGCCGTCGCCCGGGTTGGGATAGCGGACGTTGAATGTCATCACGCGCAGCGATTCGGCCGCGGGGCACAGGCTCGCCAGATGGAGAGCCAGCAGGAAGAAGATGGAGCGCATGTCTTCGTTATACAATCGCGGGCATGAGGATGCTGGCCGTGCTTCTGCTCGTGTCAGCCGCGGCTGCCGCCCAAACGCCCAAGGTGGCGGAGTTCGCTCCGCGGCTGGAGCGGATGCTGATGGACAACATCCTGAAGTTCTGGCATCCGCAAACGCTCGACCGCGAGCACGGGGGCTACCGCCTCAACCACGACCCGCGCGGCGCCTGGAAGGGCGATGCGCCCAAGGCGCTGGTGACGCAGGCGCGCATGGTGTGGTTCTTCGCCCGCATGGCGCGCGCCGGATACGGCGACAGCAAGCAGATGCTGGATGCGGCGGACCACGGCTACCGCTTCCTGTTGGAGCGCATGCGGGACCCCCGTCACGGCGGCTTTTACTGGCGCGTCGACGCCACAGGCCTTAAGGTGCTCGCGCCGAAGAAACACCTCTACGGGCAATCGTTCGCCCTGTATGCGTTGAGCGAGTTCGCCATGGCCTCGGGGCGGAAGGACGTTCGCGATGAAGCCGTGCGGCTGTTCGGACTGCTCGAGGAGAAAGCCCACGACCGGCGCCATGGCGGCTATCTCGAGTTCTTCAACGAAGACTGGACGGCGCCGCCGCCGGGAGAGCTTGGCTACATGGGCGTGGACAGCGGCATGAAGCTGATGAACACGCATCTCCACCTGATGGAAGCGATGACCTCGTTCTACCGGGCCACCGGCCTCCCTCTGGCGCGCGAACGCCTGATCGAGCTGATCACCATTGAAGGCTCGGCCGTGGTGCGGCGGCCCTGGGGCGCCTGTTCGGACCGGCACCGCCGGGACTGGACCGCGGTTCTCGATGGGCCGGGAAGCCGCGCCAGTTACGGACACGACCTCGAGAACATCTGGCTGCTGGAAGACGCGCTGCGCGCCGCCGGTTTGCCCGTCGAACCGTGGCTCGAGTTCTTCCGCCAGAACTTCGACTACTCGATGCGCTTTGGCTGGGATTCGCGCGATGGCGGATTCTGGGACTGGGGGCCGCTGGGCAAGCCCGCCGAGAGCCGCGTCAAGGTCTGGTGGGTGCAGGCGGAGGCGTTGGTGAGCGCGCTGACCATGTACAAGCTGACAGGCGGCAGGCAGTACATGGATGTCTTCGCCAGGACCTGGAGCTTTATCGAGAAACACATGGCGGATGGCGAGCGAGGCGAATGGTGGCCGCAGGTGGATGAGAAACTCAACGCGGTCGGCAACAAGGCGGGCGAATGGAAGGCGGCATACCACAACGGCCGGGCGATGATCGAGTGTCTGGCGATTCTCAGGGGGTTGTCATGATGAGATGGACTCGCAGGACGTGGCTGGCGGCGCTGGCCGTTCCGCCGCTGGCGAAGGCCGCCGAAGAAGGCTTTGCTCCGCTGTTCGACGGCAAGACTCTGAACGGCTGGATCCTGGTTGCCGGCAAGGGGCGCGGCTACATCGTCGAGGACGGCGTGATCGTCTGTCCGGAGGATGGCGGCGGCAATCTCTATACCGAGAAAGAGTATGCCGATTTCGTGCTGCGCCTGGAGTGGCGGCTTTGGGAGGGAGGCAACAACGGCATCGGCATCCGCGCCCCGCTGGAGGGCGACGCGGCTTACGCCGGCATGGAGATCCAGATTCTGGACGATGAGGCGCCGGTCTACCAGAAGATGCGGCTGAAGCCCGCTCAGTACACCGGTTCCGTCTACGACGTCTTTCCCGCCAGGCGCGGGTACGTGCGCCGCAATGGCGAGTGGAACGAGATGGAAATCCGGGCGGAAGGGCGCAGGATCCAGGTTCGCCTGAACGGACAGCAGATCACGGATGCCAACCTGGACGAGGTGAAGGATCCCGAAGTGCTCAGGAAGCACCCGGGCCTCCAGCGCCGCTCCGGCCACATCGGATTCCTCGGCCACGGGACCAGGGTCGAGTTCCGAAACATCCGCATCCGGACCCTGTGAGGCGCGTCCGTCTGCGACACCACAGTTGAGCGAGGAGGACCCCGACTGACGACGGAAACCTTCGGCATCGCCCTGGCGGCCGCAGCCGGCGGCGCCGCCACCGTCTGGCTGGCGGGCTGGCTGCGCTCCAGCCTTTCGAAAAAGACCGCGCAACAATGGCGGCAATGGGGTTCCCTGCTGGACGCGATGCCCGTGCTGGCCGGCGTCAAGGACCGCACCGGCCGTTATGTATTCGTGAACCGCGCCATGGCCGAGTGGTTCAGGGCCCGCGGCGTGGAACTGGCCGGCCAGCGGGACACGGACGTCCTTCCGCCCGCCATTGCCGCTTTTGTCCGTGAAGCGGAAGAGAGGCTGCTGCGCGGCGAGGAGACGCTGCTCGAATCCGAGTGCAATCAGGCCGAGTGGCTCCCAGGCTCGGGCGAGGGCCGGTGGCTGCTGAAGAAAGTCCTTCTGCCCGGCACGCCATGGGGCGAGGCCATTCTGGTCATCGCCCAGGAAGTTACCGAGCTGCACCTCGCGCAGGTGGAGCTTGCCAGGCAACGCGACTTCGTTCAGGCTGTGCTCGACAGCAGCCGGGCGCTGATCTTCGTCCTCGACGCGGCGGGCAGAGTCGTCCGCTGGAACCGCGAGTGCGAGCGCGCCACCGGATACCACGAATCGGAATGCCGCGGCAGGATGTTCGCCGAAGCGCTCGGCGCCCCGGAAAGCAAGGCCGACCTGCAGCACGCCTTCGCGCGCATTCTGGCAGGGGAAAAGGTGGAAGGCGAGCCGGCCGAGATCCTCGCCCGCGACGGGAGCCGGCTCATGCTGACCCTCTCCGGCGCAGCCGTCCGCGATGATCGCGGAGATCCCGAATGGGTGGTCCTCACCGGGATCGACCGCACTGCAGAGCGCCAGGCTGAGGCCCTGCGCAAAGACCTTGCCCGCGAGCTGGAAGCGATCTGGAAAAACAGCCTGGACGCGATGGCTTTCCTCGACCGCTCCGGCCGCATCGTGGCGGCCAATCCGGCCTTCTGCCGGCTGACTGGAACCGAAGAAGGGGCGGCCGCCGGTGCGTGGCTCACGGATTTGATGGCGGAATGGCCCGGCTTTGAATCGGCCGAGCTGGAGCGATTCCGCGACTTATTTGAGCGGCGTGTTGTCGAGCCCTTCACCACGCGCGAAGTGCGCCTCAAGGACGGACGCCGTGTCTGGCTCGAGCTGGCGAGCGCATTTGTGCCCCGCACCGGCGACCATCCGCTGCTGCTGATTTCGGCCCGGGACATCACCAGCCGTGTCCGCGGCGAGCAGGAGCTGCGCGCCGCCAACGAGTTTCTGGAAACCACGGCCCAGTGGGCGCGAGAGCTGGCGGCCAAAGCGGAATCGGCCAGCGCGGCCAAGACGGAGTTTCTGGCCCATGTCAGCCATGAACTGCGCACACCGATCAACGCCATTCTCGGGCTCCTCGAACTGACCCTTCAATCGCCGCTCGCCGAACCGCAGCGCGAGAGCCTCGAAATGGCCCGGGAGTCCGCCGAGTCGCTCCTCGGTCTGGTCGACGATCTGCTCGACGTGGCCAAGGCCGAGTCCGGGCGCCTGAGTTGTTCTCCCGCGCCTGTGCGTCTGCGGGAGGTGCTGAACGGCGTCATGCGGCTGATGGTCCACCGCGGGGCGGCGAAAGGCCTGCAAGTGCGCTGGCGCGCCGCCGAAGATGTGCCGGATGCCGTGCTGGCCGACGGGGCAAGGCTGCGCCAGGTGATCGCCAATCTGGTGGGCAACGCGCTGAAATACACCCGGCAGGGCTCCATCGATCTGGAAGTGGAGCGCATCGGCTGCCCTGAGCAGCCCAGGCTGCGCTTCGTGGTGCGGGACACCGGTTGCGGCATTTCGCCGGAGCGCTGGCAGGAGATCTTCCAGCCTTTTGTCCGTTTGCAGGAGGAGTCCGGCGCCGGCACCGGCCTGGGTCTGACCATCTCAGCCAGTCTTGTCGAATTGATGGGCGGGAGGCTGTTCGTGAGCAGCCAGCCCGGCGAGGGCACGCAGTTCGGCTTCACGATTCCGCTTGTGGAGGTTTCGCCGGATCAGGCGCCGGCCGACCCGCCCGCGGCCGGCCACACTGCCGCTGCCGTGCAGCGCCGGGGCCGCATCCTCGTCGCCGAGGACAATCCGCTCAACCAGCAGGTCATCCGGAGACTGCTCGAGAGCCACGGCTTCTCCGTCGAGCTGGTCTCCGACGGCCCTTCCGCCGTGCGCGCGGCTTTGAGCGGCACCCATGATCTGGTGTTGATGGACGTGCAGATGCCGGGGCTGGACGGCTGGCAGGCGGCGCGGGCGATCCGGGAGCAGGAGCCTCCGGGACGCCGGATCCCGATCCTTGCCATGACCGCCCGCGCCATGGAGGAAGATGCGGCAGCCTGCCACGCCGCCGGCATGGACGGCTACCTCGCCAAGCCCGTCCGGATGCAGGAGGTACTCGCGGCTCTGGCGGAGCACCTGCCCGCCTCTTCCGCGCCCCCCGGCGGGCCTGAATCGTGGGAGAATCATGACTTGCGAGAGACGGGACTCCCGGAGCATCCTGTGAAGTACCTCGATGTGGATGGCGCATTGGACAGGCTCGGCGGCGACCGCGCGCTGCTGGCCGAGCTGGCCGGCCTGTTCCGCGAGGAAGGGCCGCGTTTGCTCGGGGAAGCCGAACAGGCGCTCGCCGCCGGCGACGCCGCCGCGTTGCAGAACGCCGCGCATCAACTCAAGGGGCTTCTGGCGCAGTTCTGCGCCGCCAAAGCCCGCGAAGCAGCCTGGCAGCTCGAACTGGAAGCGCGCCGTGCGGATCTCCTGGCTGCCGCGCCCCGCCTGGAAGCCCTGCGCCAGCGCCTCGGCGAGGTCCTGCCCGAGCTCAGCCGCCTCGCCGAAGAGAGTTGAGCGGGGGCTCCCGCCCCCCGGTTTGCTATATTGAAACTTCCTCTCCCTATGCAGCCATCGTCACCCATGGAAATCGTCTGCGCCCACAGTCCCGACAGCGACGACGCTTTCATGTTCTACGCGCTGGCGACGAAGAAATTGCGCAGCCGCCTGATCTCGTTCCGCCATGTCCTGAGCGACATCGAAACCCTGAATCAGAAGGCGATGGCCGGCGAATATGAACTCACGGCCATCTCATACCACGCCTATCCTTACGTCGCCGACAAATACATGCTGCTCGCCAGCGGCTCCAGCGTGGGCGACGGCTATGGCCCCATGGTGGTGGCTGCTTCGCCGCTGGAAGTGCAGGACCTGAAAGGCAAGCGCATCGCGGTGCCCGGCAAGCTCACCACGGCTTACCTGGCGCTGAAAATCCTCGAACCGGACTTCGAAGCCGTGTTCGTGCCCTTCGACAGCATTCTCGATGCGCTGCGCGACAAGGCCGCCGACGCGGGACTGGTGATTCACGAAGCCCAGTTGACTTATGCCAAGGGCGGCTTCCATCAGGTGGTCGATCTCGGCCGCTGGTTCAAGAGCGCCTACAATCTCCCGCTGCCGCTCGGCGCCAACGCGCTGCTGCGGACGCTGCCTGAGGAGATCCGCGCCGAGTGCTGCCGCATGATGCGGGAAAGCATCCTCTATGCGCTTGAAAACCACGAAGAGGCCCTGAATTACGCGCTGCAATTCGCCCGCGACATGGAGCCGGTGCTGGCGGAGAAATTCGTGGGCATGTACGTGAACCATTTCACCGTGGATGCAGGCGACGTGTTGCCGCAGGCGGCGCAGAAGCTGCTCGACCTCGGCTTCGAAGCGGGCATCATCCCGAAGCGAGTGGAAGTGGAGTTTGTCCGTTAGGCGGATCCGCATGGCCCGTCCGGTGGCGCTTCTGCTGGCCCTCCTGGCCGGCACGGTTCTTCCTGCGCAGGAAGACTCGAAACAGAAGATCCGTCAATTGCGCGATCTCGGCCGCCAGGGTTCTCCCGCCATCGAACGGATCGCACCCTACCTCAACGACGCCGATCCGGAAGTGCGGCGCGAGGCTGTCAAGGCGCTCGTGCAGATCGGCACCTTGCGCAGTCTGGATCCCCTCGTGCAAGCCTGCCGGGACAACGATCCCGAGGTCCAGATCCGCGCCGTCGACGGCATCGTCAACTTCTATCTCCCCGGCTATGTGGCCCGCGGGCTGTCGGCCACGCTCCGGCGCGCCGGCAACCTGATCACGGGCCGGTGGTCCGACGGCGCCAATGAAGACATCGTCGAGCCGGACACGCCGGTCCGCCCGGAGATCATCGACGCCATCGCCCGCCTGGCCGAAGGCGGAGCGTCGCAGGACGCGCGGGCCAACGCCCTGCGCGCCCTCGGCATCCTTCGCGCCCGCGGCGCGCTGCCGGTGATCCTGGAAGCGCTCCGCTCCAAAGACAGCCGTCTGATCTTTGAAGCCCTGATCGCCATCCAGAAGATCCGCGACCGCAGCGTCGCCGACCGTGTCGTGTTCCTCGTGCGCGACCTCGATGAGAGGGTTCAACTCGCGGCCATCGAGACCGCCGGGCTGCTGGGTTCGAAAGAAGCCGTGCCGCAGTTGCAACGTGTGCTCGATTCCACGCGCAACAAGCAGGTCCGCCGCGCCGCCGTGCTCGCGCTGGCCCAGATCGCCCAGCCGGACGCCCGCAACCAGTTCCTCGCCCTGCTCGGCGACCCCGATGAACACATCCGGGCCGCTGCCGCCGAGGGGCTCGGCCGCCTCGCCAACCCGCAGGACGCCGCCGCCATCGACAAGGCCTGGAGCGCCGAGAAGAAGATCCTCGCCCGCCTCGCCCTCGCCTTCGCCAAGGTCAGACTGGGCAACCGGGAAACGGGCAGCTTCAGCCCGCTCAGCTACCTTGTCAACAATCTCAACCAGCGCGCCTGGCGCGGTGTTGCGCTGCCGTATCTGAGCGAGCTCGCCCTCGACCGCGCGGTCCGCAGCTCCCTGTACGTCCTGGCCGGCGCCGGCGCGACCCGTGACGAGAAGACGGGCATCGCGCAAGCCCTGGCCAACAGCGGCGGCGAGGATTCGATCCCGGTGCTCGAAAAGCTCTCGCGTGACGAGGACGCCGAAGCCGCCCGCGAGGCGCTGCGCGCTCTGCGCATCCTGCGCGGCAGGCTCTGAAAAGCCGAAGGCGGGCAGCCGGAGCCGCCCGCCTTTGGCAAAAACCGTGGTAATGAGCCTTACTTGACCTTCTTCTGCTTCTGCTGGCCGACGCGGACCTTGAACTGCTTCTGTTGCAGCTCGTCCCACGCCTTCCAGTCGAACCGCTTGGTCGCCTCGGCAAGATAGGCGTCGATGTCCGTGCCTTTGGGCACAACAGCCATCAGCGTCGCCACCTTCCCCTCCGGCGACGTGATCCGGAAACGGCGCACATTCGGAATGCTCATAACATCCTCAGGATAGCAGAGCCCGCAGCGCGTCCGCCACGTGGGCGTGCCGGAACCGGAACCCGGCGTTCAGCGCCGCCCGCGGCATCACCCGCTGGCTCGAAAGAACGATCTCCGCCGCCTCGCCCATCGCCGCCCGCAACGCCCATGCGGGAACGGCGAACATCGCCGGACGGCCCAGGATGCCTTCCAGCGCGCGGGTGAAATCCGCGTTGCGCACCGGCGCGGGCGCTACGGCGTTGTACGCGCCGGCGACCTCCGGCTCCGCCAGCGCCCACTGCACCAGCGCCACGATGTCGTCGAGGTGAATCCAGGGCATCCACTGCTGCCCGCCGCCCAGTCTGCCGCCCAGGCAGAGCCGGAACACCGGCAGCATCTTCTTGAGCGCGCCCCCGTCCCGCCCGAGCACCATGCCGAACCGCAGCCGCACCACGCGCACGCCCAATGCCTCGGCCTGCACTGCGGCCTTTTCCCACTCCACGCACGTCTCAGCCAGGAAGCCTCTCCCCGGCGGGGATGTCTCGTCGAGCACTTCCTCGCCCCGGTCCCCGTAGTAGCCCGTGGCTGAGGCGCAGATCAAAACCTGCGGACGCTCCTGCATGGCCGCCAGCGCCTCTACCAGCCGCTGCGTGCCCAGCACGCGGCTGTCCCGGATGCGCCGCTTCACCTCCGCGCTCCACCGTTGCGCCACCGTCTCCCCTGCCAGGTGGATCACCGCGCCGGCGCCCTCCAGGCTTGCAGCGGGGAAAGGAGCATCGGGAGACGGCCAGCGGAAATAGCCAGGCCCGCTTCTGCGGCTGATCAGGCGGATTTCGTGGCCCCCGGCCTCGAGCGCGGCACGCACCCGCGAGCCGATGAAACCGGTGCCACCGGTCATCGTGATGCGCATGGTTGTCCCGTCAACGAAACAAACGGATCAGTTCCAGTCTGCTCCAGCCAGGCGATCTCCCGCAAATACGCATCCACGTTCGTCTTTCGCTTCATCCCTTCCAGGGACATATAGCGGATCATCCCGAACACCGGCCGCTCCTGCCACGGCCGGTCGTGCAGCCCGAAGCACCACAGGATGTTCGTGTATGTGTTCGGGTCGCGCCCGTCCAGCGCCCAGCGGTCGTGGATCCGGATCATCGTCTCCAGCGCGTCCTGGCAGGTCTTCGACCACTCGATGATCTTCTTGCCCCAGTACATCCGGTAGTAGCCGTGGATCACGCCCCGCAGCAGCATCTCCTTCTGGCAGGCGTTCCACAGCGCGTCGTGCGTCTGCGCGTGCTCGAACTGCGCCCGCGTGTAGCACGGCGACCGCGGGTCCTTCGCGTGCGCCAGCAGCGTCGCCCGCGCCCAGTCCGGCAGGTTCGCGAGCGATTCGGGATTCTTCGAGTGCCGCGCAAAGTTGAACGCCAGCTCGCGGCGCACGATCAGCTCTTCCAGAAACTCGTCGGCGATCAGCCGGTGTTCGTGCGCATACTCGCGCGCCGCCAGCGCGATTTCCAGCGCCGAGATCCGCCCGAAATGCAGATACGGACTCATGTGCGACGTGGCGTGCGCGGCAGGCTGGTTCCGTTCCTTCGCATAGCGGTGCAGGCTCTTTTCGAGAAATGCCTCGAGCCGCGCTTCGGCCTCTCTACGCGAACCGCGGAAACACAGCGACGGCGGCACGGAGTGGTCGATCTCGCACGAGGCCACGATCGCCGGAATCTGATCTTCGGTGAACTCGAAATGCCATTCCGGCGGCGGTCCTGCCCAGCGCCGGCGCACGCGCGGCTCCGGGCACGGCACAAGATATTTTTCCAGCAGGCGGTGAATCTTCGGGCGGATCGTATAGGCGGCGTACTCGCGCTTGTCCAGCAGGTTCATCGGCACGACGCACGAGCTGTCCACCACCTCGTACCGCACCCCCAGTTTCTGCGGAACCGTGGCATTCAGCAGGGCAGGGAAGCAGGTCGGATAGTCGTCCGCCACCACGCACGCGGCTCTCCCGGCTACGCGGAAGAAGATGTCTTCGGGATCGGAAAAAGTCCGCCGCAGCGAGAAGCAGTAGCCGATCCCCAGCCGCTTCAGCCGCCGCGCTGTCTCCGGCACGCCTTCCAGCAGAAACGTGTGCAGCCGGTCGTTGGCGTGCGGGTAGGCGCAGGTCACGCCCTCGTAATACAGCACCGGCAGCCCGAGCTCGTTGGCGATCTCGACGGCGCGCGCCAGACCGTGGTTGGACTCCACCCGGCGGTTGGCGCCGGCCCAGTACACCACATACGCGCCGTCCGGCCGCACGGGCGCGCCGTTCAACACGCGGATCCGCTCTTTCACCATCATCTCGGATGCCAGTTGCCGCGCCACCGCTACAATAAAGGTACACCCGCCCGCCCATGAGCGCCTGGAACCGGTGGAAACTTCTGTGGGCTTACCTGCGCGGCCGCGGCGCCGTCCTCGCGCTGCCGGTCGAGTACATCGTCGAAACCACGGCCAAATGCAACATCTATTGCCCGATGTGCCCGCGCGAAACGCATCCCCAGCCCAAAGCGGACATGGACGAGGCCGTCTTCCGCAAGCTGGTGGCCGAGAGCGCCGGCACGGCCGAGCACATGATGCTCATCGGGCTGGGCGAACCGTTGCTCGATCCGCGCATCTTCGACCGCATCCATCATTGCGCCGCGCACGGCATCTCGGCGCTGATCTCCACCAACGGCACGCTGCTCGATGAAAAGGCCGCCGCGCGGCTGCTCGACTCCCCCCTGAGCCACATCACCCTCAGCTTCGACGGCTACAGCAAAGAGACCTTCGAGTTCTACCGCAAGGGCGCGAAGTTCGAGCGCGTCCGCGACAACTTCCTCCGCTTCTGCCGCATGAAGCACGAACGCGGATCAAAGCTCCAGATCACGGTGCAGATGGTCCGCATGGACGGCAACCGCCACGAGGAAGCAGCCTTCCGCCAGTTCTGGCAGAGCGTGCCCGGCGTCGATCTCATCCGCGTCAAGGACGACGAGACCAACGTGCTCGCCGGGCCTTCCGCCGCGCGCACAGGCGCGCGCCGCTGCCACTATCTCTGGCGCGGCGCCATGTACGTCAGGTACAACGGCGACGTCCATCCCTGCTGCCAGAGCTACATGCTGGACGGCGCGCCGGTAGGCAACATTGCCAGCCAGAGCCTCCGGGAGATCTTCGACGGCGAACCCATGCGCCGGATGCGCCGCCTCCACTCGAGCGGCCGGGCCGCCGAAATCGATATCTGCTCGAAGTGCTGCACCGCCATCCCCCATCCCCTGCTCGCCGCGGGCAGCCTGCTGCTCCATGGCCGCGTGGTGCGGGCGCTGCTGCCGCTGGTGGAGCGCTGGGCCCGCCTCTTCCCCGGCGGACGGCTCCTTGACCGGCCCGTCAGATCCAGCCCGCAGCCGCTCGTGCAGCTTGCGCCGGCTCCGGAAACAGCGGCGCGGAACACGGCGCCGCCGCAGGCGCGGCAGGAACCCTGAACGGGCGCGCGCCCTCCACCAGCCGCACTACCGCCTTCATCCTCCTCAGATCCGAACCCCATCTGGCCAGCCGCTCGCGCCACTGGCGGCAGGACCAACAGGCGCTCCACTCACCCAGCTCCACCCTCAGATAGGGTTGCGCCCAGCCCGCATGCGCCGCTGCGCTCGACCACCGGTACTCGTCCGCCGCTTCCGCCAGCCCCGCCCGCACCGGCGCCGTCTCCAGGTGCGCCAGCGCGTCCCACCACAGCTCCGGCGGCACCGCGGCCGCCCGCGCCGGACGGAACACACGCCGCGGTCCCGCGTACCAGCCGCGCCAATAGCGCCCGTAGCCGCGGCACGCCTCCGCCACCGCCTGCCGGAGCGTCTCCGCCGGCGCCGACGCCAGCAGAAGATGCGCGCTTCCCGGCAGCAGGCAGAAGCCCGTGCAGCCCGCGCCGTGCCGGTCCAGCGCCCGGCGCAGCACTGCCAGGAACACAAACCGGTCGCGGTCCTTCGGCCACGGAGGCGCCGGGCCGGCGCCCGGCAGAATCAGATACCGGCCCGGATACGGGCCTTCCGGCTGCGGATGGAGAGGCATGGCTGTCAGTTTAGTGCCCGCCGCGGCCGGAAACTCTCAGCCTGATTCAACAAAAGTTGTATTTTTTGTTTGAAACAAATCCGCCCGTCAGCGTTGTACAGCGGCGAGCATCGCCGTCACGCTGCCGTCCAGCATCCGGAAGAACGGCGCCGGATACAGCCCGATCCAGAACACCAGCACGAGCAGCGGCGAGAAGTAGACGGCCTCGCGCCAGTTCAGGTCGCTCAGCCGGCTGTTCTTCTCGTTGGCCAGCTCGCCGAGCATCGTCCGCTGGAACAGCCACAGCAGGTAAGCCGCCCCCAGCGCAATGCCCGCGCCGCAGGCCAGCGCCCACCAGAAGCTGACTTCGTACGCCCCCCGCAGAATCGTGATCTCGCCGATGAAGCCGTTCAATGGGGGCATCCCCATCGAGCTCAGCGCCGCGATCAGGAACACCGCCGTGAACACCGGCATCACCCGGAACAGCCCGCCGTATTCGGCGATCAGCCGCGTGTGCCGCCGCTCGTACACCACCCCCACGATCAGAAACAGCATGCTTGTCGAGACGCCGTGGTTGATCTGCTGGATGATCGACCCCGCCAGCCCCGCGTGGTTCAGCGCGAAAATGCCCAGCGTGCAGAATCCCATGTGGCTGACCGAGGAGTAGGCGATCAGCTTCTTCCAGTCCGTCTGCATCAGGCACACCAGCGCCCCGTAAACGATGGCGATGATCGACAGCCCCGCCATGATGCCCACCACCCTGGGATCCCGGCTCGTCTCCGGCAGCATCGGCAACGAGAAGCGCATGAAGCCGTAAGTCCCCATCTTCAGCAGGATGCCGGCCAGAATCACCGACCCCGCGGTCGGCGCCTCCGTGTGGGCGTCCGGCAGCCACGTGTGCAGCGGCCACATCGGCACCTTCACCGCGAAACCCAGGAAGAACGCCCAGAACACCCACCACGCCTGCTCCGCCGGCATCTGCGTCTTCATCAGCTCGTTCAGGTCCCAGGTCAGCGTCCTGAACTGCACGTAGTGCTGCCAGTAAAACGCCAGCATGCCCAGCAGCAGGAACATCGACCCGATCAGCGTGTACAGCACGAACTTGATCGCCGAGTAGCCGCGCCGCTCCCCGCCCCAGATCGCGATGATGAAATACATCGGGATCAGCGTCAGCTCCCAGAACACGAAAAACAGCAGGAAATCCCGCGCCGCAAACACCCCCAGCATGCCGAACTGCAGCAGCATGAAGTGCCCGTAGTACTCTTTCAGCCGCTCCGTGACCGCCGACCACGAACACAGGATCGCCACCGATCCCACCAGCGTCGTCAGCAGAATGAGCAGCGCCGCGTAGCCGTCCACTCCCAGGTGCCAGGAGGCGCCGATCGCCGGAATCCACGGCGCTTTCTCCACAAACTGAAACACCGGTCCCGCCGGGTCGAACTGAAACCACAGCGGCAGCGAGACGAGAAAGCCGGCCAGAAAAACGAAATTGGCCCACAGCTTGATCAGCCGTGCGTTCGACGAAGGAAGGAAGAACAGAACCAGCAGCCCGCCAAGGGGCACGCACAGGATGAGCGAGAGCAGGTGATCCATAACGGCTGTCCGGTCAAGCTGTCATTCTATCCCACCGCGCACAGTTATGGAGTTGCAGGTCCGATTCGGGGCCGCCGGGCTACTCTCACTCCCGCGCCAGAATGCCCAGCGCGCGCATCTTCTTGTAGAGGTTGCTCCTCTCCAGCCCCAGCAGTTCCGCCGTGCGCGTGATGTTGCCGCCGGTCTCTTCCAGCTTCTTCAGGATGTAGCGCCGCTCGGCCTCCTGACGCACCTCCTGAAGGCTCACCGGGCGCTCCTGCGCCCGCTCGGCGGCGCGCCGCCCCGTGGGAAGCGGTATGTGGCGGGCATCGATCCGGACCTGCGGATACATGATCACGATCCGCTCCATCAGGTTCTTCAGTTCCCGCACGTTGCCCGGCCACGGATACTGCTGAAGCACCCGCACCGCCTCCGGCGTCAGCTCCTTCCGTTTGCGCCCGTAGGCGGCGGCGAACTCCTCCAAAAAATGCGCCGCCAGCAGCGGAATGTCCTCCACCCGCTCCCGCAGCGGCGGCACTTCGAACGGGATCACGTTCAGCCGGTAGAACAGATCCTCGCGGAAGTTGCCCCGTTCGATTTCTTCTTCCAGATTCTTGTTCGTTGAGGCGATCACCCGCACGTCCACCTGCACCGGCTGCGCCGAGCCCACCGGCTCGATGCGCTGCTCGTCCAGCACCCGCAACACCTTGGCCTGCATGCGCAGGCTCATGTCCCCCACCTCGTCCAGAAACAGCGTGCCGCCGTCCGCCTTCTCGAATTTCCCCATCTTCACCGCGGTCACCCCGGGCGCCGCGCCCGGCCGCTGCCCGAACAGTTCAGCCTCGATCAGGTCGTCGGGCAGCGCCGCGCAGTTGACCTCCACAAACGGGCCCTCGGCGCGCGCGCTCTGGGCGTGGATGGCGTGCGCCACCAGCTCCTTGCCCGTGCCGCTTTCCCCGTAAATCAGCACGCGCCCGTTGGTGGCCGCCATGAGGGCGATCTGCTGCCGCAGCGCTTTGACCGGCACGCTCTCGCCGATGAGTTCCGGCCTCGGCCGCGCCGCCTGCCGCAGCTCCGCCACTTCCATCTGCAGCCGCCGGTGCTCAAGCGCGTTGCGCAGCACCAGCAGCACCCGCTCGATCGTCAGCGGCTTTTCGAGGAAATCGAACGCCCCCAGCTTGGTGGCCCGCACCGCGCTTTCGATGCTGCCATGGCCGGAGATCATGATGAACGCCGGCGCGCTCGCCGGCGGCGCTTCCCGCACCCGTTCGAGCACCGCCAGCCCGTCCATGCCCGGCAGCCAGACGTCGAGCAGCACGGCGTCGAACGGCTCCGCCGCCAGCCGCTCCAGGCACTCCTCGCCCGTAGCCACGCCTTCGGCGTACAGCCCCTCGTCCTGGAGAATGCCCGCCAGCGTCTCGCGGATGCCGGGTTCATCGTCGACAATCAGAATGCGCGGGCTGTTCATGGGTGGGTTTCCACGGCGCGCGCCCCGGCATCCTGCACAGGCGCGGCCGGCAATTCGATGATAAATCGCGCGCCGGCCGGCGTGTTGTCCTCCACCCGGATCTGCGCATTGTGCTCCGCCACGATGTGGCTCACGATCGCCAGCCCGAGCCCCGTGCCCCGCCCCTTCGTGCTGAAATACGGCAGAAACAGCTTCTCCTTGTCCTCGGTGGAAATCCCGCAGCCTGTGTCGGCTACCTCCACCTCCACCGCATCGCCCGGCAGCGCCCGCGTCTCCACCAGCAGCTCCCGCACCGGCGAATCGCTCATCGCTTCCGCCGCGTTGTCGATCAGATTCACCAGCGCCCGCTTGAACTGCTCGCGGTCCAGCGGCGCCGCCGGCAAATCTCCGTCCAGCCGCAGCCGCACCGTGATCCCCTCCAGCCTTCCTTCGAACACCGCCAGCGCCTCCCGCACCACCGCATTCACGTCCGCCGGCTCCAGATGCGCCTCCGGAAACCGCGCGAACTGCGCAAACGCGTCCACCAGGTTCTTCACGCTGTCCACCTCCCGGTGGATCGTCGCGCAGCACTCCGTGATGATCCGCCGCACCTCCGGCGGCGGCGGCGCTTTCTCGATCTGCCGCAGGATCCGCTCCGCGCTCAGCGCGATCGGCGTGATCGGGTTCTTCAGCTCGTGCGCGATCCGCCGCGCCACTTCATGCCACGCCGCCGCCCGCTGCGCCCGCAAAATGTCGGTCGTGTCCTCCACCACCAGCACGAAGCCCGACGTTGTGGACGCCTCCAGCGCCGCCACTGTCAATGACAGGTGGCGCGCGCCTTGCGGCGTCTCCACTTCGAACTGCCTCGATGCCGAACCCGTCCGCCGCGCCCGCTTCAGCAGCCGCAGAAATTCGCCTGCCCGACCTCCCGGAATCAGATCTGTCAGCCGCATCCCCGCTTCGATCCGCCGCTCCGGCAGGATCTTCTGCATCGCGCTGTTCACCAGCAGCACTGTCATGTCATGGCTCAGGCTGATGACGCCCGTCGGAATGCTCTCGAGCACCGCCTCAATGAACCGCCTCCGCCTTTCCAGCTCGTCCCGGTTCGCTTGCAGGTCCTCGGTCATCTCGTTGAACGCCCGCACCAGCGTCGCCAGTTCGTCCGTCGCCGCCACCTGCACCCGCCACGACAGATCCCCGCTCCGCACCGCCCGCGCCGCCTCCAACAGCGCCGTCACCGGCGCCGTGATCTGGCGCGCCAGAAACAGCGCCACCCACACCGCCACAAACAGCACGAACAGCGTGATCAGAAACAGCAGTTGCAGATAGAACCGCCGCGTCTCCTTCCGGCTCGCCGCCAGCCGGTCGTAGTCCCGCACCTGCTGCTGAATCTCCTTCTCCCGCGCCGCCAGGTCCACCGGCGTCCGGATCCGCACCACAAGCTGCCCGCCCGCTACCGGCGCTGTCCCGGTGTGTTCCGTGCCGCCCTCCGCCTGCCCGTCGCCCTGACACACTGTCAGGTGTCCGCCGTCCGGACGAACGAAGTGAATCTCCGTGGCGCCCGCGGTCTCGCACGCCTTCGAGAAAAACTCGGCCGGCGTCCCGCTGCCCGACAGGAACTCCCGGAACAGCGCGCTGTCTGCCAGCCACCGCGCCGCCACATCCGCCCGCCGTTGCGCCTCCGTGTCCATCGCCCGCCCGATCTCGGTCAGGTTCAGCTTGATCCGCTCCGCCGGCCGGCTGAACCACTTGTCCAGGTTCCGGTTCAGCACCTCGAAGCTCCACAGGAACAGAAACACCGCCGGCAGCAGCGTCAGCCCCAACGCTCCCACCAGGATCTTCGTCCGGATCCGCGTGCCTTCCACCCCGGCGCGCCGCGCGAAGTACAGCTTGATGGCATCCCGGAACAGGATGAACGCCAGCAGCACGGTCAGCAGGAAGATCAGGCTCGATAGTGCCCAGAAAACGTAGGTCTGCTCCGGATTCGCCGGACCCCGGTCGCTCACCGTGAACGAACCCTGCCACACGACCAGCGCCAACAGAACGGCCAGCGCAATCAGTCCGGCGGAGAAGCGGAAACGGTGGCTCAATGGCATCGGCGGCCCTCGCGCCTTCCATCATAGGGGGCTCCGGCTGCCCGCGGAAGACCGTCGCGCCGGCGGGCCCTCACAGGCTCACTACCCCCTTGACTTCATTTGTATAGATTATGTTACGATCATCACAGCGTTATCCCCCAGTCTTACAGGGGAGGTTGTTCTTTCAGCATGACATTGGCCTCAGGGACTCAAGAAATAAGCTGTGAGCCTGAGGAGAGGTTCAGGACACTGCGCGCGTCCCCGCGCGTAGATGCCTGCGCCCCCCGAGGAGGTAGTGCACGTTCTGTCCTCCCCGGGCCGCCTGCGAAGGAGCATCCTCGTCAGCGAAGCATCTACACATTCCCACTGCCCGCGGCGTTCACTCATTCGGCTTGTTCATTTCGTGACCCGGTCTCCGGTTCGGGCTGGGTGTCCTCCGCGGGCGGTTCCAAGAAGTTCCAACACCCAGGGAGGGATTTGTGACTATGAATCTCGCATCCAGCTTCAGGGGCGCCACAGGACGCTGGCTGGCGTTCGTGGCTCTTCTCGTACTGTGCACTATCTTTGCCGCCGCCCAGGAAACCACCGGCGGCATCCAAGGCGTAGTGACCGATCCGACCGGCGCCGTGATCCCCAACGCCACGGTGGAAATCAGCGGCGGTCCTCTGCCCCGTCCCATCACCTTGCAAACCGACTCCAGCGGCCAGTTCCTGCAACAGCAGTTGCCGGTCGGCATGTACACCGTCACCGTGACGGCGCAGGGCTTCTCAACGGTCCGCAAGACCGACACCCCCGTCGTGCTCGGCCGCGCCACCCGCGTCGACTTCCGCCTCGAAGTCGGCAAGGTGACCGAGAGCGTGGTCGTCAGCGCCGAAGCGGTGATGGTCGACACAACCTCATCGAGCTCGGCCATCAACGTCGACAAGACGTTTTTTGACCTGATCCCCAAGGGCCGCAGCTTTTACGATCTGATCAACATCGCCCCCGGCGCCCGCAATGAAGGCAAGGCCGGCGGCTTCCAGGTGGACGGCGCTTCCGGTTCGGAGAACGCCTACTTCCTCGATGGCATGGAAGTGACCAACATCCAGACCGGCGTGCTCTCCGGCCAGAACCGCGTGCCCGTCGAGATGGTGCAGCAGGTCCAGGTGAAGAACGGTGTCATGGACGCCCAGTACGGCGGCGCCATGGGCGGCGTCGTCAACGCCGTCGTCCGCAGTGGCTCCAACGAGTGGCATGGCCAGGCGGGCTTCTACTTCGACAACGACAACATGTCGGCGCGCCTCCGGCCCACCCTGGAAATGGATCCCACCGACGATAGCCGCACCCGCGTCCGCTACTTCCAGAACAAGATGGATGATTATTCCACCTGGAACCCGGTCTTCAACATCGGCGGCTACATCCTCAAGAACAGGCTGTTCTATTTCGGCGGCTTCATGCCGTCGCTGACCACCACCAACCGCACCGTGACCTTCCTGTCCAACAATCAAACGAGCACCTTCACGCAGAAGTACCGCCAGCACTACGCCGCCAATAAAATCGATTTCGCTCCGTTCAGCAAGCTGCGCATGAACATGAGCTGGGTGTGGAATCCCAACTATACCCGCGGCTTCCTGCCAGCCCGGCAGGGCACGGACTCGCCGAACCGCGATTGGGCCAACCTCGGCAACTACCGCGCCGGCCAGATCCTCTCCGGACAGGCCGATTTCCTCGCCACCAGCAAGCTGATCCTGAGCTTCCGTGGCGGCTACCAGTTCACCAACTACACCAACAACTACGCGCTGTCAAAGACGACCTTCATTTACAGCACGTCCAACCTGATGTTCCCGGATCTTCCGCCGGCCGTCCGCCTTACCAGCACCGGCTGGGTGCAGCAGGGCACCTCGAGCACGGATTACGACATCTACCGCCGCACCAACCTGAACGCCGACGGCAGCTATCTGTTGAACCTCGGCGGCCAGCACAACATCAAGGCCGGCTGGCAGTACAACAAGCTCGAAAACGACGTCAAGACGCTGACGTATCCCACCGGCTACTACCGGTTCTACTGGAACCAGTCCTGGCCGTGCATCACCAATCAGTGCGACACGGTCCCGGCTCAGTATAGGGTCCCCGGCACCAACCGCGTCCGCGGCACCTACGGCTACTATCGCTGGCTGACATTCGGCACCTTCGGCTACGCCTCCAGCAACAACCACGCGCTCTTTTTCCAGGACAACTGGCGCGTCAACAAGCACCTCACGCTGAACCTCGGTCTCCGCACCGAGCGCGAGTATCTGCCCAGCTACGAAAAGCAGGGCATCGCTGCCGCTCCTCCCATCAAGTTCACCTGGGGCGACAAGCTCAGCCCGCGCATCGGCGGGGCTTTCGATCCCAAGGGCGACGGCAAGATGCGCTTCTACGCCTCGTGGGGCTACTTCTACGACATGATGAAGTACGAGATGCCCCGCGGCAGCTTCGGCGGCGACATCTACCTCACTTCCTACCACGCTCTCGACGACCCCAACGTCTTCACCACGATGCGCACCTACGGCTACCCGGCCGACCCGCGCAAGCTCCCCGGCCAGTTCTTCGAGCTGGTTGATTGGCGCATCCCGTCCAACGACCCCAACTCCTGCGAGAAGAACCACCTGCCCTGCGAAGGCCAGACCATCGAGCCGAATCTGAAGCCGATGAAGCAGCGCATGTTCGACCTCGGCTTCGACTACAGCCTCGATCCCACGCTGGTCGCCTCCGTCCGCTACACCAACCGCCGCCTCATCCGCACCATCGAGGACGTTGGCATCCTCGGCGAGGGTGGCGAGGTCTATTTCATCGCCAACCCCGGTTACGGCATCACCGCCGACCGCAACTTCTGGGCTGCCGGCTTCCCGACCACCCCGAAAGCCCGGCGCGAGTATGACGCCATCGAGTTCCGCCTCGACAAGCGCTTCGCGAAAAACTATCAGTACGCCCTCAGCTACACCTGGTCGCGTCTGTATGGCAATTACTCCGGTCTGGCCAGCTCGGACGAGAACGGCCGCACCAGCCCCAACGTGAACCGCTACTTCGACGTCCCATGGCTCGCTTACACCGAGCAGGGCGTGATGTCAGAAGGCCGTCTGGCGACCGACCGTCCCCATACGCTGAAGTTCTTCGGCGGCTACACGCACAGAAGCTTCCTGGGGTCGACGACGATTTCACCCAACGTCGCCGTCTACTCCGGCACCCCGCTGACCACCGAGCTCAACGCCATCTCCTCCACGCCCATCTATCCGTACAACCGCGGCGACATGGGCCGGACGCCTGTCTTCTACAACTTCGACCTCAACCTCATGCACGACTTCGTGCCTTTCTCGGCGCGGGAGAGCATGAAGATCCGCTTCGAGTTCACGGTCTTCAACCTGTTCAACTCGAGCATCGTCACCAACAAAGACCAGGTGCTGCTGCACCCCGATGACAGCCAGATCCAGTTCGCCCACGAAGAGGACATCTTCAAAGGCTTCAACACGCTTAAGCTGATGAAGGATCAGAAGCTCCGCATCAGCCCGCTCTACGGGCTGGCCAGCTCCTTCCAGGGTCCGCGCTACGCCCGTCTTCAGCTCACCTTCTTCTTCTAGGAACCGGCGAGCCTCAACGGCCGAAAAGGCGCCCCCAACCGGGGCGCCTTTTTTGCTTGTCGGGGCGACCTTCCTGATCCGGCTCTTTCTAAAAACCCGGGAGACAAAAACCCGGGAAAAAACCCGGGACAGGCCCGCCCGGGCGCCAGTTTTGCGTGATTCGATCCCACCCGGGACCGCTCACCCCAAGCGGCCTCAGGCCGCTTCGCTCGCGGCACTGAAACAAGGGTACGCCCGCGCCAGCACGCTTCTGAGCCGCGAATGGACCGCGCGAAGCGTCCGAAGGGAGCAGCCCCAGGCCGCGGCTGGCGGCCAACGCCAGACAGGGCCCGCCGGCGCGGCGGATGCGGCAGCGGCTGGAGCGTGGAACCGGTGCTCGGACGGATCAAATCGATCCTCGGCTGCCGGAAACTTCTGCTGCGGGCCTGGCGGAAGTGCGGGGCGAGTGGCGCCTGACCCGCACGGCGATCGACCTGCGTCGGCAGTACAGGATGTGGTCGGCTGCCGTGGGGCAGGATCCCAATGGCCCGATCCAGCCTTGCCGCGCCTGCAAACCGCCCGATCCCCGCCGACGAAAACCGATCTGTCCAGCCATCTCCGCCGCGCCCGGTCAATATCATCAGGTTCAGCCCGGCAGACTCCCAGGCTGTGCCAGTTTGGCCGGTTGGGGGGTGGCGTGTCAGTACCGCCAGCTCTTCAGATCCGCGCCTGGCGGGTGATTCTTCTCGATCCGCTCCAGGATCCGGGGCAGGTACATCGTGTTGTAGCGAAGCCGGCTGATCGCATTGGACACGTTCGGATCTCCGTTCCAGCAATGCTCGAAGCGGTCGCCATAAGCCACGGTCGCCTCGGCAGGCGGATCCTTCAGCTTGTTAAGGGCTTCCTCCATCAGGTAGACGGCATTGTTCAGATAGTAGTTGTCCATGTCGCCCACATAGATGTGGATCTTGCCGCGCAGCTTTGGCCCGAGCCTGGCCCAGTCGCGCTCGAGAATATAGCGCAAGTCGTAGTTTTCCCGCCAGTATTCTGCCACTTTTTTGTCAATGACACCGGTGATTTTGTCAAAGATCCTTGCCGGATAGCCGTCGGAACCCACGGGTGAGTAGACCGCCTCCCAAATGTCGAATTGCTGGCCGCTGCGCGACTTCGTCCCAAGCGCCAGTTCCATCCGGTTCATCTGCTCCAGCGTGATGGAAACCTCGCCGAGCCAGTTGCGCTTGCCCGGGCGCGGCACCCGCAGGTGCGGTCCTTCCGTGTAGTACGCATTGCGGTCTTCGTAAAGATTGACCAGCGTATAAGCGCGGAAATCAATCGGATCCGGACAGGCGGCGAACGTCCCGTTGAAGTCATCGGGATAGAAAACCTGCGCCGCCAGCGCCTCCCAGCCGCCTGTCGAGCCCCCGTACGTAAAGCGGGCCCAGCCCTCTCCGATGCCGCGGAACCGGCGCTCGATTTCCGGAACCAGCTCCCGCATGATGGCATCGCCATATGGGCCTAAATTGGCGGAATTGACAGCGTAGGAATCGTCGTAATACGGATTCGCATGCTGAATCTCCACAATCAGAAATCGCGGGAAACCCGGCGAGGTCCATCTCTTGTAAAAATCGTAGGCTTCCTGTTGCTGGATGCGGTTGTAGCCCTGCAATCGGAACCGTTCGCTGTAATCCGGCTTGAGATTCGGATCGGGCGGCTCGGTCCGGAAGCCGTCGAAATCATGCGGGAAGTGCCCGTGGAAAATCATCAGCGGGTAGCGGGCTTCCGGATGTTCATCGAAGCCGTGCGGCAGCAGCACGTGCGCTCCAAGAGAAACCGGGCGTCCCCAGAACTCGCTGAGCATCCGGCTTTGGATGCGGATGTGGCGGATGTACTTCGTGTCCTTTGGCGGCTCGATGGGGGGCATCGCCTCGTCCAGCGTGACCGCGATCGTGGCCGCGCGCGAAACCGCCGCCTGCCGAGGCTTCGAGAACAGGTTCCCTGGTGCGCGGTTCCACTGCCTGCCTTCGCCGCGATCCACCGGGAGCTTCAGCACGCGCCCGTCCTTCAGGCGGTAAGTATCGTAAATGTCGAGCACCGCCTGCACGAAATAGTTCCCCGCTTTGAGATCGGCGAGCCGATCGAGAGGATACCCGGGCGTATCGGGCCGGAACGTCAGGGTGGCGCCGGGACGCCATCCCTCCACATCCATGCCGAACACGATCTGCGTCTTCGGCCCGTCCGTGATCTGAAAACGCGGCTCGGCCGCGCCGTCCGTGGACAGCAGCAGGAGGAGCCGCCCGTCGAGAGGCTTCTGCGCGCGGCCGGCGGGCAGGGTGACCGTGAAGGTCTGCCCTGCCGCCGCCAGCGAGAGAAGAACGAAGATTACCAGAGTTTGCATTGCTTCTCCGGCGGGCGCACCATCGGGTCGCCCGGCTTGCACCCGAACGCCTTGTGGAACTCGGGCATGTTCTGCAACGTGCCGATGGCCCGGAAGCGCGGCAGCGGGTGCGGGTCCGTATTCAGCCGCAGCCGCATGGCTTCCGGCCGGTCCACGGTGGCCCACGTCCGGGCGAACGACAGGAAGAACCGCTGATCGGCGGTGAATCCATCGAGCACCGGCCCGTCTTTGCCCTTCAGCGAGCGCTTGTAGGCGCGGTAAGCGAGCGTGAGTCCGCCCAGATCGCCAAGAGCCTCGCCCACCACCAGTTTGCCGTTGTGCCGCAGCCCTTCGCCCACGTCCAGGTTGTTGTACTGGTCGATCACACACGCCGTGCGTTCTTCAAATTTCTTCCGGTCCTCGGGCGTCCACCATTCGCGCAGATTGCCCTCGGCGTCGTATTTCGATCCCTGGTCGTCGAAGCCATGGCCCATCTCATGGCCGATCACGGCGCCGATCGCGCCGTAGTTCACGGCGTCATCGGCCTCCATGTCGAACAGCGGCGGCTGAAGGATTCCCGCCGGAAATGCGATCTCGTTCATGGTCGGGTTGTAATAGGCGTTCACTGTCGGAGGCGTCATGCCCCAGTCATTGCGGTCGATCGGCTTGCCGATCTTCGAAATCTGATATTTCCGGTTGAATTCCGATGCCGAGCGCACGCTTTCGAAGAACCGGCCCCGCTGCACCGAGACGCCGGAATAATCTCGCCAACGGTCTGGATAGCCGATTTTGGCGTAGAACGCGTTCAGTTTTGCCACAGCATTCTTTTTCGTCTCAGGCGTGAGCCAGTCGGCTTTTTCCAGCTCTTCCCGCAATGTGGCACGCAGGTTTTCCACCAGTTCCAGCATGCGTTTCTTTGCCTGCGGCGGGAAATACCGCTTCACGAATTCCTGGCCGAGCGCGTCGCCGAGCGTCCGGTCCACGGTGTTCGCGCACTCCTGCCAGCGCGGCAGCGGCTCCTTCACGCCGGTCAGAACGGTGCTCGAAAAATGGAAATCCTCATCCCGGAACGGCTTCGACAACAGGCCCGCGGCGCTCTTCGCCACCCGCCAGCGCAGCCACATCTTCCAGTCCTCCAGCGGCACGGCGGTCAGTTGCGCGTTGAGCTTCTTCAGAAACTCAGGCTCGCTGACATTCACCGGCGTCGACTCGGGAAGCTCGAAAAGCCTGTACACAGCCTTCCAGTCGAAAGCCGGCGTCAGCGCGTTCAATCCCGGCAGGTCCATCTTGTGGTAGCGGGCGTACGGGTCGCGGCGCTGCACGTTTGTGAGCATCGCTCCGGCTAACTCTTTTTCAAACGCCATCACCTTCCGCGCGGCGGCAGCAGCCCGGTCCTGCGGCTCACCCAGCAGAACGAACATCCGCTCCATGTGGTTGACGAATTCCTCACGAATTTTCTGCGAGCGCGGATCCTCCCGGAAATAATAGTCGCGGTCAGGGAGGGAGATGCCGCCCGTCCCGATGTTGGCGATCATCTCCTTGCTGTTCTTGAGATCCGGCAGGGCGAACAGCATTGCCGGCGAAATCCCCGTCATCTGGAATTCCACCAACAAGGCGCGCAGCCCGTTCAGATCGGTAACGTTGTTGATCTTTTCGAGCATCGGCCGGATGGGCTCCAAGCCGCGCGCGTCCATCGCCGCCGTGTCCATGCAGGCGGCGTACAGGTCTCCGATCTGTCTGACATGCGCCGGGGCACCGGCGCCGGCAGACGCAGCCTCTTCGAGAATCGCCTTCAGCTTTTCGCGGTTCCCCTCGTTGATCACCGCCAGCGTGCCCCAACGCGCCTGGCGCGCCGGCATCGGGTTGCGGTCGAGCCAGCCGCCGGCGGCGTAACGCCAGAAATCTTCGCACGGCTTGCAACTGGGGTCGAGATCTTCTTTATGGATTCCGCTCTTCTGGGCCGGCAGGGTAACCGCCAGCGCCACGGAGAGCCACAGAATGCTGGTTAGCTTGCGCATGTCTCCAGTTTAGTGGGCGGCGATGCCGAAGATCCGCCCGGCGTATTCGCGGCTCCGGCGCAGGTTCTCTTCGAGCGGCCGCGTGATCTGTGTCTCCTTGTCCCAGGCCAGCTCCACGGAGAGATACCCCGTGAAACCGCTCGTGCGGAGGTGCTGCGCCACGGCCCTGTAATCGATATCTCCGTCGCCGAACTCTTCCGTCCAAACCCCGCCCCTGGAGTTCCGCACATGCAGCCCGTACAGCCTCGCTCCGCACTCCTTGACGAACTCCATCACGTCCAGGCCGGCGCGGTAGACCCAGTGCGTGTCCAGACACACGCGCATATAGCGCCTGTCGGTGTTGGCCAGCATGAAACGCCACTCGCGCCCGTTTTCGGCCAGCTCCGGCGCATGCTGGTGCAGCATCAGCCGCACGCCGGAGTTCCACAGCGCCCAGCCGAGCGTCTCAAGCGCCTCAGCCTGCACCTTCAGTTCTTCGTCCGTCTTGCCCCGCCCCGCCGGGTTGGGATTGAAAACAACCGCGTCGAGCGGGCGGCTGCGCTGAATCCGGTGTGCCAGGTCCACCGTGGCGGCGATCGTCTGGCGCGCCGCATCGCGGGTGTGCATGGGACCGCCGTTGTAAACGGTCGAGCAGTTCAGCCCGCTCGATTCGAGCGCCCGCAGGGTGATGCGGTCGAGCCCCGGCTCGAAAAACAGGCTCATCAATTCCACGTCCTGGTAGCCCGCGCGAGCGAACGCGGCGCAGATGTCGGCGATGTGGTCCTGCGCTTTCTTTCCCTGCCGGGAATAGTGCTGCGTCCAGACATACACGCCCGCCTGCATGACGGGATCGTATTCAGGAGCGGCTTGCACCGCCAGCGATGCGGCGCCTGCGGCGAGAAACGAGCGGCGGTTCATGCGGAGTCCCTCCGCCGGAAACTATATCCGATCCGCGCCCGCCGCGCCAATTCTCAGAAACTGGCGGGGCGCGGCACGAACTTCAGCGCCGCCGAGTTCATGCAGTACCGCATCCCTGTGGGCGGCGGGCCATCGGGAAAGACATGTCCGAGATGAGCCTCGCACCGCGCGCACAGCACTTCCACACGGACCATCCCGTAAGAATAATCCTTCTCCAGCCGCAGGTTGACCGGATCGAGCGGTGCGAAAAAACTCGGCCAGCCGGTGCCGGACTCGAATTTCGCCTTCGAGTCAAACAGCGCCGTGCCGCAGCAGGCGCAGCGGTAGATGCCGTCAGCGTGGTTGTCCCACAGGGCGCCCGTGAAGGGCGGCTCGGTGCCTTTTTCGCGGGTGACGAAGCAGACCGGCGGTTCCAGCTCCCTGCGCCAATCCTCGTCTTTGCGCAGGATGGGCTCCACTTCCGCGTAGCCGAGAAACGTCCCCGCATCATCGAATTCCGCGATTTTCACCTGTTTTTTCTCCCGGAATCGGAGCTTCATTTCTTGCCGCCGCGAACCAGGCGCGGGCACGCTTTTTTCAGCTTTTCCACCTTGGGAACAGCGTTGTAATAGATGTACGGGTTGCCGGGATTGTTCACCGCATAATCCTGATGATAATCCTCAGCGGGGTAAAAGGCCTTGAAAGGCGCCAATTCCGTCACGATCTTCGAGCGGAATACCTTGGCCTCGTTCAGCGTCCGGATATAGGCCTCGGCGATGCGCTTCTGCTCGTCATTCAGATAAAAAACGGCCGACCGGTACTGTGGACCTACGTCCGGTCCCTGCCGGTTCAATTGGGTCGGGTCGTGAGCCACTTCGAAAAAGACCCGCAGAAGCTGGCCATAGGTCACGACCGAAGGATCGTAGGTGATTTCGATGGCTTCCGCGTGCCCGGTGTCGCCCATCGACACCCGCCTGTAGTTGGCGGTTTCCGCAGAGCCGCCGGAGTAGCCGGAGACGACGTCCCTGACGCCTTCAATCAGCTCGAACACGGCCTCCGTACACCAGAAGCAGCCCCCGGCAAACACCGCTTTCCGCAGCCCCTGTGCAGGCTTTTCGTCGATGGGGGGATCAGGAAACTGTGCGGCAGAGGCGTTGAGGTTCATGGCAAGAATCAGGCTGCCTAGAGCAGACCACTTCATAATGCATTGGATGGTTCGCGAAGCCCCGCGGGTGCAGGAACGCTGCCGCCCTCAGGCAAAGCGCGGCGGAGTGCGCCGGAGCTGCACGCGGTCTTCCAGCGCCGCGCCGATCCGCAGCAACAGCGGCTCGTCCCACGGACGCCCGACGAGCTGGCACCCGATGGGCAATCCCTCCGAAGAGAAGCCCGCAGGCAGAGACAGCACCGGCAGCCCCAGCAGGTTGAACCCGCGCAACAGGCGGGTGGCGGCAATGCGCGTATCCTCCATTTCACCGCCGATCTCGACCTGCTTCTGTCCGATCCGCGGCGCCGTCATCGGCGTGGCAGGCACGAGCAGCGCGTCCACGCGCTTCAGAATGTCGAGATAGACGCCCAGAATCCGCTTCCGCAGCCGCTGCGCCTGCAAGTAGTCCACCGCGGGGATCACCCGCCCCATGTCGAGCAGCGTCCGCACGTCGTCGCCGTAAGACTTGCGGCGCTTGCGCAGGTAGGGTTCGTGCACCGCCGCCGCCTCCGCCAGCAACGTGAGGTGCGCCAGCGCGTTCAACTGCTCCCCGTCAGGCACCTGCACACGCCGCAACTCCGCGCCCAGGTCCTCCGCCGTGTAGGCCATGAAATATACGGCCGCGTCCACCTGTTTGTCGATGCGGTCGAAATAGAAGTTGCGCGGCAGCCCGATCTTCACGCCCCGCAGGGAAAGCTCACCCTCCTCCGGCAGGCAGCGCGGCACAGGCCGGTCCGCCGAGCTCGGATCCTTGGGATCGTATCCGGCCATCGCTTCGAACACCAGCGCCGTGTCCCGCACCGTCTGCGCCAGCGGACCCGGATGATCCAGCGTGTAGCCAAGCGGCAGCACGCCATATTTGGACACGCGCCCGAAGGTCGGCTTCAGCCCCGCAATGCCGCACCAGGAGGACGGCACGCGGATGCTGCCGCCGGTGTCGGTGCCCGTCGCGGCGACCGCCATGCCCGCCGCCACCGCCGCGGCGCTTCCTCCCGACGAGCCGCCGGGGCTGCGCTCCGGGTCCCAGGGATTGCGCACGGCGCCGTAATGGGGGTTCTCCGACGTGATGCCGTAGGCGTGCTCGTGCAGGTTCGTCTTGCCGATCATCACCGCGCCGGCGTTGGCCAGCCTTTCGACCACCGTGGCGTCGAACTCCGGCACATATTCGGCAAAAATCTTCGAGCCGCCGGTCGTGCGAATGGCGCGGGTGCAGAACAGATCCTTGTGCGCGATGGGGATGCCGTGCAGCGGCCCGCGGTCCATGCCGGATGCCAGTTCCGCGTCCGCTTTCCGCGCCTGCTCCATCGCCACATCGGCCGTGACCGTCAGGAAAGCGTTCAGCTCCGGATTCCACTTTTCGATCCGCGCCAGGCAATTCAGCGTCAGCTCCACCGAACTGACGGCGCGCCTGCGCAGCGCCGCGGCCGCTTCCACCAGCGTCATGACCGCGGCTCCGGCTGCGGCAGATCCACTCGGAAGACTTCGGCAGGCTCTTCGCCCCAATCCAGCATGCCGCGCAAGCCCAGCATCGTGCGGGACAGCGCCTCCAGCCGTTGCAACGAGACCTCCGGCAGCTCCACCCGCTGCCCTTCCGCGATCGACTTCCAGTCCGGGAGAAACGGTGACGGCATGGTTTAATGATGGCATGCCGAATCGCGAGCCGAGCATCGCCGGCGCACCCTCGCCCTTGCTGGTCTGGACCGAAGACGACGAGATGTTCCGTTCCGCCGTCGCGGGCTTCGCCCGCAAGGAGATCGCGCCGCGGGCGCGCGCCATGGACGAGGCTGGCAGGCTCGACCCCGCCCTGTTGCCGCAACTGTTCGAGATGGGCCTGATGGGCATCGAGATCCCGGAAGGCTACGGCGGGCAGGGCGGCACGTTTACGCAGGCGCTGCTCGCCATCGAAGAGATCGCCAAGGCCGATCCGGCGGTCGCCGTGGTCGTGGACGTGCAAAACACGCTGGTCAACTGCGCCCTCCAGCAATGGGGCACGGAGGAGCAGAAGCGCCAGTGGCTGCCGCGCCTGGCTGCGGACACCGTGGGCGCCTTCGCGTTGAGCGAGGCTGGCGCCGGCTCTGATGCCTTCGCGCTCGCCGCCCGCGCCGTGCCGGAAGAAGGCGGCTTCCGCATCACCGGGCGCAAGCTGTGGATCACGAACGCTGCCGAAGCCGGGCTTTTCCTCGTGTTTGCCAACGCCAATCCGGAAGCGGGCCATCGCGGCATCACCTGCTTCCTGGTCGAACGCGGCGCGCCGGGCCTCCAGATCGGCCGCAAGGAGGACAAGCTCGGCATCCGCGCCTCCTCCACCTGCGAGTTGATCCTGGATGACGTGCGCATCGCCGCCGGCGGCTTGCTGGGGCAGCCCGGGCAGGGCTACAAGGTCGCCATGGAGGCGCTCAACGTGGGCCGCATTGGCATCGCCGCACAGATGACCGGACTGGCGGCGGCGGCCTTGCAGCACGCGCTGGAATACGCGAAGCAGCGAAAGCAGTTCGGCCGCCCCATCGCCGAATTTCAGGCCGTGCGCATGGATCTGGCGCGCCTGGCCACGGATCTGGAAACCGCACGGTTGCTGGTCTACAATGCCGCCCGCCGCCGCGAAGCCGGGCTGGACTTCGTCAAAGAAGCCGCCATGGCCAAGTACTGGGCCTCGGAGATCGCCGAGTCGGCCGCTTCGCGGGCCATCGAGATCTTCGGCGGCGCCGGTTTCACCCGCGACTATCCGGTGGAGAAGCTGTTCCGGGATTCCAAGATTGGACGCATCTATGAAGGCACCACGAACATGCAACTTCTCACCATCGCCAGGCAGTTGCTCGGCTAAGGCGCAACGCGCCACATGCAGGCGGCATCTACATGAATGAGAGACCGGACATGAGGCTCCTCTTGATTGCCGCGATGATCGCCCCCGGATCCCTGCCCGCACAGACTGCGGCTGACCCCAGCCCCGAGGAGATCGAGCGCATCATCCAGAAGGTCGCGGAGAAGGAGACCGAGTTCGCGCGCGCCCGGGAGAACTACACCTACCGCCAGCGCTACCGGTTTGACGAACTCGGCCCGGACCGCCGCCCGGTGGGCAAGCTGGAGATGGAAGCCGACATCCTGTTCGACAAGTCCGGCAAGCGGATCGAGCGCATCACCTATGCGCCGATGAACACGCTGCGCAATATCATCTTCACGCCGGAAGACGAGCAGGACATGCGCAACGTGCAGCCTTTCGTGTTCACCGTGAAGGATCTGCCCAACTACCGCGTCCGCTATCTTGGCCGCGAAACCATTGACGAGATCGGCTGCTATGTCTTCGCCGTCAAGCCCAAGGCGATGGTCGAGGGCCAGCGCTACTTCGCGGGCATCGTGTGGGTGGATGACCGCGACCTTCAGATCGTCAAAACTTACGGCCGCGGCGTGGGCGCCGGCAAGCGCATCGCCGGACAGCGGTTCCCGAAATTCGAAACGTGGCGCGAACAGATCGACGGCAAGTTCTGGTTCCCCACTTACACCGTCTCCAACGACGTGCTGAATTTCGAGTCCGGCCAGATCCCCATCAAGCTCGTCATCACTTACCGGGACTACAAGCAGTTCAAGGCGGAGACGACGATTACCTTCGAAGGGGTCGATCAACCTTCGCCGGAGCCGCCCAAGCCGCCGGCGAAGAAACAGTAGCCGGCCGTTCAGGACCGTTTTTTCGCCGTTCGCGCCCGCTCATCCGCCGTTGAACCCTGAATCTTCCGCCCCGGTGCGAGCGTCGGAGATAATAGCAGGTAGTTCATGCCGGATCACGGTTTCCGTGCCCGCCGAGACTGGGCAGCACTAAAAAGAAGACTGCGCGAACTGAAGATGATCGCCTGGGGTGCGGTCCACGTCGAGCACCCGGTGATGGCGCACATCGTCCCGATTCGCCGCTGCAACCTGTCGTGCGCCTACTGCAACGAGTACGACGACATCTCGCGTCCCGTCGATACCGAGGTGATGTTCGAGCGCATCGACACGCTGGGGCGGCTGGGCACATCGATCGTCACCATCAGCGGCGGCGAGCCATTGCTGCATCCTGATCTCGACCAGATCATCACCCGCATCCGCCGCAACGGCGCCATTGCCGGGCTGATCACCAACGGCTACCTGCTCACCAGCGAGCGCATCGAGCGGCTGAACCGCGCCGGGCTCGACCACATGCAGATCTCCATCGACAACGTCATGCCCGACGACGTGTCGAAGAAGAGCCTCAAAGTGCTCGACAGGAAGCTGCAACTGCTCGCCAAACACGCGCTGTTCCACGTGAACATCAACTCCGTGGTCGGCGGCGGCGTCCGCCACCCCGAGGATGCCCTCGTGATCGCGAAGAGAGCGATCGCGCTCGGGTTCAGCTCCACCATCGGCATCATTCACGATCACACCGGACAGCTGAAGCCGTTGAGCGACCGCGAGCGCGAGATCTACATCCAGGTGAAGTCGCTTGAAAAGCGCAACTACTCGCAGTTGAGTTTCTTCCAGGAGAACATCGCCAAAGGGCTGCCCAACCGCTGGCGCTGCCGCGCCGGCGCGCGTTACCTTTACATCTGCGAAGACGGCCTTGTCCACTACTGCTCCCAGCAGCGCGGCTATCCGGCCAAGCCCCTGGCCGAATATACGATGGACGACTTCCGCCGCGAGTACCTGTCAGAGAAGGATTGCGCGCCCCACTGCACCATCAGTTGCGTGCACTACACGTCTTACTTCGACTTCTGGCGCGCTCCCCAGACCCTGCCCGACCCTCGCCGGGTTCTGGAGACACAGTCTCAGCCGCCATTGGTGCAGATCACCGGAGCCGGGCGCTGACCGGGCCGCTTCGGGGACGCATCCACCCGCCTCGCACTCAACCTCTCTGGCGCGGAGCGGACCCTTTGCACAACGGACACTCCCGAAAATCGCAAAACAAAACCTTGGGACGGTCCCGGCTGGGTGGGAGTTTTCCGTGACTTGCACCGCGACGCAAGGGCGGTCGAGCGCTTGAAGAGAGCGGCCCCAGGTCACGAGGAAATAGAAATGGGGGAGAAATGGGGGACAGGCCCGCCCGGGCGTGAATTTTCCATCCTGCGCTCCGCTCGGAGAAATGGGGGACAGGCCCGCCCGGGCGCGAATTTTCCGTCCTGTGCTCCGCTCGGGGGCGGCGGACAGCTCCCTCTCGCGCGTTCGGCGCTTCGGCGGCGGTTCCCGACAGCGCCTGCGGCCAGCTCGGTCGCGGTTCTTTTCCGGGCTGGGTTCAGGAAAAAAGGGGAATTGTGTTCCTGTCCCCTTTTTTGACGCTTTATCCACAGGGATTTCCACAGGCTGTGGAAATCAGGCCCGGTAGGCGGCCAGCCGCGGCAGCAGCGACGTCGGCACGCGCGCCTCCACCTCGCAGACGTCTTCCCCGTACCGCTCGGCGATCACTTTGCCGTATTCGTGCAACAGATGCACGACGCCCAGCTCGCCCATAGGCACGCGCAGCCGCACATCGGCCAGCGGATCGTCGGGCAGGCAGCGGTCGATGGTTTCCAGCAACAGCCCGATGCCGTCACCTGTGGCCGCGGAGACAACCACGGCGGGCGCGCCGCCGGCTTCACCGGACAGCCGGCGCGCGAGCGATTCGCCGTCGATGCCGCAGCGGCCGAGCAGGTCGGCTTTGTTCAGCACCAGCACCTGCGGCGTGTCGAGGGCGCCGATCTCGCCGAGCACCTGGCGCACGTGCGAGCAGTATTCGGCCGCCGCGGGCGACGAGGCATCCACCACGTGCAGCAGCAGCGACGCCTCGGTCACCTCTTCCAGGGTGGCGCGGAACGCTTCGACCAGCGTGGTGGGCAGTTGGCGGATGAAGCCCACCGTGTCCGACAGCAGCACGCGGCGGTTGGAAGGCAGCACCAACTGCCGCACCGTCGGGTCGAGCGTGGCGAACAGGCGCGCGTCGGCTGTCACCGAAGCGCCGCACAGCCGGTTGAACAGCGTGCTCTTGCCGGCGTTGGTGTATCCGGCCAGCGCCACCGTGGCCAGCGGCACCGCCTGCCGCAGCCGCCGCTGCGTGGCGCGGGAGCGGCGCACGCTCTCCAGGTCTTGCCGGATTTTCTTGATGCGCGCCCGGATTCTGCGGCGGTCCGTCTCGAGCTTGGTTTCGCCAGGACCGCGCGTGCCGATGCCGCCTCCCAGCCGGCTCAGCGCGACGCCTCTTCCCGTAAGCCGCGGCAGCAGATAGCCGAGCTGCGCGAGTTCCACCTGCAACTGCCCTTCGCGGGTGCGGGCGCGCCGCGCGAAAATGTCGAGGATCAGCTGGGTGCGGTCGAGCACCTTGACGCCGAGGCGGTTCTCCAGATTGCGCTGCATCGTGCCGGAGAGTTCGTGGTCGAAGATGACCAGATCGGCGGAGAGCGCTTGCGCGAGCGAACGGATCTCTTCGGCCTTGCCGGAGCCGACCAGGGTAGCGGCGTCCAGCGCGAGGCGCGCCTGAAGGATCTTTTCCACCACCACGGCGCCCGCGCTTTCGGCCAGCGCCGCCAGCTCTTCCAGCGATTCGGCGGCGGAAAAGCCCTCCGTCCTTTCTTTGGCCGTTTCCACGGCCACGACAATGGCGCGTTCGGGCGCGGGCAGAGGGCTCAGCGGCGTCACACCTCCTGCGCCTCGGCAGCGGCGGGCTGTCCGGGCGCGCCGGCCGCGGCGTGCGCGCCAGGGACGGGGGCGGAGGCGTGCGAGGGCTTCGTCACCACCACGGTGGAGATGGCGTGCTTGAAGATGAGCTGCTCCTGGTTGTTCGTCTCAAGCACCACGGAATACTTGTCGAAGCTCTTGATGCGGCCGGAGAGTTTCACTCCGCTCATCAGGTAAATCGTCAGGAGAATTTTCTCTTTTCTGGCGTTATTCAGGAACGCTTCCTGAATATTTTGCGCCTGCTTTTCGGCGCCGGCGCGCCGCGGCGCCATCGGGGCTTTTCTTGTTTCGTCCATCATATTTGCGCCCCTCCTTCCCTCAATCAGTTCCCCGCTGCAAGCGGGCTTCCAGGCACACAGACCAGCCGCCGCCACCGGTTCCTTTGGCAGACCTATGGCTCCCGGCCCCCGGCGCAGCGCCTCCTCAGGCCCCGCCGGGCTGCATTGAGTGTAATCGGAAAACTCGAACAGGCGCAAGGGATGCGCACGGCGCGGCAGGCCGGTGCGCTACATTCATCTTGGAGTGGTCAAGGCAGAAACACAAGGAGCGCGCATTGCCATCGCCAGCATGGCCATCAGCGGCGCTCTGGCCGTGGCCAAACTGATCACGGGCTGGCTGGCCGGCTCGGCTTCCGTAGTCGCCGACGGCGTGGAAAGCGCCGGCGACGTGCTGACCTCGGGCATCGTCCTGCTCGGCCTGACCGTGGCGGCGCGGCCTCCGGACAAGAACCACCCGTACGGCCACGGGCGGTTCGAGACGCTTACCGGCCTCGTCACCGGCCTCGGACTCGCTCTGGTGGGCGCGGGCATCATCTGGAAATCGCTTCAGGACATCAGCCTGCGCCACTCGCCGCCCGCTGCTTACGCGATGATTCCCGTCGCCGCCTCGGTGGCGCTCAAGGCCATGATGGCCGCGCTCAAGCTGCGCGTCGGCCGCCGCATCCGCAGCGCGGCGCTGGTGGCCGACGCCTGGAACGACACGGTGGACATCCTCTCCGGAACGGTGGCGCTGCTGGCCGTCGGCCTCGCGCTCTACGATCCGGAGCGGTTCATCGCCGCCGACCATTACGGCGGCGCGGTCATCGGCTGCATCGTGATCCTGCTCGGCCTGCGCGTGGCCCATGAAACCTCGATGACGCTCATGGACACGATGCCCGACGAGGAGATGATGGCCAGCATCCGCGCCTCAGCGCTGAAAGTCCCCGGCGCGCTGGACGTCGAGAAGTGTTACGCCCGCAAGACCGGGCTGCGCTACCACGTCGACCTCCATCTGGAGGTCGATCCCGATCTGACTGTGCGCCGCAGCCACGCCATCGCCGAGGAGGTCCGCAACTGCGTCAAGCGGGATCTGGCCTGGGTCGAAGACGTGCTCGTCCATGTCGAGCCGTATGGAGAGAGGGCCTTCCATGGAGAATCCTGAATTCGCGCGGCTGCTCAGCGAGACCGCCGACCTGATGGAGATCGCCGGCGAGGATCCGTTCCGCATCCGCAGCTACCGCAACGCCGCCGCCGCCATTGAGAACCTGCCGGAGCGAATCGACGACATCCTGCGCGACCCGGCGCGCGAGGTGACCGCGATTCCCGGCATTGGAAAGGGCATCGCCGCGGCGCTGCGCGAAATCGCCGAGCGCGGCAGCTTCGCGCGCCGCGACGAGATGCTGGCCCAGTATCCGCCCACTGCGCTCGAGCTGCTGCGCATTCCCGGCGTCGGTCCGAAGACCGTGCGCGCGCTGTGGGAGCACTACCGGGTGAGCACGCTGGAGGATCTGGCGCGCCTGTGCGAGGAGCAGAAGATCCGCGAGCTGAAGGGCATGGGCCCGAAGATGGAGCAGAAGATCCTGGCCGGCATCGCGCACTACCGGCAGGTGGCCGGGCGCTTTCTGCTCAGCCATGCCGCGGCCGCGGCGGCGGAACTGGCGCCCGTTGTGAATGGCACGCCCGCCGGCAGCCTGCGGCGCGGCAAAGACACGGTGGGCGATCTCGACATTCTCAGCACGGACCCCGGCGCCATCCAGCGGTTTCTCGCCCATCCGTCCGTCCATGACGTGCTCGCTCACGGCGAGACCAAGGCCAGCGCGCGCTTCGGAAGCGAAGGATTGCAGGTGGACGTGCGCGTGGTGGCGCCGGAAAGCTTCGGCGCGGCGCTGCAATACTTCACCGGCAGCAAGGAGCACAACGTCGCGCTGCGCCAGCGGGCGCTCAAGATGGGCTTCACGCTCAACGAATACGGCCTGTTCACGCTCGAGGGCGAGCGGCGCGCGGCCGGCGAAACCGAAGAGGGCATCTACGAGGCGCTCGGCCTCGCCTTCATTCCGCCCGAACTGCGCGAGAACCAGGGCGAGATCGACGCCGCCGAACGCCGCGCGCTGCCCGCTTTGATCGAACCGGGCGACCTGCGCGGCGACCTGCACATGCACACGCGCGAAAGCGACGGCCGGGCCACGATGGAAGAGATGGCCGCCGCCGCCCGCAGGCGCGGCTACTCCTACATCGCCATCACCGATCACTCCAAGGCTTTGGCCATGGCCAACGGGCTGGACGAGAAGCGCGCCGTGGCCTTTGCCGCCGAGGCGCGCCGCTTCAACCAGAGCGGCGCGGGCATCCATGTCTTCGCCGGGCTCGAGTGCGACATCCTGCGCGATGGGCGCATGGATCTGGCCGAGGACGCGCTGGCCGAGCTCGACTTCGTCGTGGCCAGCGTCCACTCTTACATGAACATCGAGCCGCGGGAGATGACGGACCGGCTGCTGCGCGCCATGGAATGCCGCGCCGTCAAGGCGCTCGGCCATCCCACGGGCCGCGTGCTGCTGCACCGCGACGCGTATCACTACGAGTTCGAGACCGTGGCGCGCGAGGCCGCCCGGCGCGGCGTCTGGCTCGAGATCAACTCGAGCCCCGAGCGGCTGGACCTGCACGCGTCGCTCATCCGCCGGGCGCGCGAGCTGGGCTGCCGGTTCGTGATTTCCACCGATGCGCACCATCCGAAGCACCTGGCCAACATCGGCTTCGGGGTGCGGATGGCGCGGCGCGGCTGGCTCACCGCCGCCGACGTGGTCAACACGCTGCCGCTCGGCGAGTTCCGCGCGGCGCTGGGAAGATAAAACAAATGCCGATGAAACTGATTTCTTCTGAAGAACTGCTGAGCACCCCCATCTTCCGCGTCACCCTGGATCACGCCGTCGATCCCGGCGGATTCGAGATCCGGCGCGCCATCGTGCGCCACCGCGGCAGCGCGGTGATGATGGCGGTGGACACGCGCCGCCGCGTGCTGCTGGTGCGCCAGTACCGGCTGCCCGCGCGCGCCTACCTGTGGGAGCTGCCCGCGGGCAGGATCGACGAGGGCGAGACGCCGCTGAAAGCCGCCCGGCGGGAGCTGCGCGAAGAGACCGGCTGCACGGCGCGGCGCTGGAAAAAGCTGGCCGAGTTCTTCCCCAGCCCCGGCTACGTCGAGGAGAAGATGACGATCTATCTAGCGGAGGATCTGCGCCAGGGCGAGCCGCAGCCGATGGAGGACGAGCGCATCGAAACCGGCTGGTTCACTCTGCGCGAAATGGGCGGCATGATTGCCAGCGGCGAGATCCGCGACGCCAAGACGATGATCGGCTGGGCGATGCTGAAATGCCGCCCGCCTCAGCCGCGCGGCAGCCGCGCACAGTAATCGAACAGCCTGCGCAAGGCTTCGCCCCGGTGCGAGACGCGCATTTTCGTATCGGGGTCGAGCTCGGCGAAGGTCAGCCCGAGCGGCTCGTAATAGAACAACGGATCGTAGCCGAAGCCGCCCGCGCCGCGCGGCGCATCCAGAATGACGCCTTCCGCCGAGCCGCGAAACGTGGCGATGAGTTGGCCTTTCCTCGCCAGCGCGATGACGCAGACAAAGCGGGCGCGGCGGTCCGGGCTGCCCGCGAGCCGTTCGAGCAGCAGGCGGTTGTTGGCCTCGTCCGTGCCTTCCGGGCTGTAACGGGCCGAGCGCACGCCCGGGGCGCCGCCGAGCGCGTCCACTTCGAGGCCCGAATCGTCGGCGAACAGAAAATCCTCGCAATATGCCGAATAATACAGGGCCTTTTTGACGGCATTTTCTTCAAAATCCGCCCCGTCTTCTTCGCAGGGAGGCAGCGCGGAAACATTGTCAAGCGGGCGGATATCGGCCCATTCGCAGCCCAGCGCGGCGGCCGCGAGGCGGAACTCGGCCAGCTTGCCCGCGTTGCTTGTGGCGCAGCGCAGGATCATTTGCGCCCGAGCGCCTCCCGCTGCGCTTCAAACAGCGAGCCGATGCCCGCGCGCGCCAGCGCGAGCATCTCCGCCAGCCGGGCGTCGCCGAAGGCCGCTTTTTCCGCCGTGGCCTGCAACTCGACGAACTCGCCTTCGGAGGTCATCACCACGTTCATGTCGACTTCGGCCTGCGAGTCCTCTTCGTAGCAGAGGTCGAGAAGCGTCTCGCCGCCGACGATGCCGGCGCTGGCCGCGGCCACCAGGCACTTGAGCGGCGGGCGCGGGAAGACGCCGAAGGGTTCCATGCGGTTGAAGGCCAGCGCCATGGCCACGCAGCCGCCGGTGACCGAAGCCGTGCGCGTGCCGCCATCGGCCTGGAGCACGTCGCAGTCGACGATCACGGTGCGTTCGCCAAGCGCCTCCATGTCCACCACCGCACGCAGCGAGCGGCCGATCAGGCGCTGGATCTCCTGCGTGCGGCCGCTGGGCCGGCCCTTGTTGATTTCGCGCGGCGTGCGCTGGGCGGTGGCGCGCGGCAGCATGGCGTACTCGGCGGTGACCCATCCGCGGCCCGTGTTGCGCAGGAACGACGGCACGCCGTCCTCGATGGTGGCCGCGCACAGCACGCGGGTGTGGCCGATCTCGATCAGGCACGATCCTTCGGCGGTGAGCAGGAAATCGGGCTGGATGCGCACGGGGCGCAGTTGGTCCGGGCGGCGGTTGTCAGGGCGCATGGAGTCTCAGGAGGCCGATTGGGCGGAGTAAATGAAGCCGTAGTACAGCACGATGGCCAGCAGGATAAAGACGATGACCAGCAGCACCAGGCAGCCGACCGCGCCCGGATTCTGCGGGCCGCGCCGCGCTTTCTTGTCCCGCGCCGGCTTGATCTTGGCCATACGGGCACTATCGTAGCATCCGGGGCGTGGAACGCATTGATACGATATCCACCGTGATGCGCTTCCGCCGCCGTGATCTTTTCCTGGCCCCTCTGGCCGGCCTGGCCGGCCGGTTAAAAGCGCAGCAGCCAAAGCTGCGGCTCGGCTACGACACCTACTCGCTGCGCGCGTGGGGCATGAAGGCGCTCGATCACCTCGAGTTCGCCGCCCGCCACGGCTGCACGGCCCTGCAAATCTCCTCGCTCGGCGATTTCGAATCGCTCGACGCGGCGCATCTGGCCAAGGTGAAGGCGCGCGCGGAAGAGCTGGGCCTCCTGCTCGACGCGGGCACCGGCTGCATCTGCCCGTCGGCGCGGGCGTGGCGCAACCGCCAGGAAACTCCCGAGGAGCATCTGCGACGCGCGCTGCGCGTGGCCCACGCCATCGGAGCGCGCTCGCTGCGCTGCTATCTGGGCGACTTCGAGGACCGGCTCCACCCCAACGGGATTGAGTACCACATGGAGAACACGGTCCGCATGCTGAAGGCGGTGCGCGAGGCGGCGCTGGAGGCGGGCGTCAAGATCGCGCTCGAAAACCACGCGGGCGACATGCAGGCGTGGGAGTGCCGGCAGGTGATCCTGGCGGCGGGCACGGACGCCGTGGGCGCGTGCCTCGACACGGGCAATCCCATCTGGTGCGTGGAGCATCCCGAGGTGACGCTGGAAGTGCTGGGCCCGGTGGCGGTGACGACGCATGTGCGCGACACGGCGATTTTCCCGCACCCGCGCGGCTGCGCGGCGCACTGGACGGCGCCGGGGGACGGGTCGATCGACATGGCGCGTCTGGCGGAGTTGCAGAAGCGGATCTGCCCCGGCGCGCCGCTGCATCTGGAGATCATCACCGGGCGGCCGCCGCGGATCGTGCCGTTCTTCGAAGAATCGTTCTGGAAGGCGCTTCCGAAGGCGCGGGCGGGCGAGTTTGCACGGTTCCTCGAGCTGGTGAAGAGCGGCTCGCCGCTGATGAAGCCGATGGTGATGGAGGACGCGCCCGGCGTGGACGTGCCCGAATACAAGGCGGCGCTCAAGAAGCAGCAGTGGCTGGATCTGGAGCGGAGCCTCGAGTACGCGCAAAAGCGCATGATCTGAGGCGGGCGCACTGCGGCGGCCGCACGGCTGGCGCCGTGGCGTGACTTTCTCTTCCCGCAGCAGTGTTTGTGGCATCTTGATAAGGCGGGAGTACAGATTTCGTGATCCGCCTGGTGGATGTCGTCAAGGAGTTCGACGGGAAGCGCAAAGTCCGGGCGCTGGACGGTGTGAGCCTGCACATCGAAAAGGGCGAAATGGCGGCGCTGGTGGGCCCGTCAGGCTCTGGCAAATCCACGCTGCTGAACCTGATCGGCACGCTGGACCGGCCGACCTCCGGGGAGATTTTCATCGAAGGCCAGAGGCTTTCGGACCTCTCCGACACAGAACTGACGCTGTTGCGGCGGGACAAAATCGGCTTCATTTTCCAGTTCTTCAACCTGCTTCCCTCGCTCACGTGCCTCGAAAACGTGGCCCTGCCGCTGCACCTGCGCGGATGGAAGCGGGCGCAGGCGCGCGCACGGGCTGAAGAGCTGCTGGAGCTGGTGGGTCTGAAGCACCGCCTGGACCATCTGCCGGACGAGCTTTCGGGCGGCGAGCGGCAGCGCGTGGCCATCGCGCGGGCGCTCAGCGTGTATCCGCCGATCCTGCTCGCCGATGAACCGACCGGCAACCTGGACACGAAGACCGGCGCGGAGATACTGGATCTGATCCGCGATTTGCACGCGCGGCTGGGGGCCACAGTGCTGATGGTGACGCACGATCCGGGCGTGGCGGCGAGCTGCGAGCGCACGATCACGCTGCGCGACGGGCGGCTGGCTGCCGATGAAGCGCGGGTGCCGCGGCGATGATGCTGCTGCGGCTGATCTCCTGGCCTTATGTGCGCAAGCACCTGCTGCGCAGCACGCTCACCACGGCGGGCATCGTGCTGGGCGTGGCGGTGTTCGTGGCGATGCACACCGCCAACCAGAGCGTGCTGTACGCCTTCAACCGCACGGTGGACCGCATCGCGGGAGCGACGCAATTGCAGGTGTCGGCGGGAGAGGCGGGCTTCCCGGAGGAAGTTCTCGAAAAGGTGCAGGCGCTGCCTGACGTCGAGGTTGCCGTTCCCGTGATTGAAGCCACCGTGCAGACGGGCATCGCCGGGGCGGGCAACCTGCTGGTGCTTGGCGTCGACATGACCGGAGACCGCTCGCTGCGCGACTATGATCTGGAAAACGCCGATGAAACGATCGTCGACGATCCGCTGGTCTTCATCGCGCAGCCGGACTCGATCATCGTGAGCCGGCAGTTCTGCGAGAAGACCGGACTGAAGCTGAACAGCCGGCTGACGATGCAGACGATGGCTGGACCGCGGGAATTCGTCATCCGCGGCGTGATGTCGAGCCAGGGGCTGGCTTCGGCGTTTGGCGGCAGCCTGGCGGTGATGGACCTTTATGCCGCGCAGATGGTGTTCGGGCGGGGGCGGCGATTCGACCGGATCGACATCAAGGTAAGAGAAGGCGTGCGGGTGGAGGACGCGCAGCGGCGGATCCAGGCGGCGCTGGGACCGGGGTTGCAGGTGGAGCCGCCGTCGTCGCGCGGAGCGCAGTTTGAAGCGATGGCGCGGGTGTACTCGATGACGGCGAACATCACGAGCGTGTTCGCGCTGTTCATCGGGCTGTTCCTGATCTACAACACGTTTTCCATCGCGGTGACGCAGCGCCGCGGCGAGATCGGCATCCTGCGCGCGCTGGGCGCGCCGCGGGCGCTCGTCCGCAACCTGTTTCTGGCCGAAAGCGCGATCGCGGGACTGTTCGGGTCGATCCTCGGAATCGGGCTGGGGGTGGCGCTGGCGCGCGGCGTGGCGGGGTATCTGGGCGGCTACTTCGGCGAAGTGTACGGCGTGGGCGAGAAGGCGGAGCAGGTGTCGGCGGATCCGCGGCTGCTGGGGCTGGCGCTGCTGATCGGCGTGGCGACGAGCGTGTTTGCGGGCTGGCTGCCGGCGCGCAACGCGGCGCGCGTGGATCCGGTGAAGGCGCTCCAAAAGGGGCGCGTGCAGGTGATCACCGAGGGCGAAAACCGCGTGCGGCGCGCGGTGGCGGTGGCGATGCTGGCGGCGGCGGTGGCGTGCGTGTTTCTGAGCCAGCGGACGTTTTTCTTCTACTTCGGCTACATGCTGAACGTGCTGGCGGTGCTGCTGCTGACGCCGTCGCTGTGCGCGTGGCTGGTGCGGTGGCTGCGCCCGCTGATGAAATGGCTGCGTCCGGTGGAGGGAGCGCTGGCGGCGGACAGCCTGTTGCAGGCGCCGCGGCGCACCTCGGGCACCGTGGCGGCGCTGGCGCTGTCGGTGGCGCTGGTGATCGGGCTGGGCGGCATCTCGCGGGCGAGTTACTCCACCATCGGGACCTGGGTGCAGACATCGCTGAACCCGGACTTCTTCATCACCGGCTCGGAGACGATCACGCAGCGCAGCTTCCGCTTCCCGGAAAGCTTCGCCGAAGAGGTGGCGCGCGTGGAGGGCATCGACGAGGTGCAGCCGGTGCGTTCGACGCGGATCGTCTACCAGGGCACGCCGGTGATGCTGGTGGCGGCGGATGTGGACAAGATCGCGCGGCGCGTGCGGGCGCGCGTTGTGGACGGCGAGCGCGAATCGATGTACGCGAAAACGGCGCGCGGCGAGGGCGCCGTGATCAGCGACAACTTCTCGCTGCTGCGGCGGGTGAAGCGCGGCGACATGCTGGAACTCCACGCCCCCAACGGGGTGCTGCGGCTGCCGGTGCTCGGCATCGTGCTCGATTACAGCGACCAGCAGGGCACCATCCTGATCAGCCGCGAGCTGTTCAAACAATACTGGGGCGACGACACGGTGAACGCGATGCGCGTTTACGCCAAGCCGGGCGTGGACCGCGCGGCGCTGCGGGAGCGGCTGCTCAGGGAGTTCGGCCACCGCACTCGGCTGTTCGTGATGACGAACGAGGAGCTGCGCGCCTACATCATGCGGCTGACCGACCAGTGGTTCGGACTCACTTATGTGCAGATCGTGGTGGCGGTGCTGGTGGCGATCCTGGGCATCGTGAACACGCTGACGGTGTCGATCGCCGACCGCAAGCGCGAGCTGGGCGTGTTGCAGGCGGTGGGCGCGCTGCGCAACCAGGTGCGGCACACGATCTGGATGGAGGCGGCGGCAATCGGCGCGCTGGGGCTGGCGATCGGCTTCGCGCTGGGCGGCGTGCATCTGTACTACATCCTGGATGTGGCCAAGCGCGACGTGGCGGGGCTGCGGCTGGAATACCTGTATCCTTACGGGATCGCGCTGCTGCTGCTGCCCATCCTGATGGGCGCGGCGCTGGTTTCGGCTTTTGGACCGGCGGAGGGCGCGGTGCGGTCGTCTCTGGTGGAGGCGCTTGAATATGAGTAGGATTTTCGCGGCGGCGATTGTCTGTTGCGCCGCGGTCTGGGCGCAGGACGCGCGCTCGATCATCGAGGAGAGCCAGCGCCGCGCGCGCTCCGGCAGCCAGCGCTACGAGGGCACGCTGGAGGTGATCGACTCGAAGCGCAAGGTGAGCACGAAGCGGTGGGTCTACGAGCGGCTGGGCTCGGCAGGCAACTCGAAAGCGGTACTGCGGTTCACGGCGCCGCCGGAGGTGAAGGGCGTGGCGCTGCTGATCCACAACCACCCGGACCGCGCCTCCGACCAGTGGATGTGGACCCCCGCGGTGCAGCGCGAGCGGAGAATCGCGTTTCAGGACCGCAAGACGCGGTTCTTCGGCACGGATTTCACCTTCGAGGATCTGGAAGAGCGCGACGTGGACCGCTCCACCTACCGCATGCTCGGCGAGGAGCCGATGGCGGGCGAGCCGTGCTGGAAGATCGAATCGACGCCGAAGCCAGAGGCTCGCAGCCAGTACACGCGGCTGTACGTGTGGATCCGCAAGGCGGACTACGTGGCGGCGCAGATCGACTGTTTTCAGCGCGAGCGCGTGGTCCGCAGAATCCGCTATTCCGACATCCAGAACGTACAGAAGATCTGGACGGCGCGGCGGATCGAGGTGGAGGATCTCGTGCGGAACTCGCGCACGGTGCTGAGGCTGGAGAAGCTCGAGTATGATGTTTCGCTTCCGGCGGAGCTGTTCACGCTGCAAGCGCTGCGGCGCGAGCGCTAGGCGCGCGCTGCTGCTGGCGGCGTGGCTGGCGGGCATGGCATCCGGGCAGGCGTTCACGCAGCGGGGATTTTTCGAAGTCCGCAACTTCGCCTATCCGCAGACGGCGCCAGGCGACAGCGGGCGGCTGGTGAGCGAGCACCTGCTGCGGTGGGAAGCCGCGTGGCGACTGAGCGCTGCGCTGCAACTGAACGCAGGTTTCGACGCGCGCTTCGATTCGCACCGGCAGTTTGAGCGCGCCTGGCGGCTGGACTGGGCGGACCGGCGGCGCGAGCGTCCGGCGCTATCCGCGCGGCGGCTGAGCCTGCTGGCGCACAAGGGCGGGTTCACGTTCGAGGGCGGGCGGCAGTTCATCCGCTGGGGCAAGGCGGACATCCTGAACCCGACCGACCGCTTTGCGCCGAAAGATTTTCTCAACGTGCTGACCACGGATTTCCTCGCCGTGACGGCGGTGCGGGGCACGTATGAGAGGGGCGGCGAGACGCTGGACGTGGTGGTGCAGCCGGTGTTCACGCCCAGCCGGACGCCGTTGTTGAACCAGCGATGGGCGGCGCTGCCGGAGGAAGCGGGGCAGTTCGCGCTGCGCCAGGCGCGGGTGGAATATCCGAAGCGCGCGGCGGCAGGCGCGCGGTGGAACCACGTGGGCGATGGATACGAGTTCTCGCTGAGTTTCTACGACGGCTTCAATCACCTGCCGGTGTTTTCCGCTTCCCTGATTCCGGCGCCGTCTCCGGCGATTCTGTTCGGGCGCATCCACCCGCAGATGCGGATGTACGGCGGCGACGCGGCTGTCCCGATGCGGTGGCTGACGCTGAAGGGCGAGGCGGCGTATTTCACCTCCACCTCTCCGCTGGCGGACAATTATGTGCTCTATGTGGTCCAGGCGGAGCGGCAGCGGGGCGAGTGGCTGTTTGTGGGCGGCTACGCCGGCGAGACCGTCACCGAGAGGCGCGTGCAGCTTGATTTCGCGCCGGACCGGGGCCTGGCGAAGACATTTCTCGGGCGCGTTTCCTACAATATCGACTCGAATCGGTCGATGGCTTTCGAGGGCGCGGCGCGGCAAAATGGCAAGGGTTTTTATGGCAAATTCGAGTATACGCAAGCCGTGGGCGCGCACTGGCGGGTGACGGCGGCGGCGAACCTGCTGCGCGGCGCGCGGGAGGATTTTCTGGGGCAATACCGGCGGAATTCGAACCTGATGGTCTCTTTCCGGTACAGCTTCTGAGGCCGGGCCGCCTGGGGAAGCCGCAGCCTTCGAGCTAACATGAGAGGGTGATCGAAAGAATCCTGCTGCTGGCAGCGGCATGCCATCTTCTGGCGGCGCAGGCGCCCGTGACGATCCAGCAGGCGGTGGAAGAGGCGCTGGAGCGCAACATCGAACTGCTGGCGCGGCGTTACGAGATTCCCATCGCCGAGGCGCGCCTGTTGCAGGCGCGGCTGCGCCCGAATCCACGGCTGAATGTGGAGACCAACTTCCTGGACGTGCTGGGGGCGAATTACATTCCGGAAGAAGGGCCCACGGGACCGGCGGAGACGAACACGGTTTTCTACTGGGAAATCGAGACGGCGGGCAAGCGGCGGCTGCGGATGCAGACGGCGCGGGAGGCGCTGGCAGGCGCGCGGGAGACGTTTCTCGACGGGCGGCGGACGCTGGCTCTGGAGGTCCAGAACGCGTTTCTCGACACCATGCTGGCGAAAGAGAACGCGGCCACGCTGCGCGAGGTTCTGGCGACGTTCGAGAATGTCGTGAAGGTGAATCAGACGCGATACCAGGCAGGCGACATCGCGCGGGTGGAGCTGCTGCGCAGCGAGGTGGCGGCTTTGCAATTCCGGAATCAACTGCGGCAGGCGGAGCTGCGCGTGCGGCAGGAAGCCGTGCGCCTGCAAAGACTGATGGGGCGGCCGGCGCCGTCTCCCGATTTCGACATCGCCGGGGAAATCCGCCGTGACAGGCCTGCGGAGACGCTGGAAGAGCTGACGGCGGCGGCGCTGGCGGCGCGGCCCGATCTGGCGGCGCTGCGGCGCGAGGTGGCGCGCTCGGAGGCCGAGATCCGGCTGCAGCGGGCGCTGGCGCGGCCGAACGTGGATCTGGGAATCTCGCACCACAAGCAATACGTGGGACCGTTTCCGGGCCAGACGGCGGGCTTCCGGTTCGAGGTTCCGCTGCCGCTTCTGAACCGGAACCAGGGCGAAGTGGAGCGGGCGCGGCGCGAAAGGGAACAGGCCGAGACGCGGGTGCGCGCGCTGGAGCAGCAGATCCGGGCCGAGGCGGCCTCGGCTTGGGAACAGTACCAGACGGCGCTGCGGCTGCTGGAGTCGATCGAGCGGGAGATGCTGGAGCAGGCGGCGCGGGTGCGCGAAACGGTGGAGTTTTCCTACCGGCGCGGCGAAGCCTCGTTCCTGGATCTGCTGGAGGCGCAACGCACATTGAGCGAGACCCGGCAGGGCTACAATGAAGCGCGCGTCGAGTATGCGCGCGCGCTGTACCTTCTGGACGCGATCGCGGCGAGGGACAGGCGATGAGAGCGTGGATCTGCGTCCTGCTGTTGCTGCCGCTGGCCGGGTGCCGCGAAGCGCCCGCGCCCGTGAAAGCCGATCCCGGGCCGCGGGCCGACGGCCTTGTCGTGATCCCCGCGGACTCGCCGAAGCTGCGGCAGATCCGCACCGAGGAAGTGCGCGCCGAGCGGGTCCCCACGGAAGAATTCACCGCGCCGGCGAAGCTGGAGTTCAACCCGAACCGCATCTCCCGCGTGGTGCTGCCCGCGCCCGGGCGGGTGGCTGAAGTCTTCGTCTCCTTCGGCGACGCGGTGAAACAGGGGGATCCGTTGCTCATGCTGGAAAGCCCCGAGGCCGATCTGGCCGCGGCGGAATACTCGCGGGCCGAACTGGCATTGACGGCGGCGCGGGCCGAACTCGCCAAGGCGCAGGCGGATTACGAGCGGGTGCTGGACCTGTTCCGCGGCGACGCGATCGCGAAAAAGGAGGTGCTGGCGGCGGAAACGGCCTTGAGCCAGGCCAGGGCCGCCGTGGCTCAATCGGAGGCTTCGCGCGGGCAGGCGCTGGCGCGTCTGGAACTGCTGGGCCTGAAGCCGGGACAGGCGCGCCCGCGCATCACCGTGCGCGCGCCGCTTTCGGGGAAAGTGACCGAGTTCAATGTCGTGGCGGGCGAGTACCGCAACGACACCAGCCAGCCGGTGATGACCATCGCCGATCTGAGCACGGTGTGGGCGGCGGCCGACGTCCCGGAAATATCGATCCGGCTCGTGCGGATCGGAGAGCGCTTCGAAGTGCGGCTGAACGCGTTTCCCGGCGAGGTCTTCCAGAGCCGCGTCACGCGCATCGCCGACAGCGTGGATCCGGCCAACCGCACGCTGAAAGTGTGGGCGGAGCTGGACAACCGCTCAGGACGTTTCCGGCCGGAAATGTTTGGAACCGTGCGCCATGTCGAGGCGGAGCAGGAGATGCCGGTGGTGCCCGCAGGGGCGGTGGTGCAGATGGAAGGGCGCGAATCGGTGTTCGTGCTGGAGGCGCCCGGACGGTTCCGCGCCGTGCAGGTGCGCACGGGGAAACGCTCGAACGGGCGCATCCCGGTCGTCGAGGGCCTGAAGCCGGGCCAGAGCGTGGTGGCCGACGGAGCGATGCTGCTGCGGGGGTACTGAGCCATGGAAAGCGCGCGCATGCTGCTGGTGTTTTTCGATGAAAGCGACACATGGGGCGACCCGCGCATCCCGCTGTATGAGGCCGTGGTGCGCGTGCTGCTGGAGGAGGGCATCGCGGGGGCGACCGTGGTGCGCGGAGTGCTGGGCTACGGCGCGGCGCACAAGCTGACGCAGGACGCCTTTTCCGGATCCACGGCCGACCGGCCGGTGATGGTGCTCAGCATCGACCGCGAGGAGAAGCTGCGCGCCGTGCTGCCGCGGCTCCAGCCGATGATCACGGAAGGCCTGGTGTTTCTGGCCGGGGGCGAAGTGCTGCACTGGGCAGGCGGCGGGGCGGCGGCATGAGGGGACTGCTGCGGTTTGCGCTGGAACAGCGCTTCTTCACTTTCGTCGGCGCGATCCTGCTTGTGGGCGCGGGCGTCTGGTCGTTCCGGCAGCTCCAGATCGAGGCCTACCCGGACATCTCCGATCCGGGAGTCGATGTCATCACGCTGGCGCCGGGGCTGGCGGCGGAAGAAGTCGAGCAGCAGGTGACCATTCCGATCGAACGGGCGCTGAACAACACGCCGGGCGTGCTCAACCGGCGTTCGCGCACGATTTTCGGACTGTCGCTGGTGCAGTTGACCTTCGAGCACTCGATGGACAACTACCGGGCGCGGCAACTGGTGCTCGAACGGCTGCGGGAGGTGGAATTGCCCGAGGGGCTCCAGCCCGTGCTGGGGCCGATGGCGACCCCCATTGGAGAGATGTTCCGGTATGTGATCGAGGCGCCGCACCTCGACGATCTCCAGATGCGGGAGCTTCAGGACTGGGTGATCACGCCGCGTCTGTTGCAGGTGGCGGGCGTCGCCGACGTCGTGCCTTTCGGCGGGCTGGTGAAGCAGTACCAGATCCAGGTGGACCCGTTGCTGCTGGAAAAATACCGGCTGACGCTCGGGGACATCGCCGGGGCGGTGGCCGACAGCAACCGCAATGCGGGCGGCGCGCTGCTCGACAACAAACAGCAGTCCCTCGCCGTGCGCGGCGTCGGCCTGCTGCGGGGCGTCGAGGACATCGAGAACAGCGTCGTCAGCGAAGCGCGCGGCGTGCCGATTTATGTGAAGGACCTGGGGCGCGTCACCGTGGGCGCGGCGCCGCAGACCGGCATCTTCGGGCTGAACGATCGCACCGGGGGCGTGGAAGGCATCGTGCTGATGCGGCGCGGCGAGAACCCGAGCGAAGTGCTGCGGCTGGTGCATGAAGCCGTCGACGAACTGGAGCGGACTCGGCTGCCCGCGGGCGTCCGCATCCGCACGATCTACGACCGGACGGAGCTTGTCGACAACACTCTGCGCACGGTTTCGCGCACGCTGGGCGAGGGCCTGATCGTGGTGACGCTGGTGCTGCTGTTTTTTCTCGGCAGCGTGCGCGCCGCCCTGCTGACGGCGCTGACGATCCCGCTGTCGCTGCTGTTCGCCTTCATCGTGATGCATGTGTCGGGCGTGCCGGCCAACCTTCTGTCGCTGGGGGCGATCGACTTCGGCATCATCGTCGACGGGACGCTGGTGATGGTCGAGCATCTGCTGCACCGGCTGGAGGAGCGCAAGGCGGCGGCGCAGCAGGCGTTCGCGGTGATCCATGACGCGGCATTCGAGATGGAGTCGCCGATCTTTTTCTCGATGCTGATCATCATTTCGGCGTATCTGCCGCTGTTCACGCTGGAGCGGGTGGAGCGGCGGCTGTTCACTCCGATGGCCTTCACGGTGTGCGCGGCGCTGCTGGGGGCGCTGCTGATCACGATGACGCTGACGCCGGCGCTGGCCACTCTGTTGTTCCGCAACGGGGGCCAGACTTGGGACAACCCGCTGATTGTGCGGCTGGCGGCGCTCTACCGCCGCACGCTGGAGCTGTTTCTGCCGCGGGCGAAGCTCGTGGTGGCCGGCGCGGCGTTGGTGGTGGGCGCGGCCGTGTTCGTGGCCCTGCGCCTGGGCACCGAGTTCCTGCCCGTGCTCGACGAAGGCACCGTTTGGGTGCGGTTGAATCTGCCGCCGGGCACGTCGCTGGAAAAGTCGGCCAGCGTCGCCGCGCTGGTGCGGGCCGAGATCGGCAAGATGCCCGGCGTGCGTGACGTGGCCTCCCAGGCGGGCCGCAACGACGCGGGCACGGACCCGTTCGGGCCGAACCGCATCGAGTTTTTGGTAACGCTGAAGCCTTACGATCAATGGCCCGCCGGACGGACCAAAGCCGTGCTGGTGGAGGAGCTGGCGCGGCTGATGGAAGAACAGGTCCCGGGCTCGACCTATAACATCACGCAGCCCATCATCGATACGGTGACGGAAGCGGTGACGGGATCCAGCGCGGATCTGGCGATTCTGTTCACCGGACCCGACCTGGACACGCTGCGGCGGCTGGCGGGGCAGACGCTGGCCATCGTGCGCCAGGTGCCGGGCGCGGCGGACAGCTCGATCGAACAGGAAAACCGCCAGCCGCAGTTGACGCTCCGCGTCGACCGTCCCGGGATGGCGCGCTACGGCATGCGTGTCCGCGACCTGCAAGAGCTGATCGAGCTGGCCATCGGCGGCCGCACCGTGAGCACGCTGTACGACGGCGACCGCCGCTTCGACATCACGGTCCGCTATCTGCCGGAGGCGCGCGCCGACGCCGGGGCCATTGCGAACATCCTGGTGCCGGCGCGGAGCGGGGCGCGCGTGCCGCTGGGGCAACTGGCCGATGTGAGGATCACGGATGGCGAGTCGATCATCGCCCGCAGCGAGAACCGCCGCATGGTGAGCGTGCGCACCAACATCCGCGGCCGCGACCAGGGCGGCTTCGCGGCCGAGCTGCGGCGGCGCGTGGAGCGCGAAGTGCCCCTGCCGGAAGGCTACCGCGTCGAGTGGGGCGGGCAGTTCGAAAACATGACGCGCGCCAAGGCTCGGCTCAGCATCGCTCTGCCGGTGACGGTGTTCCTGATCTTCGTGCTGCTGTTCTTCGCGTTCCGCAGCACGCGCGATTCGCTGGTGGTGATGCTGACGGTGCCGTTCTCCTTTGTCGGCGGCATCGGGCTCCTCTGGCTGCGCGGGATCAATCTCAGTGTTTCGGCGGCCGTGGGTTTCGTCAGCCTGTTCGGCGTGGCGGTGATGAGCGGTGTTCTGATTCTGTCCGAGGTGAACCGCCGGAGGCGGCAACCTGGCGTGGATCTTCTGCCGACGGTGATCGACGGATGCGTGGCGCAGATGCGGCCCGTGCTGATGATGGTGGTGGTGGCGATGCTGGGCATGATCCCGGCGGCGCGCGCCACGGGGATCGGCAGCGACGTGCAAAGGCCGCTGGCCACGGTGGTGGTGGGCGGGTTGGCATCCACGTTGGTGCTGACGTTTGTGGGACTGCCCGCGCTGTATTACCTGGCGGCGCGGCGGCGGGCGGCACGGAAGTAACCTTCAAAGCTTTGCGGCGCGCCGGCCCGGGCGCCGCACAACCACGCTCCGGGCAGCGCCTGGCGTATACTGGCGGGGCGGTCAGGCTCTGTCCCCGGCGCCGGGCAGGCGAACAACGCCGCCGGAGAGCCTGAAGATCCCGCATGGGAGGAGCAGGGATGATTGAACCCTGCCTGTTTTTCAATGGCCGCTGTGAAGAGGCGCTGCGGTTTTATGAACAGGCGTTCGGAGCGAAAATCGAGACGGTGAGCCGCTTCCGTGAAAGCCCCGTGCCGCCACCGGAAGAGGGGATGCCGGATGGCTGGATGGACAAGATCATGCACGCCAGCTTCCTGATCGGCGACGCGCGCGTGATGCTTTCGGACGGCAACCGCGGCGAGCCGCCGCAATTCAGCGGCATCGCGCTGAATGTCAACTTCGGCGACGAAGGGGAGGCGCGGCGCGTGTTCGGGCGCCTCAGCGAAGGCGGGCAGGTGGACATGCCCATCGGGCCGGCGTTCTACGCGGCGTGTTTCGGGATGGTGACGGACCGCTTCGGAGTGCAGTGGATGGTGACGGTTCCGCTGCCGCCGGGCGGCTGACGCCCGGCTGGAGAATCGACGAGAGGAGAAGGGATGCATTCGATCTGTTACTTCGAAATTCAGGCGGACGATCCTGAGGCTCTGATCCGCTTTTACGGAGAGGTGTTCGGCTGGCAATTCGCCCGGGTGGAAGGGCTGCCCATACCGTACTGGAGGATTACGGCGGGCGGGGGGCAACATGGCGGGCTGCTGAAACGGCCGGCTGCGCCCCCGCCGCAACAGTGCGGGACGAACGCCTATGTGTGCTCGATCGAGACCGCCGATTTCGATGCCGCCGCCGCCAGAATTCTGTCGCTCGGCGGAATCGAAGCGATGCCGAAATTCGCCATACCAGGATCGGGATGGCAGGGTTATTTCCTGGATCCGTCAGGCAATACATTCGGCCTGTTTCAAACCGATCCGAATGCCGGGTGACGAAGGCGGCGGAAGGAGACTGGCGGGCCCGGAGGGACTCGAACCCCCGACCTGCTGGTTCGAAGCCAGACGCTCTATCCGGCTGAGCTACGGGCCCGCTCAGCCGTCATTGTAGCAACGCCTGCCGGCGGCGCCGCCGGCAACCAGATCGGCGTAGACGAAGCCGTCCCGCTCCACCACCTCGCCCGCGGCCACATCGAGCGGATGCGCGAACACGGGCGCATCAAACACGAAGGTGTGAAACTCGCCGTTTTCACCGCAAGGATCGACATTCGCAGGCAGCCACCGGACCACTGCCTCGGTGAGCTCCGCGCCGGCGAGACTGCGGTCCACGCGCGCCGGATCGAGGCATGCGATCCTCGCCCTCACGCCCGCATCCAGCATCTCCCGCACGAGCGCGCCCGTGTCGCTGCCCCACAGCGGGAACAGCGGCTCCAGCCCCGTGCCGGCGAGTTGTCTCTCGCGGTACTGGCGCACGTCCTCGAGGAAGATATCACCGAAGACGATCACTTCCACGCCCTGCGCCCGCAGCCGCGCGCAGGCCGCGCCCATGCGCCGCTCGTATTCTTCGTTCGAGCACGGCCAGGGCAGTTCGACGGTCATCAGGGGCATCCCGGCGGCCTGCGCCTGCTGTTGGAGCAGCGCGCGCCGCACGCCGTGCATCGAGACGCGCTGGAACCGGGCGTTGATCGAGCACAGCAGTCCCGCCACTTCGACCTCTCCGCGCTGCCGCGCCAGATGGAGGGCCCACGCGGCGTCTTTCCCGGACGACCAGGAGACGACGGCGCGGCGCCGGCTCATGGCCTGGCCAGGAGCGGCTCCCAGCCTTTGGACGCCGCCGCCGCCTGATCCCAGTCCTCTTCGCGGGTGCGTTCAAACAGCAGCCGGAGCCGCTCGGCTTCCGTGCCGCGCAGCCGCAGCGCCCGGGCGATGGCCGGATGCGTGTCGAAGTCCGGGGCGACGAGGAACATCAGGGTGACGAACGCGGTGACGGATTCCGGCTGGAGGAAGCCGTGGGCGTGGGCGCGGGCGATGCCGGCGGCGGCGCGGCGCGCCACTTCCTCGTCGCCGAGTTCGGCGATGAGGGCGGGCTGCTGTTCGGCCAGGTGGGTGGCGATGTGTTCGACCAGCTCTTCGGGAGGGCCGCTCATGCCTTTCCATCCTAACTGGAGGCGGAGCGGAACGGCGCGGGGGGCTATGCAGGGCCGGGGCCGTTCTGCCGATAGAGCGAATGATGCGGCTCGACGCCCGCTCCCGGCTTGCTTTGCTCGGACTCGGACTGGCTCTGGCGGCGCCTCTCGGCGCGCAACAGTACACGTTCCAGGTTTTCGATTTCGACAGCGGCCTGAACAACCTGGCGGTGGAGAGCATCTACCAGGACCGCGAGGGCTTTCTGTGGGTGGGGACGCAGAATGGTTTGTTCCGCTACGACGGGCGGGGATTCACGGAGTTCGGCAGAAAGGAGATCGATCCGGGGGCGTTCATCCTGTCGATTCATCAGACGCCCGACGGCACGCTGTGGGCAGGGACGACGAAGGGGCTGTACCGCAGGGAGCAGGGCCGGTTCGTGCCCGTCGTGATGCCGGCATCGGAGCAGCAACGGGTGAATGGCAAGACCGGCCTGGCGTCGGACGAAGCAGGCCGCCTGTATGTGGCGACGCGGGATGGCCTGGCGATCGGACAACGGCTTGGGCCGCGGAAGGAGTGGACGTTCAAGGTGGTGTCGCGCCCGGGCAGTTCCGACCCGCTGGACAAGTCCAGGGCCGTTGCCAGCGTGACGGTGACGCGCTCGGGGCGGGTCCTGTTCGGCTGCGCGAAGGATCTTTGCGAGCTCGACGGCAAGGACCAGGTGAGGTTGACGGCGGCTCAGCCGAATCCCAAACACGGCCCCTGGAGCTTCATTTATGAGGATGCGCATGGAGACCTGTATGTGCGCAGCGCGGAGTGGCTGGAAGTGCTACGGAAAGGCGCTGCCCGATTCGAGCCCGTGACTGGCCCCGTGGATCTCCGCAGCCCTTGGGTGCCGCAATTGGGCGGAGATTACGAAGGACGTCTGCTGGCGCCCGTTTTTGGGGGCCTGGCCATTCTGAATGAGGGACGCTGGCAGATCGTGGGCAAGCAGAACGGGCTGCCGGGGGACTCGGTTTCCAGCGTGTATTTGGACCGCGAAGGATCGGTGTGGCTGGGCATGAACGGGCGGGGGTTGGCCCGGTGGATCGGCTACGGGGAGTGGGAAGGCTTTTCCGATCGCGAAGGGCTGGGCAATGAAACTGTATGGCAGGTTGTGGTGGGAGCGGGTGGCACGGTCTGGGCCGGCACGGGAGACGGCGTGTACCGCGCCGATGCCGCAGGCGGCACCTACTCTTTCCGCAGGGTGCCGGAATTCCCGTCGGGACCGATCATCGCGATGCTGGCGGCGCGCGACGGCGCCATCTGGGCGGCTCCGCAGAGCGGCCACCTGTACCGGCGGGATCCGCGCAGCGGCCATGTGCGGCAATACGTCATCCCGGCGCTGGGGCGGGGCACGTTTGTCATGCGGCTGACGGAGGGACCGGACGGGCGCATCTACGCGGCGGTCTCGCAGCGCGCTTCGTTGGTGGTGGCCACCTCCGACGGGCGCATCAGCGATCTGCCACTGCCGGACGGGCAGAACCGGCACGGCCTCGCCGTCACCGCAGCGGCAGATGGAACCATCTGGTTCGGCGCCGAAACAGGGCTGTACCGGTACGCCGGCGGCCGGTGGACCCGGTTCTCGAGAAAAGACGGCCTGCTGGACGATTCCGTTCACGGCATCAGCCTTGGACCTCGAGGAGAAATCTGGCTCGTCTACAACATCCCCGCGGGACTCACACGGGGCATTCTCGAAGGCGGGCGGATGAGGTTCCAGCACTTCACCATGGCGGACGGGCTGCCTTCCCAGTTGCTGTATTTTGCGAAATTCGACGCCCGGGGGCAGCTCTGGGCGGGCAGCGACCGCGGCGTGGCGGTGTTCGACGGAAAGAACTGGATCCAGTACCAGCGCAGAGACGGCCTCATCTGGGATGACTGCAACACCGACGCGTTCGCGGCCGAGCCCGGCGGGGCGGTGTGGATCGGCACCAGCGGCGGCCTGTCGCGGTTCCGGGAGTCGGCGTCCAAGCCCTCGCCAGGGGCGCCGTTAACCGTGCTGGCCTCGGTCCGTCTGGGCAAGCAGGGGTTCGACCCGGGGCGGCCTGCCGAGGTGGGACATCGCGAGAATACGCTGACGGCGCGGTTTGCCGTGCTCCGGTTCGCGCGGCCGTCGGCCCAGCGCTATCTGTACCGGCTGGCCGGGCTGTCGGACGAATGGAAAGAGACGAGGCTTTCCGAGATCCAGTTTCCTGACCTGCCGCCGGGCAAGTACCGGCTGGAGGTGCGGGGCTTCGACGGATACCGGTCCTGGAGCGAGGCGCCCGCGGTCTTCGAGTTCCGCATCCATCCTCCGTGGTGGGCCCATCCGCTCACCCGGCTGTCCGCCGTCATCACACTCATTGGCGCGGTGATGCTCTATCTGCGGCATTCCCGCCTGAGGCACCTGCGGGAAAAGGCCAAACTGGAGCGCGCCGTCGAAGAGCGCACCCGCCAGCTCCGCATCGAAAAAGAGCGCAGCGAACGCGCCAACCGCCTGAAGGACGAATTCCTGGCCAACATCTCCCACGAGATCCGGACGCCAATGAACGGGATCGTGGGCATGACGGATCTGGCGCTCTCCACCGAACTGAGCGAGGAACAGCGGGAATACCTGGAGACGGTCAAGCTGTCGGCCGACCGGCTGCTGCGCCTGCTGAATGACATCCTCGACCTGTCCAAGATCGAAGCCGGCTACATGGAGATCCAGAGCGAGCCGTTCTCGCCCCGGCGGACGGCTGAACAGGCGCTGCGCACGGTTTCGCCGCGCGCCGTTTCAAAGAATCTGCAACTATCTTTCCGCTGCGCGCCGGATGTGCCCGAGGCGGTCCGGGGCGATGAACAGCGCGTCTACCAGATCCTGGTGAACCTGCTGAACAACGCCGTCAAATTTACCGAAAAAGGCGGCGTCGAGCTGACGCTGGAATCCGAGCCGGCTGCCAACAGCCGGATTGCGCTGCGCTTCCGCGTCCGGGACACGGGCATCGGCATCCCCGTCGATCAGCAGGAGGCGATCTTTGAAGCCTTCCGCCAGGCGGACGGATCCATCACGCGGCGGTTCGGGGGCACGGGGCTGGGCCTGGCCATCTCCTCAAGGCTGGCGCGCCTGATGGGCGGGGAGATCCGCGTCGAAAGCCAGCCCGGCGAAGGTGCGACATTCACGGTGGAGATTCTGGCCGGCGCCTGCACCGAACCTGCCATGGCATCGGATCTTGCGGCGCCCCCAGCTCCGGCGGACATCCTTCCGGCGCCTCCGCCCGCCCGCATCCCCGAGCGGCGCCTGCGCATCCTGCTGGCCGAAGACAACCAGGTGAACCGCCGCCTGGTGGAGCTGCTGATGGCACGGCAGGGGCACGAGGTGGTCAGCGTGGAGAACGGCCGGAAGGCGGTCGAGATGGCTGAGCGCGAGCGCTTCGACCTGATCCTGATGGACGTGCAGATGCCCGACATGGACGGGCTGGAGGCGACGCGCCAGATCCGCGCCCTGGAAGCGGCGGTCGGCGGCCACAAGCCGATTCTCGCCCTTACGGCCAACGCCATGCGCGGCGATGAAGAGGTGTGTCTCAGAGCCGGAATGGACGGCTACATCCCCAAACCGTTCGAGGCGGAGAGGCTGCTGAACGCCGTGAACGAAGCCGCCCGCCTGGCCCAGGCGCAGAAAGGCTGACCGGTTCTCCCGGGGTCAACGGAACGGGTCCCACCCGACAATCTTCAAGCGGGCGCCGGCGAACCACACCGCGCCGGCGGGCCTGCCCGGCGCCATCCTCCCGATCCGCGCGAACCCCCGCGGGGGCCTAGCGCCGGGCGGCAGCGCGCACAGCAGCTCATAGTCTTCGCCGCCGAACAATGCCTGCTCGAGCGTTGCGCCCGGCGCGGCAGGCAACACGCCATCCAGCTCCGCCGCCGTGCCCGACGCCGCGCACATCCGGTGCAGATCCAGCACGAGTCCGTCGCTCAGGTCCATGCACGCCGTCGCCCGGCCCCGCAGCCTGCGCCCGAGAGCCAGCCGCGGTTCGGGCACATCGCGGTATCCGGCCGCCGCCGCGCGCCCCAGGGCGCCGGAAACATAAATTACGTCTCCTGTTTTAGCCCCGTCCCGGCGCAGCGCCTTCCCCCGCGGGGCCGAACCCAGCACCACGATGTCGGCGGTGAAGAGCCGGCCGCGCGTCAGATCGCCGCCCACCACGGCCACGTTCCACTTCTCCGCCAGCTCCGCCATCCCGCGGTAAAACTCCTTCGCCCAGCGCTCGTCCGCCCACGCGGGCAGCGCCAGCGACACTAGCGCCTGCCGCGCCTCGCCGCCCATCGCCGCGATGTCGCTCAAGCCCCGCGCCAGCGCCTTCCACCCCGCCTGGCGCGCCGTCAGCCAGCCGCGGCGGAAGTGCACCCCTTCGATCAGCAGATCCGTTGTGACCAGCAGGTCCTGTCCCGCGGCGGGGCGCAGAATCGCGCAATCGTCGCCGATGCCCGCGATCACGTCCGCGCGCCTGCGCCCGCCCGTCCACCGGCGGATGGCGGCGATCCAGGCATCCTCTTTCATCCGAGCACCAACCCTTCCGGCAGCTCTTCGCCGAAGACGCGCGCCATGGACTCCAGGTCCGCGCCTGCTTCGCCATCGAGAATGCGCAGCCATTCCGGCTTGTCCGCCAGCACCCGCCGCACGGTCTCCAGAGTGGCCGGCGGAATGTCGCGCGCGGCGTCGCCCGTCCACTGCGCCAGCCGCGCCAGGCACTCTTCGCAGCCCGGCAGTTTGAGGATGCTTTCAATCCAGCGCGCCGCGGCCGCTGCGGGCAGCACCTGGTTGGCAGGCGCGTAGAACAGCCTGCGCGCCCCGATCCGCGCCAGGCACCAATAGTCGCTTGGATTCGGATTCGCGCGCAGCCGCCGCACCAGCGCGTTGCCCAGCTCGGTCCGCGTGCCCGCGGGCAGCAGCTCGAGCGACGCCGCGCAGCGCCACATCTCGCGCTCCAGGCTCGCATTCAGCCGCGGCGGCTTGCCCTTGGGCAGCAGCGCCCAGGCGATGCGCTGGTACACGTCGGCCTGCTGGTTGCGGTTCAGCCCCCCGGCGACGCGCCCCCAGAAGATCCACCACTGCGTCTCGTTCTCCACTTTGTTATCGAAGGCCAACCCCTGCGCCCACACGCGCCGCGCCAGCTCGATGCGGTATTCATCGGCCGGATGCCCGAAGCCCGGGCGCAGGCACAGCCCGGCCAGGTTCAGCCAGCGCACCTCGTGCCCCGCCGAAAGCCGCCGCCCGGCGTTCGCCTCCAGAAACGCGTCCGCCAGTTTCCGGATCACCTCCAGCGGCCACGAATTGCGCCCCAGCGCCAGGATCTGTTCGAGCCGCGCCGGCAGCTCCTCCTGCGGCGCCGCGCCCGTGTCGAACACCTCCCGCACCGCCGCGCACGCCCTCTCCACCGCCTCCGCGCTGATCACCGCCGCCGGGCGCGCGCGCTTCTGCTGCTCGGCCAGCACCGGCTTGCGCAGCTCGAACTGAAGCCGCCAGCGGTGCTCGCTGACGCGCGACTCGGCCCACAGCTCGAGCGTGCCGATCTCGGTCAGCCGCGCCCCCAGCTTCACCGGAATCAGCCGCTCCTCGGCCTTCTTGCCGAAGCGGATCACCGCCTCCAGCGGCGCGTGCACGTGCAGCTCCTCGCCAGCAGCAGAAGCCGGGAACTCCACCACCTCGCCGCAGCGGTCCTCGGTCCGCGTCAGCGACGAGTACAGCCGGAAGCTCACCGCCTTGTTGGCCACCAGTTGCAGGTTTTCCAGTTCCAGTTCGAGCGTCGAGCCCGCTTCGGTGCCCCGCGGCACCAGGCACACCGTGCGGATCACGTCCTCCGACGCCGATTCCACCCCCAGGTAGTAAGCCCGCGGCAGCCCGCCCCGCACCAGCACGCCCGCACCGGTGCCGCGCACATAGCCGTAATACGCCGCGCCGATGGCCACCGCCAGATCCAGATCGTTGTTCTCGAAGATCAGCGGGCGCTTCCCGTACCAGCTCTCCACCACGTCCGCCAGCCGCCGCCGCAGCATCTCCGGTATGAAGAAGCCGCCGTTGAACAGAATGGCGTCCGGCGGCGGCGAACCGGACGAAGCCAGAAACGCCGCCAGATGCCGCGTCACCGCCGGATCGCTCACATACGGCAGCCCCGCCTCGCGGAACAGGCTGCGTTTGTCCTCCTGCGGCTTCTCCTCCAGCGCGCAGAACGGCAGGAAGCCGTCCAGCGCCAGCTCCAGCGCCTCTTCGCGCAGAATCTCGGTCTTCAGCGTGCCGCCGATCAGCGACGTGCCTGCGCCCAGCACCGTGATCTCCACCGACGGCGCTCCGGGCACGGCGAGCAACTGCTCTTTGGCTGCCGAACACTGCCGCCGCAGCGCCGCCCTCTGCCGCAGCGCCAGTTGCCGCCCGAGCTTCGTTTCCACCAGCCACGCCAGCGTCAGGTCCAGATTGTCGCCGCCGAGAAGCAGGTGCCGGCCCACCGCCGTGCGCGTGAACGACACGCGGTCGCCCTCGCGGCTGACGCGGATCACCGTGAAATCCGACGTCCCGCCGCCCACGTCCACCACCAGCACGGTCATGCCGTCATGCAGCGACTTCTGCGACTGCGCCAGATGATTCGCGATCCAGGCGTAGAACGCCGCCGCCGGCTCTTCCAGCAGCGTCAGGTTTTCGATGCCCGCCTGCCGCGCCGCCTCCACGGTGAGCTCGCGCGCCTCTTCGTCGAACGACGCCGGCACGGTGAGCACCACCTCCTGCCCGGAGAGGCTGCCTCGCCCCGCGCTGTCCCACGCTTCGCGCAAATGCGCCAGATACCGCGCCGACGCCTCCACCGGCGACATCACGCGCCCCGCCTCTTGCGCGTCCCACGGCAGGATCTTCGCCCGGCGGTCCACCTCGGGGTTCGACAGCCAGCTCTTGGCGGAATGGATCAGCCGCGTGGGCGCCAGCGCGCCCTGCTCGCGCGCGTACTCGCCGACAATGCCGTCCCCCTCCAGCAGCAGGAACGACGGCAGCGTGCGCCGCGGCTCCACCGCGCCGGAGACCGTCTTCTGCGGAACCGGCAGCACATGCACCGGCGGGAAATCCGCGCCCTCGGCCTCGCGCGGATCGATGAACGCCACCGCCGAATTTGTCGTGCCGAGATCGATGCCGACCTTCATGCCCGTTGCCTCTTGAGCTGGAACTCGAGCTTCCAGCGCCGCCCTTCATAGGGCGTCCCGGGCAACCCCTTCGCCCACAATTCCAGCACGCCTGTCTCGGTCACCTGCACCTCCAGCGTCACCCGCGCCATCGCGCCCGCCTCGCCCTCCAGGCACACTTCCACCGGAGCGACCTCCTCGATGTCATCCGGAATCTCGTCCAGCAGGTCGCCCACCGCGTCCTGTCTTCTCGAAGACGAGATGAAGAAGCGGAACTGCGCCGGCTCGCCGACATACAGCGCGAACTCGCGCCCGGGCACCGCCGCCTGCGTGCCCTCCTCCATGCCGAACGGCACCACGGTGAGCGCCTTCATCGGCGGCTTCAGGCCCGGCACCGCAGGCATCGCCGTCTCGATGCCGATGTAATAGGAGTGCGGAATGCCGCCGCGGATCCGGATGCCGCCTTCTTCGCGCGAACGCCCGTAGAACGCCGCGCCGCGCGCTACGGCGTGCATCAGGTCCGAGCCTTCCAGCACCTGCGCCGGCGGGCGCCCCTCTTCCGCAAGCCAGCCGTTCAGCACCTCGGCCACCCGCTCGCGCAGGCGCGCCGCCTGGAACACGCCGCCGTTGAACAGCACGTGCGTGGGGCAGGCCAGTTCGCCGCCCCGGCGCAGGAAATGCGCCAGATGCCGGGTGATGGCGGCGTCCTGCTCGTAGGGCAGCCCGATCTCGGCCAGCCCCGCGCGCCGGCGCCGCTCGGGCGCCTCGTGGCTCGAAACGCGCGGGAAGAAGCCGTCGACGAGAATCGACTCCACTTCGCCGCGTTCCAGCTTGCCCCGGATGGCGCCGCCGATCAGCGATGAGCCGCGCCCCAGCAGCGTCACGGGCGCTTCCTTCAGCGAGGCGTCTTCGAGCAGCGCCTCCTTCGCCAGCCGGCACTGCTGCCACAGAGACTGGAATTGCAGGGCGTCCAGCTTTGGCAGCCGCAGTGCAACCGTGTGCGCCAGCGCCAGGTCCATGTTGTCGCCGCCCAGCAGGAGGTGATCGCCGACGGCAATCCGCTCGAGTTCCAGCGCGCCTTCGCGCCCGGCGGCGCGGATCAGGGTGAAGTCCGTAGTGCCGCCGCCGACGTCCACCACCAGGATCAGATCTCCCGGGCGCAGCCGCTCGCGCCAGTCCGGATGGCGCTCGATCCAGGCATACAGCGCCGCCTGCGGCTCTTCCAGCAGGATCAGCTCCGGCAGCCCTGCCTCTTCCGCAGCCTGCTGCGTCAGCCGCCGCGCCGCTTCGTCGAACGAGGCGGGCACGGTGAGCACGGCGCGGCACTTTTCCAGAGGCTGGTCCGGATGCAGATGATCCCACGCGCTGCGGATGTGCTCGAGATAGGCCCGGCTGGCCTCCACTGGCGAGACGCGCGGCTGTTCGGGCGGCGCGTTGGGCGGCAGGATGGGCGCGGTGCGCTCCGCCCCAGTGGCCGACAGCCAGCTCTTGGCCGAGGTCACCAGACGGCCCAGCGTCTCCGCCCCGCGCCGTGCCGCAAAGCGGCCCACGATGCGCGTGCCGCCGCCCCAGGGCAGTTCCAGCGCCTCCGCCGGGAATTCCGTCTCGCCCGCCAGGTAGAGCGCCGATGGCAGAACGCTCTCGGCGAACACCTCGCCCGGCGCAACAAGCTGCGGAATCGCCAGCAGCTCGACGGGCGCGTCCTGGCCGGGCGCGGCCTTCGCGGCGGCGCAGTTCGTGGTTCCCAGATCAATTCCGGCGCAGAGCAAGGCGGCCTATTCCACTTCCAGTTCGGCGGGCGCCAAAATCGAAAGATTTTGTTTCGGGCTCACGGCGGGCAGGCTCACCGCGTCGGCGCGCCAGCCCCGGTGCCGCAGCACGCCGCCGGCGGGCTTGCCCTGCGGCGGCAGGTTGCCGGTGAAGCGGATGGCCCCGGCTTCGCGCGCCAGCGCGCCCGCCGACTCGGCCTTGACGTAGGTGCCTTCGACGCCGTCGATCACCGGCGCGAGCTTGAAGTGCTTCCGCAGCAGCTCCTGGCACTGCGCGTGGATGGTCCTCACGCCGGCGCCCACCTGGTCGTCGGCGTAGGGCGAGATGTCTTCCAGAAAGAAATCGATCAGGCGCGCTTCGCGTTGCAGCAGGCCGAGCAGTTGCAGCGCGCCCGCCTCCGGCTTGACGGGTTCCCGGGCCGGCTCGGGGCGCTTCGGTGCAGCTTTCTCGTAGCCGTGCGCGCGCGCGATGTCGGCGGGCAGCGTGCCTCCCAGGATGCCGAAGAAGGCGCGGAACGCCATGCTGATGCGGCTCAAGCGGGGATCACCTCCAATCTTTCAGGATACAAGGGGAAAAGGGGACAGGAACACAATTCCCCTTTTCGGCGCGCCAGGAGACGCGGCGCCGGATCCGCCCGGTGAAAACGAGGGACAGGCCCGCCCGGGCGACAATTTTCCGCCGTGTGTTCCGCGCCGGGGGCCGGGGGCGCTCCCTTGCGGGCGCTTCCACGACGGCCCACGCATAGTCAGCGCCGGGGCCGGGGGCGCTCCCTCCGCAGGCCTTCGGCCCGCTTCAGTCGCGGCTCCGTATGCATTCGGCACTGCGGGGACAAAAAAGGGGAATTGTGTTCCTGTCCCCTTTTTTACTGCACCAGCGCCTCTTCCTTGAGCCGCGCCAGTTCCCGCCGGGCGATGCCGGCCCAGTAGCCGCTCGGATCGAGCTTGAGGTACTGCTGCCAGTGCCGCACGGCATTCAGAATGTCACGCCGGGACTGGTAAATCAGCGCAGCGTTGTAGTGCGCGTCGGCGAACTGCGCATCCGCCTCCAGCGCCTTCAGGTAGCACTCCAGAGCGCGGTCCGGGTCGCGCAGCTCGTCATGGAGATTGCCGAGGTTGAACCACGCCAGCGCGTAACGCGGCCGCAGCGCGATCGCCGCGCGGTAATGCGCTTCGGCCTGTTTCCACTGCTTCATGTGGAAATAGAGGGTGCCGAGGTTGACGTGAGGCGCGGGCGCGTCGGGATCGCGCTCCAGCGCCTTTTCATAGGCGGCGGCGATCTGCTCCGGCGGCGCTCCCACCTGTTCCATCTCCACCGCGCGCTCAAACCACTGCTCAGCTTCGCGCATGCGGTGCTCCATCTCCTTCGCCAGCGTGTTCTCGGCGCGCCTGGCGGGGAATTCGAGCAGCCGCCGCAGTTCGTCCTGGTCGAAATCGAGCAGCAGTTGGCCGGTGAGCGGCTCCATCTTGTGGCCGTCCACCTGCACCGCCAGGCGCCGCCCGTCGGTGAAGATCTTCAGTTCCTGGAGCGGATCGGCCACATGCCGGAGCTTCGCGCGCAGCGACTCCAGAATCAGCCGGATCCGCGCCGCCGGCATGCGCCGCGCGCGCAACTGCCGCAGCGTCTTCAGCGCCACCAGGTCCTTGAACGCATACTGCTCGGCGCGCGCCACGAAGCCGTGCTCTTCCCAATCTTCGAGCACCGCCTCGCGAATGCCCAGCAGGCGGCACACTTCGTCCCGCGTGTATTCCGCTTTGGCTGGCCCTCCGGACACGCGTGTCATTGTAGCACCGCGGGGCGCGGCCGATGAGATAGGATGGAAGCAGGAGGCAAGCGGACTCCATATGCAACTGAGTTTCAAAGCTGCGTCCCGCAAGCGGACGCCGGCATGCCTGGCCGATCTCCCCGCAGGCAGCGAGGCGGTGATCGACCGGCTGGATTTGCCCGGCGACCTGGCCGCCCGCTTGATGGAACTCGGTTTCATTCCCGGCCACCGCGTCTCGGCGGCGCGGAGCGCGCCCGGCGGCGATCCCCGCGTCTTCCGTGTGGACGGCGCCGAAATCGCCCTGCGGCGCGAAACGGCGCGGCATATTGTCGTCAGGAACAACTGAAGCGATGAGCGCGTGCCACGGCAGGCCGGATTCAGTCGCCCTGGCAGCACCCTCCGCCGCGGGCGCACCGCCCCGGCTCGTCGCCCTCATCGGCCCGCCGAACTCCGGCAAGACCACGCTCTTCAACCGCCTCACCGGGCTGCGCCAGAAGGTGGCCAACTTCCCCGGCGTCACCGTCGAGCATCACATCGGCAAGGCTCACCTGCCCGGCCATCACGCCGTCGACATCATCGACCTGCCCGGCATCTACAGCCTGAATCCGCGGTCCGAAGACGAGCAGGTCACGCACGACGTTCTGACCGGCGCCATGCCGGGGCTGCGCCGTCCCGACGGCGTCATTCTGGTGCTGGACTCCACCAACCTCCAGCGCCATCTTCCGCTGGCCGCCGCGGTGTTGAGCCTGCGCCTGCCCACGCTGGTGGTGCTCAACATGGCCGACGACCTCAGGCAGCGGGGAGGCGCCGTCGATACGGAAGCGCTCGCCAATCAGCTCGGTGCGCCGGTGGTGCTGGTCAGCGCCGCCACCGGCGAGGGAGTGAAGAGCTTGGCGCAGTTTCTCACCGGCGGCATTGCAGTGCCGCGCGTTGTGGAGCTGCCCGTGCTGCAGGATGTGCCCGCCTGCCGCCAATGGGCGCGCGACATCTCGCGCCAGGCGCGCTACACGCATCCCGCGCCGCCCGTGTGGACCCGCCGCCTGGACGGCGTATTTCTCCATCCGCTGCTCGGCCCGCTGGTGTTCGCGCTCGTGGTGGCGGCCGTGTTTCAGAGCATCTTTTCGTGGGCGCGGCCGCTGATGGACGGCGTGCAGGCGGCCGTGGCCGTCTCCGGCGCGGGGATGCGCGCCGTGCTGCCGGACGGGTGGCTGGAGTCGCTCGTGGTGGACGGCGCCTGGAGCGGAGTGGGCGCCGTGGTCGTTTTTCTGCCCCAGATTCTGCTGCTGTTTCTGTTCATCGTGCTGCTGGAAGATTCCGGCTACCTGGCGCGCGCCGCCCTGATCGCGGACCGCACGATGGCGCGCGTGGGGCTGCAAGGCAAGAGCTTCATCCCGCTGCTGTCGGCCTATGCCTGCGCCGTGCCCGCCATCATGGCCACGCGCACCATCGAAAACCGCCGCGACCGCATCGCCACCATTCTCATCGCGCCGTTCATGACCTGCTCGGCGCGCCTGCCCGTCTATACGCTGATCATCGCCGCGTTCATTCCGGAGCGGCCCTTCGTGGGCGGCCTGCTGGGCACGCGCGCCGCCGCTCTGCTCGGCTTGTACCTGCTCGGCTTTCTCGCCGCCATCGGCACCGCCCGGCTGCTGAAGTCGTCCGTGCTGCGCAGCGAACGCACGCCGTTCGTGCTGGAGATGCCGCCCTACCGCATGCCGACTCTCACGAGCATCGGGCTCCGGCTCTGGGACCGCGCGCTGGCGTTCCTCAAGCGCGCCGGCACGGTGATTCTGGGCGTGGCCATTCTGCTTTGGATTCTGGCCAGCGTCCCCACGATCGACGGCCAGCAGCCGCCGATCGAACAGAGCCTCGCCGGCACGCTCGGCCGCGCCATCGAGCCGCTGATCGAGCCGCTCGGCTTCAACTGGAAGATCGGCATCGGGCTCATCACCTCGCTCGCCGCCCGCGAGGTCATTGTGGGCACGCTCGGCACGATTTACGGCATGGATCCGGATCACAACAGCGCCGGGCTTCAGGCCGCGCTGCAAAAGGAGCTCACCTTCGGCGGCGCCGTGGCGCTGCTCGTGTTCTTCGCCTTTGCCATGCAGTGCATGTCCACGCTGGCCGTGGTGCGGCGGGAAACGGGCGGGTGGAAGTGGCCCGCCATCCAGTTTTTCTACATGGGCGCGCTGGCCTATGTGTGCGCCTGGATCGCGCACGCGCTGCTGAGCTGAGAGCGCGCGTTTGCGGCTCTCTTCAGCCGTCTGCGAGACTGGAGGAACGATGCCGTTGCGCCGGGCGCCGTGGTGGGCGCTGTTGGTCACCTCCGCTGTCTTCGCACAGGCTCCCGCATGGCAGCCGCCCGCGGCGCAGAAACTGCGCTTTGAAGCCGAATGGCGGCTGGTGCATGCCGGCGATGTCGAGGTGGAAACCACCGCCGCCGAGAGCCTGAAGATGCAGCTCCGCACCGCCGGCGTGGTCCGCGCCTTCATCAAGGTGGACAACCAGTTTCAGGCCTCCTACCGCCCCGGCTGGTGCGCCGCAGCCACCGAGCTCATCGCCCATGAGGGCAAGCGCCACCGCGAAACCAGGGTCCGCTTTGACGCGGAGACGCGCACCGCCCACTATCTGGAGCGCGACCTGGAGAAAGACACCGCCGTCGCCCTGAACAACATCGACATCCCCGCCTGCGTGCATGACGTCACCGCCGGCTTGCAGCGCCTGCGGGAGCTGTTGCCGCAGCCCGGCTCGGTGATCGAACTCCCTGTCAGCGACGGCAAGAAGGCGGTGATGGCGCGCGTGGAGGCGCAGCGCCGCGAGCGCATCCGCACGCCCGTGGGCGAATTCCAGGCCATCCGCTACGAGGCGTTCCTGATGAGCGGCGTCCTCTACCGCCGCAAGGGCCGCCTCTTTGTCTGGATCAGCGACGACGAGCGCCGCCTGCCTGTGCAGATCCGCGTCCAGATGCCGTTCTACATCGGCACCGTCACACTGCAACTCGAAAAGGTCGAATAAGCCATGTGGAAGAGCCTCATCCTCGCCGCTCTGCTGGCCGTGCCTGCCGGCGCTCAAGACGAAGCCAGGCCTCCCACAGACCAGCAGATCCTGCCTCTTTACGAGCGCTGCCTCCAGCTCATCGAAGCCGGCGGCGTCGCCAGCCCCGAACTCGGGCGCGCCGGAATGCCGCTGGCCGAGAACATGCGCATGGCGCTCGAAAGCCTGAAATTCCTCGGCGTCCGCCAGCCGCAGCTTCACTACCGGATTCTGGCCAACCTGCGCGCCTACCTGCTGCTGGCTGAATCCGTGCCCAAGCCGTTGCACTTCCCCGCCATGGCGCGCCAGCAACTGGCCGAGCTTCGCGACCACTCGCTCCGCATCGAAGCGTATTTCCTGGCCCAGATCGAGCGGCTCGAAAACGATCTCCGCCAGCCCGACCGCGACAACCTCCGCCGCTACCGGGACGCCAACCGCGCGCTCGGCCCTCCGAACCCGGCCAACCCGCGCGTCGTGTTCCTCGGCGATTCCATCACCGACGGCTGGCGGCTCAACGAGTATTTTCCAGGCCGCGACTTCGTCAACCGCGGCATCGGCGGGCAGATCACCGGCCAGATGCTCGGCCGTTTCTACGCCGACGTGATCGCGCTGAAGCCCGCCGCCGTGGTGATTCTGGCCGGCACCAACGACATCGCCCGCGGCGTGGCGCCGGAGACGATCCAGAACAATCTCATGATGATGTGCGATCTGGCCGGCGCGCACAAGATCCAGGTGATCCTATCCTCCATCCTGCCCGTCTCCGACCACCACAAGGACGTCAACCCGGCCTATGAACAGACGAAGCGCCGTCCGCTGCCGGCCATTCTCGAAATGAACCGCTGGATCCAGAGTCTCTGTGAAAAGCGCGGCTACGTGTATCTGAATTACTACCCCGCGCTCGCCGGTCCGGACGGCCAGCTGGCGCCCAATCTCGCCGACGACGGACTCCATCCGAACGCCGCCGGCTACCGCATCATGGCCCCGCTGGCGCTGGCCGCCATCGAGAAAGCCCTCGGTCCGGCAAAACCGGCCGAGCGCCGGCGGCGTCTATTCTAGTGGCATGCTGCGCCGCCTCGTAGCCGTTCTGCTTTTCTGCGCCCTGGCGCTGTCCGCGCAACAGAAGATGAGCGTGGCGCAGTTGAAGTCGGTGCTGCGCTCCTCCATCCGCCTGAATCACAACGACAGGCAGGTGGCCGAATACATCCGCAAGATCCAGTTGACCGAGCGGCTCACCCACCGCGACGTGGAAGAGATGTTCCAGGAGGGGCTCGGACCGCGCGCGGCAGAAGAATTGCGCAAGCTCGTCGCCGCCACGGCTTCGCTGCCCCCGCCGGTGAGAGACCCGGCGCCGGTCAAGCCCGTGCCCCTGCCGCCGCCGCCCTCCACCGAGCAGGCGCGGGTCATCGCCGAGGCGCGCGAGATGGCGCTCAGTTATACGAAGCGCCTGCCGGACTTCATCTGCCTCCAGGTCACGCGGCGCTACGTGGATCCCTCGGGGCTCGAGATGTTCCAACTGATGGACACCGTCGCCGAACGCCTCAGCTACTTCGAGCAGAAGGAAGAATACAAGCTGATCTCGATCAATGGCAAGTGGACCGACGCCGACCGCTGGAAACTCGGCGGCGCCACCTCGAGCGGCGAATTCGGCACCATGCTGAAGGAGATCTTCGAGCCCTCCACCGAGGCCGAATTCGAGTGGGAGCGCTGGGGCAAGCTCCGCGGGCGCGTCTGCCACGTCTACCGGTTCCACGTCCGCCAGGCGAAATCCAGATGGCACATCACCTGGCAGCGCCAGATGCAGATCGTCCCCGGCTACCGGGGCCTGCTGTACATCGACCGCGACGTGCCCATGGTGCTGCGCGTCACCATGGAAGCCGTCGACATTCCGCCCACTTTCCCCATCCAGGAAGCCCGCACCATGCTCGACTATGACTTCGTCGACATCGCGGGCAACGAGTATCTGCTGCCGCTGCGCTCGGAGATGCGCATGAGGGAGAGCAGGCTGCTCGTGAAAAACCAGGTCGAGTTTCGCAGCTACCGGAAGTTCGGCGCCGAGGCGATCATCACGTTCGACCCCAACCTCGAACCCATCCCGGAAGAAAAGCTCCGCGAAGAGAAGGTCGAACCGGGCGCCACAGGCAGCGTCAAGCCGCCGCAGCGGTAACCGGCTTACGAGCCGCTTTTCGCCTGCTTCTGCGCCGCCCTCTGCGCGAGGGCATTCATCAGTTTGTGGTGAACCGCCTCCGGCAGCGGATGCAGGTCCATGCCCTTGTACACCTGGATGGTCTTCCGCGTCGTGTCCGTGACCACCCAGCAGTTCGGGCACTCGTTGATATGCTTCTCGAGCTCGGCGCGCAGGGCGGGATCAGTGGCGTCGTCGAGGTAGTCGCTCAGTTCGCGCAGGAAATCTTTGCAGGTGATCATGCTACTTTGCATAGCCGAAGATCCCGTCTCCCTTTCTCTTGAAGACCCGTGTCAGCCTCTCGCGCAGTTGCAGGCGCGCCCGCAGCAGCCGGCTTTTCACGGCGGCGATGGACAAGCCCAGCACTTCAGCCGTCTCCTCGGTGCTCAACTCCTCGACGTCCCGCAGGATGAACACCGTCCGGAAGATCGGCTTCAGACTGTCGATGGCCCGGTCCAGGATCTGGCGCAATTCCTCCTGGCTGTATTTCGACTCCGGAGTGTCATCCCATACGGCGATCTCCCGCACGATGGGCTCCTCGTCTGTTTCGATGTTTTCATCCAGGGAAACGGTGCGGTCGGATTTGCGTTTTCTGAGCTTCATCAGGCTTTCGTTGACCGCGATTCTGGTCACCCAGGTATAGAATTTGCTCTGCCCCTGGAAGGAATCGAGGTGCTCGAACGCTTTGAGGAAGCTCTCCTGGAGGACGTCTTCGGCGTCTTCGTCGTTCTGGGTGATCTGCCGCGCCATGCGGTAGATGCGGCGTTCGTAGCGGCGCACCAGTTCGGCAAACGCCTCCATGTCGCCCGCTTTGGCGCGCTCCACCAGGTCGCCTTCACCGGCGGAAACCGGCGCCCGTTCGGCCTGCAAGGGTTGATCAGGCATGAGCTTATGGCTCCGTCTCCAGCATAACAACGGCCCGCGCGGGGCCGCCTGCACCGCACGTGCTAGTCTGAAATTTATCAGGGTTCCCCCATGAGCAGTCCGATTCAGGTGACGCTGCCCGACGGCAGCCAGCATTCATTCCCTCCCGGCACGACGCCGCTCGACGTCGCCCGCGCGGTGAGCCGGCGCCTGGCCGACGAGGCGATCGTCGCCCGCGTCAATGGCGAGCTGTGGGATCTGACGCGCCCGCTCGAAAGCGATGCCCGCGTGGAGATCCTCACGCCCAGGGATCCGGAAGCGCTCGAGGTCTACCGCCACTCGACCGCGCACCTGCTGGCCGCCGCCGTCCTGGAGCTGTTTCCCGGCACGAAGCTGGGCATCGGTCCGCCCATCAAGGACGGCTTCTATTATGACTTCGAGCGCAGCGAGCCGTTCACGCCCGAGGATCTGGAGCGGATCGAAAAGAAGATGCAGGAGCTGCGCGACCGCGACCTGCCCTTCGAGCGCAAGCTCACCCCGAAAGAAGAAGGGCTGGCAAAGTACCGCGCCCTGAATGAAGAGATGAAGTGCGAGCTGATCGACGAGCGCGCCGATGCCGTCTTCAGCGAATACACGCTCGGGCCCCATTTCATCGACTTCTGCCGCGGGCCGCACGTGCCCAGCACGAAGAAGCTGAAGGCCTTCAAGCTGCTCTCCGTCGCCGGCGCCTACTGGAAGGGCGATGAACACCGCCAGCAGCTCCAGCGCATCTACGGCACGGCGTGGTTCAGCGAAAAGGATCTCCAGGATTACCTCCAGAAGCTGGAGGAGGCGAAAAAGCGCGACCACCGCACGCTGGGCAGGCAGCTCGATCTGATCTCGATCCAGGAACTCGCCGGGCCGGGCCTCATCTTCTTCCACCCCAAAGGCGCGCTGGTGCGCAAGCTGCTGGAAGACTGGATGCGCGAGCAGTACCTGAAGCGCGGCTACGACCTCGTGAACACGCCGCACGTCATGCGCGAGCAGCTCTGGCAGATCAGCGGCCACCTGAGCCATTACGCCGAGAACATGTACGCGGCGATGGAGCTCGACGACGCGCGCTACCGGCTGAAGCCGATGAACTGCCCGGGCCACATTCTGATTTACCGGGACCGCCAGCGCAGCTACCGCGACCTGCCCATCCGCCTGGGCGAACTCGGCACCGTATACCGCTACGAGCGCTCCGGCACGCTGCACGGGCTGTTCCGCGTGCGCGGCTTCACGCAGGACGACGCGCACATCTTCTGCCGCCCGGACCAGATCGAGGACGAGATCGTCAACTGCCTCGAGTTCGCCGTCGACGTGCTGAAGACTTACGGGTTCCACCGCTATCAGGCCGAGATCTCCACCTGGGACGGCGGCGCGAGCGGCAAGTACGACGGCACGCCGGACCAGTGGAAGCTGGCCGAAAGCGCGCTGAACCGCGCCGTCGAGCGGGTTGGCCTGGAGGCGAAGGTGATGGAGGACGAAGCGGCGTTCTACGGCCCCAAAATCGACGTGAAGCTCGTCGATGCGCTGGACCGCCCGTGGCAGCTCTCCACCGTGCAGTTCGACTTCACGCTGCCCCGGCGTTTCGAACTCGAGTACGTCGGCGAAGACGGCGCCAAACACCAGCCGTTGATGGTGCACCGCGCGCTGTACGGGAGCGTGGAGCGCTTCTTCGGCATCCTGCTTGAACACTACGCCGGAGCGTTTCCTGTGTGGCTGGCGCCGGTGCAGGCTATCGTGCTGCCCATCGCCGACCGCCATGTCGATTACGCCAGGCAGGTGTGCGGGCGGCTGGCCGCGGAAGGGCTGCGCGCCGAGGTCGACGAGCGCAGCGAAAAGGTCAACTACAAGATCCGCGAAGCGCAGTTGCAGAAGATTCCCTATATGCTCGTCGTGGGCGACCGCGAGGCGGCCAACCAGCAGGTGGCGCTGCGGACGCGCAGGGGCGG
>CAKZUE010000027.1 GCA_937920635.1 uncultured Bryobacteraceae bacterium
AGAAAAAGGCCGCAGACCACCGCATCCAGCCGGTTGTTGAAGATCAACTGTCTGGTCTGAGCCGTTTGAGGCCCTGCCTCGAGCAGCCGCGCCTGCGCCAGAAAGCCCACCCGCGGCGCGTCAGAGAAGATCTTCTGCCACGCTCCTGAAAAAGTGACGGTAACAAGCCATGCCAGCGGCGTGCAGGTGATCCACATGTACTTCGCCTTGTGCATCTTGATGAGGATCGTCGTCGCCACGCACAGCGCCACGGCGGCCAGCAGTTGATTGGCGATGCCGAACAACGGCCACAGCGAGTTGATCCCGCCCAGCGGATCGAGCACGCCCTGCACCAGGAAGTAGCCCCAGGCGGCGACGATCAGCGCGCTGGTCAGCAGCACCGAGGGCATCCAGCTCGTGCGGCCCAGCGGCTTCCAGATGTGGCCCAGGAAGTCTTGCAGCATGAAGCGGCCTACGCGCGTGCCGGCGTCGATGACGGTAAGGATGAACAGCGCCTCGAACATGATGGCGAAGTGGTACCAGAAGCGCAGCACCGCTTCACTGCCGGCGATACGCGAAAAAATGTGGGCCATGCCGAGCGCCAGCGAAGGCGCGCCGCCGGTGCGGTAGAACAGTGTCTCCTCGCCGACGTGCCGCGCCAGTTCCCGCATCTGTTCCGCTGACACGGGAAATCCCCACGACGTGATGGTGGCTGCCGCTGCCGCGGGGGTCGCACCGACGATGCCGGCGGGTGAATTGACGGCGAAAAACACGCCCGGCTCCAGCGCGCAAGCCGCCACCATGGCCATCATGGCGACGAAGCTCTCCAGCAGCATCGACCCAAAGCCCACGGGCCGGATGTGACTCTCCTTTGCGATCAGTTTCGGCGTCGTGCCCGAACTGATCAACGCGTGGAACCCGCTGATGGCCCCGCAGGCGATGGTGATGAAGCAGAACGGGAAGATCTTGCCGGCAAAGATCGGCCCGGTGCCGTCGGTGAACCGCGTGAGAGCAGGCATCTGCAACTCCGGGCGCACGATCAGCACGCCGAGCCCCAGCAGCAGAACGACTCCCAGCTTCACAAACGTGCTGAGGTAGTCGCGCGGCGCCAGCAGCAGCCACACGGGCAGCGCTGACGCCGCGTATCCGTAAATGATCAGCGCGACGGCCAGAGCCATGCCGCCGAGCGTGAACCATCCGCCGAACACCGCGTGATGGGCCACCCACTCGCCGGCGAAGATCGACGCCACCACCAGAGCGAAGCCGATGATGGAAACTTCCAGCACGCGCCCGGGGCGCCAGTAACGCAGATACAGCCCCATGAGCACGGCGATCGGCATGGTGGCGGCGATGGTGAACGTGCCCCACGGGCTGCCTTTCAGGGCGTTCACCACCACCAGTCCGATCACCGCCAGCAGAATGATCATGATCAGCAGCACGGTCAGCAGCGCGATGCCGCCCCCGATGCGGCCGATCTCCTCGCGCGCCATCTGCCCCAGCGATTTGCCGTCCCGCCGCACGCTCGAAAACAAAATGACGAAGTCCTGTACCGCGCCTCCGATCACCACGCCGAGGATGATCCACAACGTTCCGGGCAGGTAGCCGAACTGCGCCGCCAGTGTCGGCCCCACCAGCGGCCCCGGCCCCGCAATGGCGGCGAAGTGGTGGCCGAAGACGATCCACTTGTTCGTCGGCTCAAAGTCATGGCCGTTGCGCAGCCGCTCGGCCGGCGTGGCGCGCCGGTCGTCCAGAGCCATGACGCGCGCGGCGATGAAGGCCGAATAAAACCGGTAAGCCGCCAAGTAGGTGCAAACCGCGGCGGTGACGACCCAGCCGCTGTTGATGTTCTCGCCGCGATGGAGTGCGACGCCCGCCAGCGCGAACGCGCCGGCCAAGGCGACAAGAATCCACGCGCCCGTGCGGATCAGTTTCCCCATTCACAAGATTCTAGCCCGCGGGCTGCAGCCCAGGCACGCGAGAGGCCTGGAAGCAATGCTTGCCGCAGCGGGCGGCGCCGCCGTCCTGTGTTCAGGCCGACTCGTCGATCATCGCCATGACCACAGCCTCCACCTCCCGCGCCACCGGCTCGAGTCCAGCCGACTCGAACAGTTGCATCATGGCGGTGGGAAGAAAAGTGCCAATCACGCGCTCTTCCCCGCGCTGATATACGGCGATGCGGCACGGCAGAACCGTGGCCACCGCCGGCTCGGTCTCCATCGCGCGCTTCGCCTGCTGCGGGTTGCAGACTTCGAAGACCGCACACTCGCGGTCGAAATCCACTCCCTTCTCCTTCATCGTCTTCTGAAGATCGTGCACATGGATCACGCCGAACTTGTGCCGCGCCGCCGCGTCGCGCAGAGCCAGTTCGATCTCGGCCATCGATTTCTGGGATGTTTTCTCGTACAACATGGACGTGGTCACCTGCCCTCAGCATAGTGGAAAAAGCGCGCGTGCAAACCGGGGCGCGCGCCCCCCCGCCTCGTGCGGCAGACGTGAGGCGGCCTGTTGTTGCTAAATGAAAAGGGGAATTGTGTTCCTGTCCCCTTTTTCCATGAGCGGCGCAGACGAGAATCAGGGCGGACAGCGGCGGCAGCCTGGAGTGGCGCTGATCGATTTGGCCCTGCTGTTCGCGCGCATCGGCGCCCTCGGTTTCGGCGGCGGCATGGCGGTGGTGGCGCTGATGGAGCAGGAACTGGTGCAGCGGCGCCGCCTGCTCAAGCTGGAAGAGTTCTTGCACGGAGTGGGACTCGGACAGATGCTCGGTTCGTTCGCCGTCAATGCAGCGGCGTTCGCCGGCTACCGGTTGGCCGGCGTGACCGGCGCGGCGGTGGCGGTGGTCTGTTTTCTTGCTCCTTCGATCACGCTCGTGATCGTGCTCTCGGCGCTCTATTTCCGCTACCACGCGGTGCCGGCTTTGCAGAGCGCAGTCACCGGACTGGGTCCCGTGGTGGTGGCGCTGATCCTGTCGGCGGCGTGGAGCATCGGGCGCCGGTCGCTGGACTCGCGGGCGAAGCTGGCGCTGGCAGCGGGCGCGCTCGTGCTGGGGCTGCTGCGCGTGAACCCTGCCTGGATCCTTCTGGTTGCCGGAGGGGCGGGCTTCTTCCTGCCGCCACACGGCCAGAGAGGATCCCAGGACAAAGGCGCCGAAGCCCGGAAGACGGCGCTTCCGATGCTGGCAGCGCCCGCCGCTGTGGGCGCGCTTACGGGGCTTGCCAGTCTGGCGAACGTGTTCCTCCGCATCGGCTTGATCTTTTTCGGCGGTGGATTCGTGCTGCTCCCCGTGCTTCACGACCGCCTCGTCACGCGACTCGGCTGGCTGTCGCCGCGTGAATTCATCGACGGCGTGGCTATCAGCCAGCTCACGCCGGGCCCGATTGCGGTGCTGGCGACGTTCGCGGGCTACCACCGCCAGGGCGTGGCTGGAGCGCTGGTCGCTACGGCGGCGCTCTTTCTGCCGGGTCTGCTGTGGATGCTGTTCCTGAGCCGCCAGTACGAACTGCGGCGGGATCAGCCGCTGGCGCAGCGCTTTCTGGCGGGCGTCAACCCTGCCGTGGCCGGACTGGTGCTGAGCGCCGCCTTCGTGCTCGGCAAAGGCAGCATGACCTCGTGGCCTCACTGGACCGCGGCAGCCGTAGCATTCATTCTGCTGGCAAAGGCGCGCATCCATCCGGCGCCGGTCCTGGCCGCCGCGGCGCTGGCCGGATGGCTCGGCTGGATCCGCTGACCCGGCGCGCCTGTCAGGGGACGCATGGCGCAAATGCGCGGAGGTTCAGCGGCCACGAAGCCAGCCGAATAGATCCTTCAGTGGCGTCTGGTTCCGCAGCAGGGTAACGAAGACAAGATTGTGCTCCAGCCGCCCGCCGTTTTGCGGCTTGAAGGTCTGGTAAAACACGCCGGCATCCACCGTCCAATGCCTCCCCGTGCGCCAGGTGACACCCGCGTAGATGCGGTTCTGCTCGAAGGCGGAAGCCGCGGGCGAGGCGAAGCTGAACAGCGCCTCTTCATACAGTGTCAGTGTCAGCGGCGCCTGCTGGTTCCCATTGCGCTTCAGCGGCCTGTCCATCCGAAGCATGTAACGCGGGCGGTCCTGCCACTGCCATGTGCGCGGCGCGCCCTCTTTCCACGGCGAAGACAGATAGCGCTCTTCCAACCGGAAGCGGTGGCGGATGGTGTTGCTTTGCCACGGATGCGAGTACTCCACCTGCTGGTGCATGCGATGCTCGCCCACGCTGCCGTTGGGATCTCTCACCCCCCTGGGGTGGACGCTGAAATAGGAGTACGTCAGCGACAATTGCCAGCGCTCGTGGAACTGGTAGTTGGCGCCGGGACGCACCAGCCACTGCCGCCAGGCCGTCCCGTACATCGGCCGGTAGCTGCCGTCGAAATGCAGGCTCCAGTTGCGCCCGGCGGCGTGGTCGGCGTTGTAGGAGAGCCACGAAATCCGCTTGTTTCGGGGCAGTTCTCCATTCTGTGCGAAGACCGCCGGCAGAGCAGACATCCATGCCGCGCAAGCCAGCAGCCCGGCCTGTGTTGTCACGCGCGTGAGTTGCGTGAGTCGAAAAACAGAGGAAAAAGTGTCCACTGCGGGCGCCGGGGCCTGAAGGTCACATATACATGCCGCCGTTGACACGGAGCACGGCGCCGGTGATGTAGGCGGCGTCTTCGCTGGCCAGGAACTTCACCGCATTGGCAATGTCCTTCGGCTGGCCAAAGCGCTTCAACGGGATCATCGCCATCATCCGCTCCTTCACCTCCTGCGGCAGCACCGCGGTCATGTCGGTTTCAATGTAGCCCGGAGCGATGGCGTTGACGGTGATGTTGCGCGAAGCCAGCTCCTGCGCCAGGCACTTGGTGAGCCCGATCAGCCCCGCTTTGGAGGCCACGTAGTTGGCCTGCCCCACGTTGCCCATCTCGCCGACCACCGAGGCGATGTTGATGATGCGGCCCCAGCGCTCCTTCATCATCGGCGGGATCACGGCCTGCGACATGTTGAACGCGCCCGTGAGGTTGATCTGGATCACGCGGTCCCAGTCCTCGGCCTTCATGCGCATCGACAGCGCGTCCCGCGTGATGCCGGCATTGTTCACCAGCACGTCGATCCGGCCCATCTGCTTCAGCACGGCGTCGACGCCCTGCTTGACCGAATCCCGGTTCGAAACGTCCAGATCCAGCGTCATCGTGTTGCCGCCGCACTGGCGGATCGTCTCGGCCACCTCCTCGTTCTTTTCCACTTCCGGGGAGGCGACGACGACATCAAACTGATTGCGGCAAAGGGTGAGCGCGATCTCGCGGCCGATGCCCCGGCTCGCGCCGGTCACCAGCGCCACTCGGTGAAACATGGAGACTCCTTGAGCAAAAAGGGTTTCGTCTCTCATGATAGTAAAAGCCGCTCCCGGAAGAGGTTTCCTGCATGGCCTACACAGATCTGAGAGATTTTGTTCGCGCGCTCGAACAGGCGGGCGAGCTCCGGCGCATCCCCTTCGAAGTGGATCCGAAGCTGGAAATCACCGAGTTCGCCGACCGCGCCGTCAAGCGCGGCGGCCCCGCGCTGCTGTTCGAGAAACCGAGGGGCTCCTCGATGCCCGTGCTGATCAACGCCTTTGCCAGCCAGCGGCGCATGGAGATCGCGCTCGAGGCGGCTTCAGTGGACGAGCACGCGGCGCGCATCTCGGAGATGCTCGAGATGCGCATGCCGCAGGGGCTCATCAACAAGCTGAAGATGCTGCCGAAGCTCGCCGACATGGCGAACTTCTTCCCGAAAACCGTCTCCACCGGACCGTGCAAGGAAGTCATCCGCCGCGACGGCTTTTCCCTGCATGAGCTGCCCGTGTTGACCTGCTGGCCGGGCGACGCCGGGCCGTTCATCACCCTGCCCATGGTGTTCACGCGCAACCCGGAAACCGGCAAGCGCAACTGCGGCATGTACCGCATGCAGGTCTTTGACGCCCGCACCACCGGCATGCACTGGCAGACGCAGAAGCAGGGCGCCGAGCATTACCGCCGGCTGAAGCAGCAGGGCGCCACGCGCATGCCTGTGGCCGTGGCCATCGGCGCCGATCCGGCCACCATGTACTCCGCGATCCTCCCTCTGCCGCCCGATCTGGATGAAATGATGATCGCCGGCTTCCTGCGCAACAGGCCCGTGGAGATGGTGAAGTGCGAGACCGTGGATCTGGAGGTGCCCGCCAACGCCGAGATCGTGCTCGAGGGCTACGTCGAAATCGGCGAGAAGCGCCGCGAAGGGCCGTTCGGCGACCACACGGGCTTTTATTCGCTCGATGACGACTACCCGGTCTTTCATGTCGAGTGCATGACCCACCGGCGCGATCCGATCTACGCCACCACGATCGTCGGGCCGCCACCCATGGAGGACTTTTTCATGGGCAAGGCCATCGAGCGGATCTTCCTGCCGTTGATGCGGCTTCAGATGCCCGAGATCCGCGACGTCTGCCTGCCTGCCGAGGGCGTGTTCCACAATCTCATGCTCGTCTCGATCCGCAAGTCCTACCCGGGTCAGGCGCGCAAAGTGATGCACGCGATCTGGGGGCTCGGACAGGCGATGTTCACGAAGGTCATCGTCGTCTTCGACGAGGACGTAGACGTGCAGAACGCGAGCGAGGCCGCCTGGATCGCGCTCAACAACATCGACCCGGAGCGCGATATCGAGTTTGTGCACGGGCCCGTGGACACGCTGGACCATGCCAGCCGCCTGCCCGATTACGGCTCGAAGATGGGCATCGACGCCACGCGCAAGTGGCCCGAGGAGGGCTTCACGCGGCGGTGGCCGGAACGGATCGTGATGTCGCCGGAGGTGAAGGCGCGGGTGGATGAGCTCTGGAAGCGCGCCGGGCTGCCGTAAACAGCCGCGGGAAGCCGCGACTGGAAGCGCGCCGCAGGGCTCTGGTAAAATGCTGGTAGTTGCGGCGCGTGTAGCTCAGCTGGTAGTAGCGCCAGATTGTGGTTCTGGATGTCGTGGGTTCGAATCCCACCACGCGCCCCACTCCCAGCCGCCGATTCCACTCCAGGCCAAAGCGGATTTCCGCTGCCGTAGCGGGCGCGGGCGGGACTTCTCCCGATTCAACGGGACCTCCCCCGGAATTCGGAACCGGCGCCCTTCACCCAGCCACCGGACCCTCCGCCGCGCACAGGGATGAAACGTCTGCCGCGTGCCGCGCATCGGATGGACAGGGGCCGCGGGCATCATCCCACTTCCGCGGTGCGCCGATCCAGAGAGCGTCGGCCACATGGATTTGCCTGATACTCCCAAGGCTCGGGGAGGGGCCTTGCCTCTCCTGGCGAAGTCCGTTTATACTTCAGTTTCTGAATGAGGGGCGCTGCCTTGGCTTCGACTCTGAACAGGCCGGCACCGATGACGCCGCCATCCGGCGACGGATTCGATCCGATTGAAGTGCAGCGCGAAGCGGCGATGTTTTACGGGATGTTCCTCCGTGGCGCTTCCCCCGAGGATCTGCGGCGCGACATCGCCATCCCGCCCGCGATGGTGCGCAAGTGGATGTCGCACCCGCTCTACGACGGCCAGTTCCGCGAGAACGTCCGCCGCATCTACCGGTTCCGGAAGCAGGTGCTGGCGGTGTTCGACGAATTGGTGGACAAAGAGCGGCTGAGAGAACGGATCCAATAGCCGCCGCCATCGATCAGGGCAGCAGCTTCTCCAGCCGTCCCCACTCGATGCGCCACCTTCCTTCCGCACTTTCGCCGCGCGCCTGGAACTTGCCCTCAGCGAGGATCGCCGGCAGCGAAACCCGGTCTCCCTGTTGCCGGGCGGCTTCCCGCAGCGATTCGAGCACGCCTTCCCAGCGCCCGGCCATCTCTTTGGCTTTGTCCGCATCCGCGCACTGAATTTGCAGCCGCAGATCCAGGCCGCTGCCCTCGGGCCGCGCGCTCCACAGGAGCCACTGCGCCCCGCGCATCCCATCCACTGCAAGCGCAAGCCATGCCGGCGCGCCCTCCGGCGCTGCCAGCATTCTGCCCGGCAGGTACAGCCACAACGGCGTCTCGGGCACGGGCCACGCCAGCGCCTCCGCCTTGCCGCCGAACGCCGCCGCCGCCAGCGGGTCCGGATTCACGGCCATGCCCAGCCGCCCGCTCTTCAGGCGCACCCACGAGATCTGCCGCTCAGGCGCGGAGCCCTGCATCGAGCACAGCTCGCTCACGCAACGCCCGCCCTGCGCCAGAAAGTAGCGGCGCAGCTTGCCGTAATCGAGCCTCGCCTCGGCCACAATCCACCGCCGTCCATCTTCCGAGCGCAGAATGAAGGCGTCCAGATCGCGGCGGTATTCGAACCCCGTCGCCGCCACAAATCCCCGGTATTCTTCGCTCTCCGCGCCCGCCTCTCCCGCCAGCCGTTGCAAAATGCCCGACTGGCGCAGCGCGCGCATGTCGGCGAACACCGTCAGCCCATCGCCCGCGGGCAGCTCCGCGAGCATCGCCCGCGCGTCCGCCGCGCGCCACGGGCCATGCAGCCAGACAAGAAACGCGGCGGCAGCCAGCGCGGCGACAACCGCGGCGGTGATCCAGATCTTTCGGGATGCGCCCACCGTCTCGCAGCTTACCATCTGCGCTCTCCTATACTGGCGGTATGGTCCGGCTCCTTCTGCTGGCAGGAGTTCTCATGAGCGCCGCCATCGCCCAGCAACGCGCCGTCGTCGTTGTGCCAGTGCTCGATATGTTCTCGAAGCCCAGCGCGGACGTGGACGTGGTCAGCCAGGCGCGTTACGCCATGACCGTGAGGGTGGAACGGATCGAAGGCGACTGGGCCCGCATCCGCACGCCCCATGACGGCTATCCCGGCTGGGTGCGCCGCGGCGCGCTGCGCCTGCTGGCGGAAGGCGAGCGGTACGCCGAAACAGGACGCGCCGCTTTTGTCGATTCGCTCCGGGCTCACCTCTATCCCGAACCATCCGTCACACGCCGCGCGCCGCTGCTGACGGTTCCCTATGAAAGCCTGCTCGAAGTGGTGGAAGAGCCGGAAAAGGACAACCGGCGCTGGATCCGCGTGCGGCTGCCGGACGGGAAGGAAGCGTGGATCCAGCGTGGCGACGTTGTCTTCGAGCCGCAGCCGCTGCCGCTGGGGGCGCTGATCGAGCTTTCCAGGCGGTTCCTCGGACTGCCTTACACCTGGGGCGGCACGACCAGCTTCGGCTTTGACTGCTCCGGCTTCACGCAGATGCTCGTGCGCCGTGGAGGCGTGCTCATGCCGCGCGATGCGCAGCCGCAGGCGGACTGGGACGGCATGCTCCGGATCACGCGCGAAGAGCTCGAGCCCGGCGACCTGCTGTTCTTCGGGCCGGACGAGAAGAAAATCAACCACACCGGGTTCTACCTCGGCGCGGGGGAGTTCATCCACTCGACCACGAATACGAAGCCCGTGCTGCAAATCAGCCGGCTCGAAGACGAACCGTGGACGAGATTGCTTGTCGCCTGCCGCCGGTGGAGGATGCGATGAGACGCAGAACGTTTCTTTCCACTTCTGTTGCAGCCGCCGCGTCCGTGCCTCCGGCCACAGCCGATCCCGGGCCCGGGCTGGTCACGCGCATCCGCCGCCTCAACCTGCGCCATACCTGGACCACGGTGATGTCGTCCAGCGAGTACCGCGACACGTTCTTTGTCGAGTACTCGCGCGACGGGATCACCGGCGTCGGCGAAGGCGCCCCCATCATCCGGTACGGGGAGAGCGCGGAGACCAACCGGCAGGCGGTTGAATCCATCCGCGAGTGGCTGCTTGGACAGAAGCCTGAGGCGTTCGTGCCGCTGATGGATCAGGTCTTCCGGCGCATCGAAGGGCAGTTCGCAGCCAAGGCGGCGCTGGACATCGCGCTGCTCGACTGGAACGCGCAGAAGCTCGGCGTGCCGCTGTGGCGCATGTTCGGCCTCGATCCTGCCGCCGCGCCGCTGACAACCTTCTCCATCGGCATCGACAAAGCCGAAGTGATCCGCCAGAAGGTGCGCGAAGCGGACCCGTTCCCCGTGCTCAAGATCAAGGTCGGCCTCGACAACGACGAAGAAGTGATCGCCGCCGTCCGCTCGGTGACGAACAAGCCGCTCCGTGTCGACGCCAACGAGGGCTTCAAATCGAAAGAAGAGGCTGTGGCCAGGATCAACTGGCTGGAGAAGCAGGGCGTCGAGTTCATCGAGCAGCCGCTGCCTGCGGCGAACCTCGAAGACATGAACTGGATCCGCAAGCGCGTCCACATCCCCGTGATTGCGGACGAAGCCTGCCTGCACCCGCCCGACGTCCCGCGCCTGGCGCCGTATTTCGATGGGGTCAACGTGAAAGTGGACAAGTGCGGCGGGCTGCTGGAAGCGAAGCGCATGATCGAGATCGCCCGCTCGCTGGGGCTCAAAGTGATGCTCGGCTGCATGGTCTCGTCGTCAGCAGCGATCACCGCCGCCGCGCATCTCTCGCCGCTGGTCGATTACGCCGACCTCGACGGGCACCTGCTCATCGCCAACGACCCCTACGAGGGCGTGCGCGTCGAAAAAGGGAAGCTGATCCTTCCGGACCGCCCGGGGCTGGGCCTGCGCCCCCGCGCCGCCTGAAATCCGGGAGCGGGGCTTTCTCCATCGCGGCGCGGGCTGCTACCATCGGATCGACTGTACGGAGACGCGCCCCATGAAAGAACAGAATTACTCGAACCACGTCCGCCTCGTGCCCGGCTACCATTTCATCCTGTCGCCCATCCTGCTGCTCACCTGCATCGGCTCGCTGGTGAACCTCTGGAAATCGCTCGGCGACCACCAGCGGCTCTACAGCGCCTCGCTCATCGTGGTGCTTTCGTTCTGCGCCGTCGGCATCGCCGGCTTTGCGCGGATCTTCGCCCTCAAAGCGCAGGACCGCGCCATCCGCGCCGAGGAGAACCTGCGGCACTATGTGCTGACGGGCAAGCTGCTCGACCCGCGGCTCGGGGTGAAACAGATCGTCGCGCTGCGCTTCGCCTCTGATGAGGAGTTCGTGGAGCTGGCCAAGCGCGCGGCAGAGCAGAACATGGAGCCCGATGCCATCAAGCGCGCCATCAAGAACTGGCGCGCCGATCACTACCGCGTCTGAGCTGAGGGCGCTGGAACACCGCCTGGCAGGTTCCCCCGCTCTATTCCTCCGCCGGCTCCCACTCCGCCTCGCCCGGCGCCAGGAAGAGATTTTTCTCGAAGCCGTGTTGCCGGGTATACAGGTCGTAATACCGCCCCCGGGCCGCCATCAGTTCCTCGTGCGCGCCCTCTTCGATCACGAGCCCTTCCTCCACCACCAGAATCCGGTGCGCGCGGCGGATGGTGGATAAGCGGTGCGCGATCACGAACGTGGTTCTGCCTTCCATCAAATGCCCCAACCCCTCCTGGATGAGCGCCTCCGTTTCGCTGTCCAGGCTCGACGTCGCCTCGTCGAGCAGCAGAATCCGCGGATTGACAAGGATCGCCCGCGCAATCGACACCCGCTGCTTCTGCCCGCCGCTGAGCTTCACCCCGCGCTCGCCCACCAGCGTGTCGTATCCGTCCGGCAGCCGCTCGGCAAATTCGTCCACCCGCGCCAGCCGGCACGCGGCGAGCACTTCGTCCTCGCCGGCATCAGGCCGCGCAAAGGCAACGTTTTCCCGAATCGTACCGTCGAACAGGAACGTCTCCTGCAACACCACGCCCAGCTGCCGCCGGTAACTGTCCAGCGTCACGCGCGCCAGATCCGTTCCATCCACCAGCACCCGCCCGCGCGTGGGCGTGTAGAACGACGCAATCAGCCCGAGGATCGTGGACTTGCCGGAACCGGAGGAGCCCACCAGCGCCGTCACCGTGCCGGGCGCCGCCGAGAAGCTCACGCCCCGCAGCACCTCCTTGCCCGCCTCATATTCGAACCAGACATCCTCGAACCGCACCTCGCCCCGAACCTCGCCCAGTTGCACCGTGCGTTCGGACGCCTGATCCTCGGAAGGCGTGTCGAGCAGCTCCCGCGTCCGCTCCAGTCCCGCAACCGCCTCCGTCAACTGCGTTCCGATCCCCACCACCTGGAAGACCGGCGCGATCATAAACGCCAGGAACGCCGAGAACGTCACGAAACCGCCCAGCGTCAGCGCCCCGGCGAGGATCTGCCGCCCGCCTACATACATGACCGCCGCGCCGACGATGCCGAGCAGCACCGTAGCCGAAAGACTGAGCAGCGAAACTCCGGTGAGCGAGCGGAAGACGTTGCCGAGAATCCGCCGCACCCCTGCGGCGAAGACCTCGTCCTCGCGGGCTTCGGCATGATAGGCCTTCACCACGCGGATGCCGCCCAGCGTCTCCGCCAGCCGGCCGGTCACTTCAGCCGTGATCAGGCTGCGCTCGCGGAAGATCGGCCGGAGCGTCTGGAAGCCGCGTTTCAGAATCACTCCGAACACCACCACGATCAGCAGCGCCAGCAGCGTCAAATGCGGGCTGATCCGCATCAGCACCACGAAGGAGAACACCGCCGTAAGCAGCCCGCCCAGGAACTCCACCAGCCCGGTGCCCACCAGGTTCCTGACGCCCTCGACGTCGTTCATGATGCGCGACACCAGTTGCCCCGTCTTCTGGCTGTCGAAGAAGGCCGCCGGCAGCCGGCACACATGGCGCTGCACGCGCATCCGCAATTCGGCGATCAGCCGCTGCGCGGACTTCGATAAAAGTTGCGTCAGGGCGAAACCCGTCACAGCCTGCACCGCCGTCGCCGCCAGCACCGCCGCCACCAGCGGCGCCAGCAGTTCCGCCCGTCCTTTGGCCAGCACGTCGTCGATCAGAAACTTCGTGCTCGCCGGCAGCACCAGCCCGCACAGCCTGCTCACCACAATCAGCAGGAGCCCCAGCAGCAGGACGCCGCGCCTCGGCTGCAACAGCGCTCGAATGTCGGGCCACACACGCTTCCAGTCCAGCGGCGGTGCGGGCAGGTCAGCGCGGCCGCGGCGCGGCGTGCGCTCAGCGTGGGGCAGTCCTCGGGTTACCATAAAACAATGCGAATCCTTTTATTGTCGATGCTCGGCGCACTGCTTTGGGGGCAGGCGCCCGCTCCCGCGCCGAAGCCCTCTCCTGCCGCAGATCCCGTCGTGTTCGAAGCCGGCGGCAGGAAAATGACACGCTCCGAGTTCGACACCCTGATGCGGAACCTGCCGGAAAACCTGCGCCAGCAGCTCGGCGGCGATTCTCCCCAGTCCCGGCGCCGCCTGGCGGAACAGCTCGGCGAGATCATGTCGTATTCCGCCGAAGCCCGCAAGCTCCATGTGGACGACAAGCCTGCTGTCAAGGTCCAGCTCTTTCTCCAGCAGGAAAGCACTCTCGCTTCCCTGCTCTACCAGCACTTCACCGAGACAGCCAAACCCGGCGACGCCCAGCTCAAGGCCTGGTACGACTCGCATCAGGACGAGTTCGAGACCGCCACCGCGCGCCACATCCTCGTCCGCTTCCAGGGCTCGCGCGTACCCTTGAAGGACGGACAGAAGGATCTGACTCCGGAAGAGGCGCAGACTCGCGCCGAAGCGCTGCGCCAGCGGATTCTGAAGGGCGAGGACTTTGCCGAAGTCGCTAAAGCCGAGTCCGATGACACCGGCTCGGGCAAGAATGGCGGCGATCTGGGCTCGTTCGGCCGCGGCCGGATGATTCCGGAATTCGAAAACGCAGTCTTCACGATGCCTGTGGGCGAGATCAGCCAGCCCGTGCGGACGCAGTTCGGCTATCACCTGATCCAGGTGCAGAAGCGCGGCGCGCAACCCTTCGAGCAGGTGCGGGCGGACATCGAGAAGAAGCTGACGTCGGAGAACGCGGACAAGGCCATGCAGGCCGTCAAAGCACAGGGCCGCGTGTTTCTGGACGAATCGTATTTTGGCAAGCCGCAGCCGGCTGAGCCGGAGGCTCCGGCTTCCGCGGCGAAACCGGCTAAGCCATAACGCTGACAGCCCTGCCAGGTCTTTCCCCGGGGCGCCCTCAGCGAAAACGGGGATTCCTCTGTTTTACGATCCGCGGCACAATCGGTAACGTGACAAACCCTGTGCCGGACGAGAGGCGAGGCCACGCGCGGCTGCCGAGGACGCAGCGGCTGGAAGTGAAGCTGACTTGCACGAACCGGCCGTTGCAGGCGTCTGCCCTGGTGACGGATGCCCACGAGTCCGGTCTTGGCGCTCTGGCTCAGGCGTCCTTTCAGCCGGGCGACGTGGTCATGGTGGAGTCCTGCACGGCGGACGGCGCCTTCGGCGGCCAGCTACGCGCCCGCGGGGCGGTGCGCTGGTGCCGTTCTGCTCCGGGCGGAGGCTACCGGTTGGGCATTCGTTTCCTGCCTGCCGAGACTCCCCCCGAGGCAGCGCCCGCCACAGCCGACTACTACGAGATCCTCCAGGTGAATCCCAAGGCCTCGCCGGAGACCATTCACCGCGTGTACCGCCTGCTGGCGCAGCAGTTCCACCCCGACAACCAGGAGACGGGAGACGAGCGCCTGTTCCGCCAGATCGTCGAGGCGTATCGCGTCCTCAGCGATCCCGAGCAGCGCGCCGCCTACGACCTCAGCCACGCCGCGATGCTCCACGCCCGCTGGCGCGTCTTTCAATCACCGAAGGCCGCGCTCGGCCCGGAAGGAGAGAAACGCAGGCGCCACGGCGTCCTGCGCGCGCTCTATGCCAAGCGGCAGCAGGACCCGCACGCCCCGGGCGTCACCATTTTTGAACTCGAAGACCTGCTCGGCATTCCCAGGGATCATCTCGAATTCACGCTGTGGTACCTCAAGGAGCGTGGGTTGCTGATCCGCGGCGACAACAACCGCTTCCAGATCACCGCCGCCGGTGTCGACTACGCCGAAGAGCTGGAAGAGCGTGACAACTCCCGCTCCCGCCGCGCCGACGATCACCTCCTGTCAGCCGGGCGCGCCAGCGCGGATTGAGCCGCCTGGAAGGGCCTACGGGCGGGCTTCGGGGATAACCGCCCGCACTTCCATCCCCGCCGCCAGCGGCCGGTCCGCAGGCAGCGCCACCGCGTCGCCAGGCCGCAGCCCGCTGCGCACTTCCGCCTTCACCTCACTGGCCGCGCCGATCTCCACCCGGCGCCACTCGACCCGGCCTTCCGCCAATACGAAGGCGCCCAGATCATCTCCCTGGCGCCTCAATGCCGCCTTCGGAACCGTCACCGCGTTCTCCACCACCTGCGAGCGGATGCGCACGTTGACATTGGCGCCCGGCGGCAGGTCCAGCGACGGGTTTTCGCAGAGCGCCCACACCTCTCCAACCATCCGCGTGCCAAGAGGCGTGATCTGCGTAGGCATCTTGTCCACGCTGGCCTGCCAGGTCTTGCCCGGCGCCGCATCCCAGGTGATCTGCACCGGCAGCCCGGCCTTCACGCGCCCCAGTTCCGGCTCGTCGACATAGATGGCCACTTTGAGCTTCGCAATCTCCCCGACCCGCGCCACCAGCGCTCCCGCCTCCACCCAGTCGCCTCCGCGGATCGGGAGATCGTACACCGTGCCCGCGCGCGGTGAACGCAACCGGCACTGAGCCAGGCCTCGCTGCGCATCCTGAAGCGCGGCTTCCGCCTCCCGCAGACGCGCCCTGGAGGCCTCCAGGTCGGTCTCCGCCACCAGCGCGGCGCGGCGCTGCCTCTGCGCTTTCAGTTCGGATTCAAGCTGGGCCGCGCGGTCGCGGGCCTGTTCCAGCTCCGCGCGCGATGCCGCGCCTTTGGCTGCCAGCCGGTCCAGCGCCGCGGCGTCGCGGCGCGCGGTCTCCAGGTCCAATTCGAGCTTCGCGATCAGGCCTTCCAGTTGGGCGATCTCCGCCTGCCGCCCGCCGCGTTCCAGCGCGCGCAGCTCAGCTCGTGCCACGGCCACGCGCGCTTCCGCCGCTGAAACGGCTGTGCGGGCCTCGCTGTCGTCGAGTTCAGCCAGCAACGCCCCCTCCACCACCCGGACGCCGCGCTCCACCAGCACGCGGTGGATCCGCCCGGCGCGCGCGGCGCGCACCGGCGCCCACTCGGCCGGCTCCGTCTTTCCGTTGGTCGTCAAAACGCTGACCAGCGTCTCCTGGCTGACGCGCGCGAACGGCACTTCCGGTGGCGCCGGCTTTCTGGCGGCCAGCCACAGCATCATCGCCGCCGCCAGCACGGCCACCCCGGTCACGGCCCAACGTTTCATTCGCACAGGCTCCCCGTCTCCGGTCCTTCGCACTATCCTCGCACGCGCGCGCACCAGCCGAACAGCAGGCGCCACTCGGCCATCTGGATGGCTTTGGCGAGCCGTTCGGCATCGCTGCCCGGCTCCCGCCGCGCCCGCGCGCAGAAGAGCACGAAGTTCTCGGCGTCCCACCGCGCGCCCGGCTGCCAGTGCGCCGCTGCGTGCGCTTGGGCAAGAACCCGCGCCTCCTCCAGTAGCGCCGCGTGAACCGGATGTCTGCCCGTGGCGCGGAACCAGTAACCGGCGTTCCAGTCGTCCGGCTCCTGCCGGTGCAGGATGCCGTGCCAGTAGCTGCCTTCCGGCGTGGGCAGGTTCTGCGCCACGTGGTGGCAGGCGTTAAAATCCCGCAAATAGATCCACAGCCCGGCCAGGGCACCTTCCGGGCTGAATGCGCCCGGAAACAGCTCCGGCGCGCTCTTGCCCCGAAGCGCGGCCACTTCGGCGCCCCGGAGGGGATTCCGGCACACCAGCGGCATCTCGTACCCGTCTCCGGCGGAAAGCAGCGCCGCGGCCGCCTCCGGAGAGACCGCAAGACCTTCCAGCCATTCAGGAATTCCGCTCATGAAATCACGCTCCTGCCCGGCTGATATTCATGTACATTAACTGTTCAATCCCTGAAATGCTTCTTCAATTTCCTTCTTCGCCTCGGGTTTTAATGGGGCCAGCGGCAGCCGGCATGGGCCGCCGTAATAACCGTTCAGGTCCATGGCATGCTTGAGCCCGGGGATTCCGTATTTCGCCGTGACCAGCACCGCCGCGCGCGCGATCCGCCTCTGCCAGTCCATCGCCGCGTCGAACTCGCGCTGCCGGTGGGCTTCCCAGATGGCGATGACAGAGTAGGGAGCCGCATTGGCGTAAGCCAGAACCGCCCCCACGGCGCCAACGGCCAGCGAGGGCGCCAGCGTCGGGGCCGACCCCACCAGCACCTGGAAGCCGGGCTTCGATTCCCGGATCATCTGCATGACTTTCTCGATATTTCCGCTGCTTTCCTTGATCGCAATAATGTTTGGGTGGTGGCTTAATTCCGCTACCGTTTCCGCCGGAATGTCAACGCCGGTAGCTTGCGGCCAGTTGTAAATCATGACGGGAATCGGGCTTTGATCGGCCACTGCCCGGAAATAGAGAGCCTGCGCCGGACCGTTGTTGATGAGGTTCTTGTAGTAGTGCGGCGTCCTGACCATCGCGGCCTTGTATCCCATCTCCGCCGCCCGCCGCGTCAACTCGAGCGTTTCCTTCACGCTCTCGACGCCGGTGCCGCACAGGAGCAGCTTCTCCGGCGCCGCGTGCTTCGCCACGAGTTCGAACATCCGGAGTTTCTCGTCGAACGTCAGGTGGACGCTTTCCCCCGTGGATCCGCACACCACATAGCCGGCCAGGGCGGTGCGGTTCCACTTGCCAATGTTGTGCGCCACCTTGGATTCATGGATCTCGCCGTCGGAGTTGAACGGCGTCGTGATGGGGGGGAAGATTCCGTGGAGCTTCATCACTCTCTAGCGTAGAAAACAAAAGGGCCCGGCGTGCGCCGGACCCTTTCGTGGTCTTGGACCTTGGATGGCGCTGGCGGTCAGCGGCCGATGTTGATCAGCGTGAACAGCGCCAGCGACTCGATGAATGCGAGGCCCAGAATCAGGAGGATGCGGATGGCGCCCGCCGCCCCCGGGTTCCGTGCGATGGCTTCAACCGAAGCGGCGATGGCCTTGCCCTGCGCCAAGCCGCAGACGCTCGAGGCGATCGCCATGGCGAACGCGCCCGGCAGCACGAACACGCCGCCGGACTGCTGCCCCTGTTGCGCGAATGCCGGCGCGGCCAGAAGCAGCAGCGCCGCCAGGATCAGAAAGTTGCGAACTTGCATCGGTGGTCTCTCCTTGTATGAATTGGCCCTCAGGAGGTGGTTGCGCACCGTGCGTTGGGACGCCGGGGCCTCACACTGACGGCCGATGATGCCGCATCAATGCCCTTCATGCGCCACGGCTTCGCCGACGTACACCATGCCGAGCATCATGAAAATGAATGCCTGAACGAATGAAACAAACACGTGCAGCGCCATGAACACCACGGGCACCACCCACGGCGCCATGGCCAGGAACCCCAGCGTCACCTGCTCGCCCGCCAGCATGTTGGCGTAAAGACGGATGGTGAGCGAGACGGGCCGGATCATGTGGCTGATGACTTCCAGCGGAAACATGAACCACGCGATCAGCAACACAGGGCCGCAGAAATGTTTCAGGTGCCCCAGCAGCCCCTGTTCCTGGATGCCCTGCCCGTTGTAATAGAAAAAGGTTGCGATGGCCGCGCCCGCCGGAACGAAGTAATACATGGTGGGCGACTCAAACGTGGGGATGATGCCGAGCAGGTTCGACGTGAGAATGAACAGGAACACCATCGCGAACCATGGCAGGCGCTTCCTGTAATCGTGCCCGACGATGTCTTTGGCCAGGTCGGCGATGAAGCCGTAGATGCTTTCGATCACGAGCTGGAACTTGCCCGGCCGCTCCACGCTCAGCGAAGCGCGTAGCGCCAGGGCGGCGCAACACAGGATCAGGATGACCAGAATCTCCATGGCCATGTAATTCGACCACGGCCGGGTGGGGTCTTCCGTGTGATAGCCAACCAGTTGGAAGAGGGCGTTGGCGGGCGCGGCCAGGTATTTGTTCAGCAGCGCCGTGAACCACAATTCATGCTCGTGCATATAAAAGCTCGATCAGGACTTCGATGGTGGCGGCCGTCAGCGCGACGGTGAGGCCGGAGGCAAGCGCGGCGCGGTCGCCTCCGCAAATTTCCAAGATAACATAGGCGATTGCGCCCAGAAGCAGCACGCGGACGACATGCGTGGCCAGGCGCGCCGTCTTCACCGGCCGCCCTTCGGTGACGGCTTTCAGGTCTTCCACCAGCCGGTGCAGCAGCCAGAAAGACAGCCCTGCGATTCCCGCGCCGCCGAGGAAGCTCAGCATCGCTCTGGTATCACGGAACAGCCACCACGCGGCGCCGCCCGCCGCCGTCACAGCAACCGCAATCCAGCCGATGCGCCCGATCACGCGGCCGTAGTCGAGGTCGCTCATCGCCGCCTGTCGAGCCCCTCGATGCGCACCGCCTGGCGGAACGTTTCATACATGCCCGCCACGCAGCCCAGGATCAGTCCCACCAGATACAGGTATCCGGTCCCGTACCTCTGATCGAGCCAGTCGCCGATCTTGTAGCAGACGAAACCGCTGATCGGGGTCACAAACGCCAGCCCCGCGTAGGCCCCGGCCTTCGCATAAGCGCTGAGCCCCTTGCGCTCCTGCGGCTGCTCTTCCACGCCTTTAGTGTAAGCCCTCGACGCGGACGCCGCGCGGCTCGGCAACGGATTGCCGCGATGTTACAATGTGGGTCGAACCCCACTGGCGAAGTGGCGGAACTGGCAGACGCACCAGACTCAAAATCTGGCGAACCGTTCGGTTCGTGTGGGTTCGACCCCCACCTTCGCCACCACGTATCCTAGAACTACTTGCATCGCAATTACTTGAGAATCATGGCAACGTCTGGGTGTCGGTAAAACCGCGATTCTCGACACCAAACGCCAGGCCATGAAACTCCGTCCCCGCATCCGCG
>CAKZUE010000028.1 GCA_937920635.1 uncultured Bryobacteraceae bacterium
GTAGCCTGGGCGGACGTCCGGCACGCGAAGGCGCAGGCCGAGGCGCTTGACCGCGAACTGGAGCGCCGGTGACGCGGATTCCTCTCTACGACGCGGCCGGGCATCTGCTGATGCACGTGCCGGCGGAGTGGGCGGAAGAGAACGCCGGTCTTCTGCGGCTGGTGCGAACCCGCCGCGCCCACGCCGTTGTGCGCGCCTACCTGCGAAGCGACGACAGCGAGCTTGTGCAGTGGCTCGAAGCTTCCGGGCGGCGCTCAGGCTACGGCTGCGCCTTCGAGCAGAAGCTGCCCTGCGGACGGCGGATCTGGGCGCTGCGCGGAACGCTGGGGGCGGAGTAGTGGTGGCTCACAGGGTGATCCCGCGGCGGATGGGGCTGCTGGTGGAAGTTACCAAAATCGTCTACAAAACCGTTTGGTAACTTGTTCTGGAGTGCCTGTAAGTGATTGTTTCTGATTGGTGAGCCGGGCGGGGATCGAACCCGCGACCACCTGATTAAAAGTCAGATGCTCTACCACTGAGCTACCGGCCCAATCCGCGCGGCGGGTGCGACAGGCGGGATCAATCACAGGATAGCAGTGCGGCCGGAGGGAATACAATGGCGCACATGGACGCAGAAACGAATGGAAACAGGACGGTGGAAGAATGTGCCGCTGCCTGCAGTGGCGGGCGGATGAGCCGGAGGGGGTGGATGGGAGCGGCGGCGGCGGTGATGAGCGGCGTGCGGCAGGGGCGTGCGGCGCAGAAGAGCGGCAGGCTGCTGCTGGGCGCGCCGCTGTTTGTGAAGACATCCGATCCGCGGGAGCTGGCGCGGGAGGCGCGGCGGCAGGGCTACTCCGCCGCGTATTGTCCGGCGGCGGCGCCGCATGAGACGGAAAAGCTCCGGGCCATCGAACAGGGCTTCTCGGCGGAGAACGTGGTTCTCGCCGAGGTGGGCGTGTGGGTGAACCTGCTGGATGCCGACCCGGCGAAGCGGAAAGAGAATCTGCAGCGGGTGACCGACGGGCTGGCGGTGGCGGAAGCCGTGGGGGCGCGGTGCGCGGTGACGATCTGCGGCAGCTTCAATGAAAAAGTCTGGTACGGGCCGCATCCAAAGAATCTCAGCCAGGAATTCTTTGATGCGGCAGTGGAAAATGCACGGAAAATCATCGACGCAGTGAAGCCGAAACGGACGCGGTTCAGCTACGAAATGATGGGCTGGAGTTTGCCGGACTCGCCGGATTCGTACCTCAAAATGATCCGGGCGGTCGACCGGACAGGCTTTGCGGTCCATCTGGATGTCTGCAATCTGGTGAACAGCCCGGAGCGGTTCTACCGGAACACGGCGCTGATCGAGGAATGCTTCCGCAAGCTGGGGCGGTGGATCGTGTCGTGCCACGCGAAAGACCTGGAATGGCAGCCGGAGATGAACGTGCATTTCGTGGAAGTGATTCCGGGGCGCGGTGAGATCGATTACCGGGCGTACCTGCGCGGACTGGCGGGACTCGCCACACCGGCGCCGCTAATGCTGGAGCACCTGAAGACCGCTGAGGAATATGCGGAAGGGGCGCGGTTCATCCGTAAGGTTGCCGGGGAGCTGGGGCTGGAGTTTGCGTGAGTGGCATGCGGCGGGGATCGGGTATAGACTGTGGCGGAGGTAGAGCGCTTACATGACGAACAGACAGGGCGACGGGCGGGGTATCAGCCGGCGCGAGCTGATGCGGACGGGGACGGCAGGGTTGGCGGGGGCGGCGGTTTTTGACACGCAGGCGCAAGCGCCGTTTCTGGTGGATGCCGGGATTGACCGGGTGGCGGTGCTGCCGGGCAAGACGTACCTGCGGGGCTGGGTGGGACAGGGGCGGGCGCCGTCCCAGACGCGGCCGCACAATGGCGTGAAGGGGCCGGAGCCGCAGGCGGCGGATCCCGCCAAAGAGCAGATCCGCGTACGGTGGACGAAGGCTTCGGGACCGGGGGCGGTGGAGTTTGCGGATGCGGGGGCGTTGCAGACGACGGCGTCGTTCAGCGCGCCGGGCGCCTATGTGCTGCAACTGGAGGCGGAGAGTCCGGCGGGACGAAGCACGGCGCAGGTGCATGTGACGGTGGAGCCGTCGCCGCCGGTGCGGGCGCTGGGGGAAGCGCACGTAGAGGGGTTCGAGGTGGCGGGCGGATTCTGGAAGCCGCGGCTGCGGAACCTGATCGTGAACTGGATTCCGCATTGCATCCGGCAGATCGAGCGCACGGATCTGGAGATCGGACTGGGAGGGCTCGACAACTTCATTGAAGCGGGCAAGAAGCTGCGGGGCGAGCCGCACGGATTTCACAAGGGGTATGTGTTCTCGAACGCGTGGGTGTACCAGACGATCGAGTCGATGAGCCTGGCGCTGGGCTACCGGTTCGAGGGCGACGCGGAGGCGGAAGCGGCGCAGGCGCTGTTCCGCGAGACGCTCGAGAAGTGGATTCCGGTCATCCTGGCGGCGCAGGAGCCGGACGGGTATCTGCAGACGGCGTTCACGCTGCCGCGGCAGGGGCGCGAGGGCAAGAGGATCGACTCGGACAAATTCCGGCACTGGGATCCGGCGCACCGGCCGGATCACGAGGGTTACGTGGCCGGCTATTTTCTGGAAGCGGCGCTGGCGCATCACCGCGCGACGCGGGGCAAGGACGACCGGCTGTACAAGGCAGCAAAGAAGCTGGCTGATTGCTGGGACCGCCACATCGGGCCGCCTCCGAAGCAGGCCTGGTATGACGAGCATCAGGGGATGGAGCAGGCGCTGATGCGCTTCGGGCGGTATGTGAACGCGGTGGAAGGACAGGGCGCGGGGGACCGGTATCTGAAGCTGGCGAAATTCCTGCTCGACTGCCGGTATCACGCGGGAGTGCAGCCGCGGGACCGGATCGAATACATGCAGTCGCATCTGCCGGTGATCGAGCAGTACGAGGCCGTGGGACATGCGGTGCGAGCAGCGTACACCTACTCGGCGATGGCGGACGTGGTGATGGAGACGGGCGACGCCGATTACCGCAGCGCAGTGAAATCGCTGTGGGCGAACGTCACGCACCGCAAGCTCTATGTGACGGGCGGGATCGGGAGCGGCGAGACATCGGAAGGGTTCGGACCGGACTATTCCCTGCCCTCCCGCGGCTACTGCGAGACGTGCGCGAGCTGCGGCGAGCTGTTCTTTCAGTGGAAGATGGGGCGGCTGTGGCACGACGCGCGGTTCGCGGACCTGTACGAGGACACGCTGTACAACGCGATCCTGGGCTCGCTGGATCTGGAGTGCCGGCATTTCTACTACGACAATCCGCTGGAGGCGCGGGTGGCGCGCTACCGGTGGCATGTATGCCCGTGCTGCGTGGGCAATTTCCCGCGGACGCTGCTGATGCTGCCGGAGTGGATGTATGCGAAGACCGCGGACGCGGTGTTCGTGAACCTGTTCGCCGAGAGCCGCGGGCGGATCCACGGGGTGGCGGGTACGAGCGTGGAGATTGAGCAGCGGACGGAGTATCCGTGGAAGGGCGCGGTGGCGCTGACGCTGCGGCCGGCGCGCGCGGCGCGGTTCCGGCTGCACGTGCGCGTGCCGAACCGCAATGCGAGCGAGCTGTACCGGGCCACGCCGGAGCTGCCTCCGCCGGTGTTCCGCGTGAACGGGAGCGTGGTGAAAGCGGCCGTGCGGAACGGCTATGCGGTGATCGAGCGGACATGGAAGCCGGGCGACCGGGTGGAGTTCGAGCTGGCCATGGGGCCGCAGCGGATCGAGCCAAGCGACCGGGTGAGCCAGCTTCGCGGGATGATGGCGCTGCGGTACGGGCCGCTGATCTACAACCTGGAGCCGCAGGAGCAGGACATCACGAAGACGGCGAGCGCGGGGGCGCGTTTGCAGGCGGCATGGCGGCCAGACCTGCTGGGAGGCGTGATGGTGGTGTCGAGCGAATTCAGCGACGGCAGTCCGCTGACGGCAGTGCCGAACTTCGCGCGGATGAACCGGGAGCAAGGTACCGAGTATCCGCCGCCACCGCCGCAGCCTGCGCCCGGCGAGCAGCGCCCTGCGCCGCGACCGGTGCGGTCGACGGTGTGGGTGCGGAAGGCGTGAGGGCGCAAACACCGCGGATGGCACAGTTGGGATGCAGCCCTCGCGCGAGCGCGAGGGGAAACCCGTAAGAGAGGGCGACGTGAGGCACAGTTGGGATGCAGCCCTCGCGCGAGCGCGAGGGGAAGCCCGTAAGAGAGGGCGACGTGAGGACCGGTTGGGATGCAGCCCTCGCGCGAGCGCGAGGGGAAACCCGTAAGAGAGGGCGTCGTGAGGACCGGTTGGGATGCAGCCCTCGCGCCAGCGCGAGGGGAAACCCGTTGGGGAGGGGCGGGGTCAGGGGCGGCGTTTGCGGGCGGCGCCTTTGGAAGGTCTGAGGCGGCGTTCTGACTCGGGTTCAACGACAGAGAAATAGAGGCGGCGCTCGACGCCGTCGACTTTGTCGAGGCGCACGCGGACGCGGTCGCCGATTTTATACTCGCGGCGGCTGCGTTCCGCAATGATTTTGCGGGTGTTTTCGTGGTAATTCCAGCGGTCTCCGGGGAGGAGATCGATGGGAACGAGGCCCTCGACGAAGAGCTCTTCCAGTTCGACAAAGAAGCCGAATCTGGTGGTGGAGATGATGAGCCCGTCGAATTCGTCGCCGATGCGGCCGGTCATGAACTTGACCTTCTTCCACTCGATGAGTTCGCGTTCGGCGTCGGCGGCGCGGCGCTCCGTCTCCGAGCACTGTTCGGCGATTTCGTGGAGATCGCCGACATCCGGCTCCCGGCCGTCGAGCCAGGCGGAGAGCAGGCGGTGGACGATCAGGTCCGGGTAGCGGCGGATGGGCGAGGTAAAGTGCGTGTACGACTTCGCGGCAAGGGCGAAATGGCCGATGTTTTTTTCGGAATACCGGGCCTGTTTCAGCGACCGGAGCATCAGGTAATTGAGGATTCGTTCTTCCGGTTTTCCTTCCAGTTTTTCGACCAGTTTCTGGTACATCCTGGAGGTGATTTTCAGGCCTTCCTCGAGGCGGACGATGTCGCGGCGGAGCTTGCGGCCGTCGCTCGTGCGGGTGACGACCGGGAAGCGGCGGGCGGGGAAGGCGGCGATGCCGAGGGTGTGGCCGAAGCGGGCGGCGATCTGCTCGAAGTCGAGGACTTTCTGGGCGTCGGGGGGCTCGTGGACGCGGAAGAGGCTTTCGGGGAGGTGCTCTTCGAGGTGGCGGCTGACAGCCTCGTTGGCGGCGAGCATGAACTCCTCGATGATGCGGTGGGCGATGTTGCGGGGCGTGCGCTGGATGCCCGTCATGAGGCCTTCTTCGTCGAAGAGGAGGAGCGGCTCGGGCAGATCGAAGTCAATGGCGCCGCGCTTCATGCGGCGGCGGTTGAGGATGAGGGCGAGCTCCTTCATCCGCTCGAAGCGCGGCACGAGCCCGGCGTAGCGCTGGCGGAGGCCGGGGTCGCCTTCGAGGATGAGGTGGACATCGGTGTAGGTCATGCGCTCGACGCTGCGGATGACGCTGCGGCAGAACTCCTGGCGGACGACGTCGCCCTGGCGATCAATTTCGAGCAGGGCGGACAGGCAGAGGCGGTCGACACCGGGCTTGAGGGAGCAGATTTCGGTGGAGAGCTCGAGCGGCAGCATGGGCACGGCGCGGTCCGGGAAGTAGACGCTGGTGCCGCGGAGGAAGGCTTCCTGATCGATGGGCGAGCCGGGCAGGACGTAGTGGCTGACGTCGGCGATGTGGACGTGGAGGAGGAAGCGGCCGTCGTGGAGGCGGTCGACCCAGACGGCGTCGTCGAAGTCGCGGGCGGTTTCGCCGTCGATGGTGACGATGTCGAGGCCGCGGAAATCGCGGCGTCCGGCGAGATCGGCCTGGGTGAGGGTGAGGGGAACGGCCTGGGCCTGGGCGATGGCCTCCGGCGGGAAGCGGTGGCGGAGATGATGCTTGCGGATGATGATTTCGACATCGACGCCGAAGTCGTCGGGGCGGCCGAGGATTTCAATGACGCGGCCGACGGCGGTGTCATCGCCCTCGCCTGGATAGTCGAGGATCTCGACTTCGACGATCATGCCGTCCATGCCGCGGACATCCGTGATGTGCGGAGCGGGAGCGCCGATGCGGTCGAGGTTGGCGCCGCGGCCGGGGATTTCGAGCCCTTCCGGAATGACGATCCACTGCTGGATGCGCGACTCGAAGGGTACGACGAAGCACTCGCGGCGGCCGAGGCGGAACTCGCCGGTGACGGTTGGATGGGCGCGGCCGAGAATGCGGATGACCTCGCCTTCGGCGCGGCCGCCGGATGCAACGCGGGTGATGCGGGCGAGCACGGTGTCGCCGTGCATGGCGTGGGCGGAGGCGTCGGGCGGGATGAAGATGTCGCCGGCGACGCCCGGGACGGCGGCGGCAGGGGAGACGAAGCCGTAGCCGTCGCGGTGCATGCTGAGGCGGCCGGTGGCGAACTGCTGGGTGTGGCCGGGCAGCACGTACTGGCCGCCGCGCAGTTCGATGAGAGAGCCTTTTTTGACCATGCGCTCGAGGAGCGCTTCCAGTTGCGCGCGGTCATCGCCGCGGAGGGCAAATTCACGGACCAGTTGTTTGAAACTGGCGCGGCCGTGAGGCAGGCTCGCAATGTGGGAGAGGAGTTGCTGCTCTTTCATTGCGTCACCGGCGGCGCGGGCGTAGCGGGCGCCGGCATGGTGTCGCGCGTGAAGCGCGGCAGGCGGTGTTCACTGGAAGCCAGATGCCAGGCGGCAGCGGCGATGACGGCGCTGGCCTGGCGGAGATCTTCGGGCACGGCGCGCTCATAGGTATCGAGGTTGGTGTGCCAGGTTTGCTGGAAGTATTCGATGGGGTCCTGGAAGAAGCCGATGGCGGGGAGGCCCGCGCTCGAAAAAGAAGTGGAATCGGTGCCGCCTTCGCGGCGGCTGGAGGAAGCGCTGGCGCCGGCGACGCCCAGATCGCGGAAGGGCTCGATGGCGGCGCGGACCATGGCGGCGGCTTCTTCCGGGCCGAAGACGCTGGCGCCGCGGATGCGGCCGGTGCCACTGTCGAGGTTCAGGTATGCAACAAGATTCCCGAATTCTGATTTGGGCTGCTCGAATGTGCCGTAGTTGGACCGGACGTGAAATTTCGAGCCGAGCAGGCCCTGCTCCTCGGCGCTCCAGAGGGCGATGCGGATGGTGCGGCGGGGCTTGAGCTGAAGCGTCTGAATGAGGCGGACGGCTTCCATCATGACGGCCACGCCAGTGGCGTTGTCGGTGGCGCCGGTGGCGGCGTGCCAGGAGTCGAGGTGGGCGCCGACGATGACGATCTCTTCGGGCTTCTCCGTGCCGGGGATGTCGGCGAGCACGTTCCAGGTGGTGGTTCCGGGGTGGGTGCGGTTGACGATGTCGAACTCCATTTCGACTTTGTCGCCGCTTTCGATGAGGCGGGCGGCGCGGCCGTAGTCTTCATTGCGGAGATAGACGGCGGGGACGGACTTCGTAACGTCGTAGGCGCGGTTCTGGAAGGCGCGGATGGTGGAGTGGGGCATGCCGGCATCGAGCACTTTGACGAGCGCGCCATGAGCGATGAGCCAATGATCGATGGCCGCGTTGACCTGCTGGGGCGTGAGCTTGCCAGGCTCTGGTTTGGGCGGCTGAGGGGGCATGGGCGGGCCGCCGCGGGCTTCGAGACGGCGTTTGACGGCTTCGTCGTCGAGGCGCTTCTGCGCGGCGGCGAAGCTGACGGGGATTTCGCGCGGCTTGCCGAGCAGAACGATGCGGCCTTGGATGCGAGGGGCGTTTTCGCCGAGCCAGGCGTCGAGTTCTTCTTTGGAGGGCGAGGCGGGCGGCGCGAGCAGGATGGCTTCGGCGCGGGCGGGGCCGTTGGTGGAGGGCGTCCAGGCCATGACCTCGAAGACGAGGGGATCGCGGACGGGGGAGAGGAAGTGGCCCGAGGCGCGCTCGTTGGACCAGCCCGGGTGGCCGAAGTCCCAGGGTTCGAGACGGGCATTCGACAGGCCCCACGCGGAGAGCTGCTGGACGGCCCATCTGGCGGCGGCTTCGTAATTGGGGGAGCCGGTGAGGCGCGGGCCGTAGCGGTCGGCGAGGACGTGGAGGTGCTTCATCACCTGGGAGCGCTTTTCGGCCTCCTCGCGGATGCGGGCGGCGGCATCGGGAGGGGCGGGCGCTTGCGCGCAGAGGAGCGAGGCGGTGACGAGCCAGGCGGCGGCGGTTCGCATATGATGCCAGCATACTGCACGGGTTAGGATGAGGATTGCCATGGAACTGAAGACCGTTCGTCTGACGGTTCCCGACAACGGGAACATCATTTTCGGCCAGTCGCATTTCATCAAGACGGTGGAGGACCTCTACGAGGCGATCGTGACGACGGCGCCGCAGATGAAGTTCGGCATTGCGTTCTGCGAGGCTTCGGGCGCGTGCCTGATCCGGGTGGAGGGCAACGACGAGGAGCTGAAGAAGATTGCGGTGGACAATGCGCAGGCGGTGGGCGCGGGGCACACGTTCCATATCTGCCTGCGCGACGGGTATCCGATCAATATTCTGGGGGCGGTGCGGAACGTGCCGGAAGTGGCGCGGATCTTCTGCGCGACGGCGAATCCGGTGGAGGTGGTGGTGGCGGAGACGGAGCAGGGGCGCGGGGTGCTGGGGGTGATCGACGGCTTCCCACCGAAGGGCGTGGAGGGGCCGGCGGACGTGGAGTGGCGGCACTCGCTGCTGAGGAAGATCGGCTACAAGAGGTAGAGCGGGGCGGGGCCTGGGCCCCCGCCCGGACTACTGGAGCGGAAGCTCGGGCTGGGTCTCGTCCAGTTCGGGCCCGGTCTCGGCTTCCTTGACGGCGCAGGCGGCGGCGACGGCGTCGCCTGCATCGAGGGAAACGATCTTGACTCCCTGGGCAGAGCGGCCGGTCCTGCGGATGCTTTCCGCCTCGGTGCGGATGATCTTGCCCTCGCGGCTGATGACGATGACGTCGGTGTCTTCCTTGACGGCGAGGACGGAGACGACATCGCCGTTGCGGGCGGTGATCTTCATGTTGATGACACCCTTGCCGGCGCGGGACTGGAGGCGGTACTTGTTGACGCCCGTGCGCTTGCCGAAACCGTGTTCGGAGACGGAGAGGATGTAGTCGTCGTCGGTGACCACTTCCATGGCGACGATCCAGTCGTCCTCGCCGAGCTTCATGCTGGTGACGCCGGCGGCGGGGCGGCCCATGGGGCGGACGTCGCTTTCGGGGAACTTGATGGCCATGCCCTTCCGGGTGGCGAGGAAGATCATCTTCGAGCCGTCGCTGAGGGCGGCGGCGATGAGTTCGTCGTTGTCCTTGAGGTTGATGGCGATGATGCCGCGGGCCATGGGGTTGTCGAACTCGGTGAGCTCGCACTTCTTGATGACGCCGAACTTCGTGGCCATGACGACGTACTTGCCAGGCTCGAAGTCAGAGACCGCCAGGAAAGCCCGCGGCTCTTCATCTTCCTGGAGGTTGATGAGCCCCTTGATGTGCTTGCCGCGGGCGGCTGCCTGGGCGTCGGGGATGTTGAAGACCTTGAGCCAGTAGAGGCGGCCTTTGGAGGTGAAGATGAGCAGGTAGCTGTGGGTGTTGGCGACGAAGAGGTCTTCGACGACATCTTCGGAACGGGTGGCCATGCCGATACGGCCCTTGCCGCCGCGTCCCTGGCGGCGGTAGGTGTCGAGGGCGGTGCGCTTGAGATAGCCGTCGCGGGTGACGGTGACGACAACGTCCTCGCGTTTGATGAGGTCTTCGAGGTTGATTTCACCCTCGTCGTCGACGATCTGGGTGCGGCGCTCGTCGCCGAAGTCTTTCTGGACTTCCCTGAGCTCGCGGACGATGACGCCGCGGAGGACTTTTTCGGATCCGAGAATTTCCAGGTATTCGGAGATTTGGCGCTGGATTTCAGCCAACTCGTCGATGATTTTCTGTCGCTCCATGCCGGTGAGGCGCTGGAGCTGGAGCTCGATGATGGCCTGGGCCTGCTTTTCGGAGAAATCGAAACGGGACAGCGGCTGGCCGTTCCATTTCAATGCGGGCGCCCACTTGGAAAGGACCTTTTCGAGCGCGGGATTTTCGGGGAACTGCATCTGGCCGGCGAGGGCATCGCGGGCCTCGCGCGGGGTGCGGGCGGCGCGCACGGTTTCGATGACGGCGTCGAGGTTTTCGAGGGCCTTCTGGAATCCTAGCAGGATATGCTCGCGCTCGCGGGCCTTGCGGAGGAGGTATTCCGTGCGGCGGCGGACGACTTCGACGCGGTGATCGATAAAGCGCTTGAGGGCGTCTATGATGCCCATTTCGCGGGGCTGGCCGTTGACGATGGCCAGCATGATGACCCCGAAATTGACCTGCATTTGCGTGTGCTTGTACAGGTTATTGAGGATGATTTCGGGGTTTTCGCCGCGCTTGATTTCGATGACGACGCGGAGGCCTTCGCGGTCGCTCTCATCGCGGACGTTGGAGATGCCGTCGATTTTCCTGTCGTTGACGAGCTGGGCGATCTGTTCGATGAGCCTGGCCTTGTTGACCTGGTAGGGGAGCTCGGTGACGACGATGGCCTCGCGGTCTTTCTGGATCTTCTCGGTGAAGGCGCGGGCGCGGATCTTGAGGGAGCCGCGGCCGCGGGCGTAGTAATCGATGATGCCCTGACGGCCGAGGATGATGCCGCCGGTGGGGAAGTCGGGCCCGGGGGCGAGTTCGAGAATGCGGGCGATGGGCATGGCAGGGTTCTGGACGAGGGCGATGGCGGCATCGATCATCTCGCGCAGGTTGTGGGGCGGGATGCGGGTGGCCATGCCGACGGCGATGCCCTCGCTGCCGTTGACGAGGAGATTGGGGAAGCGCGCCGGGAGGACTTCGGGCTCGACTTCGCTGTCGTCGTAGTTGGGGCGGAAGTCGACGGTTTCCTTGTCGATGTCCTCGAGAAGGACGGAGGAGATCTTGGACAGCCGCGCCTCGGTGTAACGCATCGCCGCGGGCGGATCGGCGTCAACGGAGCCGAAATTGCCCTGGCCGTCGACGAGCGGGTAGCGCATGGAAAAGGGCTGAGCCATGCGGACGAGGGCGTCGTAGACGGCGGAGTCGCCGTGGGGATGGTACTTGCCGAGGACTTCGCCGACGATCTTGGCGCACTTGCGGGTGGGGCGGTTGTGGGTGAGCCCCATCTCGCTCATGCCATACAGGATGCGGCGGTGGACAGGCTTGAGCCCGTCCCGGACGTCGGGCAGCGCGCGGCCGACGATGACCGACATCGAGTAGTCGAGATACGACCTGCGCATCTCGTCCTCGATGTTGACGGGGATGATGTTGCGGCGGTCGCCGAGAGGCAATTGCGAGGCGCCGCCGGAGTCGTGAGGCGGCGGATTTCCAGGTCCCTGCGGAGTAGACATGCTCGTCTTTGATTGTAGCAAAAAGCCTGAATTTACGGGGGTTTTGCTATACTGGCAGCAGGGCCAATGATATCCGTCGTCATCCCGGTGCACAACGAAGAGGCAGCGCTGCTGCCCCTGTATGACCGGCTGACCGCCGTGCTGGAGGGGCTGGGCAGAGCTTACGAAGTGATCTTCGTTGACGACGCGTCGACGGACCGGAGCTTCGAGCTGCTGGCGAACCTTGTCGAGACCGACGCGCGGCTGAGGGTGGTGCGGCTGCGGCGGAATTTCGGGCAGACGGCGGCGCTTTCGGCGGGCTTCGATGAGGCGCGCGGAGACGTCATCATCTCAATGGACGGGGATCTTCAGCACGCCCCGGAGGATCTGCCGGCGCTGCTGGAAAAGATCGACGAGGGATACGACATTGCGAGCGGGTGGCGGAAGCAGCGCAACGACCATCTGCTGTTGCGGAAGCTGCCCTCGCGGGTGGCGAACTGGCTGATGGCGAAGGTGAGCGGACTGGATCTGCACGACTTCGGGACGACGTTCAAGGCGTACCGGGCGGAGATCCTGAAGGACGTGAACCTGTATGGAGAGCTGCACCGGTTCATTCCGGCGCTGGCGAGTTTTTACGGGGCGCGGATCGCCGAGGTGCCCATCCAGAACCCGCCGCGCTCCGGAGGCGCATCGCATTACGGGCTGGGACGCACTTTCAATGTGCTTTTCGACATCATCACGATCCGGTTCCTGTTGAAATATTTCACCCGGCCGATGCATTTCTTCGGCCGCCTGGGGCTGGGGAGCGTCACATTGGGGGGCGGAATTCTGGGATTCCTGCTGGTGAAAAAAATTCTTGGATACGAAATCATCCTGGCACACGGCCCGCTGCTGTTCACGGGCGGGCTGTTGCTGGTGGCGGGGCTGATGATGTTTACGACGGGGCTGCTGGGGGAGATGATGATGCGGACGTATTTCGAGAGCCAGGGGCGGCGGATCTACGCGGTGCGCGAGGTGCTGGCCAAGAGCGGACCGAAGGGGTCCTGACGGCAGCCGGATCATTCCGCTTCGGGCGGCGGGGCTCCGGCGGAGGCGCGCGCCCACCACTGTTCGAAGAGGGTTTCCAGGGCCTCGGCGAAGCTCGAGTGGTCAAAGACGACGGCCGTCCAGGCAAGGCGGGTTTTGACGGGATCCAGCAGGGAAACGAGTCCCTGTTTGCCGTCGAATACGGCAAGTTTCATGGGCAGATTTTCGGCAAAGCGGACGCCGATGCCGAGGGTGCGGTATTCTTCGATTCTCTGGCGGTGAGCCTCGTCCATCGGGGCGATTTCCTGAAGGATGCGGCAGGAGACGCCACGTTCGGCGGCCTGTTTGACGAGCTGTTCTTCGAGCGGATCGACGGCGTAAGGAGGGCGGGAGAACTCGACATAGCGCGCAGCGACGGAGCCGAGCATGGAGCGGTAGTGGGCGGCGATCTGGGACGGATCGCCGACGATGCGGAGATAGTCGAGCGTGCCTGTGGCGCCCTGCCCTTCCGCATAAGCGCGTTTGAGCTCGCCGGCCAGGGCGAGGCCGAGGCGGCGCTGTTCGGCGAAATGCTTCTCCATGGCCTCGCGCTGGCGCTCGAGATAGGCAGGGATGGCAAGTTCGGGTTCGACAGCGGAAAAGAGCTTGGTCTTCTCGTGGATGACCTGGGCGAAGCCCTTGTCGACGAGGCTGTCGAGCACTTCGTAGATTTTCTGGCGGGGCACGCGGGCGCGTGCGGCGAGCTCCAGCGCCTTGAAGCGCGGATGGCCGACGAGGACGAGGTAAGAGCGGGCCTCGTAGGCATTGAGGCCGACCTGCTGCAAACGGCGCCAGAATCTTTCGTAATCCAAAGTAGTGGAGTCGGCGGCCACAGTGGCTGTCCTCAGGTTCCCCAAGTTATCACAAGGCGGCTGGGGGCGCTCGGCGCGGCGCAAGAAAATCGCCGGGCGGGCGCCCCATGCTAGACTGACATTCTGCCCGGACCGCGGAATCGTTCATGATCAGGCTGTTCAAAGTGGTGGTGCCGGCCTCGTTGCTCGCGCTGATTGCGGTAGAGGCGGTACTGGCCTTTGGATGCTACCTGGCGGGATTCCTGCTGACGCGGGAAGAAGACTGGGCGATCGCTTACCTGTACGAAGGGGCCACGGCGCAGACGCTGGCGGCGGTGGGAAGCCTGGTGCTGGGCATTTATCTGAACGACCTGTATTCGCAGGTGCGGGTGTACTCGCGGCTGCGGCTGGCGCAGCAATTCTGCCTGGTGTTCGGAATCGCGTTTCTGGCGCAGGGAATGATCAGTTATCTGGCGCCGGAGCTGGCGCTGCCACGCTCGCAAATGATCGTTGGCAGCTGGCTGGGGCTGATCGCGCTGCCCGGGTGGCGGATGCTGTTCGACGTGTTGGTGCTGCGGGTGCTGCACCGGCAGAGGATTCTGTTCGTGGGGCACAACCGGCAGGTGCGGGCTGTGGCGGCCACGATTTCCGAGCGGCCGCACTTCGCCATGGAGTCCGTGGGTTATCTGGCTGCGGAGCCGCTGGAGGCGGCGCCTGCCGGACTGGGGCGGTGGCTGGGCCCGCTGAGCGCGTTGCGGGAAGCGTATGCCGAGCACCGGCCTGACCGGGTGGTGGTGGGCCTTGACAACCGGAGAGGACAACTGCCGGTGGACGATCTGCTGTCGCTTCGGCTGACTGGGGTGCCGGTGGAAGATGCCGCGAATTTGTACGAGCACGTGATGTGGCGCGTGCCTGTGGACTCCCTGCGGCCCTCTCAACTGATTTTCGGGGCCGGCATCGGGCCGGATGCGCGGAAGCTGGCCTGGCAGCGGGCTTATTCTTTCCTCTTCGCCCTGCTCGGAGCATTGGTGACGCTGCCGCTGATGGGATTGATCTGGGTGCTGGTGAGGATGACCTCGCCGGGGCCGGCGATTTACCGGCAGCGGCGGGTGGGGCGGAACGGGAGCGTCTTCGAGGTGCTGAAGTTCCGTTCGATGTACCAGGATGCGGAGGCGCGCACGGGCGCCGTGTGGGCGACACAGAACGATCCGCGCGTAACACCGCTGGGGCGATTGCTGCGCAAGCTCAGGCTGGACGAGCTGCCGCAGTTTTTCAACGTGCTGAAGGGCGACATGTGCATCGTCGGACCAAGGCCCGAGCGGCCCGAATTCGTGAATGTGCTGTGCCAGCAGATTCCGCATTACAACCTCAGGCACTCGATTCCGCCCGGCATCACGGGGTGGGCGCAGATCAACCACAGGTACGGGGAAAGCCTGGATGACGTGATGACGAAGCTGGAGTACGACCTGTACTACCTGAAGTACCAGAGTTTCTCGCTGGACCTGTACATTCTGTTCAACACCGTGAAAGTGATGCTGTTCCAGCGGGGTGCGCAATAGCGCGGGCCGTTGACCTGCGGGCCGCGGCTTCTCTAGAATCGTAGTGGCGGCACGCGCGCCGCATCCGAGCGGGAGTAACTCAAGGGTAGAGTCACGGCCTTCCAAGCCGTTGGTTGCGGGTTCGAGTCCCGTCTCCCGCTCCAATCCATTCTTCCGGGTCCGCGTCAGAAAATCCCATGCGGGAAGACGCTGGCGCGAATGTGTGCATGGAGAGGCGGCAAGATCGGAAAAAACCCCGGCGCGCCAGGGGTTAGATACGCGCCGGGGCCGCTTTTGAGCGCGCTGAAGGGGGTGTAAAGACGCGCCCAAAACTTTGTGGTGAACCGGGTGGAGGCTGCGAAGGCGCGCGGGCCTTCGCGACCACGTCCGGCCTTAAAGACGCCATTTCACCTTGCAAAGGTTGCAAGAGCGGCCCACATTTAACGCGCCTTAACAGATATAGCGGTCCGATTCCGCCAGCGCGCAGGGTTGCGCGATCCGCCAGGCAGGCTGGAAGGGACGCAACGCACATCCCGATGCCGCGAGCCGGATTGCAGGAGGGGCTCCGCAGAGCGGAGTGACCGGGACGTGGGGCGGCTCGAAGAGGCAGCCGGTGAGGACCGTAGGCAAAGCGGAGATGGAAAGGCCCACTGGGGCCGGCGCCGTCATAATTTTAGCGCTCGAACCGGCCCGCAGCGGGCTAACCTTCCAAGGGGGCTTGCGGCGCGTGCTAGCGTCGAGGACCGCGCTGGCCTTTGCCGGCGCCGCCGCCAGTGCCGGGCTGATGGATGGGACCGCTGCCATCCTGCGGGCCGGTCTTCTTGCCCTTCGCGCCCGGAACGCTGGCCGAGCCGTTGCCGCCGCGGAAGGGCGGGGTGGACTGCGCAGACGCTCCGATCGAAGTCACCGCCGCCAGAATCAACATCGCGAGAATCTTTTTCATTTCTGAGGCCTCCTTTCCGCCTCGCTTTCCCAGACGAATTTCCGGAGAATCAGATGACATTCTTGGGAAAAGTCCGCGCAGGAATTTGCCGGCATTTGCAACCGCCGGGGCAGTGCAGGAATTGCATCGCCGGGGCGGTTTTCCGCATCCGCGCCATTGTGGGTGTCCGAAGAGGCAAGAACGGCCTGCCGTACAAGATCTGTCCGCGATGCCAGCGGCCGTTCTCCTGGCGGAAGAAGTGGGAGCGCTGCTGGGAAGAGGTGCGGTATTGCAGCGACGCCTGCCGGAAGGGCACGCCGAGGGGGCGGCGTGCAAGTACAGGAAAAGCCGTTTCTGTTTGAAACGAAATGCACGTTGTCTGGTTTAAGCGAGATCTGCGGATCGAGGACCACGCCCCGCTCGGGGAAGCCGCCCGGCGGGGCGTTGTTGTGCCACTCTTCATTTACGAGCCCGGGCTGTGGCAGGGGCAGGATTCCGACGCGCGGCACTGGGCGTTCGCGCGGCAATGCCTGGAAGAGCTCGACGGGAGGCTGCGCCGGCTGGGCGCGCCGCTGGTGGTGCGCTCGGGCGATGCGGCGGAGGTGCTGCGCTCGCTGCCGGTGACGGCGCTGTACGCGCACGAAGAGACAGGCAACGGGTGGACATACGAGCGGGACCGCCGGGTGAGGAAGTGGGCGCGGGAGTCGGGGATCCCCTTCACGGAATTTCCGGCCAATGGGGTGGTGCGGCGGCTGAAGACGCGCGACGGGTGGTCGCGGCTGTGGCAGGAGCGGATGCGGCAGCCGGTGACGGCTGCGCCGGCACGGCTGGAGCCGCATGGACTGGATGAGGGCGCGTTGCCCCCGGCGAAGGCGGCGATCGAAGTGCAGCGCGGGGGCGAGCGGGCGGCGCACGCGCTGCTGGAGTCGTTTCTCGAGCGGCGGGGCGAGCGCTATCACCGGGAGATGTCGAGTCCGCTGACGGCGGCGGAGAGCTGCTCGCGGCTGAGCCCGCATCTGGCGTGGGGCACGATCTCGGCGCGGCAGGTGTATCAGGCGGTGCAGAGGAGGCGGGAGACGGCGGAGGGGACGTGGCGTCAGGCGCTGGCGGCGTTTGTGGCGCGGCTGCACTGGCGGGACCACTTCATCCAAAAGCTGGAGGACGAGCCGCGGATCGAGTTCGAGAATTTCGTGCGCGCCTACGACGGGCTTCGGGAGGAGGAGTTCGACGCAGAGAAGTTCGAGAGGTGGAAAGAGGGGGTCACAGGGTTCCCGTTTGTGGACGCCTGCATGAGGATGCTGCGCGAGACGGGGTGGATCAATTTCCGGATGCGGGCGATGCTGGTGAGCTTTGCGGCGTACGACCTGTGGCTGCACTGGCGGCCGGTGGCGCTGCACCTGGCGCGGATGTTCACCGATTACGAGCCGGGCATCCATTACAGCCAGTGCCAGATGCAGAGCGCGACTACGGGCATCAACACGGTTCGGATTTACAATCCTGACAAACAGTGGCGGGACCAGGATCCGAAGAGCGAGTTCGTGCGGCGCTGGGTGCCGGAGTTCGACGACCCGAAGCGCTACCCGCCTCCCCTGGTGCGCCATGATGAGGCGGCAAAACGGGCGCGCGACAGGATCTACGCGCTGCGGCGGCGCCTGGAGGCGCGCGCCGAAGCCGAGCAGGTGCGCGAGCGGCACGGCAGCCGGAAGCGGCCGACGCGGCGGCGGAAAGGCTGAGCGAAGCGCTTACGGGAGGATGTCGAAGGTGGTGGTGCCGTAGACGCGCACCTTCTCGTACACCTTCACCCAGGCATCGTGGGCAGGATCTTTGGCGTACGCCTTGAGAGCGTCCGCGCTGTCGAACTCCATGCATACGCCGTACTGGCGGCGGATCATCTTAACCTGCGCGGGGACTGAACCGCCTTCGCGGAGCTTCTTCTGATTGTCGGCATCCAAGGCGCCGTCGGTCTGGAGGATGCCGAGCGGGCGGGCGAGCTTGCCATGCCAGACGCGCTTCAAACCGGCGATTTTCGAGGGCAGTTCCTCGGTGGCTTTTTTGAAAGCCTCCCAATCGGCGGCAGTGGCTTCCGGCACCTCGGTGAAGGTGAAGCAGTGCATCAGCGTGCGCTGCTGGCCGAAAGCGAGGGAGGAAGCGAGGCAGAGGAGAAACAGGGGAAGGAGACGCTTCATGGTTCGGAAGTCCTCTCTGACTGGATCAAGTTGAGCGGTCGAGCCCGGCGAACCGCTCCGGCCTGGTGCGGGCGGGCCACGGAGCCGCTCTCTTGAATATAGCCCGGCCGGAGTTGCATCGCGCCGGTGACCGGCTGCGGCGGGGGCCGGCGCGGCCCTTTGGGGGGCTGATGCGGAAAGCCGAACCCCGCGCGGTTCTGTGCCGCGGGCGAGGCGGCCACAGGCGGCGGGAGGGAGAAGTGCCAACAGGGCCGGGCATGGCGCGTGAAACGGTGGGGGGACCGCGCACTATCGGGCGCTGCGACTCCGTGCGCGACACAGAATCCGCTGTGCGGCAAGCAGCTTCGTGCCCCGCGCGGGATTGCGAGTGCAGAGCTGGCGGGCAGCCCCCGGCTGAAGCCGGGGGGAATTCAGGTGGGCGGGCAGCCCCCGGCTGAAGCCGGGGGGAAATCCGAAGATGTGGCGCCAAAAGACCGCTCACTGCGGCTGTTGAAGCGCCCTTCGTGCGCGGCACAGAATTCGCGGCGTTTATCCGCGGTTCGCAATGCATTGCCGCTGGCTCTCAGGGGGTGCCAGCTTCCTGGCGGAGGCCGTATTTTTCCATGCGGTAGATGAGAGTCTTGCGGCTGATGTCGAGCAGGCGGGCGGCCTGGGTCTGGTTCCAGTCGGCGCGGCGGAGGGCTTGCAGAATGAGGTGGCGCTCGACCGCCTCAAGACTGATGCCCTGGGGCGGGATGTCGAGATCGAGCGAGCCGGCGGGGCGGCGGGCACCGCGGAGGTGCTCGGGCAGATCGTTGATGGTGATTTCCGGTCCCGGGGCGAGGACCACCAGGCGCTCGATGGCGTTCTCGAGTTCGCGGACGTTTCCGGGCCAGTGCCAGGAGGTGAAGCAGGCCAGCAGCGGCGGGGGCAGGACGAGATCCGGGCGGCCGTGCTTTTCGCGGCAACGGAGGAAGAAGAACTCGGCCAGTTCGGCTACGTCCTCGCCGCGTTCGCGCAAGGGGGGCAGTTCGAGCGGGATGACCGAGATGCGGTAGTAGAGATCTTCGCGGAACTGGCCGTCTTCGATCAGGGCTTCCAGATTGCGGTGGGTGGCGGCAATGATGCGGACGTCGACCTTGCGGGAGGCGGGGCTGCCCACTTTTTCGATCTCGCCCTCCTGCACAAGCCGCAGGAGCTTGACCTGGAGTTCGGGCGGCAGCTCGCCGATTTCGTCGAGAAAGAGGGTGCCGCCGTCGGCGGCTTCGGCGCGGCCGAGCTTGTGGGCGACGGCGCCGGTGAAGGAGCCGCGGACGTGGCCGAAGAGTTCGGACTCCATGAGCTCTTTGGGAATGGCGCCGCAGTTGATGGTGACAAAGGGCCTCGCGCGGCGCGGGCTGTTGGCGTGGATGGCGCGGGCCAGCAGTTCCTTGCCGGTGCCGGTCTCGCCGCGGATCAGCACGGTGGCCTGGCTCCGGGCGGCGCGCGCGGCCTGCTCGAGGACGCGCAGCAGCGGCTTGGAGCGGCCGATGATTGATTCGAAGCCGAATTTCTGATCGAGCATCGAGCGCAGGGCTTGCACTTCCTCGAGCAGCGTTTGGTGCTCCAGGGCGCGGCGGACGACAATGGCGAGTTGCTCGAAGTCGATGGGCTTGGCGATGTAGTCGAAGGCGCCGGCCTTGATGGCCTCGACGGCGTTGCCGATGGAGCCGAAGGCGGTGATCATGATGACGGGCAGCAGGGGGAAGTCCGCGCGGATGCGCTCGAGCAGCTCGAGGCCGTTCATGCCGGGCATGCGGTAATCGGTGATGACGAGAGAGACGGGTTCGGAGGCGAGCGTCTGCAGGGCCTCTTCGCCGGAAGAGGCGGCGAGCGCGTGGCAGCCCATCTCCTCGATCTGCATCTGCATGACCTGGCGGAGGCTCGGGTCGTCGTCGACAATCAGGATTCGCGGAGAGTTCATGGGAGTGACTCGTGTTTCAAAGGCAGCTGGAAGGAGAAGGTCATGCCGCGGTCCGGATTGGGTTCAGCCCAGATGCGGCCGCGGTGCTGCTGGACGATCTGGAAGGCGACAGGAAGGCCGAGGCCGGTGCCGGATTCCTTGGTGGTGAAGAAGGGGTCGAAGAGGCGCTGCATCTGGTCCGGCGTCATGCCGCAGCCCCGGTCGCGGACGGAAAGGATGACGGAGGCGTCGGCACGCCGGGCGGAAAGGACGATCTCGCTGCCATCGGGGGAAGCCTGAATGGCGTTGATGGCGAGGTTCAGCAGCACCTGCTTGATCTGCGCGCCGTCGCATTCGACTTCGGGCAGGGCGGGGTCGAATTCGCAGCGCAGGATTACCGAATGGCGTCCGGCGGCGTGGCGGGCGAGTTCGACGACGGAGGCGGCCAGCGGTTCCAGCGCCGTCTTCTGGAAACTGGGCGGGCGCGGGCGGGCGAAGTCGAGGAAGCTGGTGAGGAGGCGGTTCAGGCGGGCGCACTCTTTGGTGATGATCTCGATGCAGACGCTGCGCCTGGGGGCGTCTTCGGGGTGGCGCTCGAGGATGCCGGCGGCGCCGGCGATGGCGGCGATGGGGTTGCGGATTTCATGGGCCATGCCGGCGGCGAGCTGGCCGGCGGCATAGAGCCGTTCGGAGCGCTTCATCCGCTCGATGGCGCCCTGCAGTTCATAATTGAGGCGCTGGAGATCGGCGCTGGACTGTTCGAGTTCGAGCCGCTGGCGGCGATCTTTTTGGGCCAGAAGTCCGACAACGGCAGCGGCAGCGAAATATTCGACCATGCCGGCGATACGGCTGAGCATATAGCCGGGGTAAGGCTGAGAGCCGCGCGCGGCGAGCAACTGGGGCAGATAGGAGGCGGTGGCGGCGGCGGTGGCGACGAGTCCGCCGCGCCAGCCATAGCGCAGCGCCGCGTACATGATGGGCACGAGGTAGAGGTGCTGGAGCAGGTTCTGCCAGACCAACTGCCGCTCCGGGATGAGATAGTGGGCGATGCTGATGAGGGCGATGGCGGCGGCGATGAGGGCCGGCCGGAGCCACGGGGTGGCGTGGAGCGGCCGGCCGGTTCCCTGCCCTGCCGTTGCGGGGCTCATGCTTCTTTCTCTTGCGGCGCGAAGCGGAGGCGCAGCCACTTTTCGGCCTTCACGACGAGGTAAATGGCAAGCGACCAGCCGAGGATGAGCCCCCACTCAGCCGCGCCGATGGGCGCGGTGTGGAAAGCGCGGTTCATCCACGGGGTGTAGGTGAAGAGCAACTGAAAAACGGTCATGGCAGCGACGCCGGCCAGCAGCCAGGGGTTGGAAAAGAGGCCGAGCTGGAACATGGACACGGTGAGCGACCGGCAGTTGAAGAGGTAGAACATCTCGCCGAAGACGAAGATGTTGACGGCGACGGTGCGGGCCTGCTGGACGGGAGCGCCCTGGGCGAGCATCCATTCAAACAGGCCGAAGGCGCCGATGAGCAACATGGCGGAGACCACGGCGATGCGCACCTGGATCACGCGCGTCAGGATGGGTGCTTTGGGGTCTCGCGGCGGCCGCTGCATCAGGCCCGGCTCGCGGGCCTCCATGGCGAGCGTGAGCCCGAGCAGGATGGCGGTGGTCATGTTGATCCACAGCAACTGCACGGGGAGGATGGGCAGCATGGCGCCGGTGAAGACGGCGGCCATGATGACGAGACCCTCGCCAACATTGGTGGGGATGGTCCAGGCGATGAACTTCACCAGGTTGTCGTACACGCCGCGGCCTTCTTCGACAGCCGCTTCGATGGAAGCGAAGTTGTCGTCGGTGAGCACCATGTCGGCGGCTTCCTTGGCCACCTCGGTGCCGGCGATGCCCATGGCGACGCCGATGTCGGCGCGGCGGAGGGCGGGGGCGTCATTGACGCCGTCGCCGGTCATGGCGACCACATGGCCACGGCTTTGCAGCGCGGTGACGAGGTTCAGCTTCTGCTCGGGGCTAACGCGGGCGTAGACGTTGACGTGCTCGACGGTCTCGGCCAGTTGCCGTTCATCCAGCCTGGCCAGATCGGTTCCGGTGAGCGCTTTGCCGGCGGGAATGCCGATCATGGAGGCGATGGCGGCGGCGGTTTTGGCGTGATCGCCGGTGATCATCTTCACCTGGATGCCGGCCTGCTGGCAGGCGCGCACGGCGGGCAGCGACTCGGGCCGCGGGGGATCGATCATGCCCTGGAGGCCGAGGAAGACGAGGCCGGAGGAGACGTCGCTGTGTTCGATCTGTTTTGTCCCGGCGGGAAATTCGGCGCGCGCCAGCAGGAGCACGCGGAGGCCTTCGGCGGCGAGCGATTCGACCTGGGCGAGCACAGCAGTGGTATCGAGCGGCGCGCGCTGGCCGGAGGCGTCGAGAGCGGCTTCACAGCGGGGCAGCAGCGTCTCGGCGGCGCCTTTGATGTAAGCGATGGCCTGGCCGTCCGCCTGGTGGAGCGTAGCCATGTACTGGTGCTCGGACTCGAAGGGGATGGCGTCAACGCGGGGGAGGCGCTGTTCTTCAGCCTCGCGGTCGAGATGGGCCTTGGCGGCGGCGGCCAGCAGGGCGGCCTCGGTGGGGTCGCCTTCGGCTTTCCAGGCGCCGTTGGACTGGCGCAGCGCGGCGTCGTTGCACAGAAGCCCGGCGCGGAGGCACTCGACAAGCGCCACGTTGGCTTCCGGGGACGGGCCGTCTTCGGAGGAGACCTCGCCCTGCGGCTGGTAGCCCTCGCCGGAGAAACGGTACAGCCCGCCGCCGGCCACGGCGGCTTTGACCGTCATTTCGTTCTGCGTCAGCGTGCCGGTTTTGTCCGAGCAGATGACCGTGGTGCTGCCCAGCGTCTCCACGGCGGGCAGCTTGCGGATGATGGCATGGCGCTGCGCCATGCGGGCTACGCCGATGGCCAGCGTGATGGTGAGCGCGGCGGGCAGCCCTTCGGGAATGGCGCCGACGGCGAGGGCGACAGCAGCCATGAACATATCGAGCCAGGCCTGGCCCTGCAAGACGCCGACGATGAACGTGACGCCGGCCAGCGCCAGAATGATCCAGAGCAGGACGTGGGAGAACTGCGCGATCTTGCGCGTGAGCGGCGTGGCGAGAGCTTCGGTGGACTTGATCAGCTCCGAGATGCGGCCGATTTCGGTGCGGTCCCCGGTGGCGACGACGACGCCGCGGCCGGCGCCATAAGTGACCAGGGTGGAAGAGAACGCCATGCACAGGCGGTCGCCCACGCCTGCCTCTTCCGGGACGGGATCGGCGCTCTTGGTGACGGGAACGGATTCGCCGGTGAGAGCCGATTCATCCACCTGAAGCGTGCGCACGGTGACGAGGCGCAGGTCGGCGGGCACTTTGTCGCCAGCTTGCAGGAACACGATGTCGCCGGGCACGAGCTCGGCGGCGTCGAGGCGGCGCTTGTGGCCGCCGCGCAGGACGACGGCTTCGGTGGTCATGGAGCGGGCCAGCGCATCGATCGCCTTGAGCGCCTTGGATTCCTGCAAGAAGCCGACGATGGCATTGACGAGCACGACGGCGAAGATGACGGCGCTGTCGACGTACTCGCCCAGGGCGAGGGTGATGACGGCGGCTGCCAGCAGGATGTAAATGAGCGGCGCATGGAACTGCATCAGGAAGCGGATCAACGGGCCGCGGGTCCTGGGCGGAGTGAGGAGGTTCGGCCCGTGCTGCTGGCGGCGGGCATCCGCCTCCTGATCGGTGAGTCCTTGGGTGAAGTCCACGCCCAGCGCCTGCAAAACTTCCTCAGCCGGCATCGTGTAAGGGGGCATGGAAGCGGCGGGCGCGGGGGCGGATGGTCTGGCATTCATGGGGATTTGTTTCCTTCTCGGGAGTTTGTATCTGCGTTTGCTGTCCGGGGCACAACGGGTTCATTCCGTGCTTCCAGGGTGCTGGCCTGGATCCTTGGCGGATTCGTAGCGGCGCAGCAGGGCGCGGAGCAGGTCATGGCGGGCGAGGATGCCGACGAGCCTGCCGCCCTCGACGACGGGGAGGTGGTTGCGTTCGAGCTTGACCATCATTTTGGCGGCTTCGCCGGTGGGGGTGGAGGGCGTGATGGTTGGCACATGGCGGTTCATGATGTCGGCGGCACGGATCTGGCGCAGTTCCGCGTAACTCTGCTCCAATTGATCCGGGTCCACCCAGGCGCCCATCAGAGAGTGGGCGATCACCGGCGAAAACGGAACTCGGCGCTCCTGAAGGAACAGCTCGCGTTCCGTGATCAGGCCGAGGAGGGCGCCGTGAGCGTCCACCACCGGAACGCAGCCGATCCGGTGCCGGGTGATGAGGCGCGCGATCTCCTCGGCGGTGGTCTCGGGGCCGGCGGTGATCGGATTCCGGGTCATGTACTGGTCGACGGTCATCGTGAAAACCTCTCCTCAACGGTGGCGCACAGACGCGGGAGCAGTCTAGCTCACTGTGGCAGCCGCGACAAGGGGCGCGTACAGGCAGATTGACTGAGCCGCGTTGCCTGAGTGGGTGAGCACGCTGCGGGCCAAACCGCTCCCGCGCCGGGCGCCGACAGAGCGGCATGGCTTTTCAATGCGTTATGGTTGCCCGCGCGGCGGAAGTGGCCAACGGGTGTGCCGCAAATGGGGCAGGACTGCGCCGCGGCTGGCGGAAATAGGGCGGTGTGGCTGATTCCGGGCAGGAGAAACGGAGACGGGTGAAGGCGGCATCCGCAGCCAGCGAAAGTGGGGCGCGGTGCCGGGTGCTGTCACCGACGCCGAATCACTGATCCTGGCCTTTGAAGAACCGGGGCCTGTTCTTGCCATCGCCACATTCTGGCTCAACCGGTTGCCGAACCCATCATACGTCCAGCTCAAGCCCCACTGCGGCCCGGTCGTCGCCGCCGCGATCAGCCGGCCCAGTTCGTCGTATTGGTAGTTGACTTCCTCCCCGGATGTCCAGTCTTTCTGCTGCGGGATCCGCCTGGAAGCCCCACGCTGCGGGTGCTGACCGCCTGTGCGGGGGATGGGTCCAATCGCCAGTACGGCTCAGATTTCTGCCCGGTTCTGACCCGGCCTGACTCCGCAGCAGCCGCTCGGCGGCTGCCGTGGGATAGTCACACCCCCGAAGCCAGATCACTTTCGGCGGGGGGCCGAGCGTCAAAGCCAATTCGTAAAAATCGCCATCGGCGCTCACAATCACCAAGCCGTTGTCGCGAGCGAACCGCCAAATTTCAGCATCCCCAGCCCGCTGCATCTCCACCAGACACACATGGGACGAACCGGGAAAAAGATCCACCAGTCGCTTGACGAGCCTCCGCGAAAGATTCTCGTCAAAGAGAAGTCTCACAACGCAACCCGCCGCCCCAGGCGAGCCGCAAATTCGTACACCGCTTTGAAATCGTCCCTTTCAAGCTCCGGGTAGTCGGCTAGAATCTCGTCCTCGGATCTCCCTGAGGCAAGCCAGTCCAACACGTCCCACACGGTGACACGCAGCCCGCGGATACATGGCTGCCCGGAGCGCTTTCCCGGCTCAATCGTAATCCGATCCGTAGCCATCGCTACCCCTCAGCATACCGCCATGGCAGGCGGCGATCCAGCCCCTCAAGTCCGCGGCAGCGCCCCGTTCACCCGGCTTCCAATCGTTGCCCAACCTTCGTCCCGCTGAAGTGCCCGTTCTGTTGGCGAGTTCTGCTCTTTGATTCCCGCAATGCCATCAGCACCTTGGCGGCCATCCGGGTCCCTTTTGATCCCGAGCCGCGTCACGTTCACCCTTCGTCCACGGGCTTCGAACTCCTACTCGGTCCAATACACCGGCCCGCCCGGCGCGTACGGCCGCGACTGGCGCTTGACTCGGCCTACAGGCGAGCAGGCGCAGGGGGCGTATTCGGTGTCCGTAATTCAGATCTACGCCGGCTTCATTGCTTGCGCCAGCTTTGCTGACTCAATACAACGCGTGAGAATGAATCTCTATTTTTTGACGCTTCGTCCCGCTGAAGGCGCGGAAAGGCGCACCTCATATAGATCAAGAAATTCGTTCAATTCATCTTCATCGCCGATCGGTTGTAATTCTTTTCCGTCGGGCTCCAAAAGCCAATACCAATAATAAGGATGTAGCACTTTATGCTTGCGGAGCAATGCCACCACATGTCCGGAATAAGGAGCACTAGAGGACAATATTACCGAGTAGGAAACCACAGGCCCGAGACACAGCATCTCTCGTGTTTCGGGCATAAAGGCTAACAAAAAGGCCGAGGTAGATGAAAACTCGGCCATAACGTACAAACGGCGCCCATCAGGAGACCACTGAAGAGTGCCTTCAAAAGGAAGCTTGTATTGCTGGCAGATGACAGGACTCGGTATACTCCAGTCCAATTTAGCGCCTGTGCCCGATGCCGTCAGGATCATGAGTTCCAGGCCCGTTGGATCAGCACCCCGGAGTATCGCAAGCCGCTTTCCGTCACTCGACACCGCAGCCTCTTTCAACCATGGCTCCGTGACAACAAGTACCCGCTGGCCCTCTTTCGCCTCAAGATAGACGTGTCCTTTTTCCACGGACATCTTCTGTCCAGGCGCTTCATGAGCAACAAGCAGAACGCTTGCGACTACGCTAATCCACTTACTGCTGGATATACCCTGCATCCTTTAGACACTCCAAACGCTTTGCTAAACCGTGATGCACTTGCCCAACATTGGCTCCATAATTCCCGTTACCGCCATCATGGCCGAGATCCGCAACCCTCTGAAAAGCGATAGCGATGCCTTGTCCTGTGATCAGAGCATCGACCAAGATGCCAGAAGCCGTCCAGTGTGTTCCAGTCAGAGGGTCCTTTCGAATGCTTAGTAGGGCCGAACGCGCAGACGCAAGGAACGAATCAAAACAGGCCCATTGTGGTACTGCATTATTGGGACATGATGTCTGATCAACCCAGTTGACGCCTTTTCGTAGTCCAAAGTAATTGCTGTTTTGCCTTGCAATATTAGATTGCCCCCACGCACTCTCCGTCGCAGCCCAGGCGAGTATCCAGTCTTCCGGGACTGCAGTGCTTTCACTCAGCTCCACCGCTGCCCGGAAATGCTGAGCGAGAAATGCCAGGTTACGATCTTCTTGTAAAGTGCTGTTGTTGTTGCACTTGGGGTATAGCAGGGAGACCCCGCCCACCTCCGGTTCACCTGCGGTTTCCACCACAAATGGCAGGTCGGCCAGCTCTTCCATCTCCGCGGAATCACCCCCGGCGCCCGACAGCGCCGCAGTTGGGAATGGTGCATAGACGTTCACGGTGTAAGTGGGAACTTCTTCTTGCAGGCCACGGGGATCATATCGATTCACCGGATCATTGGCGACGTAGCTGTAGCGGTTCCAGCCCTGGGGGTGGGTGAGGCCGCCGGACATGACGTAAGGGTCGGGCGAGGAAAAGCGGCCCCAGGTGGCGGAATAGAAGCGGTTCCAAGCGTAGTAATGGCCGGTCGAGTGGTCGACCGGGTAGGTGGCGTATTCGTCGTTCCAATTGGATTCGTTTCCCTCCCCGAACGGATACCGC
>CAKZUE010000029.1 GCA_937920635.1 uncultured Bryobacteraceae bacterium
TTCAGATACTGCTGGGTCGTCTCCAGATCGCTGTGGCCGAGCAGCCGCTGCACGGTCACCACATCGGCGCCGTTTTCCAGCAGCCGCGTCGCATAGGTGTGGCGGAAGCGGTGCTGCGTGGCCCCCTCGACACCCGCCCTCTTTGCCGCGCGTTTCAGCCGCCGCATCCCGCAGCGGCGTGCCGATCAGGATGCCTCCGCCGCCACCGAACCCCGGCGCTCCCTGCGCCGTGTGAGGCCATGGGGAAGCAGCGAGCGCGGAACGCGTGGCTCCGCGCGCCTCCAACGGGCTCCTCCGGATCGCGCCTCCGCGGTTCTGCTCTGGCGCATCGAAAAATTCGGACTCTTCAGGAGCCGCCGGGCCGAGCACGGCCTGCCCGGCCAGCTCCCACTGCTTGTGGCGGACGGCATTGAGCGCTTCGGCGGGCGTTGTACCCACCGCCTGCCGGCGCCGCTGCGGGCCGTCCCACCACTCGATGTAATACGTGCCGGGGCGCGGAGGCCAGATCCAGGAGTTGCCCTTGCGGGGCAGCGCGACGAACTGCCACCGGCTCGAGGTGAGGCGGACTTTTCTGAAGAAGCGGATGCGGGGACGGAGTTTCATGGCTCGGCGCCTGGTGTCGAAAATCGCGGTTTTACCGACACCCAGACCGCACCATGTTTCTCAAGTGATTGCGATACTTACAGTGACAGTACGTGTGGCGGAGAGGGAGGGATTCGAACCCTCGGTAGAGGTTTAGGCCCCTACGACGGTTTAGCAAACCGCTGCTTTCGACCACTCAGCCACCTCTCCGCGAAGTGCGTGGTCACCTTGCAGTTTAACACACGAGCTTTTGGCGGATAGCCACTCAAAGCGGCATCTGATCGACGATCTCGATACTGAACCCCTCCAGCGCGACCACCTTGCGGGGGTGGTTCGTCAGCAGGCGGATCCTGCGCAGGCCGAGATCGGCCAGGATCTGGGCGCCGATGCCGGTTTCGTGCTGCAACAGGCGCTGGCCGGCAGGCGAAGCGTAGTGCATGTAGGCGCGGGTGTGCGAGATGAGACGGGGCAGACCGCCGGAGGGATCAGGATCGATCTGGCGGATGCCGGGACCAGTCTGGTGCAGGTAGACGAGGACGCCGGCACCCTCGGCCACGATCTTTTCCAGCGCCGAACGCAGGATGCGGTGGCAATCGCATTCGATGGAGTGGAACACGTCGCCGTAAGTGCAGCGGGTGTGCATGCGGACCAGCGCGACGTCGCGCAGCCAGGGTTCGCCGTAAACAAGGGCGAGGTGGGTTTCGGGGTCGATCGAAGAGGCGTAGGAGATGGTGCGGAACTCGCCGATATCGGTCTTCAACAGCCCCTCGGCGGCGCGGCGGACGATGCTTTCATGCTCCAGGCGGTAGCGGATCAGGTCCGCTACGGAGATCATCTTCAGGTTGTGCGCGGCGCAGAAGCGTTCCAGCTCAGGGACGCGGGCCATCGAGCCGTCGTCGTTCATGATTTCGCAGATCACGCCGCCGGGCCGCAATCCGGCGAGGCGCGCCAGATCGACGGCGGCTTCCGTCTGGCCGGAGCGGACAAGAACGCCGCCTTCGCGGGCGCGCAGGGGGAAGACGTGGCCGGGGCGTGCCAGATCGGCGGGCTTTGCCTCCGGACTGATGGCTACCTGGATCGTGCGGGCGCGGTCGGCGGCGGAGATGCCGGTGGTGACGCCCGTGGCGGCGTCGATGGCCTCGCAGAAAGCGGTGCCGAACTGCGACGTGTTGCGCGACGACATCAGGGGCAGATTCAGCCGGTCGCAGATCTCGGGCGCAAGAGCGAGGCAGATGAGGCCGCGGCCGTACTTGGCCATGAAGTTGATGGCTTCCGGGGTGGCAAACTCGGCGGCGAGGGTCAGGTCGCCTTCGTTTTCGCGGTCCTCGTCGTCGACGACCACGAGCATCTCGCCGCGGCGGAATGCGTCGATGGCGTCGGGGATGGAGGCGAAGGGCATAAGGTTCCGACTTTCATTATCGGCGACGCAGCGGGGGCAGATGGCGGTTCAGCGGACGCGCGTCAGTTTCAGCGCCGCATCTGGCTGGAAGCCTGGGGTGGGGAGACGCAGCAGCCCCTCTTTGTGCTGCACTGTGCCCGAGCCCAGCAGATGCCCGTCTTCCGGCCGGATCCACTCTGCATGGTACGGGCCTGGCGGCACATCGAGAAGGAGAAAGGCGCCGCCGGTGCCGGTGAGATAAATAGCATAAGCCTCGCCGGCCTTGGCCATCGCCACGGCTTCGGCGCCGGGCGCATGGCGGACGAGTTCGCGGGCGGGCTTCATGGAGAGCAGAGGAAGCGATTCGAGCCATTCGCGCAGAATCCGGAACTGCCGCCGCAGCGCCGGGCTGCCGCCGCCCGGGCTCTTCGCCTGAACGTCGGTGCCGTCTTCCTTGCCAACGCTGAAGGAGTAATCGAGGTGGTTGAAAAGGCCGCCGCCGGAGAGCATGAAACGCCACGCCTGCCGGCGGTACGCCTCGTCTGATTTGCCGAGAAAACCGGTTTCGTCGTACGAGATGGGGACGTTCCACTCGTAGTTCCACCACACGGCTTCCGGGTAAGCGTAGTGGAAATTCACAATGTCAGCGTTCTTCAGAATAGAGCGCAATGGCGCCCGGAAATTGCAGGCGTTCCAGGCGATCAGGTGGCGGTTGCGGAGCGTGGACTCTTCCGAGCGGATCCACTCTGCCACGCGCTCCTGCCACCGCAGCGAGGCCGGGTCGGCGCAGTCGGCGGTGTTCGGCCAACGGGGCATGGCGTAGGGGTTGACCGGCTCGCCCGTGACGGTGCGGTCGGCCCAAGGCTCGTTCTGGATCTCGAAAATCACATTGGAATAAGGGTTTAATTCATGAACGATTTTCCGGACTAGTTTTTCCTGCAACGGCAGGATATTGCCGTTGTCCAGAGTGTGCAGCAGCTTCCAGTCGGTCACCGCCGTCTCATTCTGGTTGTTTGCCGGGTTGAAGGGGCTGACGCTCCACTGCTTCTCTCCGTACGTGGAGCAGAACAGGGTGACTTCCACTGCGATGCCCAGCTTTTCGCCTTCCGCGACAAACGCGGTCAGCCGGTCGAAGTACTCCGGGCTCCACGCTTCCAGATCAAACCTTCCATCGCGCTGCGGCCAGGGGGCGATGAAGCGCGCGGGGGCGAGCGTGTTCCGCTCAATCCCAAAATCGCCGGGCGTTTCGCGGTATGTCCCGGTAAAAATACGCGTATAATTCATCCCGTCGCGGGCAAGCGTGGCGAGGTATCTGCGCCAGTCGAAGTCGCCGTTCAACACCGCGCCGTAGTGTTCAGCCGAGGTGACCACGATGAAGGGCTTGCCCTGCCAGAGCAGGTAATGCGGGTTGCCGGGGTGGATGCGGATGGGTTCGGCGGCGCGCACTGTCGCAGGAGCGGCGGCGCACAACGCGGCGAGGAGAATGGCCTGCTTCATGGGAACTCCTTCCGATAGGGTATTCGAAAGCAGCAGCGGCGAGGCGGACAGCGGCGCGGCCAGTCCGAATAGAATACGGACATGCGACTCCCGGTTGTCCTTTCCTTCGTTGTGTCATCGTTGTTGGCCGCGGCGCAGCAGGCGCCCCGCCCCGAGCATCCGCAGCCGCAGTTCATGCGGGCGGAATGGCGAAGCCTGAACGGCGCGTGGCAGTTCGCCTTCGACGACAAGGACGAAGGGCTGGGCGCGGGCTGGCACCTTTCGGCGCAGCCGTTCACGCGAAACATTATTGTGCCGTTCTGTTTCGAGAGCAGGCTGAGCGGAATCGGGGACACGTCCTTTCACCCCGTGGTCTGGTACCGCCGCCAGTTCGAAATTCCTGCGGCATGGAAGGGGCGGCGCGTGCTGCTGCACTTCGGCGCGGTGGACTACAAAGCCACGGTGTGGGTGAACGGGCAGGCGGCGGGAGAGCACGAAGGCGGCAACACGCCATTCCGGCTCGACATCACGCCGCTGCTCAAGACCGGCCCGAACACGGTGGTGGTGCGCGTCTATGACCCGCCGGAGGACCGCTCCATTCCCCGCGGCAAGCAGTACTGGGAGCCGAAATCGCGCAGCATCTTTTACACGCGCACCACCGGCATCTGGCAGAGCGTGTGGCTGGAAGCGGCAGGCGAGAGCTGGCTCGAGTATGCGCGCATCGTGCCGCGGCTGGACGGGACGGTCACGATCCATGCGCGGGCGGCGCGCCCGCAGCCGGGGCTGACGTTGCAGGTGACCGTGAAGTCGGGCGACCAGACCGTGGCGGCGGGCATGGGGGCGCTCGCGGACACCAAGTACGTGGATGCGGCCGTGTTCGTGCGCAACCCGAGGCTATGGACGCTGGAGCGCCCGCATCTTTACGACCTCACGCTGGAACTGAAGAAGGGCGGCGAGACGCTCGATACGGTGCAATCGTATTTCGGCTTCCGCGAAGTTTCCATTGAAAACGGGCGCTTTTGCCTCAACCACCGGCCCTTGTATCTGAAGCTGCTGCTCGATCAGGGTTACTGGCCGGAGAGCCTGCTGACGCCGCCTTCGGACGAAGCGATTCAGTACGACATCCGGATGGCGAAGGAGATGGGCTTCAACGGGGTGCGCAAGCACCAGAAGGTGGAAGACCCGCGCTTCCTGTACTGGGCCGACAGAATGGGCTTCCTCGTCAGCGGGGAGATGGCGAACGCGTACCTCTATGACGAGCAGTATGTGGCGCGCTTCCTGCGGGAGTGGACGGAAGCCGTGGAGCGTGACATCAACCATCCGTCGCTGGTGATCTGGGCGCCGCTGAACGAAAGCTGGGGCGTTCCCGATTTGCGCGACCCCCGGCAACAGGCGCATCTGCGCACGCTCTACCATGTGACCAAGTCGCTGGACCCGACGCGCCCGGTCATCGACAACGAGGGCTGGGAGCATGTGGAGACGACGGACCTGTACGCCGTGCACGATTACGCGCCGAACCATGATGCTCTGTACGGGCGCTGGGCCAAGGTGGAAGTGAAACCCGGATCGCCGCTGCCTCCCAACGGACGGGCCTATGCGGCGCCGGGATACCAGTACAACGGCGCGCCGCTGTATCTGAGCGAATTCGGCGGCATCGCCTACATCCTGCCGGGCACGAACGTGCCGGAGTCGGCGTGGGGCTATGCGGGCGTCGAGAAGACGGCGGAAGCCGCGCTGCAACGGCTCGCCGGGCTCTACGAAGCCATCGCCAAACTCCCGTTCATCGGCATCTGCTACACGCAGATCACCGATGTCGAGCAGGAGATCAACGGGCTGATGACCTACGACCGGAAGCCGAAGTTCGATCCCAAGGCGATCCAGGCGCTGAACGACAGGCTGCGGTAGGGATCTGCGGAGAAAGGGGCGCCGCCGGCCGGAAAAAAGCGCGCAACCCGCGCGCCGCCGGTTCGTAACAGAGAACAGATGGACGCGACGCCCGACTTTGCCGAGATCGTCCGCGAGCATCAGGCGATGGTTTACAGCCTGGCGCTCCATGCGCTGCGGGACTCGGCCGCTGCCGAGGACATCACGCAGGACGTGTTTCTCGCCCTCCATCAGAACCTCGGGCGGCTGGAGAGCCCGTCGCACATCCGGCACTGGCTGGCGCGGGTAACGAGCCACCGCTGCATTGATGAGATCCGCAAGCGCGGCTACCGCCGCGGGCCGGCGCTCGAAGAAGTCGGCGAGCCGGGACGCAGCGATGCCAACGGCGACCCGCTGCTCCGGCAGCGCCTGCGGCAGATGGTGGCGGCGCTGCCCGCGCCGGCGCGGCTGATGATTCTTCTCCGGTATCAGGAGGAGATGGAGCTGGCCGAAATCGCCCGCGTGCTGGATGTGCCGGTGCAGACGGTGAAGAGCCGCCTGCACCGGGCGCTGGGCTTGTTGAGAGAGAAGATGGGCCGCCAGACGGCGGGTGTCCAGGAGGCACGGTCATGAATCCTGTGGATCCTTTCGAGCGGCAGTTGCGGGAAGTGTTCCGGCGTGTCGAGCCGCCCCCGGGGCTCGAGCAGAGGATTCTGCGGCGGGTCCGGCCGCGCCAGCCCCGGCGGCTGCCGCCGTGGCTTGCCGTCGCGGCGAGTCTGGTTCTCGTGGTGGGCGGCTCGCTGGGTGTGATGCGGTGGCAGGAGCGCCAACACAGGCAGCGCGAGGCGGAGCGGGTGCGGCAGCAACTGGCGCTCACGCTGGAAATCACGTCGCGCACGCTGGCCCGGGCCGATCAGCGTCTCAGGTCCATCGGTGTGGAACGGATTCGATTGCAGGAGGTCTCTTCATGGCAAGAATACTGATTCTCGCCGCATTGCTGCTGCCGCTTGGCGCCCAGCAGATTGACTACAGTCTCTTCGACCGGCTCGCCGAAAAGGCGAAGGAGTCGGCAGTCGTGAATCTCGGGCCGGAGCAGCTCTCGCTGCTGGCCGGCATGCAACCGAAGGAGGGCGGCAAGGAGCTGGCGGAGCTGGTCAGGACGCTCAAAGGCATCCAGGTGCGCAGCCTGGAGTTCGATTCCCCCGGCCAATATGATCTCAACGAGGTCCGCGCGCTGGGCGAAAAGATCAAGAGCAGCGGCACATGGGTGCCGCTCATCACCGTCAAGGAGAAAGGCGAGTTCACCGAGATCCTGATCCGCAAAGGGGCTGACGGGAGATCGGACGGGCTGCTGATCCTCGCCGCCGAGCCGAAGGAGCTGACGCTGGTCCATATCGACGGCGTGGGCGACATCGGGTCACTGGCGAAGCTCGGGGGGCTGGCGGGAATTCCGGAGATCGCCGGTGCGCTGGGGGAGTCAAAGAAATCCGCCCCGAAGAAGGCGCCTGCGTCAAAGAAGGACGACGAGTGATCGGGCGTGCGCGGACATCTCGCCGTCCCCTAAAACACGAAGGGCGGCTCCTCGAGGACCGGGGCGCCGCCCGTGTCGTTCGCACCTGGATGAGACCTCTCTACTTCCGCAGAGGAGTGAAGCGGAACTGCACCGTGTCGGTCCAGCCGTCCTGCGCCACGGTAAGCAGGTAGCCCTTCATCAGGTCGATGTCGAAATTGGGAACCGCGGCGAGATTCACCATGATCGTATCCGTGTTGCCCGGCGCCCTCCAGATGGCGTCCTGCGGCACGACGATGTCTTCCAGCACCACGTAGGTCTTCGTATTCGCAAGGAAGCGCCCGCTGATCTCCAGCCAGTGGCCCGAACCGCTCCAAAACTGCCGCCACGAGTTGATGCCCGGGACCATGTAATCGACGTCGACGATATCGCGGAAGTAGCCCTTGGCCGCGAAATCAGTGGCCGAAAACGACTCCTTCCCGTTCGGCGTCTGCACGATCACCAGGTATGTGGTCAATCCGGTTTGCCAAAAATCCCCCAGTGTCTTGATCCCCGGCAGGTAGAAAGAAAAACCGGGTTTCAGGTCCTCATCCGCCTCCAGGGATTCCAGCGCCCACTCCTGCTCCTGATCCGGCGGCAGGATGAAGAACTGCACCCGGCTGCCTTTGGGCAGCGTCTCCGTCAGCACGAAGAACGCCTCGCGCCCGGTGTCGAACATATTGATCTGCACCACCCCCGGCGCCATCGCCTGCGGCTGCGCGCCCTTCTCGCCCGCCACCGCCTGCCGCAGCCCGCGCTTGCTCCGCGCCTGCGCGAACGAGCGCGCCGCGGCGCGCGCCGACTCGGTGAACTTGGCCTTCACCACCTTGCCTGCCATCTGCGCCTGCGCCCGCTCGGCTCGTGTGGCGCGCTCCGCCATCGCCGGCATCAGCATCAGGCACGCCGCCGCTCCCGCCAGCCAAACACTCCGTATCATGTCGTGGTTTCTCCTTCCTCAATCAAGAACCGGCCAGCGCCCTGAAAGACGCGGACCGCGCGCCGCCGGTTGCATCCATTCTCTCAAACCGGCAGCTCGATCACGGTGCGGGTCCCCTCGCCTTTCTGCGACGTGATGCTCAGCCCGTAATTGGCGCCGAACAGCACCTGCAGCCGCTCGTTCACGTTCGACACGCCGATGCCCGCCTGATCCAGGATCGATTTCAGCCGTTCCTCTTCCATGCCCACCCCGTCATCGGCCACGGTCAGCACCAGCCGCCGCCCCCGGCTGTCCTCGTCCAGCCGGCTCTCGATGCGCACCTCGCCCCCGTCGATCTTGTGCGCCAACCCGTGCCGGATCGAGTTCTCCACCAGCGGCTGCAACAGCATGGCGGGCACCTGGCAGTCCAGCGTCCGCTCGTCGATGTCTTTCACCACGCGCAGCTTGTGGCCGAACCGCGCCATTTCGATAGAAAGATAATCGTCGATGAACGCCAGCTCCTCGCGCAGCGGCGCGAAGTTGTCGGTCTTCCGCAGCAGCCGCCGCAGGATGTTCGACAGCCGGTAGACCACCTGCCGCGCCTTGTCAGGGTCGGTGCGGATCAGCGAACCCACCGTGTTCAGGGTGTTGAAAAGGAAATGGGGGTTGATCTGCGAGCTCAGCGCGCTCAGCCGCGCCTGCACCAGCAGCCGCTCCTTGCTCTCCAGCAGACGCTCGTTGCGCGCGCTGCCCCAGATCTTGATTGGCAGCGAGACGGTGAAGATCGTCGTCACGAACACCGCCACGTTGGCCCAACCGCGCGCCGGATCGTACAGCGTGAAAACCATCTTCGGGCCGAAGAGCTGGTACACGGTATAACGCATGAGTTCCGCCAGCAGGATCGCCGCCAGCCCGGCGATCTGGAACAGGCTGCGCAGGCGGTCTTCCGGATGGAAGATCAGCCGCCACAGGCTGAGGTCGAAAAACGGGCTGATGCGCCACACCTCCTCGGCCCGCGGCGCGAGATCCCGCAGCAGGCCGCCCATCACGCCCACCGCCGCGTACAGAGGCATCGACAGATACTCGCCCGCGAAAAACGCCGGCATCGACGTCAGCACCCCCGACACGAGCCCCGGCACATAGCCGCCGATGATGCCCGCGAGCAGGCTCCCCTCCATCGCCATCTCCGCCGCCGCATAGCTGCCGGTGGCGATGCGGATGAAGCTGCCGGCCACGCAGAAGGCCGAAACCATGCCCGCCAGTTGCAGCCCCTCGACCGGCGTCCTCTCCTCGCGCAGCAGCAGCCCGAGAAAGTGGCTCGAGCGCGACAGGATGCTCGCAATCGAGGCCGCCGCCGCCAGCTTGATCATCAGGATGATGATCTGGTTGTCCATCGCTGCCTGTCCGCCTGACGGAGCCCCGCGGCCCCCATACTAGAATAGAGAAAGAAACCCTCCTCGCATGGAAGCCTCTTCAGAGATTGCGCTCCGGCACGTCGCCGACGCCGATTTCCCTTCGGAATTCGGCCAGTTCCGTATCCACGGCTTCGAAGGCGTGCGGGACGGGGCGCGCGATGAGGCGGCGGTGCTCGTGATGGGCGAGCCGCAGGGGCCGCCGCCGCTGGTCCGCATTCATTCGCAGTGCTTCACCGGCGATGTTTTCCACTCGCTCCGCTGCGACTGCCGGGCGCAGCTGGAACTGGCGCTGGAGGCCGTCGCCGCCGAGGGCCGCGGCATCATCATTTACGAAATGAAAGAGGGCCGCGGCATCGGGTTGATGAACAAGCTCCGCGCTTACAGCCTCCAGGACCAGGGCGCCGATACCGTCGAGGCCAACGAGCGGCTCGGCTTCGAGCCCGACCTCCGCGTCTACCAACTGCCCGCCGCCATCCTCCGCTACTTTGGCGTCGCCGAAGTCCGCCTGCTGACGAACAATCCGGACAAGATCGCGGCGCTCGAACAGGCGGGCATCCGCGTCGCCGAGCGCATCCCCTGCCAGCCCAAGCCGCGGACCCATCACGCCGTGCGCTACCTGAAAACGAAGAAGAGGCGCATGGGGCACTTGCTGGAGCTGTAGCCCCGAGTTCCGGCTGCGCCGCACTTGCCGGAAGCCATGAAGAAGCAGCCTCACCGTCCCGCCCGCCTCACCCGCCGCTCGCTGCTGGCGGCGCCTCTGGCTGCGCGCCCGCGCGGGGGCCTGTTCCGGGGGACTTTCCTTCAGCCCTGGGCGCGGCATCTGGACTGGACAACTGAACAGTGGGACGAACTGCTCGGCGCGCTGGCCGCGCTCGGCTGCGAAGAGATCGTTCTTCAGTGGTGCCGCTACGACGAGTTCGACTACGCCCCGCTGGCCGCGCGCCTGCTGGACGGCGCGCGTCCGCGCCGCATGCGGGTCGCCATCGGACTGCCCTATTCCAGCCAGTGGTGGAAGAGGATCGACACTGATGCCGCGCAGGCGCTCGATGAGCTGGCGGCGCGCGCGCGGAGCTTTTCGCAATCGTCCGAAGCCCGTCTGTGGCGGCGGCATCCGGCTTTCGGCGGCTGGTATCTGCCGGAAGAGATCGACGACGATCACTGGTTCGTTCCGGCGCGGCGGAGGATGCTGGCCGCGATGTTGGACCGCCTGGCGGGAGCGCTGCGCCCGCTGGCGGTGTCGGGCTTCACCAACCGGAATCACTCGGCCAACGAAGTGGCAGGGTTCTGGCGCGAACTGGCCGGCCGCGGGCGTCTGTCGCGCGTGCTGTTCCAGGACGGCATCGGCGCGGGCAAGATGACGCTGGCGGCATGGCCGGCCTATCTGGAAGCGTTGCGCGGGCGGCTCGGCAGGCGGCTCGAAGTGGTGGTCGAGATCTTCCAGCAGCGGCCTGCGGAAGCCGGTTTCGAAGCCGTGCCGGCCGCACTCGAGCGGATCCGATTGCAAACGGAGCTGGCGCGCCGCACCATGCGCCGGCCGCCGCTATGCTTCAGCCTGCCCGACTACGCCACGCCGCAGGCCGGGCCGGCGGCCGCGGAGCTGTTCCAGGCGCTGGCGGCGCTGAAAGGCCGGGACTGAATTTCTCTCAAGAGCCCGCTCAGTGGGCCGATAAGGCGCGTGAGGCCCCGGAACTGCAGCCGGGGTCCAGCCAGTCCAAACCCAAGGGTCAAGGAGAGAATCAATGAACCTTTCACAGTGGATCCGCTGCGCCGTGCTTGTGGCCGTCGCCGCGGCGCTGCCCGCCTTCGCTCAGGAAGAAATTACCACGGCGAACGCGCTGGGCCGCGTCGTGAAAAAGGTCGCCCCTGCTTTCCCTGTCGCCGCCAAACAGCTCAACGTGACCGGCACGCAGGACGTCCAGATCGTCGTCGACGAACAGGGCAATGTCATCGACGCCAAGGTCCTCAAGGGCAACGCGCTGTTCACCCAGTCATCGCTGGCAGCCGTCAAGGAGTGGAAATTCACGCCGCTGCTCAAGGACGGCCAGCCCGTCAAATTCACCGCTGTGGTCACCTTTAATTACACGAAATAACGCACATATCCCCCCTGGGCGGGCGCGCCTTTCCCAAGGCCGTCCGCCCTCGATTCGCTTTCTCCATCCACCGCCGGGCAAAATGTAAACACATGGCCGCCCGGCGCTCCATCGCCCTCCTGCTTCTCGTTTTCGCCCTCACGGCTTGCGCCCAGCCCCTCCCGCCCTCTTTCCAGGCCCGCGTCACCTCCATCACCGACGGCGATACCCTCACCGTCCTCTTCAACCGCCAGCAGATCCGCATCCGCCTCTACGGCATCGACTGCCCAGAGCCCGGCCAGCCCTTCCATGCCCGCGCCACCCAGCGCACCGCCGCCCTCGCCCACGGCCAGCTTGTCACCGTCAAACCCGAATCCCGCGACCGCTATGGCCGCCTTGTCGCCTGGGTCGTGCTGCCGGACGGTCGCTCGCTCAACGAAACACTGGTGGCTGAAGGTCTCGCCTGGCACTTCCGCCGTTACGCCCCGCGCGACACGCGGCTCGCGCGGCTCGAACAGTCCGCCCGCGATGCGCGGCGCGGCCTCTGGGAGGACCCTGCTCCTATCCCCCCATGGGAATGGCGCCGCCACTCGCGGCGCCCCGCTGTTCGACAATAATGCTTGTCATGAAAAGCTACCGGAAAGAACTGTGGTTTGAAGTGCCCTCGCGCCGCGCCTTCATCAACATCACGCCGCAGGTGGAAGAGTGCCTGCGGGAAAGCGGCATCCGTGAGGGGCTCTGCCTCGTCAATGCCATGCACATCACCGCCAGCGTCTTCATCAACGACGACGAATCCGGGCTGCACCACGACTACGACGTCTGGCTCGAGAAGCTCGCCCCGCACGAGCCCGTCTCCTCGTACCGTCACAACCGCACCGGCGAGGACAACGCCGACGCCCACATGAAGCGCCAGATCATGGGCCGCGAAGTGGTGGTCGCCGTCACCGGCGGCAAGCTCGACTTCGGCCCCTGGGAGCAGATCTTCTATGGCGAATTCGACGGCCGCCGCCGCAAGCGCGTGCTCGTCAAAATTATCGGCGAATAGCGCCGCCGCCCGCTACACTGAAAGATAACTCTGTCCAATCCTATGCCCGGCCTCCTCGAACGACTCAAGCAGGGAATCCAGAAGACGCGCGCCGGCTTTGTCGGCAAGGTGGAAGACGTTCTCCTCGGCAAAAAGGAGATCGATCCGGAACTGCTCGATGAGCTCGAGTACACGCTCATCACTGCTGACATCGGCGTGCGGACGGCCACGGAAATTCTCGAGTCTATCCGCCAGCGCGTCGACCGCCATCTGGTCAACGATCCCGGCGAACTCCGCCAGTTGATCCGCGAGCATCTCCTCGGCGTGCTCGAAGGCGGCGACCGTCCGCTCAACTGGCCCGCGCAACCTCCGGCGGTGGTGCTGCTGGTGGGCGTCAACGGCTCCGGCAAGACCACGACCACCGGCAAGCTGGCGGCGCAGTTCAAGGCGGAGGGCAAGAGCGTGCTGCTGTGCGCGGCGGACACGTTCCGCGCCGCGGCCATCGATCAGCTCGAGGTGTGGAGCCGGCGCGCCGGCGTCGAAATCATCCGCCAGGGCGCGGGCGCCGACCCGAGCGCCGTCCTGTTCGACGCCATTCAGGCGGCCAAAGCCCGCAATGCCGACATCCTGTTCGCCGACACCGCCGGCCGCCTGCACACGAAATCGAACCTGATGGCGGAGCTCGATAAGATGCGCCGCACGGCCGCGCGCCTCATCGACGGAGCGCCCCATGAAGTATGGCTCGTCCTCGACGCGACCACCGGCCAGAACGGGCTGGAGCAGGCGCGCCGCTTCACGGAATCGGCCGGCGTCACCGGGCTCATCCTGACCAAGCTCGACGGCACGGCCAAGGGCGGCATCGTCGTGGCCATCGCCCGCGAACTCAGCCTGCCCATCCGCTACGTCGGCGTTGGCGAGCAAGCTGACGACCTGCTGCCTTTCGACGCGCACCATTTCATCGACTCGCTTTTCGAACCATGAACCCGGAATGGATCCGCGAAGCGCTCGCCCTGGCCCGCCAGGGGGTGGGCCGCGTTTCGCCCAACCCGGCGGTGGGCGCCGTCGTGGCGCGCGGCGGGCAGGTGGTCGGCCGCGGCTTCCACACCTGGGCGGGGGTCAAGCATGCGGAGGTGATCGCGCTGGAAGAAGCGGGCGAGGCCGCGCGCGGAGCGGATCTCTATGTGACGCTCGAACCCTGCGCGCACACGGGCCGCACGGCGCCCTGCGTCGAGGCCATCCTGCGCGCGGGCATTGCGCGCGTCATCTCGATCACGGAAGATCCCAACCCGCTGGTCGCCGGCAGGGGCTTTGCGCGATTGCGCGAAGCGGGCGTCGAAGTCGTGCTGCTGGAAGAGTTCGCCGAGGAGGCGCGGCGGCTGAATCTGGCGTTCTTTCACTTCATGCGCACGGGCCGGCCGCTGGTGACGCTCAAGTCGGCGCTCACGCTGGACGGCAAGATCGCCGCTCCTGAAGACAACACGGGGTGGATCACCTCCGAGCGCGCCCGCGCCCACGTCCAGACGGTGCGGCACGAACACGACGCCATCCTCACAGGCATCAACACCGTACTCGGCGACGACTGCCTGCTCACGGACCGCAGCGGGCTGGAGCGCGCGCGCCCGCTGCTGCGCATCGTGCTCGATTCGCTCCTCCGCCTGCCGCCCGACAGCCGCATGGTGCAGAGTTGCCGCAACGATGTGCTGGTGGTGTGCACGTCGGTGGCGCCGCCGGCCCGGCGCGCCGCGCTGGAAGCGCGTGGCGTGGAGGTGGCCGCGCTTGACGGAGAGGGTGGACGCCCCGATCTGAAGCGCGTTGTCGCGCTGCTGGCCGAACGCCGGTATCTTTCGCTGATGATTGAAGCCGGCAGCAAGGTGAACTGGTCGGCGCTCGAATCCGGCACGGTGGATCGGATCCTGTTCTATTACGCACCGAAGATTCTCGGCGGCGTCGAATCGCTGCCCGTGGCCGGCGGCCTCGGACGCCGCCGCCGCTCCGACGCCATCCTGTTCCGAGACGTGCGCCTCATGCCCATTCCGCCGGACGAGTTCCTGCTGGAGGCGTGGCTCGTGAAGTCGTGATCCGCCCGGAGAAGGCTCGCACGCCGCCGCCCGGCGGGCTGAAGCGGGACGCCGCTGGCTGGACTACTGATTCACGTAAGACAGCAGCCGCTCGTGGACCGTCTTGGCGCGCTGGTTGTCCCAGCAGGCGACAAAGACCGTGTCGTCGCCCGCGATGGTGCCGGCGATTTCCGGCCAGTCTTCCTGATCGAGCGCGACGGCGAGGGCATTGGCGCTGCCGGTGGAGGTCTTCAGCACGACCAGGTGCTGCGCCAGATGCACGTCCAGCAGATACTCGGCCATCACCTGCGCCAGGCTCGGTCCCGTCGGGTCGGGCAGGATCTCGCGGTAGCCGTCGGCGGTTTTCACGATTCCCATCTCGCGCAGGTCGCGCGACAGGGTGACCTGGGTGACGTCGATGCCCTGGGCGCGCAATTCCTGGGCGAGTTCTTCCTGGGTGTTGATCCGCTTCGAACGGATCAGCTTGAGGATCTGTCCCTGACGGTAGTTCTTGGTCATGAGATCGACTCCAGGCGCCGCCGGGCTTCAGCCAGCGCGGCGGCGACGGTTTGCGGGGCGGCGCCACCGGGCGCGAGGCGCGTGGCGAGCCCCTTTTCAGGATCGAGCAGTTCGGCCATTTCCGGCGAAAAGCGGGGGTCGAAGGCGTGCAGCGCGGCGCCCGTCCAGTCCTGCGGCTTGCGCCCCGAGCGGATGCTTTCGAGCACCAGCCTTCCCACCAACTGATGCGCGTCGTGGAAGGGCACGCCCGAGCGCGCCAGCGCTTCCGCCAGATCCGTGGCCACCAGCCAGCCCTCGGCGGCGGCGCGGCGGGCCGTTTCCGGGCGGAGTTCGGCCGTTTCCACCACCACGCGGGCCATTTCCAGCGCGGATTCGGTCTGATCGGCCGCCTCAAACAGCGGTTCTTTGTCCTCCTGCATGTCGCGATTGTAGGTCAGCGGGAGGCCCTTCAAAGTCATAAATAATGACGTAAAGCAGGCGAAAACCCGGCCGCATTTTCCTCGGATCAGCTCGAGAGAGTCCGGGTTTTTCTTTTGCGGCATCAGCGACGAGCCGCTGGTGACCGAGTCCGACAGCTCCAGCCAGCCGAATTCTTCCGACGAGTACAGGATCCAGTCCTCAGCCAGGCGCGACAGATGCAGCATCAGGATCGAGGCGGCGGAGAGGAAGTCGAGCGCCCAGTCGCGGTCCGCGCTGACGTCCATCGAATTCGCCGTGATCGCGTCGAAGCCCAGCTCCCGCGCCAACGCTTCGCGGTCGATCGCAAAACCGCAGCCGGCCAGCGCGCCGGAGCCGAGCGGCATGACGTTGACGCGGGCGCGCGCCTGAAGCAGCCGCTCGTGGTCGCGCCAGAACATTTCGAAATAAGCCAGCAGATAGTGCGCCCAGGTCACCGGCTGGGCGCGGCGCAGGTGCGTGTAGCCGGGGATCACCGCCGCCGTGTGCGGCGCGGCGGCTTCGAGCAGCGCACCCATGAGCGCGCGCAGAGAGGCGGCGCAGCGGTCGATCGTGCCGCGCAGCCACAGGCGCGTGTCGAGCGAGACCTGCTCGTTGCGCGAGCGCCCGGTATGGATCTTGGAAGCCAGCTCGCCGGTCTTTTCTTTGAGGATCCTGATGACGTAAGTGTGGATGTCTTCGTCAGGCGCATCCGGCGGCGGGGGAAGCATCTCTGCCAAAGCGCGGCAGATCTCTTCCGCCTCCTCTGCCGTCAGGATGCCGGCGCGAGCCAGCGCCCGCGCCCACGCCTGAGAGCCGAGGACGTCGGCTTCAAACAGCCGCCGGTCGAAGTGCAGCGACCACGAAAACCGCTGGAAGACCTCGCCCGGCCCCTGCTCGAATCGTCCGCCCCAGAGCTTCACGCTTTTGCTGCCTCCTTCTCCTGGTGTGCCGGACCGTCGAGCAGCATCAGCAGCAGCGCCTTCTGCGCATGCAGGCGGTTCTCCGCCTGCTCGAAGACCAGCGACGCGGGTGATTCGATGACGTCCGCCGTCACCTCCTCCTCGCGGTGCGCCGGCAGGCAGTGCAGGAAGAACGCGCCCGGCTCGGCCATCGCCATCAGCTCGCGGTTCACCTGATAGGCTGCGAAAACGCGCGCGCGCTCGGCCGCCTCGTGCTCGAATCCCATGGACGCCCACACGTCGGTGTACACGGCGCCGGCGCCCCGCAGCCCTTCCTCAGGGCTGTTGGTCACTTCGATCAGCGCTCCGGTCTCCACTGCAAACAGGCGCGCCTGTTCCACAATCCTCGCGTCAGGCTCGTAGCCCGGCGGTGTGATGCAGACGAAGTCCAGCCCGAGCCGCGCGGCATCGAGCATCAGCGAATGGGCCACGTTGTTGCCGTCGCCGACAAAGGCGAGCTTGTGGCCGCGCCACCCGCCCCACTGCTCGCGCAGCGTCTGCATGTCGGCCAGCGCCTGGCAGGGGTGGTACCTGTCGGATAAAGCGTTGACTACGGGGATGCGCGCGTGCCGCGCCAAGGCGTCCACGGTCTCCTGCGAGAACGTGCGCGCCACGATCAGGTCCGTCCAGCGCTCCAGGTTCCGCGCCACGTCCTCCACCGGCTCGCGCCCGCCGATGGGACCGGTCGTCAGCAGCGCGTCGCCGCCGAGCTGTTTTGCTGCGACCTCGAATGTCATGCGCGTGCGCAGGGAGGGCTTTTCGAACAGCAGGCTGAGGATGCGCCCGCGCAGCGCCAGACGGTAGCGCTGCGGCTGGCGCTTCACTTCCGCCGCCAGATCCAGCAGCGTGCGCAGCTCGGCGGCGGTCAGGTCGAGATCCGAGGTCAGGTCGCCCGAGCGCACGCGGGGAAAGGGAGATGGGGCCGGTTCGATCATGGCGTCAGGCAACATTCCTCCCGGGTTGTGTGAATAAGTATTCAGCCTATTGCATAATTACACATTCCGTGCCGGAGGCGCAAGAGGTGTCAACGAAGGGCCTCTTCAAAGAAGCGGGTCTGCTCGGCCCAGCGGTGCTGGCTGGCCCGGCCCATCAGTCCGTGGCTCTTCTGCGGGTAGATGAGCGTCTGGAAGGATTTTCCGGCCAGTTGCAGCGCGTTCATCATTTGCAGGGCGTTGGCGAACAGCACGTTGTCATCCTCGATGTTGTGGATCAGCAGGAGCTTGCCCTTCAGATTGGCGGCGGCGTGGACGGGAGAGCTGTCGCGGTAGCCCTGTTCGTTCTCGGAGGGAAGTCCGAGGTAGCGTTCGGTGTAAATGGTGTCGTAGTTGCGCCAGTCGGTGACGGCGGCGCCGGCGGCGCCGGCTTTGAACACCTCCGGCGCGTGCAGCAGGCAATAGAGCGTCATGTAGCCTCCGTAGCTCCAGCCCTGGACGCCGATGCGCTCCTTGTCGATGAAGCCGAGGCTCTCCAGATATCGGATCCCCTCGAGTTGGTCGGCCAGCTCCTGTTTGCCGAGGCGGCGGTACAGAGCGGCTTCGAACCTGTGGCCCCGGCCGGACGAGCCCCGGTTGTCCATCTGCCAGACCACGAAGCCCTTGTGTCCCATCACCTGTTCCCAGTTGACGCCGCCGGTCCACGCGTTGCGGACGCTCTGGGCGTGCGGGCCTCCGTAGATGGACACGATGACCGGATACTTTTTCGCCGGATCGAAATTCGCCGGGCGGATCAGGCGGCCGTAGAATTCCGTTCCGTCAGAGCCTTTGAAGCGATGTATTTCGGTCTTGAGAATCTCGTATTCTTCCAGGATTTTCCGGTCTGGTTCGCGCCACACGCGGAGTTCTTTTCCGCTCGAATCGTGCATCGTGGTGCGGGGCGGCGTGTCGAGGTTCGAAAAAGTATCCAGGTAAAAATCGCACGCCGGGCTCATCTGGATGGAGTGCGTCCCGGCCCCCGGGCTGATCAGGGCCGGGGGGTCGGCGTCGAACGACGTCCTGTAGAGGTGGCGCTCCAGCGGGCTGGCCAGCGTGGCCGTGAAGAAGACCCGGCCGCCCGCCTCATCCACGCAGGCGATGGAGCCTGCCTCCCAGTCGCCGCGCGTGAGCTGGCGCAGCGGTTTTCCATCGGGCGCGTGCAGGTACAGGTGGCGGAAGCCGTTCTGTTCGCTGGAACGGAGGATGCGGCCGTCGGAGAGCAGGCGGAAATCGTCAGTGACGTTGATCCATGCAGGGTCGGTCTCCTCGATGAGCACCCGCGAGCGGCCGGTGGAGACATCGGCGGCCAGAATCCAGAGATGGTCCTGCACGCGGTTCAGCCGGTGGACAAGGACGGACTTCGAGTCGGGCGACCAGTGCAGGCGCGCGATCAGGAAGTCGCGCGTTTCACCGAAATCCATCCATTTCGTCGTTCCGCCAGAGGCGGCGATGACGCCCACGCGCACGTCCGCGTTCGGCTGTCCCGCCTTCGGATACCGCTGCGGCTCGGCGACCGCTGCCATTTTCAGGAAATCCCCGTGCGGGTAGAGCGGCTCGCGGCTGACGTCGAACTGAAGGTAGGCGATCTTCGTGGAATCGGGCGACCACCAGTGGGCCGTGCCGAGATCGAGCTCCTCAGGATAGACCCAGTCGAGCATGCCGTTCCACAACGTTTCGGTCGAGTCGTGCGTGAGTCTGGTCACTTTCTTCGAGGCGATCTCGATCACGTAGAGATCGCGCTCGCGGCGGAAGCTGACCTTCGCGCCGTCGGGCGAGAGTTTCGGGTCGCGCTCGGCCACAGGAGTGGAGGTGAGCTGCGTGACCGCGTTCGAGGACTCGTCCCACAGGAAAAGGTCGCCGCCCGAGAGGATCAGGATCTTCGCGCCGTCTTCCGACCACTGGAGGCGCTGCTCGCGCACGCGGCGGTTCTCCCAGTTCATCTGCTCCGGCTGCGGATACGGCTGCGCCTGCCGCGACAGCTCCACGAGGTTCACGATCTCCTTTTCATCGCCCGTGGCGGCGTCGTGAAGGAGGACTTTGTCGGCGCGGATCACGGCCAGCCGCTTGCCGCGCGGGGACCAGAACGCCTGCGCGCCGGGCGCCATCATGCGCGCGCCCGCCGAGGACAGCGCCTCGAGCGTGACGGGCTTCTTCGTTTGGGCGCGGGCGGGCAGGTGGCAGAACAGAGCGGATGCCAGCAGGGCAACCCATGGCGAGACTCTCAGCAGGCTCATGCGAAACAGCATGGCACAATCGGGTTGTGGGCAGGATTCTCGCTCTCGACGTGGGGCGGCGCAGGATCGGGCTGGCCGTGGCGCTGGAGGGCAGCGCCGCGCATGGGCTCGGCGCGCTGGCGCGCCGTTCGCTGCGCGAAGACCTGGAACGGCTGAAACGGATGGCGGAAGAGCGCCGCGTCGAGCGGTTCGTCGTAGGACTCCCCCTGAACATGGACGGCAGCGAGAGCCCGATGGCGCGGGAAGTGCGCGCCTTCGGCGAGCGGCTGCGCCAGGAGACCGGAATCGAGGTCTCGTACCAGGATGAACGGCTGACGTCGTTTGAAGCGGAGGAAAGGTTGAAGCAGCGCGGCATGAGCCTGAAGCGGATGCTGGAAGCCAAGCGCCAGGGAGCGGTGGACGAGATGGCGGCGGTGATCGTGCTCGAAGATTACCTGGGCAGGGCGGGGAGCGCATGAGGACCGGGCTTCGTGCAGGCCTGTTTCTGGCGGGCGTGGCCGCCGCGCTGTCGCTGTACCTGGTGAAAGCGGAGCGCTATGCGGGCTTTGCAGGCGAAGTGTTCGTGGATATTCCGCTCGGCACGCCCTCGGTGCGGATCGCCGGAATGCTCGCCGATGCGGGCGTGGTCCGGCATCCATGGCTCTTCCTGCTGGCGCGCGCGATGCATCCACGGTGGAAGCCGCTGGCCGGGGAATACCAATTCACCGCGCCAGCCACGCCGGAGCGCGTGCTGGAACGGCTGGCGCGGGGCGACGTGTATACGGTGGAGCTGCGCGTGCCGGAGGGCACGGATGTGTATGATCTGGCGGAGCTGGTGGAGGCGGCGGGACTGGCGCCGGCCAAAGAGTTCCTCAGAGTTGCGCTGCCGCATGAGGGGTATCTGTTTCCGTCCACTTACCGCTTTTCCCGCAAAGCGAATGCCCGGCAGGTTGTGGAGACCATGCGCCACACCTTTGAAGAGGTCTGGCAGGAACTGGGCGGCACGCACGAGCGCAGGCGCGAGACCGTGATCCTGGCGTCGCTGGTGGAAGCGGAGGCGGTGAAGGACGACGAGCGGGCGCGCATCGCGCGCGTGTTCCTGAACCGCCTGAAGAAGGGCATGCGGCTCGAGTGCGATCCCACGGTGAAGTACGCCGCCAAACGCGAAGGGCGCTGGCGCGGCGTGATCTACCGCAGCGATCTGGAAAGCCGCAACCGCTACAACACGTATGTGTGGTACGGGCTGCCGCCAGGACCGGTGACCAACCCGGGGCGCAGGTCGCTGGAGGCCGCCCTGCATCCGGCCGAAACAGAAGACCTCTATTTTGTCGCGCGCGCCAACGGCGACGGAGGCCACGTGTTCAGCCGCGACTACGATGCCCACCAGAAAGCGGTGCGAGAATATCGGCGGGGGCTGAACCATGCGCCGCCGCCGGGCGGAAATTCTCGAATGGCTGGAAAGGCAGGGCGCAAGGCGCGTTGACGAGGCGCTGGCCGCGCGCCTGCGGGCGGAGTTTCCCGAAGTCAGCGAGTCCACGCTGCGGCGGGCTCTGCGGGAGAGCGGCCTGCCGCTGGATCCGCTGGTGGAGGGCGTGCGGCAGGACACGCGGGAAGATCTCGAACGCACGCTGTTGGCGCTGGCCGGCGAGTACGAGCGGGGAGACGCCGCGCGCCGGGCGCAGGTGCGGGCGCTGGTGTTGACGGCGCGCCGCCACACGGAGCTGGCTGCGCGGCGCAAGGCGAAAGACGAGGAGCTGCTCTGGCTGCGGACGTGGCTCGAGAACCCGCTCGTCTTCCCCGCCTGGGCGCGCCTGCGGCGGCGCGCTTGCTCCGGCCGCTCTGATGCGGTGTGATGGACGCATGCGAATCGACCGCAGACAGTTCCTGGCCCTGCTGGCCGCCGCGCCCGCCGCGGGCCAGGGCAGGCAGGCGTGGCTCTACATCGGCGCGTATACGAACGAGAAGAACCGCGGCATCACCGCCGCGCGGTTCGATCTGTCCACCGGCGCCATCTCCGACATGATCCTGGCTGCGGAGACGCCGAATCCAACGTTTCTCGAAATCCATCCCAATGGCCGCTGGCTGTATGCCGTGAATGAGATCGCCAATTACGAAGGCAAGCGCGAGGGCTCGATTGCCGCATATGAAATCGACCGCGCCACCGGACGGCTGAGGGAGTTGAACCGCGCCTCCACCAAAGGCGGCGGCCCGTGCCACGTGAACCTCGACCGCACGGGGCGCATGGCGATGATCGCCAATTACGGCGGCGGCAGCGTCGCCTCGTACCGGATCCTCGATGACGGCCGAGTAAGCGAAGCCGTGAGCTTCTTCCAGCACGAGGGCAGCGGCGCGAACCCCAAGCGGCAGGAGCGGCCGCACGCGCATTCGATCAATCCCACGCCGGACAACCGCTTCGCCGTGGCCTGCGACCTGGGCACCGACGAGATCGTGATCTACGCCATCGATCCGGCCAAAGGATCCATGGAGCGTCACGGCGCGGCGAAGCTCGCTCCGGGCAGCGGACCGCGCCACTTCGCCTTCCATCCCAACGGCCGCTTCGGCTACTCGGTGAACGAGCTGCTGTCGACCGTGACGGCGTTCGAATACCGCAACGGCGCGCTCAAAGAGATTCACACGGTCTCCACTCTGCCGGAGGGCTTTTCGGGCGACAACACCACGGCCGAAATCCGCGTGCATCCTTCCGGGCAGTGGCTCTACGCCTCCAACCGCGGCGAGGATTCCATCGCCGCGTTCCGCATCGACCTGCGCAGCGGCCGCCTCGCGCGGATGGGCAACACGCCCACCCAGGGCCGCACGCCGCGCAATTTCTACGTCGAACCTTCGGGACGCTGGCTGCTGGCGGCGAACCAGAGATCGGACAGCGTGGTTGTGTTCGAGATCGACGCGAAAACAGGCGAACTGCTTCCGGCCAAACAGGGCATCACCGTGGGACAGCCGGTTTGCCTGCGGATGGCGCGGTAGGAGCCGGCAGCGCTGGCGGCGGATCCGGCTGGAAAGCTGCGCGGAAGCCTGCTATCGGGCGGCGCCGTCAGCGCCGGACTCCGCGGGAGGCTGAGCCTGTTGACCCTCGGGAAGAATGATCATGGTCTCGCCCGGCAAAGCCTTGTTCAGGTGCTGCCGCACGGCGCGCTTGCGCTCCTCATCGCTGACCTTGAGCCGTTCAACTTCCCGGGCCATGCGGTGCCGCTGTTCCCTCAGCAGGCTCACCTCTTTCTCCATCGCCTGCATCTCGCGGTACTTCTCCAGCATCAGCGGCACGCCCTGCGGGCGCAGCAGCGCCGAGGCGAGGGCGGCAAGGCAGAACATCGCGGCGGTGAATAGAGCCAGCTTGTGGAGTAGGGGCGTCATGGCTGAAACAATTCGTCTAATTCTCGTTTATAATCCGTCTCGCGGGAGAAGTCCAGACCCTGGAGCAAAAAATGACAGACAAGATTCTCGTTTCGGCTGCCTGCGGCTCGGCGGAAGAGGCGCAGAGGCTGGCGCGGATGCTGGTGGAAGAGCGCCTGGCCGCCTGCGTGCAGGTCGTGCCGCGGATCCGCAGCATCTACCGCTGGCGCGGCGCCGTGGAGGAAAGCGACGAGTGGCTGCTGCTGGCCAAGAGCCGCCGCGATCTGTTCGAGGAGCTCCGGCGGCGGCTGCGCGCGGCGCACTCCTACGAACTGCCCGAGATCGTCGCGCTGGCGGTGATCGACGGCGATCCGGACTACCTCGCCTGGATGGATTCCGGGTTGCGCGGCACGGACTCCTTGCGGGACGGACCCGCCGTGTGATGGGATAGTGGCTCATGACCGCGCCGCAAGTCCCTACGCGCGCCCGCCACTGGGTGGTGGTCTTCGCCGTCACGCTGGCGATCCTGGCATACATCGACCGTGTGGCCATCTCGCAGGCGGCGCCGCTGATTTCCAAAGACCTCGGCTTTTCGAAACAGGAGATGGGTTACATCTTCTCCGCCTTCGCGCTCGCCTATGCCGCCTTCGAAATCCCCGGCGGCTGGATGGGCGACTGGATGGGACCGCGGCGCGTGCTGATGCGCATCGTGCTGTGGTGGTCGTTCTTCACCGCGGCGACGGGCTGGGCGTGGAACTTCGTCTCGATGTGGGTGGTGCGCTTCCTGTTCGGCGCCGGCGAAGCGGGCTGCTTCCCGAACCTGACCAAGGCGTTCACGACGTGGCTGCCGGTGCATGAGCGCGTGCGCGCGCAGGGCATCATGTGGTCGTTCGCCCGCTGGGGCGGCGCGTTCACGCCGCCGCTGTTCGCGCTGCTGTTCCGCTGGATGGGCTGGCGCGATGTCTTCCACGTGTTCGGGCTGATCGGACTCGTGTGGGCGTTCTTCTTTTATCGCTGGTACCGCGACAATCCGAAAGACCATCCGTCCGTGAACGCCGCGGAGCTGGCTCTGCTGGAAGGCGCGGAAAAGACGGCCTCCGGCCACGGCGACGTGCCGTGGGGCAAGATGGTGCGGCGCGGATCGGTATGGCTGCTGTGGGCGCAGTATTTCCTGCTGACCTATCCCTGGTACTTCTACATCACCTGGCTGCCCACTTATTTGCAGGAAGCGCGCCACATGGACACCTGGACGAGCGCGCGTTTCGCCATCCTGCCGCTGCTGTTCGGCGGCATCGGATCCATGTTCGCCGGATTTCTGGCCAAGTATGTCTCGCTCTGGCTCGGCTCGGTGAGCCGCGCCCGGAAGTGGATGGGCGCGGCGGGCTTTCTGGGGGCGGCGGCATTTCTGCTGATCGCCACAGTGACGCGCGATCCGCTCCCGGCCATGCTGGCCATGGGCATGGCCTCTTTCTGCAATGACCTGGTGATGCCCGGCGCCTGGGGCGCCTGCATGGACATCGGCGGCAAATACGCCGGCACGCTGTCCGGCTCGATGAACATGATGGGCAATTTCGCGGGCATTCTCGCGCCCTCCATCGGCGGCTTCATCCTGGCTCGCACGGGCAATGACTGGAACCTGTTCCTGTTCACCATGGCCGGCGCCTACTTCCTCGGCGCCTTCTGCTGGCCCTTCATCCACTCCACCCGGCCCCTGGAGGACTGAGCCCGCCATGCTGCTCCGTTGCGCGATAGCGCTGGTGCTGGCTCTGGCGCCGGCGCGGGCGGAAATCGTCACCGAACGCATCTTCGGTCCCGAAGTGCCCACGGGTCCCTACAAACATCCGGCATCGATCTGCGCCCTGGACAACGGCGATCTGCTGCTGGTCTACTATGGCGGCGAGGGCGAGTACGCGCAGTCGACTGCCGTGTTCCTCTCCCGCCTGCGCGCAGGCGGCAAGCGCTGGAGCGAGCCGCGCGCGGTGGCCCGCGACCCGTTCCGCTCCACGGGCAACGGCGTCTGCTGGCAGGACCCTTCGGGGCGCGTCTGGCTGTTCTATGTGATCCGCTTTGGCGAGACCTGGAGCACGTCGCGCCTTGCCGCCAAGGTCAGCGAAGACCGCGGCCACACATGGTCGGACCCCGGTCTGCTGAGTCTCGAAGAAGGCTGGATGGTGCGCGGAAAGCCCATCGTGCTCTCCAGCGGCCGGTGGCTGTTGCCCGTCTATCACGAAGTGGGCGGCGACCGCGAGCGCGTGGAACCGGAGACCTCTTCGTTTTTCCTGATCCGCGATCCGGGCCAGAGCGGGTGGAGGCCAAGCGGGAGAATCCGCTCCAAGAACGGGAATCTCCAACCCGCGCCGGTCGAACTCGAGCCCGGCCATGTGCTCGCGTTCTGCCGCCGGGGCGGAGGATATGGACCGGGAGAGCGCGGCTTTATCGTGGCCGCCGAGTCGCGCGACGGCGGGCTGACCTGGAGCGAAGGCCGCGACACGGATCTGCCGAATCCCAATTCCGCCGTGGAACTGATCCGCCTGCGCAGCGGCCGGCTCCTGCTCATCTTCAATCCCTCCATGCACCGGCGCACGCCGCTGACCGCGGCGCTGAGCGAAGACGGGGGCAGGACATGGCCCTGGCGCCGGAACCTGGCCGAGGGCGAGGATTCCTTCGCCTATCCCAGCGCCGTCGAGACGCCGGACGGGCTCATCCATGTCGTCTACACGAGCGACGGGCGAAAGGTGGTGCGCCGCGCCGTGTTCCGCGAGGCCGACATCCTGGAAAGACCGGCAGGGCATTGACTTTCTTTTTTCACTCCGGTGTATATTGGGGGAGTAGGGAGCGGATCCTGAGGCTTCCCAGAAACAACGGATTCTCCAGAGTTCGGGCGCGCACCGGCGTTCACGGCAGGTGGTCGCCCGATTTCCGTTTCCGGAGATCCGGATTCCACCAGGTGTTACCCGCCAAGAATAGACTGCATGCATCCTAGATTTCCCCGCCCGCGCGTCAGAGTCCGAGAAAACGTCAACGAAGCCATCCGGGCGCGAGAAGTGCGCGCCGTGTTTCCCGACGGCTCCGTCGAGATCATGCCGACCCAGCAGGCGATCCGGCGCGCCAAGGAGCTGGGGCTCGACCTCATCCTTGTGGCGCCGACCGCCGAGCCGCCCGTCGCCAAGGCGATGGACTACGGGCAGTGGCAATACGAGCAGAAGAAGAAGCAGCAGGAAGCGAAGAAGAAGCAGCATGTGATCCAGGTGAAGGAGTTGAAATTCCGCCCCAACACCGACGATCACGACTACGACTTCAAGCTGAAACATGCCATCCGCTTTCTGATGGAAGGCAACCGCGTCAAGGCCATGGTGCAGTTCCGCGGACGGGAGATCGCCCACGCCGACATTGGCAAGAACCTGCTGATGCGGCTTGCCGGGGACCTGGCGCAGTACGGCACGATCGAAGGGCAGCCGCGCCTGGAAGGCCGCTTCGCCCACATCATCATCACGCCGGTGAAAAAAGAGGGCAAGAAGGAGAAGCCTGCCGAGCCGAAGCCCGCTTCGCCGGCGCCTCCCGAAAAACCGGACGCTGCGCAGAGCTGAACGGCGGCGCCGCTGGCATGGCGGCGTCGCGCGGACGCTTCAGATCTCCAGCGGCGACACAGGCACGCGCGAGCGGCGTCCCTCCACCACCACGATTCCGCTATCGGTCACGTGATACCTCTTGCGGTCGGCTTCGAGATCGTGGCCGATCACCGCGCCCTCGGGCACGGCGACGTTCTTGTCGAGGATGGCGCGCCGGATGCGGGCGCGGCGGCCGATGTCGCAATTATCGAAAATGATCGAATCTTCCACCAGGGCGCCCGAATGCACGCGCACGCCGCGGCCAATGATCGAGTTGCGCACCATGCCGCCGGAGAGAATGGAGCCTGAACTCACGATGGAGTCGATCGCCTGCCCGCGGCGGTTTTCGTCGTCAAACGTGAACTTGGCCGGAGGGTCGTCATATCCGGCGGTGCGCAGCGGCCACTGCTTGTTGTACAGGTTCAGCACCGGACTCACCGCGCGCAGGTCCATGTTGGCGTCGTAATAGGCGTCGATGGTTCCCACATCCCGCCAGTAGACGGGGGCGCCGACGGGGTCTCCCGGGATGATGTTGGTGTTGAAATCATAGGCGAAGACGTCGCCGCGGGCGACCCATTTGGGCAGGATGTCCCGCCCGAAATCATGAGAAGAATTCTCATCGTGCGCGTCCTCGTAAAGGTATTTCAGCAGCGAAGGAGTCGAGAATATGTAGTTGCCCATGGAAGCGAGCACGCGCGAGGGGTCGCCGGGGATGGCGGGCGCGTCGGACTTTTTCTCGTGAAAGGCGAGAATCCGGCCGTCTTCAGCCACCTCAATGACGCCGAATTCCGCGGCCATTTCCTTCGGCACGGGGATGGCGGCGACGGTGGCCTGGGCGCGCTTCTGTTCGTGATACTCGATCATCTCGCGCACGTTCATGCGGTAGACGTGATCGGCGCCGAAGACGGCCACCACGTGTGGCTCGGACTGTTCGATGAGGTTGATGTTCTGGAAGATGGCGTCGGCGGTGCCGCGGTACCAGGTTTCGCCCGGAGAGCGCATCTGGGCGGGCACGGGGATGATGTAGCGGTCCTTCAGGATGCCGGAGAACTCCCAGCCGTCACGCAGATGTTGCAACAGCGACTGGCTCTTGAACTGGATGAGGACATAAATGGAATGAAGGCCGGAATTGACCAGGTTCGAGAGCACAAAGTCGACGATGCGGTACTGGCCGCCAAACGGGACTGCTGGTTTGGCGCGCTCTTTTGTCAGGGGGTAGAGGCGGGTGCCTTTGCCCCCGGCGAGGACGAATGACAGAACGCGCAGATGCATGGCTGCAATCTCCTTCGGCGTGCATGATATCACCGGCCTTTGCCGCAACGCTGTGTCAAGAGCGGTGGATCGCGCCGGAGCACGCGCGATGGAGAGCGGCGCGCAGGGAGGATTGCCGGTCAGGCGCGAGCACGGCGCCCGCGTGCGTGACGTAGAAAACATCGATCGCCTTGTGCGCGCGCGTGTCGACGAGCACGAGGCGGATGTCGCAACCCTCGGCGGAGATGGCCGAGGCCAAATCATGCAGCAGCGCGGGGCGGTCCTGCGCCACAACCTCCACGACAGTGGCATGGCCGGCGAGGTCCTGAAAAAACGTGATGGCGGGCGCCATGGCGGCGGCGCGCGCCGGCAGGCGCGGCGCGGCGCGGCGGCGCAGCAGTTCGGCGGCGGAGGCGCGCCCGGCGGCGGCGCGCATGAGCGTTTCCGCCAGGCGCTCCTGTTCGGGCGGGTTCAACTCCAGCGTGCGGTGCGGGTCGGCAAAGCGGAAACTGTCCACGGCGAAGCCGTCCTGGTGCGTGAAAGCCTCGCACTGCACGATCTCCATGCCGAACGAGGACAGCGCGCCGGCCAGATCGGCGAACAGGTGCGGATGGTCGGCGGCGGCGATCATGGCCAGCCATGCGCCGTCGGATGGCGACAGCCGCACGGCCGCCTTCCCGGCGCGCGCCTTTTCCAGCAGCATGGCGTCCTGTTCGAAGTCCTCCGCTGTCCGGCCCCAGCGGTAGCGCGCGGGCAGGCCGGCTAGCAAAGCCCGCGCCGAAGGACTCAAAGAGGCCAGCAGGGCGGCTCCGTTGTCAGCGGGCTCGTCGAGGCCGCTTTCGATGCGGGCGTGCAACGTGCGGTAGAGGCTGAACAGTTGCGAGGCGCGCCAGACCGTCATGCGGCCCGCGCCCACGGCGCTGATGTCGGCGTAAGTCAGCAGCACCAGCAGGCGCAGGCGGTCGGCCGTGCCTATCTCGCGCGCCAGCCACTGCTGCACCGGCAGCGCAGCCACATCCCGCGTCTGCATGGTTTCGCTCAGCAGCAGGTGCTTCTCGATCAGGAACAGCACCGCGGACTGATCCTGCGGCGAAAAGCCTTCCCGCTCGAGAAACACGCGCGCGATGTCGAGCGACTCCCGCGTGTGATCGCGGCCCTTGCCTTTCCCGATGTCGTGCAGCAGCAGGGCCAGGCGCAGCAGCCACCGGTCGCGCCCGCATTCCTCCCAGATCTCGGCAAGACTGCTCCGCGGCGGCGCCTTTTCGCCGGGGAGTTCTTCGAGCAGTTCCAGCGCGGCGTTGGTGTGTTCGTCGACGGTGAAGCGGTGGTAGAAGTCCGGCACGACGAGGTGGTCGATGCGCCGCCATTCCGGCAGCGCGGAGGAGAGGAATCCGGTGGAACGCATGGCACGCACGCCGGCGGCGGCGTAAGGCAGGCTGAAGAGCTCGCGCCAGAAGGCCGCGCCTGCCGGGCGGCCGGCGCGCCGCTCCATCCATGCCGGCGCATGACGCTCCAGCCGCGCCTCCGTCTCCCGGGAAGGCATCAGGCCGTGCCGCGCCGTGAAGAGAAAAAGGCGCAGCGGCAGCTCCGCGTCCCGTTCCAAAAGCCCGGGATTGCGCAAGAAAACGAGTTCGCGCGAGACCGTGAAGTCCGCCGTCGACAGCCGCCTGCGCCGGTCAAACCACGCGGAGAGCCGCCACCGGTCCTGCGATTGCGACTCTTCCATGGCGCGTTCGGCGCCGCGCAGGACGGCGTTCGCGTTCAGATACCAGGCGCGCATGAAAGACGCCGGATCGCCGGCGCCGAGAAGGCCCTCCCGCGCCGCCGCATCCTGAGAGTCGAAGTCGAGCACATTATTGTCGCGCCCGTGCCGGCGGTGCAGGAAGATGCGCACGGCTGCCAGCGTTTCCAGCAGGCCCTCCGGAGGCGCGAACCCTGCCGCGCCGGACAACTGCGCCAGCCACTCGATGGTTTGCAGATCGCGCAACCCGCCCGGGCTCTCTTTTACGTCGGGCTCGAGATGGAAGATCGTCCGCTGGAACCGCGCATGGCGGGCGCGGGCGGCCGTGCACACGAGGCGCGCGATCTCGGCGCCGCGGCTTTGCTGGAAGCGGCGCCAGCGCGATTCGAATTCCGCAAACAGCCCGGAATCGCCGGCCAGCAGCCTGTGGTCGAGCAGCGAGATGGCCAGCTCCGGATTGCCAGGCTGAAGCGCGCAGCATTCCTCGATGGTGCGCACCGAATGCGAGGCCCGCAGGCCGGCATCCCAGAGCCGGCGGAGGAATTCTCCGGCTCGGTCGCGCTCGCGGATCGAGGACAGCGGCCGCGCCGCCAGCAGCAACAGGTCGACGTCGGAGCAGGGGAAGAGCCTCCGGCGGCCGTAGCCCCCGGCCGCCAGCAGCGCGAGACCGGGGGCTTCCAGATGCAGGGCGAACGCCTCGCCGACCCGCGCGTCCACGCTCTGCGTCCGCGCTTCCAGCAGGCTGGCGGCGGACTCAGAGGGCATCCACGCCGCGGTCGTCATTGCGGATGCGCAAGGCCTCCTCGACTGCCAGCACGAAGATCTTCCCATCGCCAATCTTGCCCGTGCGGGCTGCGGCGGCAATGGTGGAGACGATCTCGGCGGCGCGCTCGGCGCGGCAGAAGATCTCGATCTTCGCCTTCGGCAGCAGATCCACCTGGTACTCCTGGCCGCGGTAGACCTCCTTGTGCCCTTTCTGGCGGCCGTGGCCGCGCACTTCGGTGATGGTCATGCCATCGACACCGATCTGTTTCAGGGCCTCTTTCACGTCCTCGAGTTTGAAGGGCTGGATGATGGCTTCGATTTTCTTCACGGCTGCACCTCTTTGCTTACGCCTCGAAACTGTAGCCTTCTTCGCCGTGCATCGAGAGATCGAGCCCGTCGGTCTCATGCTCCGGCGCGGCGCGCAATCCGCAGGCGAGGTCGGCGATCTTCAGGCAGATGAAGCTGCCTGCGGCGGCCAGGACGATGGCCATCAAAGCGCCGAGTCCCTGATTCACGATCTGCGCCGCGTTGCCGTCCACCAGCCCGAGCGGCGCCGGGTTGCCCGCGGAATCCTTCAGCGCGTTGTTCACGGCTTTGGTGGCGAACACGCCGGTCAGCAGCGCGCCGAGCGTGCCGCCGGCGCCGTGGACGCCGAACGCGTCCAACGAGTCGTCATAGCCGAGCCGCATCTTGACCACCGCCACCATCGCGTAGCAGAACACCCCGGCCAGCAGGCCAATCAGCAGAGCAGGCATCGGAAGCACAAAACCGGAGGCGGGCGTGATGGCGACCAGTCCGGCCACGCAGCCCGAAATTCCGCCGAGCACCGAAGGCTTGCCCGTGCGCAGCCACTCCGCGGCCAGCCAGCCGGCCACGCCGCCGGCTGCGCCGAAATGCGTGGCCACGAACGCCGAAGCTGCCAGTGGTCCCGCACCGAGCGCGGAGCCCGCATTGAACCCGAACCATCCAAACCACAGCAGGCACGCGCCGGCGAAGCTCAACACCAGCGAGTGCGGCCGCATCGGCTCCTGTAAGTAGCCCGCGCGCGGTTTCAGATACAGCGCCGCGATCAAAGCGGAGACGCCGGAGGTGATGTGCACCACCGTCCCCCCGGCGAAATCGAAGCAGGGGATCTTCCCGCCGGAGAACGCGTTGAACAACCCTCCCTTGCCCCACACCATGTGCGCCATCGGGAAATACACGATCAGCAGCCATAGCGTCGTATAGACGACCATGCCGCTGAACTTGATCCGCTCGGCGTAGGCGCCGGAGATCAGCGCCGGCGTGATGATGGCGAACATCATCTGGAACGCCATGAATGTCAGGTGGGGCAGCGTGGCGGCGTAGTCCGCGTTCGGCTCCATGCCGACGCCGCGGAGGAACAGATACTGGAAGCCGCCGATGACAGCGTTGCCCTCGCCAAAGGCGAGGCTGTAACCCACGACAGCCCAGAGCACGGTGGCCAGCGCCATCAGGATGAAGCTGTGCATCATGGTGCCGAGCACGTTCTTGCGCCGCACCAGTCCGCCGTAGAACAGGGCGAGTCCGGGGCCGGTCATCAACAGCACGAGGGCGCAACTGGCCAGCATCCAGGCGTTGTCGGCTGAAATCTGCGCCGCGTCGGCAGCCGCCTGGGCCGCTTTCACGGCCTCGGGCAACTCTTCCGCTGCCGCGGTGGCGGCGGTTGTGAGAATCAGGCTGAGAGTATACTTCATCGCACTTCGTTCAATCCTGTCGTGATGGATTTCGATCCAAGGCGCCGTGCAGCGCCCCGGAGCGGGCGCCGCCTGTCTTGCGCCGGCCTCTGCGATCCCGGCATCCAGGGAAGCAGAGCGGTTCTGATCGGTCTTGCCGGACTTGGGCGATGAGGGAAGCCGTGCCGCGTCCCAGGCCGGCAGGGCATTGAGCGCGGGCCCGACGGGGGCCGCTTATGCTGATGCTAAACCGCAGCGGCGCGGAAAATCCAACAGATAATTCTTCTGAAGCTCAATCAAAAATTGTATCGGAGGCGCGCAAAGCGGGAACCGGCGCCGCTTGGCTACAGTAAGAAAGGAAACTCTGCCGGCCGGTTCTCCTGCCGATCCCCGCCCGGCGGGCCGACGGAGAGAGGATCTGCCACACCGGCGGTCTCATGATGTGGATGAATCAACCTGTGCCTGCCCTGCTCGTTGCTGGCGGCGAAGTGGATAAGCTGCCGCTCCAGCTTCTGGTGGTCTTCGGTTTCGCCAAGCTGCTGGCCGAGGTGGCGCAGCGCCTGCGCATGCCCGGCATCGTCGGCGGGCTGGTGGCGGGCATCGTCATCGGCCCGTCGGGCTTCGGCTGGATTCAATACGACGAACTGCTGCACGCCATGGCGGAGCTGGGCGTGATGTTCCTGCTGTTCCAGGTGGGGCTGGAAGTGAAGGCCTCGGAACTGGTGCGCGTGGGCAAAGTGGCGCTGCTGTCGGCGGTGCTGGGCGTGGCGCTGCCGTTCGTGGCCGGCTGGGCGATCATGGTGGCGGCGGGCCACCCGCAGATCGAATCGATCTTCATGGGAGCGGCGATGGTGGCCACCAGCGTGGGCATCACGGCGCAGGTGCTGGCTTCCAAAGGCGTGCTGAGCCACCGGACGGCGCAGGTGATCCTGGCGGCGGCGGTGATCGACGACGTGCTGGGTCTGCTGGTGCTGGCGGTGGTGTCGTCGATGGCGCGCGCGGGAGGCGCCGACTGGGCGGGGCTGGCCGTGTCCACGGTGGTCTCGGTCGTTTTCGTCTTGGCCGTGGCGAAGTACGGATCGCGCACCGCCGGCCTGGTGGTGCCGAGGCTGACGCAGAGCCTGCGGGTGGATGAGGCCGAATTCGCCGTGGCCGTGACGTTCCTGTTCGTGATGGCTCTGCTGGCGACGTATTCGGGCGTGGCGGCCATCATTGGCGCCTTTCTGGCGGGCATGGCTCTGGCTGAGACGGCTTCGCATCATTTGCACACGCTGGTGCGCGGCGCGGGCGAGCTGATGGTGCCGTTCTTTCTGGCCTCCATCGGCCTGCAACTGGACACGAGCGTCTTCCGCAGCGGCAGCACGGTTGTGCTGGCTCTGGTCATTCTGGCAGCAGCGGTGGCTTCGAAGTGGATCGGCTGCGGGCTGGGGGCTTTCTCGCTGGGCTGGAAGGACGCCGCGCGCGTCGGCGCGGGCATGGTGCCCCGCGGCGAGGTGGGCATGGTGGTGGCGCAGGTGGGCCTGAAAGCGGGCGCGATCACGCAGCCGGTTTACGGCGTGGCCGTGTTCATGGCGGTCCTGACCACGATCCTCGCCCCTCCGGTGCTGAATTTCCTGTACAAGGGAGTGGAGCCCGTGCCGCGTTCCAGCCCGCCTCCGGTGGAGCTGGGCTGAACGGCGGGCCTCACCGCGGGACGATCACCGCAGCCAGTGGTTGCGGTCCCACCGGAATCATGGTCAACAGCGGCGCGGTCTTGCGGCGGCGCGTATCGACAGGAATCGCGGCAATCCGGATCACCGCCAGGTCGCCCGAGCCGCGGTTCAGGACAAGCGCGAACTCCTGGTCCGGCGTGATGTAGATGGCGCCCGGATCCAGGCCCACGCCGGTGACGGAAACGACTCTCTGCTCGGCAATGCTGAATGTCGTCACCGAGCCGGCTTGCGGGTTGGAGACGAACAGCAACGGCGGCGCCGCGCTGGCCGCCATTTCTCCGGGCTTGCGCCCGCTGAGCGAGGTCTGCGCAATCTCGCTGCGGTACGGGTAGGCGATGACCACCGAATCGCTGCCCTCGCCGGTAATGAAGAGCTGGCCCCCGTCGGCGCTGAAGCAGAAGCGCTCTGGCACGACGGCCAGCGGCAGTTGCACGATCACGTCGCGGGTCTGCGGATCCATCAGGATCAACTGGCGGCGGTCCAGCCCGGCGACGATCGCCATGCGGCCGTCGGATCGGAACCGCACCAGGCCGAGGCGGTCATCCACCAGCCGCGGCGGCAGGACCAGATTGGAGCCGAGGTGGATGAACAGCACCTCTCCTCCCGCCAGCGCAATACAGGCCCGCGGCTCCGCGCTGGCGACATCGAAGCTGACGGGCTTGCTCGGCAAGGGTATGGCCGAGCGCATCCGCAACGGCTCCAGGTCCACCGGCACGAGCCGCGGAGGATCCGCCATCAGGCACCACAGCCGGCCGTGCTTCAGCACTGCTGTCTGCGGCGCGCCGCCCAGCCGGAGCAGCGCCACCGGCTTCAACTGCGTTCCATCGAAGACGGACAGCGTTCCCGCCCGGCTGCACAGCGCGTAAACCTTGTCCCCGCGCGCCATCACGGTTGTCGCCGGCGCGGGCAGCGGCAGCGTCCGCTCAAACCTGAACCTCTCCAGATCCACGACGCCCAGCGCCGCTTCCGTGGCAGAGGCCACGAAGAAACGGCCGGGGAAGCCCCCCCTGGCCCCCCTCCGGCAGGCCGCGGCGAGGCCCGTCATCGAGGCTGCCAGCGCGCGTCTGGTGATCACAGCAGGACCGTCGTCTTGATGCCGGAGACCTCGAATGTCCGGCCGCACCGGGGATTCTTGCACCGCACCTTGTCGTCGATGAGGACCATGTAACTCTGCGCTTTCGCGAATTTGGCCCGGTCGCGCTCGTCCGCGCCTCCGGGCAGGCGGTCCTTCTTGCGCCGGACCAGCCACTGGAGTTCGTACTCCTCGACCGTGCGGCAGAACGGACAGTTCAGACGGGCCGGCTTCGTGGTCTTCGATTCACTGTAAAAGAGCCGCTCATCCACGACCTTCAATCTTGGCACAATGAGCCTGCAGGCGGAGAGGGCGTCATAATGAAATCGTGCTGGCTGCCGTTGTGACGCTGACAGCAGCGCTCCTGTCCTGGAAGGCTGACATCGAATCGCGCGGAGTGGCGGTTGTGGTGGCCGAAGCGCGGCAATCCGCCCGCGGCGGGCTGGCAGCGCCGCAGGACACCCCCCACCTGGATCTGCTGGCCCCGTACCTCGCCTCGGAGGAGTTTCAGCGCCAGTTCGCGCTGATGGAGGCGTCCATGGTGTTCCAGCGCGCGCCGGGCAGGGAGGTGGCGTTCGTGCTCCTCAACGGAGACAGGCGCGCCGAATGGGAATCGCGCCAGGAGGCGCTGCTGGCGCATGAGTTCGGCCACGCCTGGATCAAGGCGGAGAAATACCCCACGCCCGTCTTCGTGCCCGGACCGTACGCCTGCCTGGCGATCCACACCGGCGACATCACCCAGCACGTTCTCATCCGGCGCGAGATGGAGCGCCGCGGCATCGAATTCCGCCGCGCCTGGCTGGAACGACTGGAGCGGGCGATCCCCGCCATGGAGACCGCCGCGCCGCCGCCGGAGGAAGACCGCTGCGCGCGGGCGCGGCTGGCCGCCGAATGGGTGGACTTGAGGCTCGCCTTGCAGCCCGGCGAGTGGCCCGCGCAAGCCCGTTATGAAGCCGCCGCGCGCCGTTACATGCCCGAGGTTGTCTCGACGGTGGAACGGATCACGGACTATGTCCGCAGCCGCGATCTCAGCGACAGGACGCAGCACCGCGAGGCGCTGAAAGCGGTCTTCGAGATGCTGAAAGACCTGGTCTACTACCGGGCGAAGGAATTCCGCGTCTATGGTACTCTCAAAAAGAAACGGCCGGCCGGTTAGCGGCCGCGCGCCCCGCCACGGCGCAGGCCTGGCGGGTTCCGTCTCCTCCCCATGAACATCCGGTCTTTATTCAGCCTGTTTTCTTCCGACCTTGCCATCGATCTGGGCACGGCCAACACGCTCGTGTTCGCCAAAGGCAAGGGCATCGTCGTCAATGAACCCTCCATTGTCGCCATCAACAAGGTGACCGGCGAAGTGGAGGCCGTGGGCAAAGAAGCCAAAGAGATGCTGGGCCGCACGCCCGGCAACATCGTCGCCATCCGGCCGATGAAGGACGGCGTCATCGCCGACTTCAAAGTCACCGAGCGGATGCTGAATTACTTCATCCAGAAGGCGCACGGCCGCAAGATGCTGGTCCACCCGCGCATCGTCATCGGCGTGCCCAGCGAGATCACGCAGGTGGAGAAGCGCGCCGTCATCGATTCGGCCTACCGCGCCAAGGCCAGCGAAGTCCATCTGGTGGAGCAGGCCATGGTGGCGGCCATCGGCGCCGGGCTGCCGATCACGGAGCCTTCCGGCAACATGGTGGTCGACATCGGCGGCGGCACCACCGACGTGGCCGTCATTTCATTGAGCGGCATCGTCTACTCGCGCTCCGTGCGCGTGGCCGGCAACGAGATGGACGACGCCATCATGCAGTACCTCAAGAAGAAGTACAACCTGCTGGTGGGCGAGCGCACGGCCGAGCAGATCAAGATGCAGATCGGCAGCGCCTATGCTCTCGACAAGCCCCTGACGATGGAGATCAAGGGCCGCAATCTCATCGAGGGCGTGCCGCGCACCATCGTCGTCAACGATGAGGAGATCCGCGAAGCGCTCTCGGAGTGCGTGGCCACCATCATGAACGCCATCCGCGTCGCGCTCGAGCGCACGCCTCCGGAACTCAGCGCCGACATCAGCGACCGCGGCATCGTGCTCACCGGCGGCGGCGCGCTGCTCAAAAACCTCGACAAGCGCATCCGCGAAGAAACCGGGCTTCCCGTGTCGATCGCCGAGGACCCGCTGGCCAGCGTCGTGCTCGGAACCGGGCGCATGCTGACCGACTTCAAGCTGCTGCGGCGCATCGCCATCGAATAACGGGCCGCCGGCGACGAGGCCGCCTGAGCGTATGGACAGTTTTCTGGGCCGCTACCGGAACCTGAGCCTGCTGCTGCTGCTCGTGGTCGGGCAGTTGCTCCTGCTCGCCTACCAGGTGCGCAGCAGCCAGGACGTGCCGCTGATCCGCGTCTGGGCTGTGGCCGCTGTCGCGCCTCTGGCGCGCGGCCTGGAGTCCGGGCGCGCGGCCGCTTCCGGCTTCTTCTCCGATTACTTCATCCTCCGGGACGTGCGCGCCGAGAACGAACGTCTCAAAAAGGAACTCGGCGAACTGCGCCTGAAGAACCACTTCCTGGCTGCGGAGCTGGCCTCGGCCGAGCGGGCCAAGGCGCTGGAACAATACCGCGCGCGCATCCCGTCCAAAACTCTTGCCGTGCGCGTCATCGGGGCAGGCGTGGGACCGGACACCAAGACCGTGTTCGTCGACCGCGGTTCATCGGACGGCGTGCAGAAAGGCATGGCCGCCATCACGCCCGAAGGCATTGTCGGCAAGGTGGTGGCCGCCTATCCGATGGCCTCGCTCGTGCAGTTGATCACGGCCCAGGGCGCGGTGGCCAGCGTGGTTTCGCAGAAAAGCCGCGTGCGCGGCGCACTGAAAGGCACGGGCGGGGCTCTGTGCACCGTCGATCATGTCGAGAACAAGGATCCGCTCGAGCCGGGCGAGTGGTTCTACACTTCCGGCAACGACCGCGTCTTCCCCCGCGGCCTGCCTGCCGGGCAGGTGACGCTCGTGCGGGAGGGCAGAGGCGGCAAGGAAGTGCTGGTGGCGCCGAGCGCGCTGAAGTCGCGCATCGAGGAGATGCTGATCGTGCTCGACGGCGTTCACGGACTGATCCCTCCGCCGGGCGAGCCGCCGGCCGAAGGTGTCAGCCTGCTGCCTCCCCCACCCCCGGATGGCCAGACGGCCGAGGCTGCCGCTGCCCCCTCCTCCAACAGCGGCGCCCTCACCGACGCCGACCGCCTCGCCGAGCGCTACCGGCGGCTGACGGCAGCGCAGGGAGTGCAGCTCGGCGTAAAGGGCCGTGTCGCCGATTTCGCCCGCGAGCCGGCCGCCGCCGCCGATCCCGCTGCGAAAAAGGCCGAGACGCCCGCGCCCGGCAGGATGGAGCCGCCACGGCCATGAGCCGTCTGGAAGACAGCCTCTCGGCGGGCCTCGCCGCCCGGGGCAAGGCGGCACGGTTCCCGGCGGCGCTCTACGTGCTGGCGCCTCTGGCTGCCATTCTGTTCCAGGTTTATGTGCCGCGCTTTATCGAGGCGCTCTCCTACCTGGAACTCCCGCTGCTGGTGGCCATCTATTTCGCGTTGATGCGGCGCAAGCCCGCCTCGGGCGCGCTGATCGGCTGTGTCATCGGCCTGGCGCAGGACGCGCTGTCGCCTCATCCGCTCGGCATGAACGGCATCAGCAAGACACTGTCCTGCTATTTCGCGGCGTCGCTCAGCCTCCGCTTCGACGTCGAAAATACGGTGCTGCGGTTCCTCCTCGGATTCTTCTTTTATCTGTTCCACCAGTTCTTTTTCTGGTCGCTCAGCCGGGGGCTGCTCGGGCAGGCGGTCGATTTTCCGATCCCGCAGACCGTGATCTCCGCGTTTCTCAACGCCGTCGTCGCCGCCGCGCTGTTCAGTTTCCTCGACCGTTTCCGGCGCGAGGACTGACCCGGCTCGCGAGCGGAGCCTTCTGCGTCTTGCGTTCCCCGGTCATGTGCAGCACCATCATGCGCCCGTCGGTGCGCAGTTCATCGCCGGTGGCGTTGCCCGCGCGAGTGGGAGCGTCGGGGCGGTCCACCAGCGTGTATCCGGTGGCGACGCCCGTAAAGAGCAGGTCGTCGGCGATCTTCTGCCGCTCCTTGTCGATCTCCGGGTCGATCAGGTGATACCAGTGCGTGCCCTTGCGTCCCATGCCGATGCCGATGTCGTGCGTGGCTGACGCCACCCAGACGGGCTGCCCCCGGTAGGTGTCCTGCCTGCGGAAGACGCGGAAGTGATGGCGCTTGGCGACGGTATTCAGATCCTTCTGATACTCGTAATCAGGATCCTTGCCCTCCAGTTGCAGGAGCGAGAACGGCGCCTCGCTGTAGCCGCTCCTTCTCAGCGCCTGAAGCGCCGTGATCAGGCCGGACTTCACTCCCAGGCTCCGCGCCTCCACCCAGCCCGCCATTTTGAAGCCGCTCTCCAGGTCTTCCTGCGCACCGATGAACATCAGGTTCACAATGTCGGAGTCCTCGCCCGAGGGCGTCTTGACGCGCAGCGGCTGGCGGCGCACCAGATCCACCAATTCTTTCGTTGCGGGGATCTCTTGCCATCCCTTTTGCGGCGCCCGCGTGGCGAGCTTTTCCGGCACAGCCACGCGCAGGATCAACTCCGTGCCTTCCTTGTAGTCGATCTCCCTGCCCAGCGTGAGATTGTATGCATGGGTCGACAGGCGCAAGCCCTCCGACACGCCGGGCAGGACGAAGCCGAGCCCCCGGAGTCCGATGGTCCACCGCCCGACGGCTTCGTTGGGGAACGGCGCGCCAAGAACGCGGCCGTGGTGCACCGTCTCCCGCGCATTGTCCACCTCGATCACCCGCGCCGCGATGCGAGTCTTGGAGCCGTCTTCGTGAACATAGTTGGCGAACTCGAGCACCGCCTCGGCGCGCACGAAACGGTTGCGCGCCGCCTGCACCGAAAGCAGCGTCCCTTCCACTTTGGTTCCCGGCGCGAGCACCACCCGCCCGTTGGCCATGGCCGGCGCGATCACCACGCCCTCCAGCTTTTCGCCGATGCGGGAATTCTTGCTGTGCACCGGCTTTGACAGCCGGACCCAGATCCGCGTGCCTTCGGGCACGTCGGCGTGCAGTGCCTCCGCCAGCGCGGTGAACTGCTTTCTGGCCGCCAACTGGCGCAGGTTCGCGATGTAGTCCGCCAGCCGCTCGGCCTCTTTGTGGCTGATGCCGCGCTGCGCGTCTGCCTGTTCGAGCACATAGCGAAGCACGTCCCGCGGGTTGGCCTCCTCCCAGTCGAGCGCGGTGTTGCCGTAGTCGTCTTCAGCGTTGACGTCGATGCCCGCGTCGATCAGGATTTCCGCTAGTTCCCGGTAGTCGCGCAGCGTATCCTTGCCGCGGAATTGCGCCGCGCCGATCGCGATCCAGTGCAGCGCCGTGCGCCCCTGTTGCCCGCGGGCGTTGACGTCGGCGTCTTCATCCACCAGCGCGCGCGCCCGCTGGATGAACTTGCGCGCCGTGCCCTCTTTCTTCTCCAGCGTGGCCAGTTCGAGCGCCTCCACCAACTGTCTGCCTTTTTCGGCTGACTTCGGTTTGGAAGGCCCTTCGCCCGTGCTTTGCACCTGCCCCCACACGCAGACAGCCGCAACCAGCGCAGAGGCGATCAGCAGCGGCAACCCATGCGTCCGGCTTGCTGGTCTGGACCGGCGCGAAACCAAGGAATTCAGTTGTCTCGCCATCCTCGTCTCCCGTAGCATTGGAAATGTAGTCACACTACGACGAGAGGGGGACCAATGACAAGGACAATGATGTGGGTTTGCTTTTTGATTCTGCTGTGCGTGTCCGCGTTCGGTCAAGCCGTGCCGCAAGGCCGCGCCGTGGACGTCGAGCACGCCGTGCCATTCGGCCAGGTTCAGGGCAAGCTGATTCTGTATGGAGACTATCTGGTATTTGTCGACGCAGAGCGCCCGGAGGATTCCTTCGTAACGCCCAAAACGTCGATCGAGACTCTTTCTACGGAAGGCGCGCAGATCACCATTCAGTTGAAAGACGCGGTCCGGAACCGCTCCGGCGAGGTGCGCCGGGTGAGCTTCCGCGCGCTGAGCGGCGACTCGGGCCCCGTCACCAGTTGGTGGGGGTCGGCCGCGGCAGCGCCCGCTTCGAGCGCCTCTCCATCCCAGCCGGTTTCCGAGGGCGCGAAGGTCTTTCAGGCCAGCCACAACCACCGCATCGGATCCTGCAATGGAAGGCTGATCATCACAGAAGACCGCGTCAGTTATGAATCGACCGATTCCGTCAGCCACTCCCGCCGCTGGGAGCTGAAGCAGATCCGCGAAATCAACCTGCCGAACCCGTATGAGCTCAACGTTCGTCCTTTCACGGAGAGCAACTACAAACTTCGTCTCCAGGGCTCCGGGATGGATCCCGCCACTTACAAGGAACTCGTCGACCGCATTGCAGCCGCCCGCGCGCTGAAGTAGGATGTGTGCGCCATGTCAGACCAGGACTCTGCCGCGCTCCTGTCCCGGCGGACGGTTGTCGTCGGCGTTTCGATCCTCGTCGCGTTCCTTCTCGGAATCCTGCTCCAGTTCGGCGCGGCGCGCCAGGCGCGCTCCAGCCGCGACACCGT
>CAKZUE010000030.1 GCA_937920635.1 uncultured Bryobacteraceae bacterium
TACGGGTTCCACCGCTATCAGGCCGAGATCTCCACCTGGGACGGCGGCGCGAGCGGCAAGTACGACGGCACGCCGGACCAGTGGAAGCTGGCCGAAAGCGCGCTGAACCGCGCCGTCGAGCGGGTTGGCCTGGAGGCGAAAGTCATGGAGGACGAGGCGGCGTTCTACGGCCCCAAAATCGACGTGAAGCTCGTCGATGCGCTGGACCGCCCGTGGCAGCTCTCCACCGTGCAGTTCGACTTCACGCTGCCCCGGCGTTTCGAACTCGAGTACGTCGGAGAAGACGGCGCCAAACACCAGCCGTTGATGGTGCACCGCGCGCTGTACGGGAGCGTGGAGCGCTTCTTCGGCATCCTGCTCGAACATTACGCCGGCGCGTTTCCCGTATGGCTGGCGCCGGTGCAGGCTATCGTGCTGCCCATCGCCGACCGCCATGTCGAGTACGCCCGGCAGGTGTGCGGGCGGCTGGCTGCGGAAGGGCTCCGCGCCGAGGTCGACGAGCGCAGCGAAAAGGTCAACTACAAGATCCGCGAAGCGCAGTTGCAGAAGATTCCCTATATGCTCGTCGTGGGCGACCGCGAGGCGGCCAACCAGCAGGTGGCGCTGCGGACGCGCAGGGGCGGCGATCTGGGCGCGCGCCCCGTCGAGGAACTGGTGGCGATGATCGCCGAAAAGAGCCGCACGCGCGCGGTCGAGGACTAGCGCCCGCCGCCATGGACTGGCTCGCCTGGCTGCTTTTCGCCCTGGCCGCCGGTTCGTGGGTTTACTGTGTGCTGACGCTCTGGGCGGTGATCGATTGGCGGCGCGTGCGCCCGCCGGAATCCAGAAGCGCCGAGCCCGTCTCCGTGCTGAAGCCTCTGCACGGGCTGGATGACGGGCTGGAAGCGAACCTCCGGTCGTTTTTCGAGCAGGATTATCCTTCCGTCGAGCTGCTGTTCGCCGCGCGCTGCGAGGACGACGCCGGGCTCGCGCTGGCCCGGAGATTGAGCAGTGAATACCAGCGCGTGCCGGCGCGGTTCTTCGTCACCGGCGAGCCTCCGTATGCCAACGCGAAGGTCTGGAGCCTGGAGATCATGACGCGCGAGGCGGCGCACGATCTGCTGGTGATGAGCGACTCCGACATCCGCGTCGATCCCGGCATGCTGCGCACGATCGGCGTGGAGTTCAGCGACCCCCGCCTCGGCGTGGCCACGTGTCCATACCGGGCGGCTCCGGGCGCAAGCTTCTGGTCTCTGCTCGAGGCGCTGGGCATGAACACCGAGTTCTGGGGCGGCGCGCTGACGGCGCGCCTGGTGGAGCGAGGCGTGCATTTCGCTGTCGGCCCCACCATCGCTGCGCGCCGGCGCGTGATCGAAGACGTCGGCGGCTGGCGCCGGCTGAGCGAGTATCTGGCGGAGGATTTCGTGCTCGGCCAGTTTGCCGCCGCGCGGGGCCACGGCGTGATTCTTTCTTCGTACGTGATCGAGCACCGCATCGGCTCGCAGCCGTGGCGGGCGAACTTCGCGCACCGCCTGCGCTGGAATCGCTCGACGCGGCGCTCGCGGCCGTGGGGTTACGTGGGGCAGGTGTTCACCAACCCGCTGCCGCTGGGCCTGGCCGCCGCGGCGGCGATGCCCGCTCTTGCGGCGCCATGGATCATGACGACGGTTGTGCTGCGCGCGGTCTCGGCGTGGGCCGTTTCGCAGCTCGCCTTGCGCGACCCGCTGTGCCGCCGCTTCTGGTTCCTGATCCCCGTACAGGATCTGCTGAGCTTCGCCTTCTGGGCAGCGGGCTTCTTCGGCCACACGATCGAGTGGCGCGGCCGTCGCTACCGCCTGCTCCGGGATGGCCGGTTCGTCCTAGAGGGACGCTCGCAAGATTTTTAAGAACGGGAAGAACGGGAAAAACGGGAAAAACGGGGGACAGGCCCGCCCGGGCGCGAATTTTCTCGTTGAGATCTTCCACAATCCGGCGTGTGTCGGCTCCTGTTCCTGGACTGCAGGGCGAGGCAAACAGCCTGGCAGCCCCAACGTCTGCACTGCTCCCTCGGTCCCTTAACCCCGCTCACCCCCATTTTCATTCCGCCCGGTGTGCACTCGCTCATCCGCAACAGCCTGAATTGAGCGCTCTGCATATTCAGCAAGGGGAAAGAGCGCTCTGTCCCTCCCGCAATTTTTGCTTTCCGGCGCATTCCTGAAGGAAAGCCCGCTTCTCTCCCCCCTAGTCCCTTGATTCCCCATCGGGAACCAGCATGACGTGGCCGCGGGAGGCCAAATCGCTCCTGTCAGGGGGTGCGACGCCGACAGGCGCCCCAAGGACGGCTGGCCCTGAATCCATTCGCCGAAGCTCGAAAAGAGCCGAAAACCAGCCCGTCAGATCAACGTCTCGGTGGAGCAAGAATCTTTTTTCCAAAAAAACCGCTTGAGGGACAGGCCGCTCCGTCCCTTCGTGCTTTTGCAGAGGACTCCATTCAGCCTGTCCCCTCTGTCCCCTGGTGCTTCCGGGCGCACTCTTCCGAGCAGAAGTACAGCGTCTCGCCGCCTTTCACCCGCTTCACCGCCAGTTGCTCGCTCACATACACGCCGCACACCGGGTCGCGGTGCAGCTTCCCGCCAATTTCCGGCCGAGGCTTGCTGCCGCCCTTGCCGAGAAAGTCGGACAGCGCCCGCGCCGCCGCGCCGATCAACACACGGATCAGCGGCACCACCAGAATGAACAGCAACAGAAACGCGAGCAACCGCAACACTGTATTTCACCCCTGCAAGCAAAAGGGGCGCCCGCAAAGGGCGCCCCCGTCTCTGCCCGCCATCAATGGCTTACTTCTTCTTCTTCGTGGGCTTCCTGGCGTCGGGATTCTCGTACGTCGTCTCGATCTTGCCCGAGATCAATTGAAGCAGGCCCTTCGCGCCTTCCGCGTTGGCCCCGTTCGGTTCCAGTTCGAGATACTTCTCGCACGCCTCTTTCATTCCCTCCGGAGGAATGGGCGTCCCGTCGGGCTTGAGCTGCATCTTGCCGCTCAGCGCGCTGCAATACTGGAACCACGCCGGTGCGTACTTCGGATCCAGCTCCGTGGCCTTCTTGAACGCCACCGTCGCCGGCTCGATTTGCCCGGTGTTGATGTACACCGCGCCCAGGTTGAACATATACTTCCCGCCGCCGGGCGGGTCGAGCGCAGTGGCCTTTTCCAGTTCCGCCGTGGCTTCATCATACTTCTTCATCTTGGCCAGCACCAAGCCGTAGTTGTTATGGATGCCCGCGTCGCCCGGCTGCAACTCCAGCGCCTTCTGATACGCCTCAGCCGCCTTCTGCAACGCCGCATCCCTCTCGGCGCCCGTCTTCGTCGTCGACAACCCGTCGTACGCAGCCGCCAGTTGCACCCACACGGCCACCTGCTTCGGATCGATCTCACCGGCTTTCTGGAGGTTGTCCACAGCCGTCTGGTAATCCTTGGCCTGCAAAGCCGCGTAGCCGGCGTTGAACGCGTCGTTCAGCGCCTTGTTCTTCGCCATCTGCTGCGCGCGCTCTTTCAACTGCCGCTCCATCTGCGCCCGCTGCTCCGGCGTCATCTCCTTGAGCACTTCCTGCGAAACCTGCCCGGACTGCTGCGCCGCCTCCACCGCCTTCCGCTTCGCGGAGAGCCTTTGAATGTCGCAGAAGTCCTTCAGCTCCACCGGATCGCCCATCTGGCTGCGCACGCCGTTCAGCACGTCCATCACCTGCCCGTTGTATTCGCAACTGATGGAGAAGGTGCCGCCAATCGGCATCCCGCTGTACACCCACTCGCCCCGTTTGTTTGTTTTCGTCTGCCAGTTGCCCTTGATGTCCTTGCGTTCGATCTTGATGATCACGCCTTGCAACGGCTTGCCGTCTTCTCCCAACACCCGGCCCATAAAGGTGCCCATCTGGGCGCTCGCCAGGCCCGCGCTCACGGCGCAGACGGCCGCCCACATCGCTACTCGCTGAATCGTGCGCAGCATCTATAAGACCTCCAGATCCTGTTCAGACCTCGTTTTCAGCGTACTACACGGGCTCCGCCCGGTGCATGACGCCGAAGTGCACTTTTCGTTCTCCGTCACGGCAGGAACTGCGCCAGATAGCCGCCGCTTTGCAACAGCGCCGCCTGCCGCATTTCCAGGCTTCCTTCATACGCCCGGTCTTCCACTTCAATGCACACCGGGCCATCGTACACTTCCACCAGCACCGAACACAGCCTGCTCCAGTCCACCTCGCCCAGCCCTGGCAGCTTGGGCGTGTGGTATTCGAGCGGGCACGCCAGCAGTCCAACCTCGTTCAGCCGGTCCCGGTCCACCCGCGCGTCCTTGGCGTGGAAGTGGAACAGCTTCTCCCGGAACTCGCGCAACACCTTCACATAGTCCATGCCCTGCCAGACAAAATGCGAAGGATCGAAATTCAGCCCGAAATTCGCCGACGGAATGTCCGCGAACATCCGCCGCCACACCGCCGGCGACGTGGCCAGGTTCTTCCCGCCCGGCCATTCATCCCGGGTGAAGAACATCGGGCAGTTCTCGATCCCGATCTTCACCCCGTGATCTTCGGCGAACTTCACCAGCGGCTTCCACGTCTTCAGAAACCGTGGCCAGTTCTCGTCCACCGTCATCGAGGGATCCCGCCCGATGAACGTGTTCACCACGCCCACCCCCAGCAGCTCCGCGGCGCGGATCACCTTCCTGATGTGCTCCACATAAACTTTGGCCTCGTCCGGGTCCGCCGCCAGCGGGTTCGGATAGTAGCCCAGCCCGCTGATCCCGACCCCCGTCTCCTCGCACAGTTCCAGCACCTCCTGCGCCCGGCTCCTGGTGAAACCGTTGACGTCGATGTGCGTCACTCCCGCATACCGCCGCTCGGCCTTGCCCACCGGCCAGCACATCACCTCCACGCAGTCGAAGCCGCTCTCGCCCGCGAACTCGAGCACCTGCTTCAGATCCAGATCCGGCAATATTGCGCTCACAAATCCAAGTTGAATCATTCCGGGGTCTCCCTCTCTACTCTACGCTGAACCTACTCCACCCTCCACCGCCTCAGCTCCACGCCCCGCCGCGGCGCCATCTCCACTTCCAGCCGCACCGCCTGCGTCTCCACCGGCGCGCCGTCCCACTCTCTCCACGCGCCGCCCGCCTCCACCAACACGCGCCATGCCTGCGGCGCGCCGCCTTCGCCCCACTCCGGCGTTGCGCGCTGCACTCTCTTCGGCCACGGGTAGCGGTATTCGATCCACTCCTTCGATCCCCGCGCGCCGCCGAAGCGGAAACCCTCGCGGTCCGGCGGGTCTTCGTGCGTGGCGCGGCTCGCCAACACAATGGGCGTGCTCGCCTCCCATTGCGTTTCACCTCCCGCCACCGGGAACATCGCAATCCTCAGCCGCGCCGCGCCCATGGGAATCAGCTCGATCTGCTCGGCGGGCTTGTCCGTCCGTACCGGGCTCGCCTGAATCTCGCCCGGCAGACCGTTCGGCTCCAGCCGCCATTCGGGAATGCGCCGCCCCCGCGCCCGGATCCACAGCGGCGCGGCGCTCCAGAAAAACGGCTGCGCCGGCACGCTCTCCGCCCGCCGCAATTCCAGCGGCGCGCTCAACTCGAGTGCAAAGTTCCAGGGCGTGGCCGGGAACACCTCGAACTGCCGCCAGTCGCCTTCGCCTCCATACGCCTGCCACCGCTCGGCGATGCGCAGCGAGAACGCCAGCGCTCCGTAGTGCACGGACGCCGCGTTCCACCGATCCGGCCATCTCCGAACCTCGATCTCCGCCGGCAGCGTCAGCTCCACGTTGTCGCCGCCGGTCCACTCGCGCTCGATCGTAAGCCAGGCGGCGCCAGCCGGCATCTCCACCGCCTGCCCGTTGACCCGTAGGGCCGGTTTCCGCGCCCACGAAGGGATCCGCAGCGCCAGCGGGAACCGCACCGCTCTCTTCGCCTGCACCGACATCCGCACTGTCTCGCCGAACGGATAATCGGTGGTCTCGCGGATCGTCACCTCCTCGCCCCGCCCCACGCGCGCCCGCACCGTGTTGGTCGAGTAGAACACCGCCGCCAGCCCGTTGCCTCCCGTGGCCATCCATTGCCGCTCGGCGTAATACGGCCATCCCATCGCCGCGTTGTGCTGGCAGCAGCGGTATCCGTAGGGGTTGTAGCTGTACATGTCGCCGCTGTTGTCGATCGCCGGCGCCTTGTTCTGCCGGTCGAGCTGCGGCTGGTTCGGCGCGGTCAGGTAATGCAGCCCGCGCAGGTCCGCTGTCATCGACGCGGGCAGGGAGTTGAACGCGATCTCCTCCGTGCGCTCCGCCCACTTCGCCTCGCCCGTGATCCCGAGCAGCATCTCATGGCTGAACATCAGCTCCACCCACGTGCACGTCTCCGTCCCCTGCCGCGGCCCCCGGAAGCCCGGCCGCGCGTTCTCGTCCGCCGCAAATCCGCCTCCCGGCCCGGTTCCGTACAACCGCATCATCGTCTCGTAGTTCCGCTCCGCCGCGCGCAAATACCGGATGTCGCGGGTCTGCTGGTAATACTGGCCCGGCTCGCGGAAACACTGCCCGAAATTCACCCCGTGCCATGAGGCAATTCCCCCGGCCCAATCCGCCGTCCGCTCGTGGTTGACCCGCGCCGCATCCAGCAGCCATTTTTCTCCGGTCTGCGAATATAGCCAGTAAATGTGATCCAGATTATCCCCGCCCCGGTATTTCTGCCAGCTCGCGGGCAACAGATTATGCAGCGGTTGCGCGTGAAACCACCGGAAATAACGCAGCAAAAAATCGAGGACCCGCTTGTCGCCGGTGGCCTCATAATGCGTCCGGAGCACATAAATCATCACCATGTTCGGCCACAGGTCCAGCGCCTCCAGTTTTCCCAGCGTATGCTCCCCCACCAGGTTCGTCGCCGGCCCGAAATAACCGTCCTCGCGCTGCGAGCTCAGCGCCGCTTCCACCCACTGCCGGCTCTCTTCGATGATCCGCGCGTCCCGCAGCACATAGCCGAGGTTGATGTAGCCCTTCAGCCAGTACGGCAGCTCCTCCCATCCGAACCGCCCCTGCCCGCGCGGATCCAGCCACGCATTCCCCTCGCGCCGGCAATACTGGCTCAGCTCCGGCAGCCGCCCGCTGAAGCCTGCCGCCATCCGCTTCAACTGCTCGCCCAGCCACCCGCCCGGCTCCACCGCGCCCACGGGCAGCTTCACCAGCGGCAGTTCTTTCAGCGGCGCGCGGTTGCCTCCATACAGCGTGTTCTGCCCCGCGGGCAGCCCCGCGCGGATGCCCGCCGCCCTCACGCCCTTCGCCTGCCGCGGCGGCTGCTGCCCCAGGGCGCTGAGCGCCACAATCATGGCGGCGGAGAAAATGACCCGTTTCATGCGATTCAGCATAACGAACCGCGGAACCGCGCGGAACTGGATTGCGTATCCTGAATCGACAGGCTTCCGTCAACCATGGATCCTCTCCAAACCCTGGCTCTCGCCCTCGGGGGCGGCGTCGCCGCCGGACTCAGGCTCTACGCCACCGTGCTCGGACTCGGTCTCGCCATCCGCCTCGGCTGGCTGCATCTGCCGGCATCTCTGCAGGGGCTCGAGATCCTCGCCCACCCCGCCGTGCTCGGCATTGCCGCCGTCGCGTACATCGCCGAATTCATCAGCGACAAGATCCCCTGGTTCGACACTTTCTGGGACGCCGTCCACACCTTCATCCGCCCGGTGGGCGCCGCCATGCTGGGCGCTGCTGCCTTCGCCACGCTCGACCCTGCCGCCCGCACCTCGCTGGCGCTGCTCACCGGCGGCGCCGCGTTCTCGGCACACGCCTCGAAAGCCGCCGTCCGCTTCGCCGTCAATCACAGCCCGGAGCCGTTCTCCAACTGGCTGCTCAGCCTCGCCGGCGACTTCACCGTCCCCGCGCTGCTCTGGCTCACGTTCACACACCCCCTGCTGGTGCTTGTGCTGGCCGTGCTCTTCCTGCTGGTGTTCGCCTGGCTGTCGGTAAAGATCTTCCGGTTGCTGAGGCGCGCCGTTGGGGCGCTCCGGCAGCGTCTGTCCGGCGCGCCCGCAAGCTCCTGATCATTTCCTCCCCAGGCACTCCTCGTACACCGCCCGCCACCGCTCCACCATCCGCTCGAGCGAAAATTCCCGCTCGCACCGCGCCCGGTTCCTCGCGCCTGCCTCCTGCCTCAACCCCTCATCCGCCGCCCACAGCCTCAGCGCCTCGACATACCCGCCGAAATCTCCCCGCCGCACAATCGCCGGCAGGTCCGGCGAATCCAGCATCCACGCCGAATCGCCCGCGTCCGTGCACAGCGCCGGCAGTCCCGTTGCCATCGCCTCGAGCAACGCCAGCGGCATCTGCTCCGTCATCGACGACATCACGAACAGATCGAACATCCGGTACCACGGCGCCGGCTCCACCACGCCCGGAAACAGCACACGCCCGCTCAAACCCAGCTCGCCAGCCGTCTTTTTGAGCCGCTCCCGTTCCGGTCCCTCTCCCGCGATCACCAGCCGGCCCGCAGGAAGCCGCGCCTCCGCAAACGCCCGCAGCAGAAATGCGTAATCCTTCTCCGCCCGCAGATGCCCCACCGTGCCGACCACCAGTTCCCCGGCGGCCACGCCCAGCTCGCGCCGCAGCGCGTCATTCCTGCCGGGACGGAACTTGAGGCAATCCACGCCGTTCGGAATCCTCTCCACCTTGCGGCGCGGCAGCCCGTAGCGTTCCAGCGCGATCCTTTCCAGCGTCAGCGACGGCACCACCACCCGGCGCGCAAACGGCAGCACCAGCCTGCGCGCCAGCACCCGCCGCGTCTTCGGCCCCTCCGCCTCGTCCGCCCCGAATCCGTCCTCCGTATGCAGCAGCGGGCACACCCGCGCCAGCACACACCCCGCCGCCGCGTCGATCGCCCCCCAGTTGTACGTCTGCACCAGATCCGGGCGCAGCCTCCGGATCAGCCGCGCGAACTCGAGCGGC
>CAKZUE010000031.1 GCA_937920635.1 uncultured Bryobacteraceae bacterium
CGTCGCTGCATCAGGGTTTCCCCCATTGTGCAAGATTCCCCACTGCTGCCTCCCGTAGGAGTCTGGCCCGTGTTTCAGTGCCAGTGTGGCCGTGTGCCCTCTCAGGCCGGCTACCGATCGTCGCCTTGGTGAGCCATTACCCCACCAACTAGCTAATCGGCCGCGGGCTCCTCTCCCTGCGCCTTGCGGCTTTCTCCTCTCGGACGTATGCGGTATTAGCCCCGGTTTCCCAGGGTTATTCCCCACAAGGAGGTGGATGACCCACGTGTTACTCACCCGTGCGCCACTGTACTCAGGGATTGCTCCCCTTTCTCGTGCGACTTGCATGTGTTAAGCGCGCCGCCAGCGTTGATTCTGAGCCGGGATCAAACTCTCATGGAAAACCATGTGAGTTGCTTCGCCCCGGTTTGACTCAAGACTGAAACGGAATTAACTTCGCGTTCAACCAGATTGTCAAAGATCTGGACAGCCGTTGCCGATCTTGTCGAAGAGCAACCGACCGCCGGCCTCGAAAGGCGATTTGGCACGCACTTGGCTGGCCTCCGCTTTTTGCAGGGGCAACACCAAGCCTTGGCCAAAAACTTGGGAAACTTGAGACCTACTGAGGACGTCAACCGCTGGCGCTCGATCGGCCTTCCGCTTTCGCTTCCAGCCGATGGCGCTCAGCGCCCATCACCCAGACTACCAAACCGAATCGGCCTTTGCAAGCCTTTTTTTCGTTTCTCTCGTCCGGGCGACGTCCTCGGGAACGTCTCCAGCAACAACTGTACCATTGCCTGACACGGCTTCGCAACATCGGCGGCACACTTTTGTCAACCGTTCCCGCCCCGGGGCGCGCCCGTGTTATGCTCATCTCCGGCACGTGTTCACCCGGCAACAGGCAAAACTCAAACCTTTCCTGCTAGTTGCAGACCTCCTGCTGGTGTGGGCCGCGTTCGGACTCGCCTATCTGATCCGGCAGAACCTGCCTCTGGAGCGGGCGTTTTTTCTCACCGCACCCGTGAGGGCGCTGCTGCTGCTGACAGGCATGGCAGCCTGGGTACTGGCGGGAATGTGGGTCCGCGCCTATGACGAGATTCTAGCCACCCGCCCGCTGCGCATCCTCGCCCGGACCTTTCAGCAATGCGCGATCGCTGTAACGGCGCTGGTTTTCGTCGAATACACGCAGCGGCTCGACCTGAGCCGGCCCTTTCTGGGCCTCTGGGCGGTGCTGGCGTTCCTGCTGCTCGGCGCCGGGCGGCTGCTGACCCGCTCCGTCTACCGGCGCTGGGCGGGCGCCACTGCGGACCGGCGGTTTGTCTACATTGCCGGCACGGCGGATACAGCTCTCCGGCTGGCGCGGATGGTGGAACAGAGCGGGCGCTACGGGCTTGAGCTGGCTGGATTCCTGGCCAAAGAGCCGGGCCAGGTGGAGCTGTCCCGGACCTACCCCGTTCATGCCTTCTCCGAGCTGCCCCGCCTGCTGGAGACGCGCGTGGTGGACGATCTGCTGTTTGCGGTGGATTCGCAGCAACTGTCGGAACTCGAAGAGCTGCTCCTGCTCTGTGAGGAGGAGGGCGTGCGGACGCGGTTCCACCTGGGCTTTCTGCCGCACCTGCACAGCCGCGTGGGGCTGGAGTGGCTGGAGGGCGAGCCGCTGCTGACGTTCTCGGGAGCGCCGCATGACGACTTCCGGCTGCTGATGAAGCGGGTGATGGACATTGCGCTGGCGGGCGCGGCGCTGCTGCTGCTGTGGCCGGCGCTGATCGTGATCGCGGTCCTGATCCGGGCGACGAGCCCGGGGCCTGCCATTTTCCGGCAGGTGCGCTGCGGGTTGAACGGAAGAAGGTTCGTGCTGTACAAATTCCGGACCATGGTGGCTGACGCCGAAGCGCGCAAGGCGGAGCTGGCCCACCTGAACGTGAAAAAGACGGCCTTCAAGATCCCGAACGACCCGCGCGTGACGCCGCTGGGGCGGTGGCTGCGGAAGCTGTCTCTCGACGAACTGCCGCAACTGTGGAACGTGCTGAAAGGCGAGATGTCGCTGGTGGGCCCGCGGCCGCCGGTGCCGGAGGAGGTGGAGCGCTACGAGCGCTGGCAACGGAGGCGGCTGCGGATGCGGCCGGGCCTGACGTGCCTGTGGACGCTGGCCGGACGCGACTCGCTGGATTTCGATGAATGGATGCGGCTGGACCTGGAATACATCGACCGCTGGAGCCTGATGCTGGACGTGGAGATCATTCTGCGGACGATTCCCCGTGTGCTGTTCGGGCGCGGGGCGAACTGAGCGGGTCTTGGGTGGAGGACACACTGCGTCTTCCGTGATGAGGGGAATGGCCCGGGCGGGCGCGTGGCGCCGTGCGGCGCGGCTCAGAAAGCCGGGGCCGGGCCAACCCCGCGGCCCCGGGGCTTGAGGGAGGGCGGCGCGCCTATCCGGGTGCCGTCCTCCTGGCTTTGACCGGCGCACGTGGATGCCACGGAAGGCCATTCCCGCAGGCCTCCCGCTCCAAAACCGGGGAGCACGGTTCTGTTGTCGGCGGAACAGCGCGGGCTAGTGTGTCTTGAGTCCGAGGCGGGCCAACTCCACGCGCAGGCGCCGCTCAGACACAGCCCCCACCAGTTCGCCGTCTTCGATCATCGCCGGCGCCAGCCCACAATGGCCCAGGCAGCGCGAGGGCGCGACGCGGATATCGGCTTGGCAGTGCTCACGGGCGACTTCCAGATCGCGGAGCAGATCCAGCGCCCCCATGCGGCGGCACTCTTCGCCCGTGCAGACGACAAACACATGGCGGCTGCACGGGCAGCGCGCCGCCTCCAGCCTTGCGGCAGTTGTGGCCATTGGTCATTCCCCTCAGAATGAGCAATTCTTCCTGAAAACCTCAACTCGCGCGAGCCGCCCTCGGCTCATAAATGCAGAACGGCTCCTCATCGTGGTAGTCGCCGGTGAAGCCAAAAGCTCTCGCCCGGCAACCCATGCAAACGCGTTTGAACTCGCAGATGCCGCACTTGCCCTGGAGATTGTCGAGGTTCCTCATGTCCTCGAACAGCGGCGAGCGGCTCCACACCTCCTCAAACGCCTGCTTGCGCAGGTCGCCCGCCTCCAGCGGCAGGTAGCCGCAGGGCTGCACCTTGCCCTGGTGCGAGATGAAGCAGACGGCGGAAGCCGCCAGGCAACCACGCGTCATCTGATGCAGCGCCGCGGACTGCCCGGAGTGGTTCGGATGCGGCATCTGCTCCGGAACCGCCTCGCCCGTCCGCCGCGCCTCGGCGCGGCGCTGACGCGCGATGCGGTAGTACTGCGGGGCGCAGGTCGCCTTCAGCTCCATGCCGGAGTCCAGGCTGCGGTCGTAGAACCAGTTCAGGATGCGCTCCGCCTCCGCCCCGTCCACGGATTGATCCTCGGCGATCGTCAGCCCGCAGCCGACGGGCACCAGCAGAAACAGATGGAAGGCGTCCACCTTCAAGCGCCTGGCCAGATCGAGCATTTCCGGCAACTGGTGCGCGTTGTGCCGGGAGACGGTCGTGTTGATTTGCGTGGAAACACCCACCTGCTGCAGGCAGCGGATCCCTCGCAAGGCGGCGTCAAACGCCCCCGCATGGCCCCGGAAGGCATCATGCGTGGCTGCGTCGGCGCCGTCCAGGCTGATGGAAACACGGACGATTCCGGCGTCTTTGATGCGCTCCGCCATCGCCTCGTCCACCAGCGTGCCGTTGGTGGCCAGCGCCACCCGGATCCCGTGTCCCACCGCGCGCTTCGCGATATCGAACACATCCCGGCGCCAGAGGGGCTCGCCGCCGCTCAACACCAGGATGAATGGGGCATATGGCGCAAGCTGATCCACGATCCGGCAGCATTCAGCCGTGTTCAGATCGTCTGGGCTCATCAGCTCCGTCGCGCTGGCACGGCAGTGGATGCACCTGAGATTGCAGCCGGTTGTGAGTTCCCAGAACACCAGCCGCGGGCGGAATTCCTGAGTCTGGACCGCCATGTTCATACAAAATTGTATGCAATTGGGCAGCCAACCCTCGCCCGCTGCCGCAGGTGACAGGCTTGGACTCTAATCGATTGATAAAAAAGCGTCCGCGCGACAGCCGGGGGCCAGGCTCAGAAGCTGAAAGTGAGCCCGAAGGTCGTATTCACCCACTGCTCCCGGGTGAAAATCGCCGGGTTGGCGCCGATCGGGGGACCGGAGGTCTCCGCGCGGTAGACACGGGTGATGGCCGTCAGCCGCACACCCTGGCCCTGCGTGAGAGCGATGCCCGTTCCGAGCATGGCATAATAGCCCCACCCGTCCCGCGAGACGCAGTCCGGGCACTCGAAGCGCACCCACTGGTTGGGCTGCCGCAGCGACTCCGCCGTCCGCACATACGAGGCGCCGCCACCCCCGTAGAACTCCACCCGCCCGCCTCCCACAGGCGCCACCACGCGCGCGCCCAGCGGCAGGTAGGTCTGGAAGTCGCGGATGCGCAGGTAGCCCGCCGAGGGGTTATAGATGAAGTCCTTGACCCGCGCGGCGTTGTAAGCGCCCTGGTAGCCGAGATCGACCTGGAAGTACTTCAACGGGCGGTAGCCGTAGCCAAAGCCCCAGGCGACCGCACTTTGGTAGAAAGTGGTCAGATCCTTGCCGGGCACGGCGACGCCGAGTCCGGTTTCAAAGTGGTGCCTTGGATGCCAGCTCTTGCCCCACTGGGCCGATGCCGGTAGCGCCGCCGTCAGCGCGATTATAGCCACAATCGCCCGTTTCATACGACCCTCTGGACGCTCTCCTTCGCCGCTTCGTTTCCGGCGCTTCAGTCCTCCACGGTGATGGTGGGCGCCTTCCGCACCAGCGATTCGGTGCGCTCGATGACCCGCCGCGCCAGCTCGTAGAACGGCGCCGCATGCGGATCCGCCTCGCCGAGCAACGCCACGGGGCGTCCGGTATCGCCGCCGACGCGGATCTGGGGATTCAGCGGCAGCTCGCCAAGGAACGGCACATTCATGGCTTCGGCGGTGCGGCGCCCGCCTCCCTCGCCGAAGATGTCCAACTTCTGCCCGGTCTCCGGCACGATGAGGCAGCTCATGTTCTCGACGATGCCGAGCAGCTCCACCTTCACCTGCTGAAACATCAGCACCGCTTTGCGCCCGTCTTCCAGCGCCACCTCGGAAGGCGTGGAAACCACGATCGCCCCGGTGATCGGCGCCGTCTGGATCAGGCTCAGCGCCACGTCGCCCGTTCCGGGGGGCAGGTCCACCAGCAGGTAGTCCAGCTCGCCCCAGTCCACCTGGCGGATGAAGGACTGCATCACGCTGTGCAGCATGGGTCCGCGCCAGATGAGCGGCTTGTCGCCGGGGTTCAGGAAGCCCATCGACATCAGCTTGATGCCGTGCTGCTCGAGCGGCTGGATGCGGTTGCCGATCGCGTACGGGGCTTCGCAGATGCCCATCATCAGCGGAACATTGGGCCCGTACACGTCGGCGTCGAGCAGGCCCACCTTGTGGCCGAGCTTCGCCATCGCAATGGCCAGGTTCACGGCGACGGTGGTCTTGCCGACGCCGCCCTTGCCGGATCCGATGGTGATCAGGTTCTTCACGCCTTCGATCGGCTGCTTCGGCATCTCTGCCTGTGGAGGTGCGCCCATATCTTTCCAGTCTACCGTTTCGCTACGAAGTCCCAGAGTTCTTCCGCGTGGCGCGTGACGCGCTCGATATCCGCTTCGAGCAGAAAGCGTTTCTTGGCCAGCTCCCGCGCCGCCGCGTCGATCCGCTTCAGGTACTCCTGCTTATTCGAATAGCGGCGCGCGATCTCCGATGCATCGAATGCGAAAAACGAGCCCGCCGTGCCGCCGATCTGTTGCGGAGCGCCTGTCTTGGGATGCCTGAGATTCCAGCCGGTGAATGTGCCCAGCGGCACGGCCACCACGGGCATGCGGATGCCGCCCAGGTCGATTCCATCCTCGTCCACCTGCGGAACCAGCACCGGGAAGCGCGCCCGCACGCGTGGCGGCTCCACGGTGATGATGCCCCTGGAGACGAACTCTTCGCCGAAGTCGAGATCGAACGCCTGCTTGGGGAACCGCGGCGGTTCGATCCGCATCTGCTTCGGCCAGCGCATTTTGTCCGGAGGCGCCAGTTGCTCGTCGGCGAGAGTGGGAAACTGCGATGGCGGCGGCTGCCGCCCGTCCTTGACCCAGTCCTGCAACGCCGCCAGCAGGGCGCGGAAGAAGGGCCGCGTGTCGTTGGGGTTCGCGGGATATTGCAGCTCCGGATTCATGGCCGGCAGCCGCCCCGGACCGTGCTGCGAGCCGGACAGCACATACAACCGCGTGTTGGCATGAAGCGGGGCGTCGACCGCGCCCGCCACATCGGTGTGCACCAGCGCGGCGCAGCGGTTCCAATATTCCCAGCTTCCATTGGTGAGGAACAGCCTGGGAACGGCCTTCGGGGCCAGGTGCATGAGCAGCCCGTCGGAGCCCGCCGCGTTCCAGGCGGGCTGCGGCGTGTCGGAAAACGGGAACAGGTCCGTGGGGTAGAGCGTGTTCCAGAAGGCCCATCCATCGCGCGAAGGCTGGGCGAAGCGCTGGTTGAGGAAGACGCGCCCCGCGCCCGCCACGTCCGCCCAGACGCCATCGAAGACGATCCGCCCCATCTCGTCTTCGTTCATGCCGGTGTAGAGGAACGACCGCAGGTACCGCCCGCTCTGCGAAATGCCGAACCCGATGGCGCGCTCCACCCGCGGCGACGGCGCGGCGAAAGCGCCCTCGCCCGGAGGATGCTTGAGGAACGACACCGCATCGCGCACCGCCGCCAGTCCGGCGCTGGAGAGCCGCGGATCGGACGCACGGTAGACCAGCTCGTAGAGCCGCCCCGGTTCGAAGCCTGCGGTCATTTCGATGGCCGTGCGGTCTTCCGTGAAGCGCCAGCGTGACGGGTCGATTTTGCGGCGCCGACCGAGGACCGTGTCGCGGACGGTCAGCGCGGCGGGCTCGTTCAACGCCGGGTAGGCGATGTGGCCGCGATCGGCCAGCGGCATCCGCGTGGTCTTCTCCGCGGGTAGGAACTCGGAACGCACCACGCCCTTTACGCCGTGGATTACCGGCGCGTGCAGCCGCAGCAGCAGCGGGTTGCCGGCGGGCACGTCCCATTGCCAGCCGATCCAGGCCAGCGTGTAGCCCTGATCGAGAAGCCAGCCGTCGCCGAACTCCTCAGCAGTGCGGGGATCGAGCGATCCGCGCGCATGACAGAAGCGCGCCAGCATGCCCTTGCCGCCGCGGTTCGGGATCTCGACCAGCAGCGTGCCGTTTGCGCGCTTGGGATCGGCGGGTTGCAGCAGGTAAAGGTCGGCAGCGAATTCGACCAGGCCGCTCTGGTTCCTGGGCGCGAGGGAGAGATCCGCGAGCGCACTGTTGGAGGCATGGCGCGGGTCCAGCTCGAAGTGGATGCGCGCGATCACGCGCTCGTATGGACCCGCGGCGAAAGGTTTGCCTTCGAGCACGGGGCTGCGGCCGAGGATCTCGATGCGCGCCACACGCGCCTGGACGGCAAACAGCAGACAGGCGGCGGCGCACACGAGGCGCAGAATGGTTCCCATGGGGTCGATTCTACGCGCCCGCGCCGCCCGCCGCAGCAGCCGTAGTCAGGCCAGAGCGAGGTTCGCCTGCGCCTTCAGCGACAGATCGTCGAACTCGCCGCGCTCGAACCGCGGCCACGCCGCAGCGGCGATCATGGCGGCGTTGTCGGTGGACAGGTGTGGCGTCGGGAAGTAAGCCGGGCAGGACAGGCGCCCGCTGTGCGCCGCCCGCCGCAGCCCCGCGTTGCAGGCGACACCGCCGGCGATGATGACCGCCCGCGCGCCGGTCTCCTCGGCCGCCCGCTCGACGCGCTTCAACAGCTCCTCGACGACGATGCGCTGAAATGCGGCGATGACGTCGAGCGTCGCCCGCGGCGTCACCCGCAGCCACTCTTCCACAGAAGGGCGGGGATTGCAGCGCAGCAGTTCGCGCCGCCGGGCGATCTCCTCTTCCATGTTCTTTGACTGCACCCACCGCAGCACAGCCGTCTTCAGTCCGCTGAAGCTGAAATCGAGCGGATTCCCCTTCATCTTCGCCATCGGGAGCGCCACGGCGTCGGCGTCGCCGTATTCGGCCAGTCTGTCGAGCACGGGGCCGCCCGGATAGGAGAAGCCCAAGAGCTTGGCCACCTTGTCGTAGGCTTCGCCGGCGGCATCGTCGCGCGTCTTGCCCAGCAGGCGGTAATGTTCGCCACCGGGCCACAGAAACAGGTGCGTGTGCCCTCCGCTGGCTACCAGCGCCAGCGCAGGAGTTTCTATCGCCTCGCCCGTTCTCCGTGCATCCAGAACGACGGCATGGATGTGGCCTTCCAGGTGATTCACGCCGATCAGCGGCAGCCGGCGCACCACGCTCACGCCTTTGGCGAAGGTCAAGCCCACCAGGAGCGACCCCACCAGCCCTGGTCCCGCCGTCGCCGCTATGGCGGAAAGATCCGCCCAGGAGGCGTGCGCCTCTTCCATCGCCTCGCGCACAACCGGTACGATGGCTCGAAGATGCTCGCGCGACGCCAGTTCCGGCACCACGCCGCCGTACTTGCCGTGCGTGGATACCTGGCTGGCCACCACGCTCGACAACACTTCGCCGCCGCGCGCCACCACGGCGGCGGCTGTCTCGTCACAGGAAGTCTCGATGCCGAGGATATACGGCATATGTCCCCAAATGGGTATAGTAGACATTGCGGCCGGTTGGACCAGGCCGTGTAGTACCTGCGAATGAACCTCTCAGAATTCGATTATCGCCTCCCCGATGAGTTGATCGCACAAGAGCCGCTGGCCGACAGGGCGGCGTCCCGGATGCTGGTGGTGGATCGCGCCACCGGCCGGATGGAAGACCGCCTGTTTCGCGACCTGCCGCAGTACCTGCGTGGGGGCGACTGCCTGGTCATCAACGACACGCGAGTGGTCCCTTCCCGGCTTTACGGGCGCAAGGAAGGCTACGCACGCGATGTGGAGATCTTCCTGCTCACGCCACAGGATCCCGGGCGGACGCTCTGGACGGCCCTGGTGCGTCCCGGGAGGCATCTCCATGAAGGCGCCCGCGTGGTTGTCTCGGAGCGCCTGAGTGTTGAGATCCTGGAGACCCGCGTCCGCGGCGAGCGGCTCGTCCGGGTGGAATGCCAGGGAGACCTGGACGAGGAGATGGAGCGCATCGGACATGTGCCGCTGCCGCCTTATATCCACCGGCCTGACGCACCGGAGGACCGCGAGCGCTACCAGACGGTATTCGCCGCGCGCCGCGGCTCGGCGGCAGCGCCAACGGCAGGACTGCACTTCACGCCCGAAATGCTGGAAGCCTGCCGCAGCGCAGGCGCAGAGATCGCCCGCGTCACGCTCCACGTCGGGCTTGGCACCTTCCAGCCGCTGCTGAATGACACCGTGGAGGAGAACCGCCTGCACCTGGAGCGGTACTCAATTCCGCCGGATTCGGCGGCCATGCTTGCCGCCGCCTCGCGGCGCGTGGCGGTGGGCACGACCGTTGTCCGCACGCTCGAGTCCGCGGCGCGCAACGGAGGGCTGGGACCCTGCGATGGCGAGACGGATCTCTTCATCTATCCGGGATTCCGCTTCCAGGCGGTGGACGCCATGCTCACCAACTTCCACCTGCCCAAGTCGAGCCTGCTGCTGCTGGTGTGCGCTTTCGGGGGCAAGGATCTGATCCTCGAAGCGTACCGCCATGCCGTCGAGCAGCGCTACCGCTTCTTCAGCTACGGCGACTGCATGCTGATCCTCTGAAACTGAGAAAGGGGACAGGAACACAATTCCCCTTTTTGCCCTGCAACCAAACCTCCCAGGAGCCGGGGAGGGAGCTGGCTGCGGCCGTGTTCCGTGCCGCGAGCGAAGCGGCCACGGGCCGCTCGAGCGAGCGGTCCCGGCGGGGCCAGACGTGGAAAACTGGTGCCAGGCGGGCCTGTCCCCACTTTTTTTCCCGCTTTTTCTCGGGCCACCTAAAAACCTGGGGAGGGGGGACCTCCGTCTCCCCCTTGACATACCCCTATTATGGCTGTCCCCACTCTTTTTCTCTCTTTGGCGGCGGGGAGAGAGGTGATGCGGTTGATGGCCAGGCGGGGGATGAAATCCTGGCGCTGGCCGCGCGAATCAGCCGGACAGAAGCCACAAGGCCTAATTTTTCCACCCATTTTGACGATAATCTGGCTAGCCGGTCCTATGGCCGGGCGAGGCGAAAAGTGTTCAACGCCGTGGTCATCCTGGGCAATACCGAATCGGCGCCGCTGATCCGTTCCCTGATCGCCGCAACGGGACAGGTGACGATCATGCGGGAGGCGCCTGCGCCGCCGGGCGACTATGAGATGGCGCGGATCGTCAACAGCCTCCTGCCCGACCTGATCTTCATCGATCTGTCCGGAGGGCAACAGGCGCTGGAGTGCATGGCGCGCATCCGTGAGTTCGCCCCCCGGACGCCCGTGATCGGTCTGGGGTGCAGCGCGGAGACGCGGCTGCTGGCGCGCCATCTGGGAGCGGCTGGACTCGCAGCCCCCGATTGCTCGCCGGACGAGCTTCGAGTCGCGATCCGAGAGGCCATGGAGTCTTTCCACGGGGGCATCGTGGAGCATGTCTTTTCGTTCCTGCCCTCCAAAGCCGGGAGTGGATGCTCAACGATCGTGCTCCACACCGCGCTGGCAGCCGCCTCTTTCGGCAGGCGGGTCCTGGTCATTGACGCCGACCTGCGCAGCAGCGTCATGGGACTCATGCTCGGCGTCACCCCGGTGGGCGGCACTCAAGCCGTTCTGGAAGCCGCCGCAGACCTGGATTCATTCATCCTCCGCCGCAACCTGGCCCAGTGCGGCGGCGCCGACTTCCTGCTCTCTACCCGGGCGCTGGACGCAGAACCACCCGAATGGACCCAATACTTCCGGCTCCTCAACTTCGTCCGCGGCAGCTATGATTTGATCCTCGTCGACCTGCCCGAGCTGATCAACCCCGCCACGGTAGAGCTCGTCCGCAGGTCGAAGAAGATCTTTCCTGTCTGCACAACCGAGATCCCTTCCTTGCGACTCGCTCTCCAACGGCTCACAGAGCTGGAAAGGCTCGGAATCCAGCAGGAACGCATCGGCCTGCTCCTCAACCGCGTCTCCCATTCCTCGCCCAAGCCAGCCGAAATCGAGGAGTCCCTCGGCCGCAGGATCGCACACGCCTTCCCTAACGATTACCGCGCCGTCTCCCGGGCGATCCAGGACGCCGCTCCGCTCCAATCGAACACAGACCTGGCCCGGGCGTTCGCCGCGTTTGCCGCCTCGCTCGCGGGCGTTGAATACGAGCCTCAGCCTGCGTCGCTGCGCTCGCGGCTGAAGGGGCTGCTGCATCTGGCTTCCGCTTGAGGCAGCCCTCCGGATCCACGCGGGCGCGCCGTCATCCCTTGACGCCCAGCTTGCGCAGGAACGTCATCATCGGACACCAGTTGGTGAAAGCGCTCTGGAACAGGTTCAGCCCCACGAAGGCGGTGAACCACAGCCACCGCTGATCGTGATACACGCCCAACGCCAGGCTCAGCAGGACAAAGAACCCGGCGATCATTCGAAGCAGCCTTTCCACGTTCATGATTGTTTGCTCCCTCTGAGATGGAAGATGTAGTAAACGATCGGAACGGTCACGCGCGACAGCAGCAGCGACGCAATCTCGCCCGCCATCAACGCGATCGCCAGCCCCTGGAAGATCGGATCGAACAGAATCACCGCGCTGCCCACCACCACCGCAGCGGCAGTGAGCATCATCGGACGGAACCGCACCGCTCCGGCGTCGATCACCGCCAGATCCAGCGGCATGCCTTCCTTCAGGCGCAGTTCGATGAAGTCCACCAGGATGATGCTGTTGCGCACCACGATGCCCGCCCCGGCAATGAAGCCGATCATCGAGGTCGCCGTGAAAAACGCATTCAGCAGCCCGTGCGCCGGCAGGATGCCCACCAGCGAGAACGGAATCGCCGCCATGATGATGATGGGCGTCAGGAAGCTCTCGAACCACCCCACCACCAGCACATAGATCAGCACCAGCACGGCGGCGAAGGCGATGCCCAGGTCGCGGAACACCTCGTAGGTGATGTGCCACTCCCCGTCCCACTTCATCGCGTACTTCGACTCATCGCCCGGCTGCCGCGCCGTGTATTGCTCGATCTCGTAGCCCTGGCCGATGTCGAGCCTGGCGATCTTCGGCCCCAGCGCCAGAATGGCATAAACCGGACTCTCCATGACACCCGCCACGTCGGCGGTGACATAGGTCACCGGCATCAGGTTCTTGTGATAGATGTTCTTCTCGCTCTGCGTGCGCTCCACCTGCACGATCTCGCTCAGCGGCACCAGGTTGCCGCCTCGGCCCATCACCTTGAGGCTCTTGAGCCGCTCCAGGTCGCTGCGCGTGGCCCGGTCCAGCCGCACCACGACCGGCACGTCTTCCTTGGCCTCTTCCGTGTGCATCAGCCCCACGGTCAGCCCGGAAGACGCCGCCATCATCGTTTTGGCCACATCATCGACAGATACGCCGTGCAGGGCGGCTTTGACGCGGTCCACACGCCAGATCTGGCGCGGCTGCGGGTCTTCCACGTACCAATCGGCGTCCACCACGCCGGGCGTTTCGTCGAACAGGCGCAGAACTTCGCGCGCCAGTTTCTCGCGTCCTTCGGCATCCGGACCGTAGATCTCCGCCACCAGCGTCTGGAGCACGGGCGGCCCCGGCGGAACCTCCGCCACTTTGATTCGTGCCCCGTGCTGCCGCGCCAACGGCGTCAGCCGATCGCGCACCTTCTTGGCGATGTCGTGGCTTTGCAGGTCGCGCTCCTTCTTGCCCGTCAGGTTCACCTGGATGTCGGCCACGTTCGCCCCCCGCCGCAGGAAGTAATGCCGCACCAGCCCGTTGAAGTTGTATGGCGCCGACGTTCCCACGTAGGTCTGCACGTTCACCACTTCAGGCTGCTCGAACGTCTTCTCCGCCAGCAGCCGCGTCACCCGCGCCGTCTCTTCGAGCGTCGTCCCTTCCGGCATGTCGATGATTACCTGAAACTCGCTCTTGTTGTCGAACGGCAGCATCTTCACCTTCACGAACTCGATGTAGACGAGCGACATCGAGCCGAGCAGCAGCACGGTCACCAGCCCGAGAAATCCGTAGCGGTACAGCGGCACGTGCAGCAGCCGGTCCATCACCTTGCGGTAGAACATTGTGAAGCGGTCCTCGACATGGTCGTGGCCGTGGCCGGCGTCCTTCTTCAGGATCCGGATCGACGCCCACGGCGTCACCACAAACGCCACGATCAGCGAGAACACCATCGCCGCGGTGGAACCGATGGGAATCGGCCGCATATACGGCCCCATCAATCCGCTCACAAACGCCATCGGCAGGATGGCCGCGATCACGGTGAGCGTGGCCAGAATGGTCGGATTGCCCACCTCGTCCACCGCCTCCACGGCCACGTCGGCCAGCGGGCGGCCGGCGTTGTGCGGCAGCCGCGTGTGCCGCACGATGTTTTCCACCACCACAATCGCATCGTCAACGAGAATGCCAATGGAGAAGATCAGCGCAAACAGCGTGATCCGGTTCAGCGTGTAGCCGTAGAGGTAGAACACCGTCAGCGTCAGCGCCAGCGTCACCGGAATCGCGATGAACACGATCAGCGATTCGCGGCGCCCCAGCACGAAGGCAATCAGCAGCGTCACGCTCACCACGGCAATGCCCATGTGGAAGAGCAGTTCGTCCGACTTCTCTTCCGCCGTCTCGCCATAGTGGCGCGTCACCGTCATCTCTACATCCGAAGGGATGAGCCGCCCTTTCAGCCCCTCCACGCGCTGGAGCACGTGCCCGGCAACCACAATGGCATTGGTGCCCTTGCGCTTCGCCACCGAGAGCGTCACCGCCGGCTCGAACCGCCCCTCGCGCGCGAACTGCACGTACTGCACGGGATCCTCGCCCGTGTCCTCCACCTGCGCCACGTCGCGCAGATACACCGGGCGCCCGTTGTGGACGCTCACCACGATGCCGCCCGCGTCCTCGGCGCTGCGGATCCAGCTTCCGGCTTCGAGCACCGTCTCGACGTTGCCTGCCGCCGCCGTGCCCGCCGACAGCTTCTGGTTCGACATGCTGAGCGCGCCCGCCACCTGGAGCGGCGCCAGCCCGTAAGCGGCCAGCCGCGCCGCGTCCAGCGTCACTTTCAGCATCCGCCGCTGCCCGCCGATGATCTTCACCTCGCTGACGTCGGGAACCTGCTTCACCTCGTCGTGCACCTGCGCTACAATGCGGCGCAACTGGAAATCGTCGTAATGCGAAGAGTGGAACGTCAGCCCCAGGATGGGCACATCGTCGATTGACCGCGGCTTCATCAGCGGCTGGCTCGCGCCGGGCGGGATCAGGTCGTAGTTGGCGTGCAGCTTCTGGTTCAGCCGCACGATGGCGTCTTCCTCGTTCTGCCCCACCTTGAACCGCACGATCGCCATCGACATGCCGGGAGAGGTGGTCGAGTAGATGTATTCGACTCCCGGAATTTCCCACAGGAGCTTCTCCATGGGGCGCGTGACGCGCTCTTCCACTTCCTTCGCGCCCGCGCCCGGCATCGTCACCATGACGTCGATCATCGGCACGATGATCTGCGGCTCTTCCTCGCGCGGCAGCATGAGCACCGAGAAGGCGCCCACCAGCAGCGAGGCCACGATGAACAGCGGCGTCAGTTTTGAGTTGATCCAGCCGTGGGCCATCCGCCCGGCCAGACCGAGGCGGGGTTTCTCGTTCTGCATCGTCACGGCCTCACCTCGACGGGACTGCCATCACGAAGTTCAGCGGGCGCCGGCGCTACGACGGTATCGCCCGCGCGCAGGCCGGTGAGCGCCTCCAGCCGTTCCCCGTGCGCCGCGCCGGTGGTCACCAGGCGCGCCCGGGCCACGCCGTTTTCGATCACGTACACCTGCTCCACCTGCCCCTTCCTGACGATTGCGGAAGCGGGCACGAGCAGCGCCTGCTTCTCGCCCATCCGGAACCGCGCCCGCCCGAACATCCCGCTGCGCAGCAGCGCTCCGGCCACTCCGATTTTGACTGTGAAGGAGCGCGAGCCCGGATCCATCGCCGGCACGATCTCTTCCACCCGCCCCTGCTGCGGCGCGCCCAGCGCGTCGAGGACCACCTCCACTGCCATGCCGGGCCGGATTTTGCCGATCCTGTTCTCCTCGACGGCCGCCTCCAGCCGGTAGCCGCCGTCGCGTTCGATCACCGCAATCGGCATGCCCGGCGAGGCCAGCATTCCCGGCTCCGCCTTTCGCTCGACGACGATGCCGCGGAACGGCGCGGTGATCTCCATGTAGCCCTTCATCGCCGCCGCCTGCGCCACCGCCGATTCCGCCTGCCGGATCTTCTGCTCAAGCTGCGCCTTTTTCGCCAGCGCCATCTCGTGGTTGGCCCGCGCCATGCGCAGCCGCGCTTCGGCTTCATCGAATTCCTGCTGCGTGATCGACTTCTGGTCGTAGAGCGACTTCATCCGGCGGTGGGTGGCTTCAGCCAGCTCCAGTTGCGCCTTCGCCGCCGCAATGGCGCTCTCCACTTCCGGCAGGGCGCTGCGCGCTTCCTCCCGCGCCGCTTCGGCCTGCTTCAGCCCGCTGTCGATCTCGCGGGCTTCGATCACGGCGATCACCTGCCCGGGCTGCACCATGTCGCCCGCCTGCACGCGCACGTCGCGCAGGTAGCCCATCACGCGGGCCGACAGGACGCTCGAGACCCGCGCCCGCACCGTGCCCGTGGCCTCATAGATCTCCGGCACGGTCTCTTCGGCCAGCTTCACCGCAGCCACCCTCACCGCGGGCAGCGCTTCCGCCTTCTTTGGGGCTTCCTTCCCGCCGCCGCAGCCGGCCAGGCCCGCGGCGGCCATCAGCACCATGACGCCGGTTGTACCGGCCAGCTTTCCTTTAGTCGAGAACATTCGAATCTCCATTCAACTTCCCAGCAGATCTTTCCACTTCCACCGCCGCCAGCCGCTGATCGTGGATCGCGGCCAGCCGGCGCGTCTTCGCGTCCAACAGGGCCGTTTGCGCCCGCAGCAGATCGGTCACCGTGGCCAGCCCGTTCGAATAGCGGTTCCGGATGATGCGCAGGCTCTCTTCGGCCTGAGCCACGCCCGCCTCCGTGACCGCAATGCGTTCAGTGGCGGCGTCGAAATCCGCCAGCGCCTTGGTCAGCTCCAGCCGCAGCGCATTCGAATACTGCTTCTCGCTGGCTGCCGCCGCTGAAGCCATTGCTTTCGCCTCGGCCACCGACTGCCGCGTGCGGTTGCCGTCGAACAGGTTCCAGCGCACCGAGCCCATGACGAGCCAGTTGCCGCCGCCCTTGTTGAAGAACTCCTGGCGGTCGGCTTCCACCTGCGCGCGGAACGCGATCTGCGGCAGATAGCCCGCCCGCGCGCTGCGCGCCTGCGCTTCGGCCGCCTGACGCGCCAGGCGGATCTGCTCGATCTCCGGCCGCAGTTCCGGGCTGGCTGCCTCCACGGCGGGCGCCGGCTTCAGCGGCGTGGCCAGCTCCTGCGGCGTGTCGAGCGGGAGCCCGAGCGCCTCGTTCAGCGCTGCGCGGGCCACCTTGAGATCGGCTTCCCGCCGGATCACCTGTTCTTTCATCGCCGCCACATGCACCTGCACCGCCAGCACATCGGCCTCCGTCGCCAGCCCCGCGTCGCGCACCGTCTGCGCGCGCTTCAGGTCCGCCTCGGCCGTCTTCAGCGCTTCACGCGCCACATCCAGCGCCTGCGCGGCCAGCGTCACGCCGTGATAGGCGCGGGCCACGTGGGCGATCAGGTTCAGCTCGGCGGCGCGCTTCTCGGCTTCCGTCATTTTCCGGCCGAATTCGGCCGCTTTGACGCCGTTTTTCAGGCCGCCGAAATCGTAAATCAGTTGCTCGGCCGTCACCATGCTCTGAAAATTGTTCAGCGCATCGGGACGGTTCAGCCTGGCGATATCGAAATTCGCCGCCGTGAACTGCCGTTGCGTCAGCAGCGAGCCAAACACATACACGGGGTTGTTGCCCCGCATCAGATTCTCCATATACTGGACCCGCGGCAGGTAGCCCGAGCGAGCCTGCCCGATGCGGCTTTCCGCGGCCTGAATCCGCGCGTCCGCCGCCTCGAGCGAGGGATGCCGCCCCAAAGCCTGCCTCACCGCGTCTTTCAGGGTGAGCGGCGTCTGGCCTTGCGCCAGCAATGCCAGCAGCATCAGGGGGGAAATTGGTTTCCGCACATTCCCCAAGATGCGGCAATTTTTGCGCCGTGACAGCCCCCCGTGCGGCTTTTGCGCGGTTGCAGGCCTGAAGGAACCCGCCCCGGCGCCTGTCACCTGCCCCCGGTTTCCGCATCCATTCGCCTGAATCGGCGAGCCTCGTACCGGCGCTCCCCGTAGCAGCGCCGGCGGCGGCGCAGCCAACGGCAGAGCGGAACTACCATAGAAGGGTGGCCACACCCTCGCCCCCCTCAGCCGCTGCGGCGCCGGAAGTCGAATGGGCGCGGCGTCTGCTGGAAGGCGACGCCTCGGCTTTCACCCCGTTTGTGGAGAGCATCCAGCACCGCGTCTTCCAGTACACCTGGCTCATGTGCGGCCAGCGGGAAGACGCCGAGGAGGTCGCTCAGGAAACCCTCCTCCGGGTCTTTGAGAACTTCGACCAGTTGCAGGATCCGGCGCGTGTGCGGGCGTGGGTCTTCCGGATCGCCAAGAACTTCTGCCTGATGAAGCGCCGCCGCAGCGTCTTCGCCCCGGAACGCGAGCTTTCGCTCGACGAGCTTCTCCCGGGCACCGAAGACGTCGCCCGGTCCGCCCAGCTCGAAGACCGAGGCGAGCTGCCCGAACAGCGGCTGCTGCGCGCGGAACTGAACTCCGTGCTTGAACGCGCGCTCCGCCAGCTGCCGGACACCTACCGCTCCGTGGTCCTGCTGCGGGACATCGAAGGTTTGTCGACGGCTGAAACGGCGGAGATCCTCGATCTCAGCCAGGATGTAGTCAAGCAGAGACTCCACCGCGGGCGGCTGGCCTTGCGCAAAAGCCTGGCCGGCTACCTGGGCGGCAATGGAGAGGTGAAGCCCAAATGACGCGCCACAGCCATTCCCATCATGCCCACGGGCAGCGCGACCCGCGCTGCCTGGAGATCTTCGCCCGGCTCTCGGAGTATCTCGACGGGGAGCTGGACGAAATGGACTGCCGCCTGATCGAGGAGCACATCCAGGACTGCGCCCCCTGTGTCGAGTTCCTGCGCTCGCTGCGCCGGTCGATCGAGGCGGCGCACACCTACGCCGCCCAGGTGGAGCCCTCGCAGCTCCCGCCCGAAGTCGAATCCCGCCTGAAGCAGGCGTGGCAGGAAGCGCTCCGGCGGCGCAAGTCCGCCTGAGCCCCGGCGGCGATGGATCCGCTCCGCCGCTTGCCGCTAAGCTCGGTACTGACGATGGAAGCAAAGCAATTGCGTTATTTCCTCGCCGTGGCCCGTGCCGGCAGCTTCGTGAAAGCCGCCGAAGCGGAAGGCGTGGCGCAGCCTTCGCTATCGCAGATGATCAGGAAGCTCGAAGACAGCCTTGGCGTGCCGCTGTTCGACCGTCTGGGCCGCACGGTGCGGCTCACCGCCCACGGCGAAGCGCTTCTGCCCCACGCCGAAGCCGTTTTGCGAGAGATCGAACAGTGCCGCCGAGCCGTGGAAGCCGGCCTGTCGCCCGAGCACGGCCGGGTTTCGCTCGGCGTCATCCCCACGCTGCTGCCTGGGGCCGCCGCACCGGCGCTGCGCGAATTTCGGGAAAAATATCCAGGCATCCACGTGGAAATCGTCGAGCAGATCACGGAAAGGCTGATTGAAAAACTCCGCCTCGGCGAGATCGACCTGGCGATGATCGCGCTGCCGTTGAAGCACCCTGAAATCGTCGTCAGCGAACTGTTCCGCGAGCCGCTCCTGGCCGCTCTGCCGGCGTCTCATGAGCTCGCCGGTGAAACCTCCATCCCGCTGTCACGGCTGAAGGGAGAAAGACTCCTGCTGCTGCGCGAGGGCCACTGCCTGCGGGAGGACGTGATCGAGGCCTGCACCCGCGCCAGGGCGGACTTCGAGACCGCTTTCGAATCCGATCAGCTCGACAGTCTGCTGGCCATGGTGGAAGCGGGCTTCGGCGTCAGCCTGGCGCCCGCCACAGCCGTCCGCCACCATGCCGGCTGCCGCTTCCTCGCGCTGGCGCCGCCTGCCGTGCGGCGGGTCGGCTACGCTCTGGCCAGCGGACACCACGCCATGCCCGCGCGCCGGACGCTCATCCAGTTCCTGAAGCGCTACCCCTGGCACACCCTGTTCCGCGTCCCCGCGGGAGGGTGAGGGGACGCCGCGTTATTCCTCCCCAATGCCCGGCTTGCGGAAGATGGCGATCGCCTCGATCTCGACCAGCAGCTCCGGGCGGCACAGGATGGCCTGGATGCCGGTGGATGCGGGCAGCGGGTCCAGCCCCTGCTCCTGATAGAAGCGCGTGCGCTCTTCGTTGAAGGCCTCATAATCGCGTTCGATGTCGCGCAGGTAGCAGGTGGTGCGCACGATGTCCTTCCATGTGGCGCCTTCGCTTTCGAGCAGCCCCGTAATGTTTTGGAACGTGCGGCGCACCTGGGCGCGGAAATCGCCGATGTGCACGGAGCGCCCGTGCTCGTCGATGGAGGCGGTGCCGCTGATCAGCAGCACGACAATGTTGCCGAACTCCAGCCGCAGACCGCGCGAAAAAGAGCTGGGCTTCGCGTAGCAGTAGGCTTCGTTGAGCACATTCGGATTGGAAATGGCCTTTTTCTCGATGGAAACGGCCTTTGCGGCTTCGGCCAGGGCTTCTTCAAGCCTCATGATGGAGAGACCTCCTCTAGAAGTACGGATGAAATCGCTCGCCTGCCGTTGGGCGCGAAGCGGGCAGCAAGTTGCTCGCGGACGGCAGAGCGGTTCGGCCCCGCTGACTGTATGCATTCTAGCAGCAGGGCTGTGGATTCATAGGCAAGCTGCACGAAGATATCGCCGGCAGCCTGAAAACGGGCCGCTGCGGCCCGGATCAAGTCTTGGTTCATCCTGCCGAGCGAGGGCGCCAGAACGGGACGCCTGAGATGCTTCCGGCAGAAGCGGCTCCACGCCGAAGGGCCGCAAAGAACGCGCGCCCCCTGAGGGAGGAGCATGACGGCGGCGCAAAGCGCCGCTGGCGGGGCAAGGACCGCCACCGTCTCATACGATGGCTCCGGTGGAAGGTTCGGAGGCTGGAAGTCGTGCCGCTCGGCGGGCTGGACCAGGCGGCTGAGCACACGCGCCAGTTGGCGCGAGCCGTGATCGGTAGCGGCCAGCAGGCTGTATTTGCGGCCTCCAATGCCGTCCGAAAGAGCGCGAGCCAGCAGCGAATCGCCGGGCGCCCAACTGAAGATCCACGGAACAAACGCCGCGTTGGCCGTTTCGTCGGTCGAGACCGGATCGAGCAGCGGAAACAGCGCCTTGGCCGCCACCTGCTCGGCGAGGTGAGTGGAGGCGCTGTCGATGCCGCCGATGACGGCCACGGCTCGGTCCTCCATGGCCAGTTTCACCACCGCCGCCGCCCCGGCGCGCCACGGATCATCCGACCAGCGCGAGAACAGGCGGAAGGGCCTGGCGCCTTCCCCGAGCTTTGCGTTGGCGTGCTCGAGCGCGAGCTGCACGCCCATGAACACCGCGCCGCCCGTTTCATGGCGGGCATCTTCCGGCCCGAAGAAGCCGACGGGCACATAGGGCAGGGCATCGGCGCCGCGCGCTGGCACTTCGCCGGGCTGCATGGGTGCGCCGCGGCGGTCCAGGTAAGGCGCCGCAGCCTGCACAGCCAGAAAGTGCCTGCGCGTGATCATCGCGTCACTTCGTCTCCGCCTGCGTGAGCAGTTCGCGCGCCGTGCGCTCGCGCGGCGGAACATAGCCGCGCGGGATCTCGAGATCCTCGCGCGAGTAATAGCGCCAGCGGTTGTTTTCGAACCTGGCCAGATACACTTCACCGGCGTCGTCAAGCGTGGCGGAGAACGGAATGTCGCCGGTGACGCCAGGCCACGGTTTGACGCGCGTGGCGAGAATGTCGCGGATCTTGGCGCGGTTCAGTCCCGCCACCTGGATGGCCCAGATCAGCATGTTCATGCCGTCATAGGCGTGGGCGGCGTAAGTGTCCGGCTCATCGTTGAAGCGCTTGCGGAAGCGCTCGCGGAACTCGGCGTAGCGCGGATTGGGCGCATCGGGGTTCCAGGGGTAGCCGGCAATCACGCCCTCGGCATGCGCGCCGGCAAGCTGGACGAACTCTTTGGCGACGGCGCGGTCCGAAGTCAGGAACGGCTGTTTCATGCCGCGCTCGCGGATCTGCTTCAGGATGATGGCCGCCTCGCGGGCGTCGCCCCAGTGGACGATCACGTCGGGGTGGGTCTCCGCCAGGCGGTCGATCTGGAGCGAGTAATCGTCCTGCCCCAACTTATAGGCCATTTCGATCACGACGGGGCGGCCAAGGCGGCGCGCCGAGTCGCGGATCTCGCGCACGCCGAAACGACCGTAACGGTTCGAGGACCGGATGATGGCGATCCGCTTGTAATCCATCTTGCGGATCATGTAATCGACCATCAGATAGCCCATCTGCCGGTCGTCGCCGATGCAGCGCATCGTCCATGGAATGTTGGTCTCGATGTAGGTGGGGTCGGTGTCGCCGGTGTTCATGACGACGATCTCGCCCTTCAGCGCCACGCGGATGGCGATGTGGGAGTTGGCCGAATCGATGGTGCCGAGGATGGCCCAGACGGGGTTCTTGTACAGGAAATTGACGATCTCATTGCCGCTGGAGCCCCACAGTCCGTTGTCGTTGGTCACCACCAGCTCAAAGGGGATCTTGCGCCGCAGGTAGCCGCCTTTGGCATTGGCCTCCTCGATGGCGAGCTTGGCCCCCTGGAGCATCTTGACTCCCATCGGCTCTTCATGGCTGGCGCCGCCTGTGGCTATGCTGACGGTGCTCATGATGGGGCCGATGAAGCCGATCTTGACCGTGTTGACGTCGTCCGGCTCCGGGATGGCGCGCCCCGGGCCGTTGTACTGCATCTGTTCGAGGAAATGTTCCTTGTAAGGCTTGATCTTGCCGAAGGGCTCGTAGTCGACCGGAGTCTTTGCGTAGGACGTATCGCGCCGCAGGCGGATGTCGGGAACCTCATACGGCCCCACCGAGTTGATGCGGCGCAGCACTTCGAGCGTGTGGTCGTCCACCTCGACGCCCGGCGGCACGAGAGGCTCGCCGGCCGGAGGCTTTTTCGGCGCGTCGGACGCCATCAGCGCGGTGAACGCCAGAAAGACGAGCAGCCGCTTCATTTCTCACCCCCCTTGTTCTCCGCCAGCATGCGCGGACGCTCGCGCAGCCCGGAATAGTAGCTTTCGCCGATGCCCCAGGCCAGGCCTTTCGCGGTTCCGACGAAGACGTCGCGGCCGTCGACATCCACGGAGATGATGAAGTTGTGCGGCAGATTGAGGCCCATCTCCACGGTCTCGAGCACCGTCTTGTCGCGCGTCACCACGGCCTTGCCGGTGTCTGACTTCGGATCCCGCGTGTAGGCGACCCAGGTGTTGGTCTCGGCGTCCATGATGGCCCCAAGGCCCTTGTCGGAGGCGAACCACGCCTCGCGCCCGCTGCGGGCGCGCAGGTTGTTGTTGAAGTCCGACGGCAGGCCCGAATCCATGTTGTAAAACGCCCGCCAGTTCCTCCCGTCGTAGCGGCACACGCCGAAGTAGGATGACACCCAGAGGACGTTGTCCACGTAATTGGCGCCGGTCGTGATCACATGGACGATGCCGTCGTCGCGGTAGAGATCGATCTCCATCTCGCCGTCGGGGTCGAGGTAGTCCTTCCAGCGGTTGGCCTTGACGTCGTACTCGAGCACGCCGGAGCCCCACACGGCCAGGTGGACCTTGCCATCGCGGTAGTGGACGCCGTAGTTCCAGATCTCCTCCATCGGCGCGTTCTTCTCGGTGAAGATGGTCCACTCGCCGGTGACGGTGTTGTAGCGCGACGCGCCGGCGGTGGTGGCGGCCCAGACGTTGTCGTTCTCCACCGCCACGCCATACACCACGTCGTTGACGAGCCCGGAATTGAGCTGGTGCCAGTGGTCGAAGCGCCCGCCGCTCAGCCGCGCCAGCCCGCCGCCAAACAGCGCCAGCCAGACGTCTCCCGTCTTCGGATCCACGTCAATGCCGGTGACGGCGCGCCACGGCAGGCCGTCTTTCTCCGTCCAGACCTTCACCACCTTCGAGGTCTGCTTGTCGATCAGGGCCAGCCCGTTCTCCGTGCCCACCCAGATGCGGTTCCCATCGCTCTTCACGGCGAAGATGTGATCGTCGGGCAGGCCGTCCTTCACCGTGAACTGTTTCCACTTTGTGTAGATGAATGGCAGCTTTTCGGCCTCCTGCCCGGCGGCAGCGGCGGAAAAGGAGATGGCGGTTGCGATCAGAATGGCAGCGTTCTTCATAGCGTTTTCAGAAACTCGATCAGGTCGTTCAATTGATCCTTGGTCATGTCGTTCGTGTAGCCGTGCTTGTCGTACGGGTTGTACACGGTCCAGATTTCTTCCAGCGTCCTCGCCATGCCGTTGTGCAGGTATGGCGCCGAATCGTAGATGTTGTTCAGGTGCGGGACGTCAAACAGTCCGGTGCGGTCCAGCGCCTGCCGGGTGCCAACGTCGAACCTGCGCCGCGACGTGTAATACGGCGCGGGGTGGCAGAAGACGCACCGGCCTTCGGGCGGAATGACGCGCCCGTCGTTCGTCATCGTGCGTTCGAAGATCTCCTTGCCGCGCCGCTGCGCCGGCGTGTATTGCGTGCCGGGCGTGTGGTAGCGGTTCGGCGGGCGGCGGATGGTGGTGATGTAGTAGTCCACCGCGTCGAGCTCTTCCGGCGTGAAGGGAAGATTGCGCGTAAAGAACACGGAGAGCCGGGCGCCGCACTGGCGCTTCAGGCTCGGGTTGGTGCCCTCCCACTTGAACGGCGCGGTGTCGCCGATGCCGCGCAGCGTGCGGTTGTCGACGGGCGACACGCCGATGCCGTCGGCTTCGATGTCGTAGGTGATGCCGTCGACGTGGCCGTCGGGATGGCAGGAGTGGCAGGAGAACTGGCGGCGGAACGTGATGCGGGCGTTGTGAAACAGCTTCTCGCCCCAGCGCTGCTTCGTGATCTCCTTCGGACCGTTCAGGGAGATCTTGCCCGCCGGCTCCAGCGTGGCCAGATCGATGATGCCCACGGAGTCGTCGAGGCAGTTGGCCACGTAAGCATACTTGCCATCGGGCGCAATGGCCAGCCCGCGCGGGCTGTCCTGTGTGGGGATGTGCTTCACCAGAAACTCGGCCGCCTTCCCCAGATGGTTCGGCAGCACGCGGCGGCGCTCTTCTTCCGTCGCCGTCTCAATTACGCGCAGCATCTTTGCCACGTCGAGCACCGCCACGCGGTTGGTGCCGGAGCTGGTGACCAGCGCATGCCGCCCGTCGGGCGTGATCTTGACGTCGGTCGCGTCGGCAAAGCCGAGCCCCGGCTGATCCAGCAGCAACTGATCGACCCGGCCATCGGCCCAGATCACGGCGATGCCGTTGGTGATGGTCCAGCCCTGAAGAAGCCGCGTCATCGGCACCAGGTTCTTCGTGCGGTTCATCGTGGCAATGGCGAAGCGTCCGGTGGGATGCCGGTCGATGCCCATCATGAGGTTCGTGCCCTCGACCTGCCAGCGGTCTTCCACCCGCGCCGAAGCGGCTTCGATCACGGTGAGCTCGCTCGCCAGAGGCTGCCGGAAGCCCGTCATGTTGGAGTACATGTTGGTGACCCACACGCGCGTGCCGTCCGGGCTCAGCACGAGGTCCCAGGGGCCGCGGCCCGCGGCCAGCTTTTTCTGGAAGGCGAGCGTGCGCGGATCGAAGACGTGGATGTCTTCCGAGGAAGTGTTCAGCACCAGCACATGACTGTCGCCGGGCGTCACCAGCACGCCGTGCGGCTCATCACCGGTTGAAAGCTTCTTCTCCAGCCGGCGCGTGGCGGCGTCGATCACCGACAACGAATCCTCTTCGCGGTTGCTGACAAAGGCGCGCCTGCCGTCGCTCGTGAAGGCCACGCCGGTGGGCGCGGCGCCGGAAGAAACCTCGGCAATGACGCGCCGCGTGCGCGTGTCGATAACTGCCACGGCATCGCCGGCTTCCAGCGTCACCCACAGCTCGCCCGTGCCGGGGCGGAAGGCCAGGCGCAGCGGGTTCTTGTACTTCACTTCCGCGGCGCGCGGCGGCAGCTTCGTGGGATGCGCGATCTGCTTCCAGGCCTCGGCGGCGTTGAATGGCTTGCCATGCGCCGGATTGTGGCAGCCGTTGCAGTCGTTCAGCGAAGCAGGCTTCAGGCCGGCGGCGCGCGCCGCCGCCGGGTCGCGCATGATGGCATCGGCCGCATATTTTTTGCCTGCCCCGTGGCAGGCTTCGCAGCCAACGCCTTCATCGGCATGCGGCCCGGGGGCGTGGCATTTCAGGCACGCCTCGCTCTGCTGCGGGTCGCCGGAGACGTTCATCCCGCGCGCGAGTTCCGCCGCCCGGGGCGTGGAAAGCACCGCCCACGCGCGCGCGTGCGGGCTTCTGCGCCACACGTCGTATTGATGGCCGTGATCGGGACCGTTGTGGCACGATCCGCAGGCCGCCGTGCCAGTATAATTTCCGGACTCTTTCTCCGGCATGGCTGCCAGCCTGGAAGGCTTCGGCAGGGGATGCGCGATCTGCTTCCACGCTTCGTCGATGTCCACGGTCGGCTTGGGGAGAACGGCGACGTGCGACCCCTTCTCCATGTGGCACACCAGGCAGTTGTCTTTCGTGGGCATCCTGAGTCCGGCCAGCATGGCGGCTTTGCGGTCGCGCATCACGGACTCTGCCGCGTACTCGCTGCCCGGCCCGTGGCAGCCCTCGCATTGCAAGCCATCTTCGCGCCGGAAGGTCTCGCGGTCCACTTCGCGCTCGTCGGCGTTATACGCCGTGGAATGGCAGCCGAGGCAGATGGCGGCTTCCCAGGGCGCCTCCCGCAGTCCGCTGATCCGCGCAATCTCCCACGACTCGGGCTTCGACAAAGCCGCGTACGCCTGCGAGTGTTTCGACAACAGCCACCTGCTGTACTGGTGCCCCATGCCGGGGCCATCGTGGCAGGAGGCGCACACGCGCGAACCGACATAGACAGGCTTGGGCGGCGCGCCGCGCGACACGAACACGAGCGGCGCCAGCGCGCTTGCGGCCAGGATCCAGACGAACCGTTTCACTGCCCCTTCCTCCGCACCTCCGCCTTGTGGCGGAGCGTGAGAACCTGATTGGCTTTCACCCCGGGGAACTTCTCCACCACGCCGTCCGGCCAGCGGATCTCGACATCGCATGTCTGCGCGCCGGCGAGGCCGAAGTGCAGCCGCGGATCGTTCTGCCCAAGATAGCCGCGCACCGGATTGACGTCTTCCACCATGCGCAACCCGTTGGCCGTCACCGTCACCCGCGCGCCCACCGCGGTGCGCGAACCCGCGGGAAAATCCAGCCGCGCGTCCACCATCAGCCACGGGCGCGCGTTGCCGCCGTCGTTGCGCAGCAGCACGGGCGTGTCGTTGAGGTTGACGACCAGCAGATCCACGTCGCCGTCGTTGTCGATGTCGGCCCAGGCGGCGCCGCGCCCGACGCGCTTGGTTTCGAAATAGGCGCCCGCCTCGCGGGAGACATCTTCGAACGTGCCGTCGTGACGGTTGCGCGTCAGGCTGTCTTCCTGGACGTATTCATGGTGGGCGTGGCCGTGCACCGTGAACAGATCCAGCCAGCCGTCGTGGTCCCAGTCGAACATCACCGAGCCCCAGCCGGCGTACTGGCCGAGCAGCGGCGACAGCCCCGCGGCGTCATTCAGGTTCTCGAACACCTTTTTCTTCGGATTGAAGACGAACAGCGATACGTATTGCAGGTTGGGCACGAACAGATCCAGCCAGCCGTCGCGGTTCACATCGCCGTAGTACGGGCCCATGGAGGCCACGCCCTGGCCATGTTCGCCGAACGCGATCTCGAGCTCCAGGCCGCTTTCCGCGAACGTGCCGTCGCCCTTGTTCAGGAAAAAATAGTTCTCCATCGCGTCGTTCGAGGTGAAGACGTCGATCCGGCCGTCGTTATTGAAGTCGGCCGCCGTGACGCTCATCGCCCGGCCGCCGGGCCGCCACATGCCCGCTTCTTTCGTCACGTCGGTGAAGGTGCCGTCGCCGTTGTTGCGATAGAGGATGCTGGGCAGGCCCTGGTAGCTCAGGGGCCCGGGATAGCCCTGCGCCGGATAGTAGTCGCGGAACTTGCCGTCGTCATACAGCAGATAGTTGGCGACGTAAACGTCCAGCAGCCCGTCGTTGTTGTAGTCGAACCAAACGGCGTGCACCGACCAGCGCGGGTCGGCCAGGCCGGATTCCTTGGAGATATCGGTGAACGTGCCGTCCCCGTTGTTGCGGTACAGAATGTTGGGTCCGTAATTCAGCAGGTAAAGATCCATGTCGCCGTCGTTGTCGATGTCCGCCGCCGAGCAGCCCGTGCCGTACACCCTGCTGCCCACGCCCGCCTTCTCCGTCACGTCTTCAAAGCGCCCGTTGCCGAGGTTGCGGTAGAGCTTCGCCGAGAGCTTCCCGCGCAGGTCGCGGCCGTCGTTGTCGCTGACGCCTTTGGTCCAGACGCCAGTGACGAAGTAGATGTCCTGCCAGCCGTCGTTGTCAAAGTCGAAGAAACAGGCGCCCGATCCCGTGCCCTCGACGATGTTGTCCAGCTTGTGGTCGCCGATGCTGTGTCGGAACGTGATGCCCGCCTGCGCGGTGATGTCCGTGAACACCGGGCCGCGCGTCGCCGTAGAACCCGCAAGAGCCAGCGCCGCGGCCGCCGCGGCGAGTCCCATCTTCATCTCGAGCCTCCGTTGGTGAGGATGGCCGGCGCCGTCAGCTTTACCGGCTTCTTGATCACGGCCTTCGCCTCGCGGTTTTCCGGCGTCAGTTCGGGATCCTCGTGACAGCCGATGCAGCCCCGGTTCTCCTTCGGCCGCGCATAGACCCACGACGAGGCGCGCACCACCTGCCCGGCGCGGTCCACGAGCTCCATCTTGAGCGGCGTGTTCGGCGGCACTTCCAGGTGGAAGGAGCCGTCATCCTCGATGCGCAGGTCGCCGATCTTCAGGGGATTGGCGGGCGAGCCGGTGAACACCCGCAGCCGCCATTCCTGGCCGGGGCGGATGCGGCCCGGCTGGTCGGTGGTGAAGACGCTCAAACAGTACAGGCGGCTCCAGCCTGCGTCCTCGATCACCACCGAGCCGCGCCCGTCCGGCTCCGGCCGCGGCAGGACTGCTTTGGCCTGCGTCGCGGCGGCCCCTGCTTTGACATAAACCGGAACTTTTGTTTTATTGGCCGGATGGAACCGGTACACGCCCGCGGGCGACTTCGCGTCCGCCTGCCACGAGACCAGCAGCCGCCCGCCGGGCAGAGCGGAAGGAGCGGAGAAAACCCCGTCGGCAGGCGCTGTGAGCGCGCGCTTCGTTTTCAGCGGGCGCGCCAGATCCACGGCTGCCAGCGTGCCCGGTCCTTCCACAAACACAAGCCGCCCGTCCAGCGTGGCTGCCGGATCGCGCAGGCTCTCTCCGGGCACAAAGAGCGAGTAGTCCGTGCCATCGAGATTCACCGCCATCAACTGCGCGCGCGGCCCCTGCTTCGATGAGAAGACCATCATGCCGTCGGGCAGCATCGCCGGACCGGATTCTTCCCACGGAGTGAAGGTGATGCGCTGCCGGAGCGTGCCGTCCAGCTTCACCGTGTACAGGGCGCCGCCGGAGACGAACGCCGCCTGCGGCCACGGGTCGGGAATGTCCAGGCTGAAAATCCGCGATTGATAGACCGGCTGGCGGCAGTCCGTGCCCATGCGCGTGAGCTGCCGGACAGCCCCGCTGGCCAGCGTCATCTCGTAAATCTGCCACGGCTCGCCCGCGGTCTTCTTTCCCGCGAATAGGATGCGCTTCGCGTCCCAGGAGACATCGGGCTCGGCGGCAGCGAAAAAGCCCTGCGTCAGCACCCGCGCGGCGCCGCCAGGCTCCACCAGAACCAGCCGTGGCTGCCCGCCCGCTGGCGTCTCGGTCAGGACGACGGAATAACGCGCCGCCGCCCCGGCCCCGGTCTGTCCAGCCAGCCCGGTCGCCGCGAGCAGACCCGCCACGAGCACAGCAGACCCGAAACTCCCCTTTGCATTCCGCACTGAGAGACAGTTTATGGGGAAACAATCGCCAAACCAATACGCGCGGAATGCTACTCAGATTCCATTAGAAGGATTTGCGCGGCAGCGTCAGAATGCGCCACAATCCACGGCGGGCGGCTGGGGTTCAGTAGGCCCCGCATTCCATCAGCGCCCGCACTTCTGCCGGGTCGTTCGTCTTGCCGAGAATGACGGCCAGGCGGATCCGCGCTTTGGCGGCGTTCAGAGTGCCCGCAAACAGAACGCCGCGCTGCCGGAGGTCGTGCCCGCTGCCCTCGTAGCCGTAAATGTCGAGCACGCGCCCGTGGGCGCAGCGGGTGGCGATGACGACTGGCAGCCCGGCGTCGATGGCCCGCTGGATGGCTGGCACCGCCTGCGGAGTGACATTGCCGCGGCCGGTGCCTTCGATCACGATTCCCCGCGCGCCGTTTTCCCGGGCGAAGTCGATGAAGCGGCCGTCCGCGCCCGCGCACATCGTGACCAGATCAACACGCGTTTCGATCCGCGGCCCGTCAATCACCACCCGGTCGATCAGGCGGCGCCCGAAAATGACGCGGTCTACATCGACCAGCCCGAGCGGACCGAAAACGGGGCTCTGGAAGGTCTCCAATTGCTGGGTGTCGGTCTTGGTAGCCTCGCTGGCGGCATGGATCATCTGGTTCAGCACGACAAACACGCCTTGCCCGCGCGCCTGCGGACTCAGCACGGTGCGGATGGCGGCGGAGAGATTGGCCGGCCCGTCGAACCCCGGCTCGCTCACCGTGCGCATGGCCCCCACAACGGCCACCGGCTTCGGCGAGATGTGGCGCAGGTCGAGAAGATAGGCCGTCTCTTCCAGCGTGTCGGTGCCGTGCGTGACCACAGCTCCGGCCACATCTTCGCGCGCGAGTTCGCGGCGCAGAATCTCGCTGACCTCCCACATCCGCTCCAGCGTCATGTGCGGGCCGGGGTACTGGCCGTACTCGATGACGTCGAGCTCCGCCAGCGACAGCAGCGCCGGGTCGTGCTCCAGCAGTGCCCGGGCGCCGAGAGCGGGCACGGCGGCGCCCACCGCCGGGTCGTACCGCATCCCGATGGTCCCGCCGGTGAACAGAATCAGCACGCGCGGCATGGCACTCTCGATTGTCGCGCCTTCCTGGCCATGCTGGAATGAGATTCCGCGCGGGGAAGCCCCACTATTTCCGTGGTGGCAGTTCCCGTCAGAGTTGCGGAACCGCTCGAACCAGGCGTCTTCGCCCGCCTGCTGCGCGCCGTCTGCCCCGCCTGCGGGGGCGCGCGTGCTGTCCGGTCACGGCGCAGAACACTGGCAGATCACCTGCTGGGCGTGGTTGGCCTGCGCCCCTTCCGGTGCACGTCGTGCCGCTGGAGGTTCCACGCCTGGCCTTCCCTGCGGCTGCTGGCCCTCCCTGTTCGCGCGCCAGGCGCTCCAGACAGGCTTCGCAGCGCTACGCGCCCGGAATCCACTGGCAGGAGTTGACATCCGGCCGCGGAGGAGTAGACTAGGAGTGCTATGACCTGGAGGAGACTAGTACTACTAATCCTTGCCTGTTGCGTTGCCCTGCCTGTTGGCGCCGTTCCCATCATCTACACCGCCACCCTTTTCGACGGGATCCCTGTGATTGGAACCATCAGCCAGCCGAATGGACAGCCGAGCAACCCCGTGGGCGCAGTGTATTACGCTTTCTATGCGACAGCGGGCGCTTCCGTCACGGTGACCGGGGCGCGTCTTTCTGGCCCCTACGATATGTCTTTCTGGGTGCTGCCAGGCCTTTACGCGGACACGGATGTCTTTGGCGGCAACCTCGGCGGCTCCGGGGCCTTCGGTTTCGGCGACGACCAGCTCCCTCCAAACATCCCCGGACCCTACGGTGATCCACAGGTCAGTTTCGTCGCGCCTTACCCTGGCTTCTACACGGTGGCTGTGACCAACTTCGCCAGCAACGGAACGCCGCCTTACCAATTCCGCTTGACGGCGACGGGAATCGCCTTGGCCGAAATTCCCGAGCCCGGCGCGTTCACGCTTGTGGGCCTGGGACTGCTTGCCCTGGCCGCCCGGCGCCGGTAGGCGGCCAGCCTGATTCTCACAATGGACATAGGGGGGATGAGTGCGTCCTGCCGCTATGATGGCGCGCCAGCCAGCCCGTGCCGAATCCCCCCGATAAAAAATATCGATTTGTATTCATTCCGCACCCACCGCATAATGCTTCTAAGTCTGGAACAAGCCCCGCCTGAGCGGCACTTCGTGATTTAGTTCCGCATCCTCCAGACCCCTGCTCGCCGGGCAAGCAGTGTCGCCCCAACGGCGAGTCCGATCCCCGAGAAAACGAGGTACGGACCCATGCGGAACAGGTGTGTCTTCACGCTCTTGCTGTCGCTGTGCGCAGCCGCCCAGACTCCAGCTCCCGAAACGGCGCCCGCCCCGGCTTCGCTCCCCGATGCGTTCGCCTGGAAGCGGCTGCAAATCAGCGGCTACGTCGATTCTTTCTACGACGTCAACTACAACCACCCGCCGGGGCGCACGTCCCAGCTCCAGGCGTTCAACTTCACCGCCGACAAGTGGAGCCTGGCCAGCGCCACGGCTTCCATTCAATCGGCGCCCGCGCCGGTGGGTTTCCGGGTGGACGTGGGCATGGGGCGCGTCTACGACGCCTTCTGGCTGAGCGAAACGTCGCACGACGGCTGGTCCCGCCATCTGCTGAACGCCTATGTCAGCCTCAAGCCCGCCGCCTGGCACGGCGTGCAGCTCGACTTCGGCAAGTTCGTCACCAGCGCCGGCGCCGAGGTCACCGAAAGCCATCTCAACTGGAACTACTCGCGCAGCCTGCTGTTCGCCTTCGGTCCCTACTATCACACGGGGCTGCGCGCCTCCGTGCCGGTGGGGGAGCGCTGGACGGTGGGCGGAGCGCTCGTCACCGGCTGGAACACGGTTCGTGACAACAACACCGGCAAGACGATGGGATTCACGAGCACGGGGTCTTTTGGCTGGGTTTCGATCTCGAACACTTACTACACCGGCCCCGAGAACACCGGCGCCAACCGCGGCTGGCGCAACTTCTACGACTCGGTGGTGACGGTGAACCCCTCGTCCCGGGTTTCGATGTATTTCAACTTCGACGCTGGCAACAACCGCGCTCCGGCGGCGCCATCTTCGACATTCTGGGGCGTGGCGGGCGCCGGGCGGATTACCCTGTCGCGGAACGTCGCGCTAACGCCACGGCTCGAATACTACAGCGACCGCGACGGCTTCTGGACGGGCGCGCCGAACTCGTTCCGCGAGTTCACCCTCACTGCGGAGTCGAAGCTGAACGACAGCCTGATCTCGCGGCTGGAGTTCCGCAGGGACTGGTCGAGCCAGCCGTTCTTCCAGCAACAGGCAGGGCCCGCGCTCGCCCGGCGCCAGACGATGCTCGTTGCCGGAGTGATGATTGTCCTGTCGCCGCGGCTGCTCGATTTCACCAGGACCAGCGGCAGGTAGAGCGGCTTTGCGGGGCCGCCCATGCCCCGGTCTGCGCGGGCTAGACTCAGAAGGAGAGGAACTCATCCCATGAGCGGCCCATCGCCGGACCAGATTGCCGAGATCGAGCGGCAGATCGCGCAACTGCAAATGAAGTCGACGGGCGATCACGCCCGTCTGGAGGAGTTGCAGCAGCAGTTGCGCTCGTTGCGCGGCGAGCAGGGCATCAACCTCGCCTGGCAGCGTGTCAAGCTGGCGCGGCACCCCAAGCGCCCGCATTCGCTCGATTACATCCAGCGGATCATGCCGGACTTCACCGAAATCCACGGCGACCGCTGCTTCGGCGACGACCCGGCCATCGTGACCGGATTCGGAACGCTCGCCGGTGGCGAGCCGGCGATGATCATCGGCCAGCAGAAGGGGCGCGACACCAAGCAGAAGCTGTACCGCAACTTCGGCATGCCGAAGCCCGAGGGCTACCGCAAAGCGATGCGCGTGATGGAACTGGCGGCCAAGTTCCGGCGCCCGGTCATCACGTTCCTCGACACTCCCGGCGCCTACCCGGGCATCGACGCCGAGGAGCGCGGGCAGGCGGAGGCGATCGCCTGGAACCTGCGCGAGATGTCGCGGCTGGCCTCGCCGGTCATCGTAATCGTGATCGGAGAAGGCGGCTCGGGCGGCGCGCTGGCGCTGGGCATCGGCAACAAAGTGTTGATGCTGGAAAACGCGATTTACAGCGTCATCAGCCCGGAGAGCTGCGCGGCGATCATCTATCGCGACGCCAGCAAAGGCGAGCGCGCCGCATCGGCGCTGAAGCTGACCGCGCCCGACCTGCTGCGGCTGGAGCTGATCGATGGAATCATCCCCGAGCCGGGCGAAGGGGCGCACGAAGACTACGACCGCGCGGCGGAGTTCCTGTTGCAGGCCCTGAACGCCTCCATCGCCGAGCTGAAAGGCATGGCGCCGGAACAACTCATCGCCCATCGTGTGGAGAAGTTCCGCCGCATGGGCAACTTCTTCACCGAGGCGACGGCGTGAATCCGCGCAAGCTGGCCTTCCTGGCGGTCACGGGCTTCCTGCTGCTGGCCGGCATCATGACCTGGATGATGCTCTCCGGGCGCCGCCACCGCGTGGAAGTCTGCATCGAGTACCGCGGCCAGACGGCATGCCGGACCGCCGCCGGGCCGACGCCCGAAGACGCTCTGCGGGCGGCGACGGACAACGCCTGCGCGCTGCTGGCCTCCGGGATGACCGACACCATGCAGTGCGGGCGCACGCCGCCGAAGAGCGTGCGGAATCTCGACTAGCGGCGCGCCGCTTACCAGCCCGCGCCGCGCGTCTTCGTCTTCACCCGGCACAGATACATGTCCGCCGTGATGTAGAGCGTCGAACCATCGTCGCCCCAGGCGACATTGGCCGTGGCCTCGCCGGTATCGATCCGCCCCAGGCGCTTCCCGCCGGGCGCATAGATGTGCACGCCTCCCGGTCCGGTGGCCCACAGGTTGCCGTGCGCGTCCACCTTCAGTCCGTCTGGCAGTCCCGGCAATTCGCGGCTCACCATCGCCGTCACATCGGCGAACACCCGGCCTGCGCCCAGCGTGCCGTCGTCCTTCACGGGATAAGCCATCCAGATGGCGCGCTTCGCATCGCTGTTGGCGACGTACAGGATCTTCTCGTCGGGCGAGAAGCCGATGCCGTTGGGCCGGCTGAGTTCGGCGGTCAGCAGCGTGAGGCTGCCGTTGGACCAGCGGTAGACGCCGCAGAAATCCAGCTCGCGGCGCGGGTCGTTCCACTGTTTGGGCAGACCGTAGGCAGGATCGGTAAAGTACAGGTCGCCGTTGGACTTCAGCGTGCCGTCGTTGGGGCTGTTCAGCCGCTTGCCCAGATACCGGTCCGCCAGCGTGACCTTGCCCCCGTCGGGATCCATGCGCGCCACCCGCCGGTCCCCATGTTCCATCAGAATGAGCCGCCCCTGCGCGTCGATCACCAGGCCGTTGCTGCCGGGCTCGCGCCCGTATTCGGCGGCGCCGGTGTAGCCGGAGGGTTTCAGGAACAGCTCGATGCCGCGCTCATGGGTCCATTTATAGATGGAGTTCCGCGGAATGTCGGAAAACAGCAGGAAGCCTCCTTTGCGGTCCCACACAGGGCCTTCCGACCATTCGAAGCCCATGGCGAGGACTTCGATCCGCGCATCGGCTGGCAGCAGTGCGTCGAGACGCGGGTCTTCTCGGACAATCCGGCCAAGTACCGGGTAGGATCTGGGCGGCTGGCCCCAGCAGACCGGAGCCAGGACGAAAATCAGCAGAGAAATCAGACAGTTCCTTCGCATGGCGCCCTCCATTCTACCGGCGGCGGGGCCGGAGCGCGAGCCGATTCCGGGAGAACGCGGCCGGACGGTGAGGTGCAATTCTGCGTTTCACGTCAAATTTTCCTTTCCAATGCTTGACAGGTCTGGTATGCTGAGAGCGTATTTTGATCGTCCGCGTCTGTTAGGATCGAGTCTGGCCTCCGTGGTATCCCCCCTGTCCGAACTCCCCTGATCGCACGGCCGCAGTCGAAATACGAAGGAGTGTCTGAGTGAAGAATATTTTCGTTGGAAACTTGAGCTTTAACTCGAGTGAAGATGCCATTCGTGGCTTGTTTGAGAACTATGGGACCGTGGACCGCGTGAGCATCATCACGGACCGGGATACGGGCCGCAGCCGCGGCTTCGCCTTCGTTGAGATGTCGAACGACGAGGAAGCCGAGCGCGCGATCAACGCGCTGAATGGCATGGATTTCGGCGGCCGGAAGCTCAATGTGAATGAAGCTCGCCCGCGCGAGGAGCGTTCGTTCGGTGGCGGCGGTGGCGGCCGTGGCGGCTACGGTGGCGGTGGTGGCGGCGGACGCCGGCGCGAACCCCGCTGGTAACATTTCTGTCCATTTGCGGGCCGGCGTCTGCTGACACGCCGGCCCCAGCCTGATCTTTCCCTCCCTGGCGGGTCTTCTGCTTTCCCGCGCGCCGCCGTTCTTGGCGCGGCTTCCTCCCCCGCTTTCCGTTCAGACGCGCGGAAAACTTCCGCCCCGTGCCGCGGCTGAAGCGCCCCCTCAGGCCCGAAGAAAGCCGCGAGTGAAGCGGCCCACGGGCTGCGTTGGTGCATGCCCCCCGCCGGGTCGCTTGTCGCGGGCGGCGTCCACCCGCCACGCACGGCGCCAGACGCGCAGCCACTGCCGGGATCAGAATTCGTGCCTGTGTTGGGATCCGGGCTTCAAGAGCGGCCCCTCGACAGCAGCCCGATCACTGCATCTGCAATGCCTGCCCGCCTCGGCGGCGGCCTGATCCGCGGGCTGCAATTGGAGGATGGTGGGCCCTGCAGGACTCGAACCTGCAACCAACGGATTATGAGTCCGCTGCACTAACCATTGTGCTAAGGGCCCTAAAAAGTGGGGACAGGCCCGCCTGGCACCAATTTCTGCCACCCATTCGCTACTATACCGCCCTGGTCAAGCCGCCGCAGCCGCGCGCCGTACAATGAAAGCATGGACACCCCCTTCACCATCGCCGGGCGCACCTTCCGCTCCCGCCTCATGATCGGCACGGGCAAATACCGCACCTTCGACGAGATGGTGCGCTGCCATGAGGCGTCGGGCGCGGAGGTGGTCACGGTGGCGGTGCGCCGCGTCAACCTCACGGACCGGTCGAAGGAGTCGATGCTCGATTACATCGACCGCTCGAAATACTTCATCCTCCCGAACACCGCCGGCTGCTATAACGTCGACGACGCCGTGCGCACCGCGTTGCTGGCGCGCGAGGTGGGCTTGTCCCACTGGATCAAGCTCGAGGTGATCGGCGACGAGAAGACCCTGTTTCCCGACGTTTTCGGGCTGGTGGAGGCGACGAAGATCCTCGTCAAAGAGGGCTTCGTTGTGCTGCCTTACACAAACGACGACCTGATCACGGCCAAACGGCTGATCGACGCGGGCGCGGCGGCGGTGATGCCGCTGGCGGCGCCCATCGGCAGCGGGCTCGGCATCCAGAACTTCGCCACTTTGCGCATCCTGCGCGAGCAGATCACCGCCGTGCCGCTGATTGTGGACGCCGGCGTGGGCACGGCGTCGGATGCCTGCATCGCCATGGAGATGGGCTTCGACGGCGTGCTGTTGAACACCGCCGTGGCTGCCGCGCAGGACAGCGCCGCCATGGCGGCGGCGATGAAGCATGCCGTGGAAGCGGGGCGGCTGGCATATCTGGCCGGGCGGATGGAGCGCCGCCTCTACGCCAGCGCCAGTTCGCCGCTCACCGGCGTCATCCGCTGATCAGAACGTCAGCCCGAACAGCAGGTCAAGCTGGTTCTCTTTCGTCCGGAACGCACCTGCCGGTGCGTTGACATCCAGGCCGCGCCCTTGCCCGTAGCGGCTGTACCGCAGCCCCATCGAGAAGCGCGCCAGCCCCGCGCCGAACCGCACGCCCGCTCCAAGCGCCAAGCCTTTGGTGGCGTTGCCTTCGATCCTCGGCAGGTTGCCGAGCGAGCGGAACGAGGGGCCGGCTTCAAGATAATACCGGGCGCCATCGCCCGGCAGGTGGTACTTCACCAGCAGCGGCACGGTCCAGGAGTTGGCGGTGTTCGCGCCCGGGTCCTGATACTCCAGCCGCCGGTAGAGCAGATCCGCGCCCGCGGCGAAGCCGAACGGCAGGCTCAGCTCCGCCGTGGGGCCGAGCGTCCAGTGCTTCGACGCCGCGCGCAGATTGCCCCGCGAGTCGATCACGTCCTGGAAAGCGAAGCCGCCGCGCAGGCCGAAGTGCAGCGGCTGGGCGGCGGCGGAAGCGGTGACCAAAGACAGAATCGCTAAAAAGTGTTTCATGAGACGGTGACGAGATCCTCGGCCAGCCTCACCGTGCGGCCCAGATCCATGGCGATGTTGGCCAGATGAGGCCCGGCAACGGCGCGCTGCGCGGTCTCCACCGTGCAGTTGGGCTGCTTGCGGCTCTTGAGGCAGTCGAGGAAGTTCTGGATGTGGGTTTCGATGGGAACCGGCGCTTTCTCCTCCACGATCGGCGTGCGGTTGTCCTTCCACGGCTCCTTCCAGACGGTGACGCCGGCATCGTTCAGCAGCATGGTGCCTGCGTCCCCCATGAAGAGGATGGACCAGCTGTCATCGAAATCGTTGCAGTAGTTCAGCTCCCAGCAGGTGAGGAAGCGGCCGTAATCGAAGGTGGCGCTGAACACTTCCGGATGCTCGGCCCCTTCGTTCTTGGCCACGAAGCCCATCGCTGTGGCGGCGCGGGGCGGCGCCGAGTTGGTGAACCACTGCACGACGTCCATCAGGTGGGTGCCCTGGTCGGTCATGTTGCCGCCGGCGTAATCGCGGAACCAGCGCCAATACCGGAGACGGCGCGGCTCCATCGGGCGTTTCGGCGCCGGACCGAGAAACCGGTCCCAATCCACTTTGCCCGGGAAGGGCGAGTTGTTGAGCGGGCGGGCGGTGTTCCAGTGCCACTTGGCCTTCACCATGGTGATGCGGCCGAGAATGCCGGAGTCGACCATTTCTTTGGCCTTGATCAGCGCCGGCGCGCTGCGCCGCTGCATGCCCACCTGCACGATCTTTCCGCTGCGGCGCACGGCTTCCACCATGATCACGCTCTCCTGGAGCGTCTTTGACAGGGGCTTCTCCGTGTAGACGTCTTTGCCCGCGTTGAGCGAGTCGACGAGGTGCTGGAGGTGCCAGTGGTCGGGTCCGGCGCAGACGGTGAAGTCGATGCCCTTTTGGGCCAGCAGCTCTTCGTGGTGATAGTAGGTCTTGGCCTGTGGAAAGTCCTTCAGCGCCTCCTGGAGGCAGTCCTCCCGAACGTCGCAGACGGCGGCGCATTCGGCGCCGAGTTTGGCGAAATAGCGGGCCAGATAGCGCCCGCGCCCGCCGGCGGCGATCACGCCGAAGACGGGCTTGTCATTGGCGGCGGTCGATGAGGGCGAACCGTGCAGGATGGCGGGAGCGGCGGCTGCGGCGGAGCCGGCAAGGAAACGGCGGCGGCTGGTGGTCATGACGGATTCCTTTCACGCCTACTCTAACGCACCGCAGCCTTGCGCGTCTTGTATTCTGGAGGTGTTTGATATAATCGAAATGGCCTCGCTGGGAGGTCGTCTAATGGTAAGACTGCAGACTCTGGATCTGCGTATCGGGGTTCGAATCCCTGCCTCCCAGCCACTTCCAGGTTTCTGATTTCCCCCATGAAAACACTCGCTGTTGCTGCAAGCGTTTTGTTCCTGTGTCCCGGCGCCGTCTTCGGCCAGGCGGTTGGCGGAACGGGCTTCAACCGCCCGCCGGCGGGCGTCGACGAAGTGTTGCGGGCTCGAGTCCTCGAGTTCTACCAGCTTGAGCAGGAGGGGCGTTTCCGGCAGGCTGAGGCGCTCGTCTGCGAAGAGAGCCGGGACCGCTACTACGACATGGAGAAGAAGCGCTGGACCAGCGTCGAGTTGATCCAGACTCTCTATGAGGAGGGCTTCCAGAAAGCGCGCGCCACCATGGCGCTGGGCACCACGATGAACACCCTCAGCGGTCCGATTCCCGTCAAAGCGCCGTTGACCTCGCTGTGGCACTTCGAAAAGGGCGCGTGGTGCCGCTATATTCCCGAGCCCTCGCGGGACGGCGTCCCTTCGCCGTTCGGCATCATGAAGCCTTCTCCGGGAAATCCAGGCACGCCAGCGCCGGGCGGCGCCGGAGCGCCGCCGGTCCCCATGGATCCCAAGCAACTGGAGGCGATGGTCCGGCTCTCCAGAACCACCGTGGATCTGCCGTCCTCCGGCGGAACGGAAACGGTGGAGATCCTGAACGGCATGCCTGGCCGTGTTCAACTGAAACTGGCCTGCCCCAACGTTGCCGGACTCGAATGCAGACTCTCCTCGGATTCGGTGCCCAGGGAAGGCAAGGCAGTGTTGACCCTGACCTTCACCGCCGGAGCGGGCGCGCCACCCTCGCCGGCCGATGTTCATCTTGTCCTGGAGCCGCTCGGAACCCAGAGGACCGTGCGGGTGCAATTCCGGCCGTAAAAGCCGCCTCTCCTGAGCCGGGCCGCATGGGAAACCTCAAATGGCCCGTTACCTGCTCCAAGGACCAGCATGAGCGCCCCCATTTCCGCTTCGAGGTCCTCAGGGCTTGCCTCCTGGTTGGAAAACTCTGCGAGTCCTCCCCGGGCGGCATCCCCCACGGCGGAGGCCGCGAGGGCCTTTACTGCCACGCTCCACGATGCCGCCAGGTCAGCAGAATCCGGCCAGACGGGCCAGGAAGTCAGCGGCCTGGCCCGGGTCTTCTGTCCTGGCCGCCCCTCTCTACTGGATCCCAAATTGGCAGACGCCCTGTGCCCATTCGGAACAGCCGTCCCACAACGGGACCAGGCGGACTCAAGCCAGGACGCCGCTGCGAATGCCGAGCCGCCTCCCGGTGTGGCGGGTCTGTTCCGGGACATTCCTGAGGAATCTATCGAGCCATTCAACGCCGTCCTCTTTTGGCGCAGACCAGAGAGCCCGCCACCCGTGGCCGCGCAGAGCAAGCTGATGCTGGCGGAGGCCATGCGCCGGGCCGGATACGACCCGAAAGAATTCGCCGTGTCCTATTGGGAGACCAAAGGGGAATGGCCCGGTGGGATGATGATCGTGCCCCAGTTGACCGTTGTCGCGCCGAACGGCCGCAAGGCCGATCTCTCCCCTGAGCTGATCGTCCGTTCGCCGCGCGGCGCGGTGGAAGACATCCGTCGGCTTCTGGAAGAGCCGGAAAGCGGGCAGTCCACCATCTCGATCTCCTGATTCTCCCAGCCCCCCCTGTGCGGAAGGAGGCTTCCGGCATCCGCGACTGGAAAGCCTCCCGCATCGTCTCGGGGACTGTTCGCCAGCCGGAGAGTGGCCAACGGCTCGGCGACAGGGCTGCTCCCTGCGGGTCTGTGGCGGGGGAATCGCGGCCGGCCATCAACCGCAAGGGGATCCGATGCCTCCTCGCGTTGCTGGTGGCGGTGTGGGAAATGCCTGACCGCGGTTTCCGCTTCCCCCCGGGTTTCCCCCGGCTCAGCCGCTGGCTGCGTCGCCGGGCTGCCCTACCCCCATTTCCACAATCCCCCCGGCTTCCTCCGGCGGCTGCGTTGCCGGAGGTCACTGTTGCCCGCGCCTTCGGAATCGCACCCGTGCCCGGTCTTCTTGCTGCTGCCTCCCGCCAGCAGCGGCGTGGCTGCCGCCACACCCGGCAGCCGGAGCGAAAACGCAATCCGGCCGCGATCACCCTGTCAAGGCAGAGGAGTGACGTTGAGTTTCCGGGCGATCGCGCGGAGAAGTTCACGGTCGGCAGCGGTGTAGCCCACCACCGTCTGATCGGCGAAATTCCGGTTGCGCACGATGACGACTCCCCCGAAATCGAAGTCGAGCTCTTCGTCTTCATGCAGTTCACGGCACGGAACCGGCACGTCCGGCAACCCGCTCGAAGGCTCGTTGGCGGCCTTTTTGTAAGGGATATTTACGGTTGCCGCTTCGGTCTTTGGAAGGACAATCGGTTCCAGATAAGGCTTCCCGTTTGCATCTTTTTTGGGATTCCCTTTCTCGTCAATGGCCAGCGCCCGCTCGTACAAAATGACGCGCCTCGGGGACTTCTCCGCGTCGGGATCGAACCAGTGCTGCGACGGACGTGTCGGGTCGAACGGAGGCGGCTCCTGTCCGGTCGCTCTCTGATATTCGGCCCGGGTTTGATACACGGGAAACAGATACAGTTGATGGAGCCCGTATTTGGGCTGTGGCAAAGCTGCCATGGCAATACCTCCAGGTTGTTCATGACGGCACGGAATCGAGCCACCCCCCTCGATCTCCACAAGCTCAGGAAAAATCAGCCGGAAATATCGCACATGGCATGGTGATACGAATCAGGCCGTACACGCGGCCGCCCGCGTTTCTTCGGCGGCAACAGCCGGAAAGCGCGGCAGCAGGCAGCGGTCCGGCCGACGCCCGCCTTTTCTTCACCACACAAATATGGGATCTGTGCCGTTTCTCCGCTTGCCATCGTGTGGAAAGCGCTCTGGGGTGGGAGGTGGCTCGATGAGGGTTGCGTGGGGGATAGCCGGGACATGGGCTCCCCTTGATCGGGTCTGCTTCGTCGGGAGACCAACCAGGGTGGATCTGCATGGGGATGCACAGCGGGGTGGTCCGGCTGGATCTCCAGCAGAAGCAGCAGATCCTGGCGACGCTCAAAGACTCGGCGCAAGATGCAGTGCGCCATTCCGGAGTCGGCTGCTTCCGGGTGCACCAGCAGGCTTTACAGAAGTGTGAATGCTGTTCCGTTGGAGCTGAAGACGACCTGGCGCTGGATTCCGCATCGGGAGCCGTGCCCGGCCTCCGCGCAGAGGCCGGGCTTTTTCTGCTTCAGGCTTCGACCGAACGGCGGTGCGTCCGCAGATATCAGAACCAACGTTGCGGCAAGCCGCGCTCACGGGCTCTGACGTTTCACCACCAGCAGCCAGTCCGCGGAGTCCGGTGCAGCGAACGCGCCACTGGCATCGCGGCTGGCCGGACGCCTCTCCGCGGGGTCGCGGCCGTTGACCCAAAGGATTTCTGAAGCCTGCGATGCCCTGTTTTCCCAGGCGCCGCGCAGGCGGACCGCGCCGCCCTCGGGCAGGTAAGCCAGGAGCATGGTTTCGCTGGCCAGCGCATAGCCTGTGCTGACAGATTCCTGCGCGGGCCGCATCTCGCCAAACGGAACCGACTCCATGAAATCCCAGATCCTTCGCAGAATGCCGTGCCGCGTGGGATGGGCATCGGCGGGGTTCAGGGAACCAGTGAATCCTGTCGAAGAATTCCCGTCATTGTCCGCGAACACCAGTCCCGCCGCGCTCATCTGGATCACCCACGCGTTGCGGCGGATCTCGTCGTCGGTGTAGTCGCGCTTCAGGCTGCGCAGGTGGTAAGTGTTGCGGGACCAGAGCGTCTCCTGCGCCAGCAGCGGCTTGGCCGGATGATGGCTTTCCAGAAGCCCGCGGCTCAGCGCGGCCGGGTCCGGGGTCTTCGGCCCCTGCAAGACACCGTAGGTGGTCCAGTCGCTGTCGCGGAAGGGATCATCTCCGGTGCGGTTGTGGAGGCTGATCGGATGCTTCCAGGGGTCGAGCGAAGCGATGAGCCAGCCGAGGCGCGTCACCTCTTCATCGCTCATCCAGCGGAGTCCCTCGCCCAGATTGGGTTCGGGTCCGGCCACGTTCCACAGCAGATGCCACATGGGGGCGAGGCGCGCCAGCGTGTAGCGGATGTAAAGCTCCTGATCCCGGGGGTCGCGCGGGTAGTTGGACTTTTGACCAAAGAACCCGGCAAAGCCCCACACCACGATGCGGCGCTCCGCCAGGTCATTCAGGATCCGCTCCATGCGCTGGTATTCCGAAGCATTCAGCGGCCAGAGCTTCGGCGTCTCCCAGCCACGCCCGCGTCCCTCTTCGTCGCGGTTCAAAAAGTGGCTCGCAATGGAGAGAAAGTTGTAGCCGTTGGCCTGCGCCCAGTCGAGGAACCGCTTCCGCTCCGCGTCCGGCCAGTTGGCGGCGAAGAAGCGGTCGCCGACGTGCAGCCCCCGAACCAGCAGCGGCTTGCCGCCGGCGAAGCCGAACCAGACCGGATTGGAGCGGTGGACCGTGATCATGCCGGGCAGGGTCGTGTTCTTCGAGACCCGAAACTCGCCCTTGCGGCGCAGGCTGCCGTCCGACATCTCCGCCTCGTACTTCCACGTGCCGGGCTGCTCGGCGTAGGCGCGGAAACGCCACGTCCGGCTGCCGTCATAAAAGCCCCAGAAAGCGAATTGCGTGCCGTCCGGCCGCGTGTAGCGGACGTTCAACGCAGCGTCGCGATACGGATCGCCGTAGTTGCGGCCCGTCTTCAGAGCGCCTTCGAAGAAGCCGTACAACGGGATTTCTGGCCGGGCAGGCCCCTGCGCGGAAGTGTTCCAGCAGAAAAGCAGGGGAAGAAGCCACAATCGGGCGCCCTGCCGAACGAGACTCTGAGGAAGCCTTGGAGGAGTTTGCATCGCACAGCCTTTCCAATAAACAGCTTCATGGCGCGGAACAGCGCGTGCGGCGAGGCCATTCCGCTGCCAGCCGGCCGCCCGGCCTGTGCCAGGCGGCTGGCCCCGTTGCCGCGGACTCTAGTATGTCAGTAACATTCTACCATCATGCTGAGACAGCATCAGCCGATTCCGGGGCCGTCATGGGTGGAAGAGACCATGGCCTGGGTCCGAAAGAGTCCTCCGCCACGCCGGAGACCCTGGCTGGTTCAACCCGTTGCCATGGTTTGAAAAAAAAGTTCCTGCGCCCGGGCAGTTGCCATCTTATTGGCTATGGAAAACACACTCAACGACACCAAAACCTGGCCGGAACTGGCCATCGGCCTCTTTGACAAGCTCACGGGCCGCGGAGCGGAAATCACCTACGAATTTGAGAACTTCGAGGTGTACGTCCCGAGCTCCGCCTCCGCAACTCCCGAGCACGCTCTCTGGCGGGTGAATGGAACGCTGCGTGTCCGCACCAAAGACGCGGTGTCTGCCACACGTGGTTGAGTACGACCTGGTCATCGAACATTGCGGCCACCGGCTGCGGATTCGCGGGACGGAGACCATGCTGTCAGCCGAGCCTCAATCGCTTCGCTCAGCATGGCACTACCTCCGGCTTCTCCTCCGGTCCAGACGTCGCCTGGCAAAGATTCCAGCCCTGAAAATCTACTGGAAGCGGATCCGCATCTGGTGAGCGCCGCCTGGCACTCTCAGCCGGTCAGTGCGCCGCCATCC
>CAKZUE010000032.1 GCA_937920635.1 uncultured Bryobacteraceae bacterium
AAATTCGGCGCCGAACCGCGCCGCTCCGCCGAGCCCATCCCCTGGCTGCGGTGCTGGCTGCGGCTCAGCCCGGCGAGTTCCCCATAACTGAGGCCGAGCAGCGGGTTGTAATCGCCGGTGTCGATCCGCAGCCGGTGCGGCATCTTCTGCTCTTCCGCCTCCTGCTGCCGCGTGAACGAGAAGGTGTTCCAGAACAGGCGCCGCGGCTGCCACGGCTGCACGTGCCGTAACTGTTCGGGAAACGCCTTCGCATCGCCCGCCAGGCGGAAAGCTTCACGCCCGAGGATCGCCGACGCCTGATGGTGCCCGTGCCCGTCGCGCGGCGTTCCGGAAAAGCGCAGGATCACCACGTCGGGGCGGAAGTTGCGGATCACCCAGACCACGTCGCCCAGCACTTCGTTCTTGCCCCACTTGGCCAGCGTCTCTTCGGCGGTCTTGGAAAAGCCGAAGTCGATGGCGCGCGTGAAGAACTGTTCCGCCCCGTCCACGCGCCGCGCCGCCAGCAGCTCCTGCGTGCGGATGACGCCGAGCAGCTCGCTCTGCTCGTTGCCGATCAGGTTCTGTCCGCCTTCGCCGCGCGTGAGCGAAAGATAGCCGGTGCGGAGCTTGCGTCCCTGCGCGCACCACGCCAACAGCGCCGTGTTCTCGTCGTCGGGATGCGCGGCGATCATGAGCACGCTGCCCACCACCCGGAGCCGCTCGAGCCGCTGCTTGACGGCGGACGCGCCCGCGGGCTCGCGCCACGCCGCCGCCGCGATGGCAGCGGCAAGGATCGCCAGTGCTGATACGAAGAGAAGAAGCCGCTTCCGCATGACAGGCCGGTTTTCCCATTGTAAGTGCGGCGGCAGCGGCGGCGCGGGCAGGACGCAAAAAGCCCGCGCCGCCCGCCGGAGAAGGCGCGGCAGCGCGGGCGCGGGTTCGGACGGGCGCTACTCTTCTTTCTTGATCTGCTGCGCCAGGTAGTTCTCGTAGCCCATCTCCTGGATCATGTGGAGCTGCGCTTCGAGGAAGTCGACGTGATGCTCTTCGTCCTTGAGGATCGACTCGAACAGATCGCGCGAGCCGTTGTCGCCCGCTTCGACCGCCGCGTTGATCGCCTTGTTCAGCCGCGGCACGGCCTTGTACTCCAGCTCGAGATCGTTCTCGAACATTTGTTTCACGTTCTGTCCGATGTGCAGATCGAACAGCCGCGCCATGTTCGGCGTGCCGTCGAGGTACAGCATGCGGTGCAGCAGCGCCTCGGCGTGCTGCATCTCCTCGATGGACTCTTTCCGGGTGATCTTGGCCAGCCGCTCATAGCCCCAGTTTTCCAGCATCTCCGCGTGGAGGAAGTACTGGTTGATGGCCGTCAGCTCAGCCGTGAGCACTTCCTGCAAGTATTCCAGAACCTTGGGATCGCCTTTCATCTTGCCTCCTGAGTGGGATCGGAACTGCCTGGATACGACACTGGCATTGTAGCGGGAATGCCGCCCGGACAACAACGTCTTTTATTCCAATAACTTGCGGGAAAGTCAGTTGCATCTGGCGCAGCGCGGCGGAATGGCCCCGCGGCGGTCCGTGTCAGGGGCCGATGTGGTAGGCTAAGACCGTCATGCTCAAGCAGATCCCGCTCGGCGATGTGCACCGCGCGCTGGGCGCGAAAATGGTGGATTTCGGCGGCTGGGAGATGCCGCTGCAATACACTGGCATTCTCGACGAGCACCGGGCGGTGCGGACCTCCGTGGGACTGTTCGACGTCAGCCACATGGGCGAGATCGAGATCCGCGGCCCGCAGGCGCTGGATCTGGTGCAGTGGGTCAGTTCCAACAACGCAGCGAAGCTGGCGGACGGGCAGATTCACTACTCCGGGCTGCTGTACGAGCACGGCGGCTTCGTCGACGACATCCTGGTGCACCGGGTGAGCGCGGGCCACTATTTTCTGTGCGTCAACGCCTCCAACCAGGACAAGGACTACGAGCACATCGCTTCGCAGAACCGCTGGGACTGCGCAGTGGAAAACAGCGGCTCGCGCTACGCCCAGCTCGCCGTGCAGGGGCCGCGGGCGCTGGAAACACTGCAAAAACTGACGCCCGTTGCCCTGGCCGAGATCCGCTACTATCGCTTTCGCGACGGACAAGTGTGCGGGCGCGATGCGCGGATCGCCCGCACCGGCTACACGGGCGAAGACGGCTTCGAGGTGTATCTCGCGCCCGGCCACGCGGCGGAAGTCTGGAATGCGCTGATGGAGGCGGGCCGTGAATTCGGCATCAAGCCCTGCGGCCTCGGCGCGCGCAACACGCTGCGCATGGAAGCCGGCATGGCCCTCTACGGCCATGAGATCGACGCCTCCATAACGCCACTGGAAGCAGGGCTGGAGTGGATCGTCAAGTGGGACAAGGGCGATTTCTGCGGGCGGGCGCGGCTGGAGAAGCAGAAGGCGGAGGGGATCCGGAGGAGACTCATCGGCTTTGAAATGCGCGGCCGCGGCATCGGCCGCGACGGCTACGAAGTCCGCGCCGGCGGACAGCCCGCCGGCTGGGTGACCAGCGGCGGACCCTCCCCGACGCTGAACAAAAACATCGGGATGTGTTACCTGCCGGCGGAGCTGGCCCAGCCGGGCACGGCGATCGAAGTCGTCGTGCGCGATCAGCCCGTCGAGGCGGTCACCGTCCCCATTCCCTTTTATCGGCGGCCCAAATGAGCTATCCAGAGAACTTCCGTTATACAAAAGAGCACGAGTGGATTCTGGTGGAAGGCGACACCGGAACGGTGGGCATCACCGACCACGCCCAGAAAGAGCTCGGCGACATCGTCTACGTCGACCTGCCCAAGCCCGGCGCGGCAGTGGAAGCCGGCAAGACGCTCGGCTCGGTGGAGAGCGTCAAGGCGGTCAGCGACATCTACTCGCCCGTCTCGGGCGAAGTGGTGGCCGTGAATGACCTGCTCGCCACTTCTCCCGAAAAACTGAACGAGGACCCGCACGGCGCCGCATGGCTCGTGAAGATCCGCCTGAGCCATCCCGCCGAACTCGACAGCCTGCTCAGCGCGGCGGACTATCAGGCGTACCTCGGCGAGTAGCGCGCCCGGCGCGTCCGGGCGTTCAGCGGATCGCCAGAAACATCCAGCCGCCGATGACGGTGGCGCGGCTGAAGTATTGCCGCAGTAACGCGAGGAATTCTTCCTCGGTGAAGATCCACGCGTGGTGGGGATTCTGCGCCGCAAGCCGCCCGGCCTCTTCCCGTGTTTTTGGAAAGCCGGATGTGCCCGCCAGCAGCCCGCCGGTCTTCAGCCGTGAGGCCAGCAGGGCGATGTGCTGTTCCGCCTGTTGCGGGCTGAAGTGCTCGACGGTTTCCATCGCCAGCGCGGCATCGAAATAGCGGCCTGCCAGAAAACCCTCTTCCAGGGCGTCGCCTGCGAGCCATTCCATATTCAGGCTCCCCCATTGCCCGCGAGCGAACTCAACAGCCGCCCCGTCGCGGTCGAACGCCGTCACGCGCGCGGCGAACTGCGCCAGCAGATACGCGCCCCAGCCGAGCCCGCAACAGGAATCGAGCACCTCCAGCCCGCGGCACAGCAGCGCGCCGGGCACGAGATAGCGCGCCAGCATCATGCGCGAGTAGCCGGAATCGAGAAACCGCGGCTCGGAGGGCAGCCCGCGCTCGCCGTCTCCGAGCAGGACCGGCGCCAGTCCTTCGGGCTTCAGCTCCATGACCCTCGCCACCGCCCGCGCGCATTCCTCCGAGCGGCTGATCTGCTCCCCAAAGGCGAGCACCCGCTCGAGCGGATACTCGAAAACGGAAAGGTTAAACGGACGGCTCACCGGGGGCGCCGCGGTCTGCGCCAGCGGAGGTTTGCGCGCCACCAGATACACCGCCCAGTGCTCGCGCCAGCCGCCCAGTTCGTCCACTGGCACGGCGTCCATCCGGCAGTCTGCGCGGCGGTCCGTGAGATCGTAGCCGCACTCCACGATCTCGAGCCGCGGAAACAGTTGCCGCAGCCCTGCTGTGGAAAAGCGGAAATAGTCCTCGACTCCCGGCGCCGTGTGATAACGCCAGGACCACACCGTGATCAGGATCAGCACCCCGCCCGGCGCCAGCAGACGGGTGATTTCTTCCGCAGCGCCGAAGGGGTCGTAGAGATGCTCGAAGGTCATCTTGGTGACCACCAGGTCAAAATGCCCGTCAGGGAAACGCGCCGGGCGGCAGATGTCGGCCGTGGGGAAGCTGAGCGCATGAAACTCGCGTCCTTCCAGAAAAGGCCTCAGTTCGGCGCCCTCTCCTCCCACTTCCAGGATCCGTTGCGCCAGCGGCGCCAGAGTCCGGCAACGATCCAGAATCCAGGAGTCCCAATCCTTCCAATGCGGCGAGGATGGCTGCGTCTCAACGCCGGAGCCGGCTGCAAATGCGCACGGCGGCACGGAGCTTCGATGCAACTTGGACGGCAGCCGCAGGCGGGGAAACCGGAATCCCATGAGCCGCTATCCTACCATTCACGGCGCCCCCGGACTCTTCCGCCCGGGACAGGCACGGCGCGGGAATTTCACAACCACCCGCACGGGTTCGGCATCTCGACCTCTGGGAGCAAACAACCATTGCCCGCCACTCCGATAGAATGGTGAATTCCGGGGGCCTGATCCTTGAGATACTTGCCGAACTCCGACGCCGACAGGCAGGCCATGCTCGCCGCCTGCGGCCTTTCCTCGCTGGAAGACCTTTACCGCCACGTCCCTGAAAATGCGCTGATCCGCGAGCCGCTCCACATCCCGCCAGGCATGTCGGAATACGAGATCACCGCGTATTTCCGCGCCCGGGCGGAGAAAATGGCGCACGGCTACGCGTCCTTCCTGGGCGCGGGCGTCTATGCGCACTACCGTCCGGTGCTGTGCGATGTCGTCGCCCAGCGCGGCGAATTCCTCACCTCCTACACGCCCTACCAGGCTGAGTACGCACAGGGCACGCTGCAATCCATCTTCGAATTCCAGACCATGATCTGCCAGCTCACTGGCATGGAGGTGGCCAACGCCTCCATGTACGACGGCTCCACCGCCGTCGCAGAGGCGGCGATGATGGCCTACCGCATCACCGGACGCTCCCGCTTCCTGGTGCCCGCGAGCCT
>CAKZUE010000033.1 GCA_937920635.1 uncultured Bryobacteraceae bacterium
ACATGGGGAAGACCATTCAGAAAATCGAGGAGCTGGACGAGGTGGAAGCCGACCGCATTCAGGTGTTGCTCGGCAAGGCGGAAACGCCTGCACCGGCGCCATGGCAGCGTCCCGAAGGCGTTCCGCCGCTCGAGCCGGAGATCACGATCGACGACTTCGCCAAAGTGGATCTTCGCGTGGCCAGGGTGCTCGAGGCGGAGCGCGTGAAGGGCGCCGACAAGCTGCTCCACCTGACGGTGGACGTGGCGGAAGAGAAGCCGCGCACCATCGTGGCTGGCATCGCGCAGCAGTATGCGCCGGAAGACCTTGTGGGAAAGAAAGTCGTGATCGTGGCCAACCTTGCGCCGCGCAAGCTGCGCGGGCTGGTGTCGCAGGGCATGATCGTGGCCGCGTCGCTGGAGAACGGGCCGCCCGTGCTGGTGGCGCCGGTCGGCGACGTGCCCGTTGGGGCCAGACTGAAATGAACGCTCCGCTGATCGACACCCACTGCCACCTGGACTCCCGCGCCTTTGACGCGGACCGGGAGGCGTGCATCGAGCGCGCCCGCGCGGCGGGCGTCGAGCGCATGGTGGCGGTCGGCACCGGCGACGGTCCGCCGGATCTCGAAGCAGGCATCCGGCTGGCGGAGCGCTATCCATTCATTTCCGCTACCGTGGGCGTGCACCCGCACGACGCGGCAAAGACGGGTGAAGACACCTGGGCGGAGCTTTCCGCGCTGATGGCGCACCCGAAGGTGGCCGCCGCAGGCGAGATCGGGCTGGACTATCACTACGACTTCTCGCCGCGGGAGACGCAGCGGGCGGTGTTCGCCAGACAGCTGGAGCTGGCGCGTGAAGCAGGCTTGCCCGTGGTGATCCACACGCGCGAGGCGTGGGCGGACACCGTGGAGCTGATCCGCCGCCACGGAGCGGCGGGCGGCGTGTTCCATTGCTTTTCCAGCGGCCCGCGGGAGGCGGAAGAGGCGCTGGAATTGGGCTTTTATCTGAGTTTTTCCGGGATTGTGACGTTTCCCAAGGCGGAGGAGATCCGGGAGGCGGCGCGGCTCGTGCCAGAAGACCGGCTGCTGATTGAAACGGACGCGCCCTATCTGGCGCCCGTGCCGTACCGGGGCAAACGGAACGAACCGGCGTATCTGGTCCAGACCGCCCGCTGCGTGGCCGGACTGCGCGGCGTGGAACCGGACCGGATCGCCCGCCTGACATGGGACAACTGGAGCCGCCTGTGTTTGCAGGGAACCGTAACGAATCGCTAAACTTTAGGCATCCAATGCCTGCCGGAAGACTGGGCCTGGCGCTCACGGCGCGCGAAATCACTGCTTTGGTGGCTGACGACCTGAAGCAGGTGGAGAGCGTCTTCAGGCTGGAGTCCATCGGCAGCGTCGAGGCGGTTTCGAGCATTGCCCGGTATCTTCAGGGCAATGGAGGCAAGCGCCTGCGGCCGATCCTGCTGCTGGTCAGCTGCCGGCTGTTCCGCGACCCCACGCCCGAAGCCATTCAACTGGCTGCCGTGGTGGAGCTGATTCACACCGCCACCCTGGTGCATGACGACGTCATCGACGAAGCCAAGACGCGGCGCGGGAAGAGCTCGGCCAACGTCGTCTGGGGCAATCAGATCTCCGTGCTGGCGGGCGACTGGCTGTATATGCAGGCCTTCCAGATTGCGCTGCGGCTGCGGCGGTTCGACATCCTGGACCTGCTGATCTCGCTGACGCAGCGCATGGTGGACGGCGAGCTGCTGCAACTGGAGCGGCTGGGGCGGATCGACATCAGCGAAGCCGACGCGCTGGAGCTGATCGACCACAAGACGGCGAGCCTGTTTGCAGCCTGCACCCGGCTGGGCGGCATTGCGGGAGGGGCGAGCGAGGAAGAGCAGGTTCTGCTGAGCGACTTCGGCTGGAACCTCGGCATGGCTTTCCAGATCGCCGACGACATCCTCGACTTCACGGCGCGCGAATCGGTGCTCGGCAAGCCGGTGGGCAACGACCTCCGCGAGGGCAAAGTGACGCTGCCCCTGTGTTACGCGCTGGACAGCGCCACTCTGGAGGAGCGTGCATTGGTGGAATCCGTGCTCGCCGACCGCGCCTATGAGCGGGCCTCTTTCGATCAGATCAAAGCCATGCTCGTGCGCCACGGCGGCATCGAGCGCGCCCGCCTGCGGGCGCGGGAGTTCACCGCGAAAGCGCGCGGAATTCTCGAGCAGTTCGCCGACACGCCTGCGCGCGCGGGGCTGCTGGCGGCCACCGACCTGGTGGCGGACCGCGACCGCTGATACGCTCAAGTCCGTGAGACTCTTCATGGACCGGCGCGCATTCGCTCTTTCCCCTCTTAGCGTGCTCAGCCTGTCCTGCCAGCGGCAGGATGCGGATGGAGGCTGGCCGGCGTCGTGGGACCGGCTGCTGCTTCAGAAGGCGCTGACGGCGCGCGATCAGCGGTTCGATGCTTCGCAGTCGATGCTGCGCGTGCTGCTGGGGCCGGAATACCGTTATCACACGCGGCTGCGCGAGTGCCAGGCGCATCCGACGCGCGAGTCGCTCGAATATGCGCTGTTGCTGCTCGAGGAAGGATCGCGCGAAAGGATGGAGCGGGCGCTGCGGATCCTGGACCGCGTGCTGGCGCTTCAGGTCACCGATCCGGAATCGCAGTGGTACGGGATCTGGGGCTGGTATCTGGAAGAGCCGCCCGAAAGGATGTCGCCCGCGGACTGGAACTGGGCAGACTTCAACGGCTCGTTGCTCGCGCAGATCGAGCTCCGCCGTGGCGGGCGGCTGCCTGAGGAGATGAGGCGGCGCGCGCGCGAGTCGCTGCTGCACGCGGCGCGCTCGATCATGCGGCGCGACGTCAACCCTTCCTACACGAACATTGCGGTTCTTGGCGGCTTTGTGACGCTGTCAGCAGGCGAGCTGCTGGAGCAGAGAGATCTGCTCGAATACGGACGCCAGAGGATGCAGCGCGTCTGCGCCGAAGCGGATCGAACGGGGAGCTTCGCCGAATACAACTCGCCCCCGTACGCGCGGGTGGCCCTGTCGGCGCTCGTGCGGATCCGGATGCATGTGAAGGACGCGGAGGCGCGGCGGCGCGGGGCGGCGTTGGAGCGGCGGCTGTGGGAGCACATGGCGGCGCACTGGGACGCGGCGCGGCGGCAGTTCACCGGACCGATGAGCCGCTGTTACTCGAACGACCTCGGGCGCCCGGTCTGGCTGGAAAAGGCGCTCTCCGGGCGGCTCGGGCTGGCCACTCCGGAAAACCGCACGGGAGACGACGGCGAGACGGCGCTGCACGACTACCGCTGCCCCGAGGATCTGGCGCCGCGCTTCCTGCATGCTGAGCCCGGACGCATGCACCGGGAGCTGTATATCGCGGATCCGCCGACGGTGGGGGCATCGTATTTCTCAAGGGACTTCTCGCTCGGCAGCGCATCCAGCAGCGATTTCTGGGTGCAGCGCAGGCCGCTGTTCGGCTATTTCGGCGATGCCTCGCGCCCGGCGCGCATCGTGCAACTGCGCGTCCTGAAAGACGGCTACGATTTCTCGTCGGCCGTGTTTCACAGCGTGCAGGACAGGGGGCGGGTGCTGGCGGTGATCGGCTTCCGCAATCCCGGCGGCGACCGCCACATTTCTCTTGATCCGGTCCGGGACGGGCGGTTCGAGTGTGGGCGGTTGTTTGCGGAGTTTCACGTGGACGGGCTGCCGGGAGGCGCGCGCGTCGAAGGAGACGAAAAACACGCCGAAATCGAGAGTCCGCTCGTGCGTGTTCGGTTTACGCTGCTGGGCGGGCGGTTCGGCGCGCGCCCGCTGGCGCTGCGCCTGCACCCGCGCGAAGGGACGCTGACGGCGACGCTCGACTTCAAGCCGCCGGAAGCGCCGCGCCTGGTGGAGTGGGCGCAGGTGCGGACAGGCTTTGCGGCGCTGGCGCTGGAAGTGGCCGATGCGGGCGCGCCGTTTGCCGGGGCGCAGCCGAGGATGCGCCTGGCTGGAGATGCCGTGGACCTGGAGTGGGGCGATCTCTCGATGCGCGCGCTCACGCGCGTGGCGCCGGCGGAGGAGCATGCGCGCGTGTTCGAGGCGCGGATCGGCGGCCAGCCCGCGCCGCAGCCCCGGCTGAGCGAAGTGCGGCTGGCGTGAAGCGGTGCTGAACCGCGCTGCTACCAGCCGCAGTTCAGGCAGGGCAGCCAGACGGTGTAGTCAGCGGGGCCGCGGTCCTGGAACGCGTAATACGGGATGAACGTCAGCCTCACGGGCTTCAGGGGCGTGACTGGCTGGAACCCGTACAGCGGCCGCTGTTCCAGCGGCGGGCTGTAGGCGAAACCTCCCGTCTGGAGCCGCAAGGCGCCGGCGGGCGCCGCCATCGGAGGGAGGGTCTGGATCGAATCGCCGCCGGAGAGTGCGACCTCGAAGACCGACATGCCGGGATTGTCAATCGACTCGAGGCAATAAATGAACGGTCCGCGCTGCAACGCCGCCTTTCCGTAATCCTCGGCCACGCGGGGATTGGCGAAGACGCGGCGCGGCGTCATGTCGAACTCCAGCCGCACCTTGTCGCCGGGCCGCCAGAGGCGCTTCCAGGCCACATATTCGTTCGGCCGGAAGGGGCCGCTGACGCGCTGCCCGTTGATCTCGACATAGGTGGACGGAGACCACGAGGGGATGCGGACGTGCAGCGTAAACTCCTCCTCTTTCCGCGGCGCCACGGTGATCTCCGTTTCGCCCTGCCAGGGCATGGAGGTCTTTATGGCGAGCCGGAGGGGCGTGCCGGACTCGAGTTTCCAGTCGAGCGTGGCGTTGTCGTAGAAATGCACCCAGACGCCATCCTGGGACGTGCTGAAGAAATAGCCGCCCAGCGCGGTGAACGTGCGCTGGAGGTTGGGCGGGCAGCAGGTGGTCGAATACCAGGGATTGCGGATCACGTCGGAAGACGGCGCGGCGAGAGGATTCCGGTAGCAGTACAGCGTGCCGTTCGACGACATCCCCGAGCAGATGCCGTTGTACAGGGCGCGCTCCATGAGGTCGGCGTACTTTGCGTCTCCCGTCAGATGGAGCAGGCGCTGTTGGAAGAGCATTCCCGCGATAGCGGCGCAGCTCTCCGTGTACGCCTGGAGATTCGGCAGCTCGTAGGGATCGCCGAAGGTCTCGCCGGCGGCGCGGGAGCCGACGCCGCCCGTGACATACAGCTTGCGGAAGGCGAGGTCTTCCCACAGGCGCAGAATCGTGCCGCGGAAGGCGTCGTTGCCGGTTTCGAGAACAAAATCGGCGGCGCCGGTGGCGGCGTACAGCGCCCGGACGGCATGGCCTTCGAACTGCGTCCGTTCGGTGAACGGCTTGCCGGAGAATGTGTAGACCAGGTCGCGTTCGCGCAGCTTCAGGCGCTCGCGCTCGACGCCGCTGAACAGGTAGGCGGCAAGCTCCAGATAGCGCCTGTCGCCGGTGGTGCGGTACAGCTCGGCGAGCGCGAGTTCGAGTTCGGGGTGGCCGGTGAGCAGCGGCCGCTTGGGCGCTGGGCCGAAGTCGCGCAGGAGATATTCCACAAATTTGATGCCGCCGTCAAGCAGCTTCCGCTTGCCCGCGGAGCGGTAGTAGGCGATGCCCGCCTGGAGGAGGTGGCCGAGGCAATAGAGTTCATGGCCGGTGACCTGCTGCTGCCAGCGCAGCGGGGCGCGTTCGTCGACGAACCAGGTGTTGAGATACCCGGAAGGCTCCTGCGCGGCGAGGATCGTATCGGTGAGCTGATCGAGAGCAGCCTCCAGCTTGGGGTCGGGCCGCACTTGCAGGCTCCAGGCGGCGGCCTCCATCCACTTGTAAAGATCGGAGTCGGTGTAGAGCGGGCCGCGGCGCGGCGGCTGGCGGTCCGGGCGGGCGAGCCGGCGGAAGTTGTCGACGATGCCGTTCTGTTCGAGCAGCTCGAGCAAAGTGGGGATGGACCGCTCGATGGTGACATCCTGGCGGGTCTTCCAGAATCCTGGCTGGAACTGGACGGCGCGCACAGGGACCGGGTGAAGCCGGGCGTGCGGGCTTTTCTGCAAATGAAGCAACCCCTCTTCGCGCCAGGCCGGCTGGGCGGAGCAGGCGGTGGCGAAGGCGAGCGCCGTCAGGATCGCGATACGCATGGAATGGTTGTATCAAACCGGACGGCGGGCAGGTCAGCCCAAAGGCGTGCGAAGTTTCCTGAGCATGAACTCGCGGTCTTCGGCGGTGGAGAAGAGTAGAAAAGCGGCGGCGCCGGCGGCGGCGCTGAGAATCGCGGCGAGGAAAAGGACAGGCCAGGAGGAGATCACGAGCCAGCGCTGAAGAAAAGCTGCGGCGATCCCGGCAGCGGCGCCTGTGAGCAGGGCTGGCGCCAGACTGCGGAACAGATAATCCGAAAGGCGGATACCCGATTCCCGCAAGGCATAGGGCACCAACGCAAACACGGCGATTCCGATGCTGGAGATGAGCTTGGCCAGCGCCACGGCGGCGATTCCCCTCCAGCGTACGGCGGCAACGCCCGCACAGACGACAAAGATGGCCTCGACACCGATCACCGCAGTAACAAAGCGCAGGCGGCGCGTGCCCAGCAGATACTGGTACGGAACAGAAACGAGTGTACGGAAAGCCATTGCCAAAGCGAAAACGGCCAGCACGACATCGCTGCGGCTCCACCAATCGCCTGCCACATACTTGGGGCCCACCCACAGGGAGAGGAACGGCCCGCCCAGCGACAGGACTCCGCCCAGAATCAGAAAGGATATCGAGCAGATCCAGCGGTTGGTGCGCAACAGGAAGGCCCGCAGCATGTCCGGGCTGCTGGAGACGGACAGAGCGGTGAAATAGGGGGCAAGCACTGCGGAGAGAACGTTGGTGAAGCTGCGGGTGTGGAGCGCGAGATAGCGGCCAATGTGATAGTGGGCCACAGCCGCGGGACCCGCCGCCTGAACGATGACGATCTGGTCGGCCTGGAATGCGAGCAGTTCGCTGATCCGCATCATCAGATTCGCACTGCCGTATGAGGTCAATTGAGACACGATCGCACGGTCGAGCCGCGGAGGCCAGAGGTTCGCCGTCAGCTTCCAGCGGTTCAGGAGAAACTGCTGGGCGGCCCAGGGAAGCATCGTGCCAAAGGCCTGAGAGGCGGCGACGCCAAACAACCCCATCCCCGCGCGGAGGGATGCCACCACCAGCAGACCCGTAAGCAGGGTGGCGGCAATGTTGGTCGCAACGAGCCAGTGGAAACGCCTCAAGCCGCCCAGGACGGCGCCGGCAAGCGAACCGGTGAGATTCACCGAGAAAACTGCGAAACCCAGCCAAAGCACCGAGCGCACAGTGGCGGTGTCGAGCGGGCCGACGTCGATCCAGCGGACTGCGATGACGGCCGCCGGCCAACTGGCCAGCAGCCCGATGCAGGTGATGGCCAGCAGCAGCCAAAACGCGTTTCGAACGACGTTCTGGAGCTGTTGCAATGAGCCCATCGCCGATGATCGGGAGACGTAATAATTGATGGCGCTGCGCAAGCCGAGATCAAACAGGCCGAAGTAGCCGCCGAGCTCCCAGGTCACACTCAGCAGACCGTAGGAGGCATCGCCGAGGCTCCGCAGCACATACGGGGCGAGAAAGAACGTGACGAGAATCGTGATGCCGAATTGCAGGCCGTTCAGCAGCGCGCCGCTGCCGGCGCCGATCGACTTGAAGGCTGGAGAAGTGCCGGGTGAAGCGGGGGCATCAGAACTGGCCATGCCATTCCTCCAGAGGCGGATCCGGGTACGCATGGGGCAGTGGTTGCGGGAGTGCCCCATCAATGCGGGGGCACTCCCGCGAAGAGCGGCCCTTGGGCAAAGCCAGGCAGAACGGGGCGGGCATGGCTGTCATTGGCGAGATGCGGCGGACAGCAGAGCGGGGATCACCAGCCGGATTCCCCCGCTGAAAACAGCAGCGAGGCCGCCCTGCGGGCGCCCAGAAAACCGGTCTTGCTGCCGTCAGACACGAATTCCATCCGGTGCCACCGCATTCCGGCCAGTCTCCAGGAACAAATTGCCAATCGGCGCCTCCATTGGAGTTTCGAGAAAAGCGCGTGCATGGGGAAATTGTCTGTCACGCAGGCGCTATGGGCTGTCAACTCCGGTTCACGAGTGACGAAGCATTGGTACATTGCGCCGGCCAGGCCATGCCGCCGCCAGGCGGGCGAGACGAGCACCTTGGAGATGTACACGTGCCCTGCCGGCAAAGGCGCTTTCAAATCCAAAAAATCGATCCGGGCGACGCGCCGTTCCACCCACAGGTAAGAACAGATGCGGTTGTCTCGAATGGCAGCGAGCATATCGGAGTCGCCCCGCTCGAGCCACTGCCGCGCCTCCGGCAGCGAGAGCCAGCCGCCGGGGTATTGCAAAGGCTCGAGCTCCTCCGGGCGCAGGAAACGGAACTCGAACCCGGGAGGAAGCGCAAAGCCGTCCGGTACTGGCCGTGGCGGGCGGCAATAGAAGACCAGTTGCCGCCAGTAAGCAGACAGGCCAAGCCTCTGCTGATACCACTGAAGGTGTCTCCACAGCTTGCTCATGATCAGCTTCGCAGTCCCTCACTGCGCCCGGCGTGTTCTGCCTGCCCAGTACGCGTCGGTGAGCGCCAGCACGGGGCGGAACAAATGAGAGAAGTCTCCGATTCCTGCTTGATGCAAAACCGCGGCAGCCGCCAGCAGCGGCACATTCACGATGTGGCCCGGAATCCGCCGCGCGAACAGCTCCGCCAGCAACCGCCGGCAGTGTTGTGCGCCTCTCCACCGGCGGTTGTCTTTGACCAGTTCCCATTGCGATTTCAGGGACTCTGCGCCATCCTCTCGCACGGGGCTTGGCAAACGCCCCGGATACTCCTGCCAACCAACGCGGAGACAGGAATCGGGCATCAGTCTCAGGACTTCATGGTAGAGACGATGATGGAGGAAAGGATCCAGCGGGGGCGCGATTTGGAGCACGGATCGGATCACTCTTCGGTCATAGAACGGGGCCGCAAGTTCGGCGCCAAGGCGGGGCGCGGCCTCGAGAAAATCGTGCAGATGCCGCCGGAGGTCTTCCGTCAGCACGAAAAGATGCATGGCCTTCTGCGGCGGCACGTGGGGCCAGCGATCCAGCGCGGCCCGCATCGCTTGCCGGGGCCTGTGCTCGAGGATCTCCCGCCAACGTCTTCGGAAGGGCCTTGGTGGCGCCCCGTGGCCCTTCAGGTAGGAAACGATGGCGGCATCCACCTCGTTTTTCGCCAGCAGCGACATGGTCTCGGGCGGCATGAGCAGAAACCCGAGTGTTTCTCCGCCGCCGTCGCCGCTGAAAATGCGGCCCGGCAGAAAGGGGCGGGCCGCATTGCTCAGGACCGCCACGGCGGTGGCTCCGATGGTGACAGGCGGAGGATCGATATTGTGAGGGGACGCGTCGAGTTCGATGCCAAGAAGCGCGGCGAATCGCGTGGCGTAGTGGTAATCCCGGCTCTCAGGAATCTGGAGAGTCGCCGCCCGGACATGAAAGCCCATGTCATGCAGCAGCGCCGTGACGCAGCGGGAGTCCAGGCCTCCGGAGAGCAGCGTCTGCACCGCAGCGCCTGGGGAGCGTGGCGCGCGGTCTCGCACGGCCGCGGTGAGCGCGGCTGCACACTCAGCCGCAGCGGCGTCTAACGGGAGAGCGCGGAACTCAAGCCGGGACCAGTCGAAGTAACGGCCGCGCCGAATCCCTGAGGCTTGCCGGCAAAGATACTCGGAATCCCGCAGGACGCGGATCTCGCGATACAGCGTCAGGTCTCCCAGCGGGTAGCAGAACGCCTCTTGCTCGATGAACGCAGCGATGTCGAAAGTGCGCGGGACAGCAGGAATCCGGAGGAGAATCTCGAGGATGGTGGAAAAATACAGGGTGCCAGCGGATTCAACGAAGTATAGTGGCCACCCGCCAAGGCTGTCGGCTGCAAGCCAGAGGCGGGAAGAAGCTGCATCCCATGCCAGTGCGGCGAAAGTCCCGTTCGCCTGCGCGAGATCCTCAGGCCGGTTCTCGATCAGGCATCCGAGCAGCTGAGCCAGTCCGCCAGAGCCGTCTTCCGGCGGCTGCTCACCCTCCCAGAGGAGTTCGCCTGCCGCGGCGGCGATTCCCTGAGGGGATTCCAGCAAGGCAAACGACCGCGGCATTGGCGAACCGCACCACAGAGAGAGGGGCCCCTGGTGCAGCGGCCTGGCAGCCAGATTCATCTCCTCCAGAGCACGTTCGATGTCCCGCGCCGACCCGGTTTCGTTCCCAGAACCGAAGTAGCCGCAAAAGAACACGCCTTTATTGTAGAGGCTGCGCCGCCAAACTGCACGAGTTCCACCACGAACAGCGGGATCCGCGCAAATTCCACCGCAGTCGCTCGATGCGGAGCCGGACCGGAGTTTCGACGGCGCGCCGCCTGACCAACCCCCGTCATGCCGGAGTTCGCCACAATCGGGCACAACCCGGGAGGCTCCCATTTCTGACACGCCGGCAGGTTTCTCATTCTGGATGCAGCCGTATCCAGTGCACTGGAATGCCTGGGCGGGGCGCGTCTGGTTCGCAGACAAGCGGACGGTGCTTTGTTGGGAGAGAAAAATCTGGCCGCGTGGCGAGGTGTAGGCCGCTCTGGCTTGCCGGATTCCTTTCCCTGCCTGACCGGAACCGGTATCCCAGGCACCGTGTGCTGCCCGAGTTTTCGTGGCAGTGGCCCATCCAATGGCGCGAAGAATTCCGGCGCGATGCTTCCGCGCCGCATGGTATCCTGTGTTGTCGCTGCCACACCTTCCGATCCCGAGGTGGCAGCAAAACCTATATAGAGAGGCAGACGGCGGCTGCACCCAGCCCTGGCGGGGGAAGTCTTCCGTTGTGGTTGATGACGGGGAACGCGCTGGCTTCACAAAGGTTTCGGCTGGTAATCGCCGGATGTGGCGCGATTACGGCCAGCAGCCATCTTCCTGCTGCATTGCGGTCTCCGCTGGTGGAAGTCGTAGCCCTGGTGGATCCGTCTCTGGCCCGGGCGGACTCGCTCGCGCAACAGTTCGGCATTCGGCCGCGCCTGTGCCTGCGGCTCGAGGAGGCCATCGAGGGTGCGGACGGGGTGCTGGTGGCCACGCCTAACCACACGCATCTGGAACTCACGGCAGTCTCGCTGGGCCGCGGAGTGCCCGTGCTGGTGGAGAAGCCGATGACGGCGACACTCGATGAAGCGGACCGTCTGTGCGCTCTGGCCCAGGAGCGGAACACGGTTGTAGCGGTGGGATTCTCCACCCGGTTTTACCCGGCCGTGGAGTTGATGGAGCGCCTTCTTCGGCAAAAATACTTCGGCGCCGTGCGGTCCCTCCGGTATGAGTTCGGCACCCGGGGAGGGTGGGCGCCGCTGTCCTCGTACAATCAGGACAAGTAGGCATCTGGAGGCGGCGTCCTTGTTGTCACCGGCAGCCACTTTCTGGACCGGGTCATCGCGTGGTTCGGCTATCCGGAAGTGTTGGAATACCGGGATGACAGCTTCGGAGGCCCGGAAGCGAACGCGTTTGGCCGGCTGAGGTTTTCGCCTCCGGGTTCGGAACCGTTCGAGGCGGCCTTCCTGCTGTCGAAGACCGCTGCGCTCAAGAACCGAATCGTACTCGAGACAGAAGCGGGCCTGTGCGAGCTGGGAGAATCGGAAAGCGCCGAGATTTCGCTTCGCCCCGCTTCGGCTCCGGATCTGCTGGTGCGCATCTCAACCAACCGCCCCGATAGGGCCGGTATGCGGGCGGCGCAGGCGCAACTGGAGGATTTTGTCAACGCAGTGCGGAAAGGCTGTGCGCCGCGTGTCGGATGCGAGGCCGGCCGTCTTTCGGTGCAACTCACGGCCAGTCTGTACGCGGCACGGCAGCCGCTCCCGGAGCCCTGGATGTGGTACGCCTCCCGGCGTTCGGAGCAGCGCGCATGAAGGACGGTACGCTGGTCGTATTCGGCGCCTCCGGACTGGTGGGGGGAGCTCTCTGCGAGAGACTGTTTTTCACGGGCGAGTGGCGCTTCGTTCCTGTGATCCGCTCCAGCGGCGGCGCGGCGCGGCTGGCAAGATTGATGCCCGCCGAGACGTTTGTGTTTGCCGATCTACTGGACCCCAATTCGTTCCGCCGCCTGCTTGGCGAAGAGTCAATTGTCGTCAATTGCGCGCGGGGAGGCGATGCGGATATGCAGCGCGGCCTCCTGAACCTGATCAGCGAGTGCCGCCGGCGACGCGTGCGCAAATTCATCCACATCAGCAGCGTCGCCGTTTTCGGAGATGACCCGCCACCCGGGAGCGAACAGCCAGGTTGCACCGAATTCCGCCTGCTGACCGAATACGGCCGGATCAAACGCTGGCAGGATGAGCAGGTGCTGAAACTGCACAGGCAGGGCATTCCCTCGTACATTCTTTGTCCGGGAAACATCAGCGGCCCTTACAGTTCATGGTCCGCCGGTTTCGCTTCAAGGCTGTTGTCTCATGCCCTGCCGCTGGTGGACGGCGGGCAATACCCGGTCAACGCAGTTCATGTCGACAATCTTGTGGAGGCCCTGCTCGCTGCCGCTGCCGCGGCGAGTGGCGCCGGACAAAGGTATTTCGTCAACGAGCCGGATCCCGTCACATGGCGGCAATATGTAGAGGATCTCTGCCGGATTCTTGATATTCCGCCGCGCACCCTTCCGGTAAGCAGAGAGGACGTTCTGCGGTTCATGCGGACGCCGGCGCCGACCGCCGGTCTGACAGAACATCTGAGAATCCTGCTCTCCGGCGAATTTCGCAATGCCGTCTCCATGCTGCCTGTAATGGCTTGGCTGAACCGCAAAGCTGCGGCAACCTTCGAATCGTTGCCACGCCACTGGCGCGCAGCTATCCGCCGGAAGATGAGCCGGCCGGTGACGATCGCCAGGCAGGCAACCGGTCCCGACCTGTCGGAATCCTGGGTCCGGGTGCAAGTGAGGCGCACGTTCCATAGTCCGGCCAGCCTTGCTGCAGGACTTGGTTGGCGTCCCGTGTTGAGCTACGAGGAGGGGCTCCGGTTGACTGGCGAGTGGCTTCGCTTCATTGGTCTCCACGGGGCCGGATCCGGGAGCGTGTTGTCCTGATGGCAGATGTCGTTCTCAGGACGGCTCATGAGATCTCAGATCTTTCCTTGCGGCGGTTCTCACCGGAAACGTGTTGAATCCAGATCCCTCTACGATGCCGGAAAGGCAGGCAGCCGCCATATCCGATGCCTGAATGGCAAGCACCGCCAGGCTGCGCCCGGGGGCGGATCGCATTGGGATTGGCGCGACACCAGCGGGCCAGCCCGGACGAAGCCGGCGCCCTTAAACCGGGAGTGGGGTGGTTTTCCGGTAGATTCCAAACGCCGCCCGCCACGGCAGTAACCTGGCGGGCTGGTGCTGACGTCTCATAGACAATCCCCGTTACGAGTGCGGGCGCCCTCACCCCAACACCCAACCAAAAGGCGCCCGCATACCTCCTGCCTGGAATCGCCCCCTCTTCGCCGTCACCTACAAAGGCCTTTCCGTCGTGATCTCGTACCATGGGGTTTCGGCGCTCAGGCGGAAGCGGTAGCCCTGCGGCGTCTTCTCCACCGGAATGGACCCAAGACGCTTGCCCGTCCCATCCAGCGGATACACCGAAATGGCGCGCAGCTTTGATTTGAGCGTCACCGTGGCTTCCACATGCTCCATGACCACGGTGCCGGAAACAGAAAAGGGCGAAGACGGCCGCTCCGGGTTCTCCGGGGCCAGCGTAAACCAGGACGGGTCCTTTTTGTACTGGATCAGTTTCTGGTTCTCGCCCAGCGTGAAGCCCGGACTGGTGAGCAGCAGCCGGGCTGATGTTTCCAGGGGCTTGCCGTCCAGAGCCGTGAGCAGGATCGACGCGAAACCACGATCCCGTGACGAGAGGGCAACCGTCACCGGTCCCGCCGTTGCAGGTTCATCCAGCAAAAAGCCGAAAACGCCCGCCGCCTGTTCGGAGTGGATGAGGAAAAGCTGGCGCACGGGATCGTAGCTGATGTCGCCATTGTCGGCGCGATAGGGAGGCTGCGCCTTTTCTCCTCGGGGCGCCATTTCCACCGCGGGGTCGACCGCGATGCGGCGGGCAAAGGCGAGATTGGGATCAACGCCGAGGGTTTCAAAAAACGTGGCCAGGCGGAATTGCATGCGCTCAGCGGTGGCCTTTTCGCGCAGCGAGCGCGGCATCGGCACGACGAATTCGCGCTCCGCGGGGCGCACCAGGCCCTTGCGGAAAAGATAACCGGCCTGCCCAAAGGCGGCCAGTTTCGAGAAATCGCCGTTCAGGTTGAACCCGGAGGGCGCGTTGCGGTCCCAGGCGCGGCCATGTTCGTAAGCAAAGTGCATCACGCCGTCCCAGTCCTGGAAAGCCGAGAAGGCGGCGAACGTCGGATCGATCTCCGCAGCCTGGCGGTTGGGATAGGGCTGGTTGAATTCGCTCACGGTGTACGGCTTGTTGGCCTGCCGCGCGAAGGCTTTGTGGAGGTATTGCAGGTAGCCGGAACCGGCGCCGGAGGTGTCGCGGATACGCCAGTCGGTCGAGTCCCAGGGGCGGTTCGGGAAGTTGTAGTGGTCGATGTAAAAGTGGTCGTCGATGTAGTCCAGTCCCGCGTGCGTGTCGAAGTGGAACGGACCGCCAAACTCCACCTGTGTGCCGGTGACCGGGACGGAGGGGCCCAACCGCTCCCGCACCGCGGCGGCGATGCGGTCCAGATACGCCTTGTCGCGGGCGATCACCTCCTCCAAGGTCGCGTCCGGCCAGTATTTCTTCAGCGCGCCGGTCTGGAACGAGTACAGCAGCGAGCTTTCATTGTTGATCTCGACCATCGCGAGCACGGGGTCGTCCTTCAGGCGCAGCGCGTCGATGACCTGACGCGCGTATACGCACTGAAGCTCCACCATCCGGTCATTGAGTATGTGGACGGGCTTCGACTGGTTGGGGATGGGGAAGTCGAACGAGCCAATGGGATCGATGCCGGGGCGGAAGGTGTAGCCGACGTGCAGGTTGAGATTGACGTAGATGCCCTCTTCGCGGTAGGCGTCGAGCAGCGCCCGGAGGCGTTCCACGGCGACAGGATTCAGCGTGGGGTACGGGCCGGTGGTGAGGATGGAGCGGGCGTTCGCCGGATCTGCGTCGGGGCTTGTGTCCATGTGGTGCAGGCGGACGAGATTCACGCCGAGACGGCGCAGGCGCTTTGCGATTCGGGCGGCGTCGGCGGGCTCAGGGAAATTTCCGCCGAAGGCGAGGTTGACGCCCCAGAACCGGACGCGGCGTCCAAGCGCATCGACGAAACGCCCGTCCCGCACCGTGATGCGGTGATCCGGCGTCAGCGGCTGATTGAGGAACGAGAAGTCAACCGCGCCGATCAGGCGGTCCTGGTCGATGGAGACGCGGAACATCCGCGGCTCGGGTTCGGGCAATAGCGCCCGGTGCAGAAACGCCATCACATCGGCTGACTCGTCGATGATCTTGGACGTGGGCTTGCCAGCCCCGTGGCCGGCGGATGTTTCAATGCGGATCAGAATGGGCGCTTCGCCGCCCTGCGCCTCCTGAAGCGTGGCCGCGTACTTGAAGGAATGCGCGGGAACGACGCGGTCGTCGTGATCCGCCGTGAGAACGAGCGTGGCCGGATACGCCGTGCCCGGGCGGATGTTGTGCAGCGGCGAATAGCGGTAGATAGTCTGGAATTCCTCGGGATTTTTCGGCGAGCCGTACTCGGTGGCCCAGGCGTGGCCGATGGTAAAGCGGTCGAAGCGGAGCATGTCCATCACACCCACCGCGGGAATGGCCGCGGCGAACAGGTCTGGCCGCTGGTTGACCACCGCGCCGACGAGCAGGCCGCCGTTGGAGCCGCCGCGGATGGCGAGTTTCCTCGCATTCGTGTACTGGCGGGAGATCAGGTGTTCGGCGGCGGCGATGAAGTCATCAAACACGTTCTGCTTGTTCTGTTTCATGCCGGCGCGGTGCCAGTCCTCGCCGTATTCGCCGCCGCCGCGCAGGTTGGCCGAGGCGTAGACGCCTCCCCGTTCCAGCCAGGCGAGGGTGAAGACGTTGAAAGCCGGAGTGACGGAGATGTTGAACCCGCCATAACCGTACAGCAGGGCGGGATGAGAACCGTCCAGCGCAAGCCCCTTGCGCGCGGTGATGTAAATGGGGATGCGCGCGCCGTCCCTGCTGACTGCGAATTCCTGGCGGGTTTCGTACTTAGCCGGGTCGAAGGGCAATTTCGAAGGAAACAGAGGGCTGCAGCCGCCCTCCGCGCAGCGGTACAGCGTCTCGGGCGTCATGAAGTTCGTCACCGAGAACACCGAGGAGGAGTCCTCGGCGAGCGTGATGGAGGAGTTCTGCGGCAGCGGCACGGAGCGCGGCGCGCCGCCGGAGAGCGGCACGACCTTCACCAGCGCCGAGACGTCATGCATGTAATTCAGCACGATCTGATCTCCCGCGAGGCGAGCCTGGCGCAGCGTGTCGGCGGCTTCGGCTACCACGGTGCGCCAGTTGGCCGGGGCCGGATTTGTCAGATCGATCTCGATCACGCGGTAGCGCGGCGCGCCGTCGTTGGTGAGCAGCAGGATGCGCGAGCCGCGGCTGCCGATGAAGCGGTAGGAAAAACGGAACTCGCCCACGATCGGCCTGGGCGCGGGTTCAGACGCCTGAAGGTCGATGGAGTGGATCAGGCGTTCAATCGCCGTGCTGCCAGCGGTCTCCAGGATCAGGTAGCGCCCGTCGGCGGTCAGATGCGGAGTGAACGACCAGCGGGGCTGATCAGGTCTGCGGTATGCGATGGTGTCCGCCGATTGGGGCGTCCCAATGCGGTGGTAGTAGAGAGTGAAGTTCTCGTTGACGGCTTGCAGGGCGGCGCCTTTCTGCGGCTCGGGATAGCGCCCGTACCAGAAGCCTTCGCCTTTTGCGTCCCATTCTGCGGACGAAAATTTCGACCACTCGAGCGTGTCGGGCAGATCCTTCGCTGAGGCGACATCCCGCACGCGCCACGTCACCCAGTCGGAGCCGGAGCGGGAGACGGCATAAGCCAGCAGACGTCCGTCGCGTGAGATGGAGAACGTGTTGATGGAAGCAGTGCCATCCGGCGACAGGGTGTTGGCGTCCAGCAGCACGCGGTCCTTGCCTGCTTCGCGCACATAGAGAACGGGTTGGTTTTGCAGCCCCGACTGGCGCAGAAATAACACGCGCGGACCACGGACGAAATAGCCCGCCACTGCGCCGCCGCCGCGATTGACCGTGGGGTAGCGGTCGTATTGATGGAGCCGCTCGAGCAGCGCCCGAATTGCAGGGCGCTGCGGGATGCGCGAGAGAAACGCCTGCGTGCGCGTGTTCTGCGCCTGGATCCAGGCGCGGGTCTCCGGCGAGTCCGGGTCTTCGAGCCACCGGAAGTTCTCCGTGACGGAGACGCCGTGGAACACCTCTGTCGTTGGCCTGGGCGTATTCTGCGCCGCTAGCGGAAGCCAGCAGAAGAACCAGACAAGCCTTCGCATGGCACGATCATATCGCCGCGCCCGGCACGCAGGCGCGCGCGTTGCCTACGATAAAGACTTCAGGAGTTCCGATGCTCGATTTGCGCACGCATCCGCACAGGCGGTACAACCCGCTCACGGGCGAGTGGCTGCTGGTGAGCCCGCACCGCACGCAGCGCCCGTGGCAGGGGCAGGTGGAGAGGCTCCCTGCCGAGACCCGGCCTGCCTATGATCCGAAGTGTTATCTGTGCCCGGGCAACGAGCGCGCTGGCGGGCGGCGCAACCCTCGGTACGAAAAAACGTTTGTTTTTACGAATGATTTTTCCGCGCTGCTTGCCGATTCGCCGGACGGCGAGGCGCCGGCGCATGAATTGCTGCGCGCCGAAGGCGTGCGCGGCATCTGCCGCGTCATCTGCTTCTCGCCGCGCCATGATCTGACGATGGCGGAGATGGAGGTTGCGGACCTCGAGGCAGTTGTGGACACATGGGCGCAGGAGTACGAAACCCTGATGCGCGAGCCCTTCCTGCGCTACGTGCAGATCTTCGAGAACCGCGGCGAGATGATGGGCTGCTCGAACCCTCATCCGCACTGCCAGATCTGGGCGAGCAGCATCGTGCCGGATGAAGTGGCGCGCGAAGAAGCGGCTCAGACGCAATACTGGCGGGAGCGCGGGCGCACGCTGCTCGGCGACTATCTGAAACTCGAACTCGAACTGGGCGAGCGGATCGTGTGCGCGAATGATCATTTCGTGGCGCTGGTGCCGTGGTGGGCGGTGTGGCCGTTCGAGACCATGATCCTGAGCCGCCGCGCCGTCACGGGTCTCGACGAACTGAGCGGAGAGGAACGCGCGGGACTGGCCGATATCCTGAAGCGGATTACCACGCGCTACGACAACCTCTTCGAGATCTCCTTCCCGTACTCGTTCGGGTTCCATCAGCGCACGGCAGGCGGGCGCAATCCCGCGTGGCATTTCCACGCGCACTTTTATCCGCCGCTGCTGCGCTCGGCGACGGTGAGGAAGTTTCTGGTGGGGTACGAGATGCTGGCAATGCCGCAACGGGACATCACGGCGGAAGCGGCGGCGGCGCGGCTGCGAGAGCAGAGCGAGGTTCACTACCGGAAGCGCTGAGCGCCGCCCGCCCCCGGAAATCTGGCTGCGCGCGGGCTAGGCTGGGAGCATGCAAGGGGCGCAACTGATCCGCGTCAGCGAACGCGACAACGTGGCAGTGGTGGCGGCGGAACCGGGGCTTGCCAAGGGTGCGCTCACTGAGTTCGGCGTTGAAGCGCGCGAGCCCGTGCCCGCGGGCCACAAAGTGGCGCTCGAGCCGATTCCGCGCGGCGGTGCGGTGATCCGCTATGGTGCGGTGATCGGCAGAGCGCTGCAAGACATCGAAGCAGGCGGGTGGGTGCGCGAGGAGTTGCTGGAGTCGCCCGAGCCGCCTCCTCTCGACTCGCTTCAGGCGCCCGCCGCCGCTCCGCCGCGCGGCGAGCCGCTGGAGGGCTTCTGGTTCGAGGGCTACCGCAACGCGGACGGGAAGGCGGGCACGCGGAACGTGCTCGGGATCACCACCACGGTGCAATGCGTGGCGGGCGTTGTAGAGCACGCGGCGGAACGGATCCGGCGCGAACTGCTGCCCCGTTATGCGAACGTCGACGGCGTTGCCGCGCTCACGCACTCCTATGGCTGCGGCGTGGCCATCGACGCGCCCGGCGCGGAGATCCCCATCCGCACGGTAAGGAACCTGGCGCTGAATCCGAACCTGGGCGGCGAGGTGATGGTGGTGAGCCTGGGATGCGAGAAGTTGCAGCCGGCGCGGCTTGGCTTGCCAGGAGAAGAGCCGTTCCTGGTGCGGCTTCAGGATGACGGACTGGGTTCGTTCGAGTCGATGGTGGCGCGGGTGCTCGAGCTCGCCGAGAGGCGGCTGGAGCGGCTGAATGCGCGGCGGCGGGTCAGGTGTCCGGCGTCCGATCTGATCGTGGGCTTGCAATGCGGGGGCAGCGATGCGTTCAGCGGCTTGACCGCGAATCCGGCTGTGGGCGTGGCGGCGGACCTGCTGGCGCGCGCGGGCGCGACAGTGATCTTCAGCGAGATCACCGAAGTGAGGGATGCGGCTCATCTGCTGGCGGCGCGGGCGCCATCACCGGAGGTGGTGGAGGATCTGAAGCGGGAGTTCGCCTGGTACGACGCGTATCTGGCGCGCGGCGGCGCCGACCGCAGCGCGAATCCCACGCCGGGCAACAAGCGCGGCGGGCTGGCCAACGTGGTGGAGAAGGCGCTGGGGTCGGTGGCGAAGTCCGGTTCGATGCCGTTGGACGGCGTTCTGCCGCCGGGCGAACAGGCTCGAGGGAAAGGCCTGTGGTTTCTCGCCGGACCGGCAAGCGACTTCATCTGCGGGACGCTGGAGCTGGCTGCCGGCATGAACGTGCATGTGTTCACCACGGGCGAGGGGACGCCCTACGGGCTGTCGATGTGCCCGGTGATCAAAGTGAGCACGCGCACGGCGCTGGCGCGCCGGTGGCCGGATCTGATCGACTTCGACGCGGGAAGGATCGCCGGCGGGTCAATCACGCTGGAACAGGCTGGGTGGGAAATGTTCCGGCTGATTCTGGACGTGGCTTCCGGGCGGAAAACGTGGAGCGAACGGCATGGGCTCGCCAACGATCTGGCGCTGTTCAACCCCGCGCCGGTGACCTGAGAGATCGCCGCGGATGCGTTAGGCTGGGCTGGATGCCCCCACTCGAGAGGAGACTGCTGGGACCGGCGAGGCTGACTGCGGCCTGGTTCGTGTTGTGGGCGGGGTTCTGGACGTCGTTCTTCGTAATGATCGGCCTTGCCGATCCGGGCAGCATCGACCCGGGCGAGCCGGAGGCGATTGCGCGGATCTTCCTCTGGCTGGGGCTGGCCTCGGGCGCGATCTTCGGAGGCGTGGCGAGTATGACGGAGAGGCGGCGCATCCATGTTCTCCGGTGTGTGCTGTGGGGCGCACTCGCGGCAGTGGCGCCGCCGGCGATGATCGGCAAATGGAATCAGATCCTGGTGCTGGCGCCGGTGGGGGCGGCGATTGGCGCGGCGCTGGCTTTTGTGGGTCGCAAAGCATCCGGAGTTGCAGGGGAAGGCGGTGGGGGGTGGCTCGCGGCGGCGCGGTTCGTCAGCAACGGTTTCACGGCTGGCGCGCAGGGGGCGGATTGGGAACAGAGCGGCTGAGATAGAATGGCGGGGCCATGGTCGAGGGCCCTGCGCTGCTGGTGCTCACGCTCGGCGCGGTGGTCCTGCTGCTGTTGCTGATTCTCGTTCTCAAGCTGCACGCGTTCTTCTCGCTCCTGCTCGTCAGCATGGCCCTCGGCCTTGGCTCGGGGATGGCGCCCGTGCGGGTGCTGAAGTCGATGCAGGCGGGCTTCGGCGACGCGCTGGGGTTCATCGCGGTGGTGGTCGCGCTGGGGGCGGTGATCGGGAGGCTGCTGGAGCACTCCGGCGGCGGGCGCGCGCTGGCGGACTGGCTGCTGGAGAAAACAGGGCCGAAGCATGCGGTGTGGGCGGTGTTCTGCGCGGCGTTCCTGATTGGGCTTCCGATCTTTTTCGAGGTGGGTTTCATCATTCTCGTGCCGCTGGTCTACAGCCTGACGAGGGAGTCCGGCAGGAGCCTGCTGTACTTCGGACTGCCGGTGGCGGCGGCGCTGACGGTGACGCACGCCATGGTGCCGCCGCATCCCGCGCCCGCGGCGGCGGCGCAGTTGCTGGGCGCGGACATGGGGAAGGCGATTCTGTATGGCGCGGCGCTTTCCATCCCGATGGCGCTCACGGGCGGCATGGGTTATGGGCTGTGGATCGCCCGCCGCATGCATGTGCCCGTGCCCGAGTCGGCGCCGCTGGCTGCTGCTCCGCCCAAGGAATCGAACAACGCTCCGCAACCGCTGCTGGTGGCGCTGGTGCTGCTGCTGCCCGTGATTCTGATTTTCGCGGCGAGCTTCGCGGAGATGCGGAAAGCGGCAGGCCTGGCCGCGTATCAGTTTCTCGGGCATCCATTCACGGCGTTGATGATCGCAGCACTGGCGGCGATGGCGTTGTTCGGACTGCGCCGTGGCCTGAGCCGCGAGGGAGTGTTGAGGCTGGCCGAAGAGGCGTTGAAACCGCTGGGGAGCCTGCTGGCGATCATCGGTGGCGGGGGCGCGTTCAAGCAGATCATTGTCGACAGCGGCGCCGGCGCGTACGGGGGAAGGCTGCTGGCGGAGAGCGCGGTGTCGCCGCTGGTGGTGGCGTATCTGGTGGCATTGGGGCTAAGAGTGGCGCAGGGCTCGGCGACGGTGGCGATCATTACGGCGGGCGGCATCGTGGCGCCGCTGTTCAAGGGGCTGCCGGGGTATTCGCCCGAGATTCTGCTGCTGGCGTTGTGCGCCGGCGGCACGGCGCTGTCGCACGTCAACGACGCGGGCTTCTGGCTGGTCAATCAGTGCTTCGGGCTGAGCGTGCCGGACACGCTGCGCACCTGGACGGTGATGAAAGTGATCACGTCCGTGGCGGGCATCCTGTTCGTGCTTCTCGCCCACCGCGTGCTCGGATAGACTGGGCGCGTTGGAGATTTCCATGAAACGCATTCTTGTTGTGTTGTCGTTCCTTGCGGCATCCGGCTGCCGCACCGCGCCGACTGTGGACCAGGCGCGCCAATTTCTGGAAAAGGCCGAAAGCGAGCTGTTGCAGCTTTCGAATGAAGCGTCGCAGGCGGCGTGGGTGCAATCCACCTACATCACGTTGGACACGGAGGCGCTGGCGGCGAAAGCGAACGAGCGCCTGATCACAGCCAGCGTGCGCCTGGCGAAAGAAGCGGCCAAGTACGACAACGTGGCGCTGCCGGACGACCTGAAACGGAAACTGAAGCTGCTGAAACTCGCGATCACGTTGCCCGCGCCGTCGGATCCAGCCGAAGCGGCGGAGATGACGAAGCTGGCGGCGGGGCTTGAGTCGGCGTACGGCAAGGGCAGGTACTGCCCAGGCGGGGACGAAAAGAAGTGCCTGAACATCGATGAGATCACGCGGATCATGGCTTCCAGCCGCGATCCGAAACAGTTGCTGGACGTCTGGCAGGGGTGGCACTCGATCGCGCCGCCGATGAAGAAGGACTTTGCGCGGGTGGTGGAGATCACCAACAAGGGCGCGCGCGAGCTGGGCTTCGCCGACACGGGCGCGCTGTGGCGCAGCGGTTACGACATGCCGCCCGAGGAGTTCACGCGCGAACTCGACAGGATCTGGGAGCAGGTGAAGCCGCTGTACGAGCAGCTCCACGCCTACGTGCGGTGGAAGCTGCGCGAGAAGTACGGACCATCCGTAGTTCCGGAAAACGGCCCCATCCCGGCGCACCTGCTCGGCAACATCTGGGCGCAGCAGTGGGACAATCTGTATCCGCTGCTGGCGCCCAAAGGCGCCGATCCCGGATACGACCTGACGGCGATTCTGAAGCGGCGGAACACCACGCCGGTGGACATGGTGAAGTACGGGGAACGCTTCTTTACGTCGCTGACCTTTGAGCCGCTGCCGCCGACCTTCTGGGAGCGGTCGATGTTCACGCGCCCGCGCGACCGCGACGTGGTGTGCCATGCGTCCGCCTGGGACGTGGACAACATCGACGACCTGCGGATCAAGATGTGCATCGAGATCAACGCCGACGACTTCAACGTCATCCACCACGAGCTGGGCCACAACTTCTATCAGCGCGCCTACAACCGGCAGCCGTTCCTGTTCCGCTCGGGCGCCAACGACGGCTTCCACGAAGCCGTGGGCGACACGATCGCGCTTTCGATCACCCCCGAGTATCTGGTAAAGATCGGGCTGCTCGACCGCGCGCCGGACGCGAGCAAAGACCTCGGGCTGCTGATGGCGCGCGCGCTGGACAAGGTGGCGTTTCTGCCGTTCGGATTGCTGATCGACCAGTGGCGGTGGAAGGTGTTCTCGGGCGAGGTCAAGCCCGAACAATACAACCGCGCGTGGTGGGAACTGAGGAGGAAGTATCAGGGCGTGGCGCCGGTGAGCGAGCGGGGAGACGAATACTTCGACGCGGGCGCCAAGTACCACGTGCCGGCCAACGTACCCTACACGCGCTACTTCCTGGCGCACATTCTCCAGTTCCAGTTCCACAAGGCGCTGAGCGACGTGGCGGGCTGCACGGGACCGGTGCACCGCTGTTCGATTTATGACAACAGAGAAGCGGGACGCCGCCTGAAAGAGATGCTCGAAATGGGCGCGAGCCGTCCCTGGCAGGAGGCGCTCGAAAAGGTCACCGGCGCGCGGCAGATGGACGCCACCGCGATCCGGGCGTATTTCAAGCCGCTGGAAGACTGGCTGGCGGAGCAGAACAAGGGCAAGCCGGTAGGCTGGTAACGGCGGCGCGCGCCGTGCGATACAATCGCACGCGTCATGAGAAGACGAACCCTTCTGGCCGGCGGCGCCGGCCTTCCCGCGGCAGCCATGATGCAATCATCGACTCTATCCACGAATCCGGCGATCCTGGAAATGCGCTATTTCCGGCTTCGCAACACGATGGACAACCAGCGCGGCCGCTGGAGCGAGCATCTGGGCAAGGCCCTCTTGCCTGCCATGCGCAGGGCGGGCGCGGGCCCGGTGGGGCTGTTCGCGAGCACGATCGCGCCTGGCGCGCCGTTCCTGCTGATGGTGGCGCAGCATGCTTCGCTGGCCGCTTTCGAACAGTGCTGGCAGCGGCTCGGCGCGGATGGCGAGCTGAAATCCGCCACGGAGGCTTTGTACAAGCAGGTGCAGTTGCCGTATCAGCGGATGGACGTGCATCTGCTGCGGGGCTTCCAGAAGTTCCCGGCGATCGAGACGCCTCCGGGCGGCGAGGGGCGCGCGGCGCGCGTGTTCGAACTGCGCACTTATGAATCCAACACGCCCGAGTCGCTCAGAAAGAAGATCGGCATGTTCGAGGACGGCGAGATCGACCTGTTCCGCAAGTTCGGCCTCGTGCCCGTGTTTTTCGGCGAGATGATCGCGGGCGCGAACATGCCGAACCTGACTTACATGGTGGCGTTCGACAGCCTGGCGGCGCGCGAAGCCAACTGGCGCGCGTTTGCGACGAGCCCGGAGTGGAAAAAGATGGCCGCGACGCCGGGGCTCAGCGATGGCGAAGTGGTCTCCAACATCAGCAGCACGATCCTGTCGCCGGTGGCGGGTTCGATGATCCGGTGAGCGCGATGCGTTTCGCGCTGCTCGTGTTGTTTTCCGTGCCGGCGTTCTGCCAGCCGCCGCGCGGGTACTCGATTCCGCTGATCGATCTCGCGGCGGAGACGCAGCGGCAGATTGTGGTGGACCGCGAGCCGGGGCAGTATCTCGGCCATCCCACCACGGTTCTGTTGGAAGACGGGCGGACAGTGCTTGCCGTGTATCCGAAAGGGCACGGGCGCGGGGCGATCGTGCTGAAGCGCAGCCGCGACGGCGGGCGGACGTGGTCGGAGAGGCTGCCCGTGCCCGACAACTGGGCCACGTCGCAGGAGACACCGACGATTCACCGCGTGATCGATGCGAAGGGCAAGAAGCGGCTGATCCTGTTTTCCGGGCTGTATCCGATCCGCATGGCAGTATCGGAAGACGACGGCGTGACCTGGACGCCGCTCGAGCCCATTGGCGATTTCGGCGGCGTGGTGGCGATGGCGAGCGTCGAGCGGCTGCGCGACGGGCGCTATATGGCGCTGTTCCACGACGACGGGCGGTTCCTGCGCAAGGACGGCAAGCGGGACCGCTTCATTGTCTACAAGACACTTTCCAGTGACGGCGGATTGACGTGGAGCCAGCCGGTGGCGATCCTTTCGCACCCGGAGGCGCACCTGTGCGAGCCCGGGCTGGTGCGCTCGCCCGACGGGAAGCGCATCGCCATCCTGCTGCGCGAGAACAGCCGGAAGTTCAACTCGTTCGTGTCGTTTTCCGATGACGAAGGCGAGACGTGGAGCGAGCCGCGCGAGTTGCCCGGCGCGCTCACGGGCGACCGCCACACGGCGGTGTACGCGCGCGACGGACGGCTGTTCATTTCCTTCCGCGATACGACTCTGGAGAGCCCCACGCGCGGCGACTGGGTGGCATGGGTCGGCAGGTTCGAGGATATCGAGCAAGGCAGGGAAGGGCAGTACCGGGTGCGGCTGATGAAAAACCACAAGGATTTCGACTGCGCCTATCCGGGTGTCCTGCGGCTGCCCGACGGTACGATCCTGACGACGACCTACGGCCACTGGACGCCCGGCGAGCCCCCCTACATCGTGAGCATCCGGCTGAAGCTTTCCGAACTCGACCGCAAAGCGCGCGCGCTGAAGCGCTGAATCGGCGGCCCTGCGGCGGCGATAGAATCGCTTCATGCGCTGCACCACGGCGCCGCGCGGAGAAAGAGGTTGAAGATGTCATTTCTCGGGACTCGTGCGTGGATGATCCTTGCGCTGCTCGGCATGACCGCGGCGGTTGGCTCCGGGCAGCAGAGCTATGCGTTGCGCTCGCCGGACGGGCGGATTGAAGTGCGCATCCGCGCGGGCGAGCGGCTCGCTTATGACATTGCCGTGCGGGGCAAGACGGTGATGGAGAATTCGACCGCGTCGATCCGCATCGACGGCGCGCGGCTGGGCGTGGGCGTGAAGATGCGCGGCGCGAAGGAGCGGTCGCAGGACGCCGTGCTCGAGCCGCAGGTGAAGCTGAAGTCGGCGAGGATCCGCGAGCAATACAACGAACTGCGGCTGGAAGCGGAAGGCGGTTTTGCGGCGACGTTCCGCGCCTATAACGAGGGCGCCGCCTACCGGCTGGAGACCGCGCTGCCGCAGGCGAGGGTCAAGGTGTTCGACGAAGAGGCGTCGTTCCGTTTCCCGGAGGACTACGAGGTTTACTATCCGGCTGAGGAGAGCTTCCTTTCGCACAACGAGCGCACATACGCGCGGCGCAGGCTGAGCTCGATTGCGCCGGGGACGCTGGCGACGCTGCCCGTAGTTGTCGATGCGGGCGGCGTGAAGCTGGCGATGGCGGAAGCGGACATCGAAGACTATCCGGGAATGTGGTTCCGCGCCACGGGCGGCAAAGGGCTGGATGTCACGTTCCCGCCCTATCCGCGCAAAGAAGCCTTGCACACGGACCGGAATTTGCGCGTGGTGGAGGCGGAAGACTACATCGCCGAGACGCGCGGCTCGCGCACATTTCCGTGGCGGCTGGTGGCGGTGGCGGAGAAAGACGGCGAGCTGTTGACGAATCCGCTCGTGTGGCTGCTCCAGAAGCCCACCGAGATCGCCGACGCAAGCTGGATCCGCCCGGGCAAGGTCGCCTGGGACTGGTGGAACGCGCTGAATGTTTACGGCGTGGACTTCCGCTCCGGCGTGAACACCGCCACCTACAAGTACTTCATCGATTTTGCGGCGAAGTACGGCATCGAGTACATCGTGCTGGACGAAGGCTGGTACAAGCTCGGCAACGTGCTCGATGTTGTGCCCGAGGTGAACATGCAGGAGATCACCTCGTACGCGGCGCAGAAGAAGGTGGGCGTGATCCTGTGGGTGGTGTGGAAGACGCTGGCGGACCAGATGCCGGCGGCGCTGGATCAGTTCGCCAAATGGGGCGTGAAGGGGATCAAGGTGGACTTCATGCAGCGCGACGACCAGAAGGTGCTGAACATCCTCCAGGAGCTGACGCGCGAAGCGGCGAAGCGGAAGATGCTGGTGGATTATCACGGCGTGCAGCGCACGGCTCTGATGACGCGCACATGGCCGAACATCATCAGCAACGAGGGAGTGAAGGGACTGGAATGGAGCAAGTGGAGCGCGGAGATCGAGCCTGCGCACACCGTGATGCTGCCGTTCACGAGGATGTTTCTCGGGCCGATGGACTTCACGCCCGGCGCGATGACCAACGCCGCGCGCGGCAGCTTCGCGCCCCTGTTCCAGACGCCGATGTCGATGGGCACGCGCTGCCACCAACTGGCGATGTACGCGATTTACGAAAGCCCGCTGCAAATGCTCTCCGACAGTCCGTCGAAGTATCTGCGCGAGCCGGAGATGATGGAGTTTCTCGGCCCGGTGCCGACCGTGTGGGATGAGACCGTCGTGCTGGAAGCGAGCATCGGCGAGCATGTGGCGGTGGCGCGCAGGCACGGCAGGCAGTGGTACGTGGGCGCGATGACGAACTGGACTGGGCGGGAACTCGAGTTGCGCTTCGACTTCCTGCCGCCGGGCGAGTTCGCGATGACTTTCTATGAAGACGGCGTCAACGCGCACCGGGTTGGCAGCGACTACCGGATGAGGAAGGGCAAGGTGAACCGGCAGACGGTGTTGAAGGTGCGGCTGGCGCCCGGCGGCGGCTGGGCGGCGCGGATCACGCCTTAAGGCGGCGGCGGAAAGCGCGGGAGCAGCCATGATCGGCGTAACGATGGGGGACGCCAACGGCGTCGGGCCGGAGATCGTGCTCAAGGCGTGGCGGGAGGGGCTTGCCGGCGCGCCGTTTGTCCTTTACGGCGAGATGGCGGCGCTTGAGCATTACAACAGCACGCTCGGGCTTCGCGTGCCGCTGCGGCGTGTGCGCGAGCCGCGGGAGTCCGCGCCCGGCTCGCTGAACGTGATCGATCTCGGCCTGTTGCAGTCTGGCGATGTGCGGCCCGGCGAATTGAGCGCGGCGGCGGGGCGCGCCGCGCGGGAAGCCGTGGTGCGCGCCGCGCGGGCGGCGCTTGCCGGCCAGATCGAAGCCGTGGTGACACTGCCCGTCAACAAGCAGGCGATCCAGATGAGCGACGCGCGCTTCACCGGCCACACGGAACTGTTGGGAGAAGTGTGCGGAGCAAGTGACGTGACCATTCTGCTGGCAAGCGAGCGGCTGATGGTGACCCACATCAGCACGCACTGCTCGCTGCGCGAGGCGATCGCGCGGGTGACGCCGGAGCGCGTGCGGCGGATTCTCGAGCTGACCTGCGATGCGGTGCTGCGATTGAAGCCCGGAGCGCGGATCGCCGTGGCGGGGCTGAACCCGCACGCGGGCGAAGGCGGCGCGTTTGGAGATGAGGAGATCCGCGTGATTGCACCCGCGGTGGAATGGGCGCGCGCGCAGGGCTGGCCCATGGAAGGGCCGCTGCCGCCGGACACGTTGTTCTACCTCGCCGTGCACCGCGGGCGCTACGATGCCGTCGTGTGCATGTATCACGACCAGGGCCACATTCCGCTGAAGCTGCTCGATTTCGAGGGCGGCGTGAATGTAACGCTCGGTTTGCCCATAGTGCGCACCAGCGTCGATCACGGCACGGCGTTCGACATCGCCGGCCGGGGCGTGGCATCGCCGAAAAGCTTCGTGGCGGCGTTCCGTCTGGCGGAGAAGCTGGCAGCAGCGCGGCGCAGCGGGTGACTAGAACTTCAGGAACCAGCGCTTCCGCCACAACGCGTACGCCACCAGCCAGAGGACCAGGACGTTGGTGAGAGCGTACAGCACGCTGGCGTTCTTCTCAACGGAGGTGATGGCGAGGCAGACGTTCCCGTACCACCATTGGTGAAAGCCTGTCGCGCCGGCAACGCGGGCGAAGATGCCGGACAGCAGGAACATCAGGATCGCGTTGGAGCCGTAGATTTCAAAGAAGCGGAACCAGCGTCCCGCGCCGCGCACTTCCGCCACCCAGTACCAGAGGGCGAAGGCGAGCATGGCGAGACCCGCCATCAGGAAGGCGAACGACGTCGTCCACAGGTTCTTGTTGACGGGGATCCAGATCGACATCACCTGAGCCGCGGCGAACAGCGCGGAGCCGCCGAAGATGAACGCCTGGAGGCGCGCCCGGTGCCAGGAGAAATGGCGCAGCACATGGCCGGCGAGCACGCCGAAAAGCACCGTGGACACGGCTGGCAGCGTACTGATGATGCCCTCCGGATCCCAGTCCCGCGTATGCCGCCACATGTGGCCGCTCAGCAGGAGCGAGTCGACATATCGGGCGAAGTTGCAGTCCATCGACCAGGAACCCGCGCCGCAGCCGGGCGTTGGATAGAACCACATCAGCCCGAGATACAGGGCATTGAAACCGAGCAGCCAGAGGATCTGCCCGCGCACTCTGGTGTAAAGAAAGATCAGGAACGCGATCAGATAGCAGACGGCGATGCGCTGGAGCACGCCAGGGATGCGGATGGTGGCCAGATCGATGCGCGGAAACGGACCCACGAAGACGCCGAGCAGAAACAGGATGACGGCGCGCTGGAAGGCGTGCCGGAGTAGCTCGGCGCGCGATTGGCCGCGCTCGATGCGGCGCGCGGTGGACAGCGTCATCGCCACGCCGACGATCCAGAGGAAGAACGGGAACACGGTGTCGGTGAACGTCCAGCCGTGCCATTCGGCGTGCTCGAGCTGCGCGTACGACGGCGATGAGCCGGGATTGTTCACCAGAATCATCGACGCGATGGTGAAGCCCCGGAAGATGTCCAGAGACTGAAGCCTGCCCGTGGAAGCCTGTTGCATGCAAGAAATCGAAGCTATCACAGCGGGACCGCATACTGCCGCCGCGATCCCGTTAGGATAGCGGTTGTGAGCGCAGCGGACATCCACTCTTACGCGAACCCGCACGAGTCGCGCGTGCGGCATGTCGAGCTGGATCTGACGGTGTCGTTCGGGGAGCGCAGGCTGCGCGGCGCGGCGGCGCTCCAGTTGGAGCCGGCGGGGCGGCGGCTCGTCCTGGACACGCGCGATCTGACGATCCGGCGCGTGAACGGGCGCACAGACAATTTCCGCCTGGGGGCGAAAGATCCGATTCTCGGAGCGCCGCTCGAGATCGATCTCGAGCCGGGCGAGCGCAGCGTGCTCATCGAGTACGAAACCTCGCCGGAAGCCAGCGGGCTGCAATGGCTGGAGCCTCCACAGACGGCGGGCAAGCGGCATCCCTTTTTGTATTCGCAATCGCAGGCGATCCACGCGCGGAGCTGGATTCCGTTACAGGATTCGCCTGCCGTGCGGGTGACATTTTCGGCGCGGATTCACGCGCCGGTGCCGCTGAAGGCGCTGATGGCGGCGCGCCGCGTGCGGGACGGGCATTTCCACATGCCGCTGCCCGTGCCCTCGTATCTGATGGCGCTGGCGGTGGGCGACGTGGAATTCCGCGCGCTGGGGGCGCGCTGCGGCGTGTGGGCGGAGCCGGCGGTACTCGATGCGGCGGCGCGCGAATTCACCGATGTCGAAAGGATGGTGGAGGCGGCGGAGCGGCTGTACGGGCGCTACCGCTGGGGCCGTTACGACCTGCTGGTGCTGCCGCCGTCGTTTCCGTTCGGAGGCATGGAGAATCCGTGCCTGACGTTCGCCACGCCGACGGTGATCGCCGGCGACAGGAGCCTCGTGTCGCTGATTTCTCACGAGCTGGCGCATTCGTGGTCGGGCAACCTGGTGACGAATGCGGCGTGGAACGACTTCTGGTTGAACGAAGGGTTCACGACATACATCGAGCGGCGGATCCAGGAGGCGCTGTACGGGCGCGCGCGCAGCGAGATGGAGATGGCGGTGGAGGTGGGCGAGCTGGAGGAGGAGTTGCGGCGGCTGCCTGAAGCGGATCAGAGACTGGTGCTCGACCTGAAGGGCAGGGATCCGGACGACGGGATGACGCAGGTGCCGTATGTGAAGGGCGCGTTGCTGCTGCGGTGGCTGGAAGAAAAGCACGGGCGCGAGCGTTGGGACGCGTGGCTGCGCGGGTACTTCGAGCGGTACGCGTTTCAGTCGATCACGACGGCGGATTTCTTGGCGGAACTGGAGCGCGGCTTTCCGGGCGAGGACGTGCGCGATTGGCTTTACGAGCCGGGCTTGCCCAAGGGCGCGCCGCGCCCGCATTATGAGTTCGGCGCCGAGCCGCGCCAGGATTGGGCGACGCATGAGTGGCTGCACTGGCTGCGGGCGATGCCGGAGAAGCTGCCCGCGGAGCGGATGGCGGAGCTCGACCGGCAGTGGGGGTTCACGAAGAGCGGCAACAGCGAGATTGCGGCGCAGTGGCTGCTGATGGCGGTGCGCAGCGGATATCAGCCGGCATACGGGAGGCTGGAGCGGTTTCTGATCGAGGTAGGGCGGCGGAAGTTCGTCAAGCCGCTGTACGCGGAGCTTGCGAAAACGCCGGAGGGGCTGAAGCGCGCGCGGCGGATCTATGAAAAAGCGCGTCCAGGGTATCACCCGATCACGCGGGCGACTGTGGACGCGCTGTTGGATTTTAGCGCGAGGGGCTAGAAGCTGAAGGGTCCCTGCTGCGGGCGCGGCTCGGGGCGGGGCTTGCGCGGCAGCTTCTCCTCGCGGTTGGCGGTGTGGACGACGAGCGTGGCGACGACGGCGGACATCTGCATCATGTCTTCGCGCGGGATGCGGTCGTAGACGTCCATGTTGGTGTGGTGGGTGCGCGTGTCGTACTCCAGCGGATCCTGGATGAACTGGAAGCCCGGCAGTCCGACGGCGTCGAAGCTCAGGTGGTCCGTGCCGCCGGTGTTGCGGCTGGTGATGGTGGTGACGCCGAGATCGCGGAGGGGCGCCAGCCAGGCTTCAAAGATGGGGCGGCACATTTCATTGCCCTGGAGATAGATGCCGCGGATGCGGCCGCCGCCGTTGTCGACGTTGTAATAGGCGGAGAACTTGTCGTATTCGGGCAGGGTCTTCATGGTGGCGCGGTCGGCGAAGTGTTTGGTGACGTAACCGCGCGAGCCGAGCAGACCCTGTTCCTCCGCATCCCAGAGGGCGAGCCGCACGGTGCGGTCCAGCTTGAGATCCAGCTTCTTGACGATGCGCATGACCTCGAGCATGACGGCCGAGCCGGCGCTGTTGTCGGTGGCGCCCGTGCCGGCGTGCCAGGTGTCGAAGTGGCCGCCGATCATCACGATCTCGTCCTTGTGTTTGCCCGCGCCGGGGAGTTCGGCGACGATATTGAAATTGTGCTGATCCGCGTCGGTCCACTCGTTGCGGATTTCGGCTTCCATGCGGACGGGAATTTTACGGTCGAGCAGCCGCCAGATGCGGTTGTAATGCTCGGCGGTGAGGACGATGGCGGGCGGAGCGGGCGGATCCTTGGGGTTGCGGGAGCCGCCGCTGGAAGTAAAGAAGGTGCCGAGGTCGCCGCGCCCGTTCTGGACGAGCAACGCGACCTTTTCCTCGCGAAGGAAGTCGTTCAGCTTGCGGCGGAAGGCCATCATCTGCATGAAATTCGGCTGTGGCTGGCCGGGCGCGGCCGGGCGGCGGCCGAAGGGCAGGAGCTGCGCGGCGGCGATCTCGGCCAGGTCCTGATCCGTGTAGCGGCGCCCGTCGGCCTTGTCATGCAGGGTGATGTCGCGGGGCTGGTCGGTCAGGACAATCTTGCCGGCGAGCTTGCCGCGCCACTTTTCGAGGTCGGCCTCTTCGCGGAGCGTGGCGAGGATGGGCTCGCCGCTGATCATGCCTTCGGTGGAGGACGTCCACGCCTGGGGGGCGCCAATCAGGGGCATATACGCTGGTTCGGTCATGGCGGCATAGAATTTCCGGTTCTCCCAGCCGCGGCCGAACTGGCCCCACGGCTCGAAGCGGACATCCTCGATGCCCCACTCCTTGAGGGTTTTCTGGACCCACTCGGCGCCGGCGCGGTAACGGGGAGAGCCAGCCAGGCGCGGGCCGTGAACATCGGTGAGCTGCATCAGGATGTCCATGACCTTCGAGTTCTGGAAGGCTTCCTGTTTGATCCGGTAAATGGCTTCGAGATCGGCCTTCTCCTGAGCGGGCAGGACCAGAGCGAAGACGAGCAAACAAAGGAAGATGTGGATGCGGTGTCTCATGGGGAATGTAGTTCGAGCATATCGGAGCGGCGGCGGCGCTGACAACCAGCCGGTTCTGGACCGCTCCGGCGGGCAGGGTACTGGAACCAGTGCGATCTCTCAGCCGGCTGGCGGCATCTGACAGGGTGTGGCGGCTTTTCCGTTTCATAGGCCATTGCCAGCCTTGAGGCTTTCGGTGGATAATGAGGGCACGGGAACCCCGGGTTCTGGGGCTAGCCATGTGCGGCCCGGGCCGCAGGGAGATGATTTGTGAAGCGATCCCCGAGCGACGAAATTCTCAGATGCTCGTTTTGCCATAAAAGCCAGGACGCGGTCGGGAAGCTGATCGCCTCTCCGAGCGATTACCCGAGAGCTTACATCTGCGACGAGTGCATTGCCGTCTGCAACTCGATTCTGGCCGACGACCGTCCGGAGCGCCCGTACGGGGCTCCGCAGAAGCTGCCCAAGCCGCTGGAGCTGAAAGAATATCTCGATCAATACGTCATCGGGCAGGAGCCGGCTAAAAAGAAGCTGGCTGTGGCGGTGTACAACCACTACAAGCGGATTCAGATGAACCGCCACAAGGTGGGCGAGATCGAGGTTTCCAAGTCGAACATCCTCCTGATCGGACCCACCGGCACGGGCAAGACGCTGCTGGCGCAGACGCTGGCGCGGATCCTGGACGTGCCGTTCGCCATTGTCGACGCCACGACTCTGACCGAGGCGGGTTACGTCGGCGAGGATGTGGAGAACATCATCCTGCGTTTGCTGCAAAACGCCGACTGGGACGTGCAGCGGTGCCAGACGGGGATCATCTACATCGACGAGATCGACAAGATCTCCCGTAAGGATGAGAACCCCTCGATCACACGCGACGTCTCTGGCGAAGGCGTGCAGCAGGCGCTGCTGAAGATCCTGGAAGGGACGATTGCGAACGTGCCTCCGCAAGGCGGACGGAAGCACCCGCACCAGGAGTTCACGCCGGTCGATACGACCAACATCCTCTTTATTTGCGGCGGCGCTTTCGTGGGGCTCGAAAAGATCATCGCCCGCCGCGTGGGCAAGAAGACGCTGGGGTTCAAGAGCGTGGAAGAGAACCGCGACGGGGCGCGCGGGGCGCAGCAGCGGGACATGACGCTGCTTGAACAGCTCCAGCCGGAAGACCTGATCAAGTTCGGCTTCATCCCCGAGTTCATCGGCAGGCTGCCGGTGGCGGCGGTGCTCGAGGATCTGGACCGCGAGGCGCTGGTGCAGATCCTGGTGAAGCCGCGCAACGCGATCATCAAGCAGTATCAGAAGCTGTTCGAGTACGAAAATGTTAAACTGAAATTCAGCGATGACGCCCTGGAGGCGATCGCTGAGCTGGCTCTGCAAAGGAAGGTGGGGGCGCGGGGCCTGCGGATGATCCTCGAAGAATTGATGTTGGACGTCATGTACTACCTGCCGTCTTACAAGAAGGTGCGGGAGTTCCTGGTGACGCGGGAGATGGTCATGACGCAGAAGATCAACTGGGCGTTGCTCGAGAAGGCTGGCTGAGGTTCCTGGATCCACCCGGCCGGGCAGGACGGGCGCCGGACGGCCCGGATATCCCCAGAGTGAAACTGTCCGGTACAGCGACAATCAACCCATGAGCAGCTCGAAAGAGAAGTTGGAATCGCGGCGGCTCCCCATGATGCCCATCCGGGACGTGGTGATCTTCCCGCACATGATGACCCCGTTTGTGGTGGGAAGGGAATCGAGCGTCCGCGCGCTGGAAGAGGCGCTCGCCACCGACAAGAAGATTTTCCTGGCCACGCAGCACGACGCGTCCGTTGACGACCCGCGCCCCGAGGACATCTACCAGGTGGGCACGGTGGCCAGCATTGTGCAGTCCGTGCGCATGCCCGACGGCAATATCAAGGTGCTGGTGGAGGGCGTGGAGCGCGGCAAGATCGTCTCGGTCTCCGAGGAAGAGGGCTTCTTCCGCGTGCTGGTGCGCACGGTTCCGCAGAAGGTGGAGCCGAGCGCGCAACTGGAGAGCCTGACGGCGCGCGTGACCTCCCTGTTCGAGCAGTACGTGAAGCTGAGCCAGAACGTCAACTACGAGACGATGATCGCCGCTGTCCGGGTGGACGATCCCGGCAAGCTGGCCGACACGATCGGCGCGAATCTCCAGTTGACGATCGAAGAGAAGCAGGAACTGCTGGAGATCTTCGATCCCGTCGACCGTCTGACGCGGATCGCCGATATGCTCGACATCGAGATTGAGAAGCTCAATGTCGACCGCTCGATCCAGGGCCGCGTCAAACGGCAGATGGAGAAGGCGCAGAAAGAGTACTACCTCAACGAGAAGATCAAGGCCATCCAGAAAGAGCTGGGGCACGGCGAGAAGAGCGAGTTCGACGAGCTGCGCAGGCGGATCGACGAATCCGGCATGACCGGCGACGCGCGCGACAAGGCGCTGGCGGAGCTGCGGCGGCTGGAGCAGATGCCGCCGATGTCGGCCGAGTCCACGGTGTCGCGCAACTATCTCGAGTGGATGCTGTCGGTGCCGTGGCAGAAGAAGTCGAAAGAAATCCGCGATCTCCGCTACGCCGAGGAGGTGCTCAACGCTGATCACTACGGGCTGGAGAAGATCAAGGAGCGGATTCTCGAGTTTCTTGCCGTGCGGCGGCTGGTGAAGAACCCGAAGGGTTCGATCCTGTGCTTCGTGGGACCGCCGGGCGTGGGCAAGACATCGCTCGGCATGAGCATCGCCAAGGCGACCGGCCGCAACTTCGTCCGAATGTCGCTGGGCGGCGTGCGCGACGAAGCCGAGATCCGCGGCCACCGGCGCACCTACATTGGCGCGCTGCCAGGCCAGATCATCCAGATGATGAAGAAGGCCGGCACGCGGAATCCGGTGTTCATGCTCGACGAGGTGGACAAAATGTCCACGGACTTCCGCGGCGATCCGTCGGCGGCGTTGCTGGAAGTGCTCGACCCCGAGCAGAACCACATGTTCATGGACCACTACCTCGACGTCGAGTACGACCTGAGCGAGGTGTTCTTCATCGCCACGGCGAACGTGCTGCACACGATCCCGCCGGCGCTCCAGGACCGCATGGAAGTGATCCGGCTGTCGGGCTACACCGAGTTCGAGAAGATGGAAATCGCGCGCCGGTTCCTGGTGCCCAAGCAGATGAAGGCCACGGGGCTGGCCGCGGAGCATCTGGAGTTTGAGGACTCCGGATTGATGACGCTGGTGCAGAACTACACGCGCGAGGCGGGTGTGCGGAACCTGGAGCGCGAAATCGGCAACGTGTGCCGGAAGGTGGCGCGCCAGATCGTGATGGCGGAATCGGCGGCCGAGCAGGGGAGCGAGAAGAAGGGCGGAAAGAAATCCGGCGTGGTGCACGCCAAGGTGGTCGTTGACGGCGCCAAGGTGCAGCAGTTGCTGGGCCCCCTCCGGTTCCGCGATCTCGGGACCGAGAAAAAGGCCGAGGTGGGCCTGGCTACCGGTCTGGCATGGACCGAAGTGGGCGGGCAGGTGCTGACCACCGAAGCGACCATCATGGAAGGCAAGGGGCGTCTGACGATCACGGGCAAGTTGGGTGACGTGATGCAGGAGTCGGCGCAGGCGGCGATGAGCTTCATCCGCTCGCGCGCGGCGATGCTTGGGCTGCCCCGAGATTTCTACCGCCACCTGGACATCCACGTGCACGTGCCCGAAGGAGCGATTCCGAAGGACGGCCCCTCGGCGGGCATTACGATCGCCACGACGCTGGCTTCCGCGCTGACCCGGATTCCGGTGCGCGGGGATCTGGCGATGACAGGCGAAATCACGCTGCGCGGGCGCGTGCTGCCCATTGGCGGCGTCAAGGAGAAACTGCTGGCGGCGCACCGCCACGGCATCTTCGAGGTGGTGCTGCCGCGGGATAATGAGAAAGATTTGGCCGACGTTCCGGAAAACATCCGGAGCGAGATGAAAATCCACTTCGTCGAGTGGATGGACGAGGTGCTGAAAATCGCCCTGGCGGGCGATCTGGAGGCGCTGGCCGCGCAGCCTCCGGCTCATCCCCTGGAGGTGATGCCGGAGATCTCCGTGGACGAGAACCGGGCCCATTGAGGGCGGCATCGGAGCGGCGGCAAAGTGCGTCCGCAAGCCAGATTCGTGCTGAGCGCAACGGACGCGCGGCAGTTCCCGCCGCCGGGTCTGCCTGAAGTGGCGTTTCTGGGGCGCAGCAACGTAGGAAAATCGACCCTGCTAAACTGCCTCCTGGGACAGAAGCTGGCCCGCACCTCCAACACGCCCGGCAGGACGCAGGCCGTCAATTTCTTTGAAGTGGACGGCCGGGTGATCTTCGCCGATCTGCCCGGCTACGGTTATGCTGAGGCCCCGATAGCGGTGAAGAGGGGCTGGCAGGGGCTCGCTGAGAGCTACCTGCTCCACCGCGAAAGTTTGGCTCTCTGCTTCGTGCTGCTCGACGCGCGGCGCGGATGGATGGAGTCCGATCTCCAGCTCAAGGAGTGGCTGGAGGCGAACTCCCGGCCGTACGCCGTCGTGGCAACGAAGTCGGACAAGCTGAACCAGAAGGAACGAAACGAAAGCCAGAAAGCCATCCGCGGACCGTACCCGGACGGGGACCTGTTCTGGTTTTCGGGCCTGACTGGCCAAGGAGTGAAAGAGATTTGGCAAACGATCTGGAAAACAACAACCCGGTGAACCAGGACCCCGTCACTGAGGAGAACGCACAGGCGGCTGAGGGCCGCCCCGCGGAGAGCGCCGCTCGCGAGGGGGCGCCCACACGCAGAAGAGTGTCCGATACCAGGACGAAGTCCAACGGGCCGGCGGCCAGAAACAGCGAGGCCGAACCGAAGGCGGCCGAGTCCGCCGAACGCGCCGAAGAACCGCGCGAGGCGCCGCAGGAAGAATCTCCGCGGCAGGGCGCCCTGAACAAGCGCGGCAATCTCGACCTCGGCGAGCTGAAGGAGATGTCGATCTCACGCCTGAATCAGATCGCGCGCGAGCTCGAGATCCCCGGCGTCGCCGGTATGCGCAAGCAGGAGCTGATCTTCAGAATCCTCCAGGCGCAGGCCGAGAAGGCCGGCCTGATCTTCTCTGAAGGCGTCATCGAGTGCCTGCCCGACGGCTTCGGCTTCCTCCGCGCTCCCGAGTACAATTACCTGCCCGGTCCCGACGACGTCTACGTCTCGCCGTCGCAGATCCGCCGCTTCGACCTGCGCACCGGCGACACGGTGAGCGGCCAGATCCGTCCTCCCAAGGAAGGCGAGCGCTACTTCGCCCTCATCAAGGTGGACGCCATCAACTTTGAGCCGCCCGAGCAGGCGCGCAACAAGATCTTCTTCGACAACCTGACGCCGCTCTACCCGCTGGAGCGGATCCGGCTGGAGACCACTCGCGACAACTACACCGGCCGCATCATGGACATGCTGACGCCCATCGGCAAGGGCCAGCGCGGCCTGATCGTCAGCCCGCCGCGCACGGGCAAGACGATGATGTTGCAGTCGATCGCGCACTCGATCGCCGCCAACCATCCCGAGATCATTCTCATCGTGCTGCTGATCGACGAGCGCCCCGAAGAGGTCACCGACATGCAGCGCTCGGTGAAGGGCGAAGTCATCAGCTCGACCTTCGACGAGCCGGCGCAGCGCCACGTGCAGGTGGCCGAGATGGTGATCGAAAAAGCCAAGCGGCTGGTCGAGCACAAGCGCGACGTGGTGATCCTGCTGGACTCGATCACGCGCCTGGCGCGCGCCTACAACACCGTCGTGCCGCCTTCGGGCAAAGTGCTCTCGGGCGGCGTCGACTCCAACGCCTTGCAGCGCCCCAAGCGCTTCTTCGGCGCGGCGCGCAACATCGAAGAGGGCGGCTCGCTGACCATCATCGCCACGGCGCTGATCGACACGGGCTCGCGCATGGACGACGTGATCTTCGAAGAGTTCAAGGGCACCGGCAACATGGAAGTGCACCTGGACCGGCGCCTCGTCGACAAGCGCATCTTCCCCGCCATCGACATCAACAAGAGCGGCACCCGCAAGGACGAGCTGCTGATCCCGCGCGAGGAGTTGAACCGCATCTGGATCCTGCGCAAGGTGCTGGCGCCGCTGTCGCCGGTGGAATCGATCGAGCTGCTGCTCGACAAGCTGGCCAAGACGCGCAACAACGCCGAATTCCTGGCGTCCATGTCGACGTAGGGCTGTCGCCCATCCGTGCGGCTTTTGTCCTCAGCGCCTCATTGAGCAGCCTGGAGAACATGCCGCTCGGCCGCCAGGACAGTCTTCGCAGGGCGCATTCATTTCCTTCGTGGCGGAGGCGGTTTCTGTAATCGCCATGACGGAAATCCAGCGAGACTCAGCCATCTCCTCGAGAGACAAGCCGATCCCATGGTCCTCGGTAGCCTCTTCCGCCAACGGTGCTGAACCCCTGGTTTGTCAGAAGAAAATGATTTCTGGTCCGGGGTAATATCTGTCCTTCAATCAAGGACATGGCGGACTTGTATGCGTGCCTCTGTGGCTCGTTTTGTTCTGAATGTGGAACAGAAGACATAAATCGCTCCCCCCTTTTTTGTCTGTATCGCATTGAAACAGCGGCACCTGTTCCGATATCGGAAAAAATCCCCCCCCATTGACCGACAAGTTGAAACTGCCTACACTGGGCCAGTTGTTTGAGCGGCAACCCACTGAATGAGGTTGAGATGCTTCACAGACAGCAGAAGGAGACTCTGTGCACCGAGCCAACACATTCGCCCAGAGAGTGAAGACGCGTGGCCAAGAGATTGCTTGGCTCATCTGCTGGTCGACGATTCCCGTCTTTGCCGGGATCAATGGCCCAGAACATCCCATACAGATTATTGAGACAAGGGTCGAAAACTATCAGTCTGCGAACGGAATGACGTCAATCACCCTTCAGATGAAAAACTTGACAGCTCAGGTCATAACCGCGTGGAGCCTTCGCGTGAATCAGAGGTACGCAAATGGCACATCTGAATCCAGCGATTGGCGGGTCGATAGCGTGTCCTCTCTTTTCCCGGGGCGCGAAGTGCAGGGATGGCAACCCGGAGCCATCCGCTCGGAAAAGGTCTCGGTGTTACGGGCAGCATCCAAGGAGGTGCCCGTTGCGGTGGATGTCGAAGTCCGGATGGCTGCGATGGAAGATGGTACTGCTGTGGGTGACGCCCGGGAGATCCGTATGCTTGGCGCCGTGCGAAAAGCAATCGCGGAGAGTCAGGAGAGGACAATTGCCACCATTGAGAGGGCTCTCCGGGCGCCCTCCCCGGTTGACGAGATGAGGAAGGCGCTTGCCGGGAGAAATGAAGGAGCGGGCATGCAAAGCTTAGACAGTATGCAGCAAGTGTACATGATGCTTGAGAAAGGGAGCTCGCCTGAGAGGCTAGCAGAATTCGTAGGAAGGCTGCGCGCGTACCATGCCTTATTGAAAAAGCACGCGGCTGTCACGCGAAAGGAGTAGATCATGAGATTCTGCGAAGCGGCTGTTGGTATGATGCTGAGCATGGTTGCGGCAAACGGGCAAGTATGCACTACAAATACTTATCCAGCGGCAGGATCAGTGGAGATTAACTACAACATTACTTATCCGGGAAATCCTACTTGCGCGATTGGGGCGTTGACAAATGCGTTGGCGTGGAGCGCTGTGTCTAGCGGAATGGCATCGTGTCCGGCGAGATTTATGGAGGCAGGACTCTACTGGGAGTTCAATGTGACATATACGACCGGAGTAATCTCAGGACCGTCCGGCGCTGGTTGTTGGTTCGGCTATGGCCCAGCGTTGTTCAGTCACGGTTCCGCAGATTGCAGTATGGGCGGGGATGTCTGTAGGGTGGTTTATCTGGTTCTGCTGGGTGATTTCATACCGATTCCACTTCCAGGTTTCTATGCTCCAGGGCCTATCGTATATTTTGGGGACACGGCATGCTGGCCGGCGGAAGCGGAGGCGGCAATGACAAGTTGCACTCAATGCCCGGGGAGCCCTCAATATGCTTGTTCCACCGGTGCGCCGACGTGCACGCAGAACGGCTGGAGCGGTTGTAGTGAGGGTGGAAGTCCGTGTCCATTGCCCCCTCCGAACTGGAACTGCGGGGCTGGGTACACGCTCGCCTGTGGCGCAAGCGGGTGGGTGTGCAGGTCTGCTGCGAATAGCCCTCTTGTTGTTGATCTGGCTAACGAGGGATTTCATCTCACCGGCTGGCAGGATGGAGTGGAATTCACCTTTGCGCCTGATCTCGGGAGGGTCAGGACCGGCTGGACTGATTCCGCGTTTCGGAATGGGTTCCTCGTCTTAGACCGGAACGGAAATGGAGTGATCGACAACGGCGGGGAACTCTTTGGGGACGTGACAGCGCAGCCACAATCAGAGCAGCCGAATGGCTTCAAGGCGCTTGGTGTTTTCGATAGGCGAGACGCCGGCGGCAACGACAACGGTTTCATCGATCCTGGGGATCGGGTCTTCTCGAATTTGAGAGTGTGGATCGACGCGAATCATGACGGCTTCAGCCAGACCGAGGAGTTGAAAACGCTGGACGAGATGGGCGTGCTGCGGATTGGCCTTCAGTATCACAAGGCTCCGTTCGTGGATGAGCATGGCAACGCATTCAGATACCGCGGAAACATCTGGATGGACAAGAAGGGCAAGCCCCATGCGGCCGTCTACGACGTCTTCTTCGTCAGCAGGCCCAGCCAGTAAGCTTTCCCGCAGGCACGCCTTGGGTGAGAAGCATGTATTCTATGTGCCCTGATCTATGTTGTCGTGCCTCCGCTGAGACGATCCTGCGGGTGGTTCTGGGATTGCGGCTTGAGAGCGAGTGGCCTTGCGGCGGGCGGCTGTTCTGAGTCATTGATTTGGCTTTCCGTCAACCTGGTGGGTGGAACGTCGATGGGCCAGCAAGCGAGAATGAGGCGATGCCGCATTGCTCCTCAACTCGCCGCCGATTCCTGAGTGCCGGGGCGGCGCTGGCGTCCCGGGCAGAAATGCCGCCGGACCTCGCCGCGCCCGCGGGGGTGAAGGAGGACGCGGGTAGTCTCTTTCCGGCGATCGAGGCGCTCGCGCCGCCGGCGGAGTATCCGCTCTCGTTCCTTCAGCCGCGGTTCCGCAATGTGGAAGTGTGGCGGAGGGAGGCGCGCGCCGCCGTGTTGGCCGCGCTTGGACCAGCGCCAGCGCCCGTGGCACCGCAGGCGGAGACGCTGGCGCGGTTCGAAGAGCGCGGCGTCGTGTTCGAAAAGCTTCTCTTCTCCACTGCGCCGGGCGTGCGCGTGCCCGCGTACCTGCTGCGGCGCAAGGATCTGACGAAGCCCGCGCCGGCGGTGGTCGATCTGCACTCGCATGGGGGGATGTTCCTGTTCGGCAAGGAAAAGGTAATCGACTTTGGGGACAACCACCCGGCCATGCACGAGTATCACGCCGTGAATTATGGCGGCCGGCCGACGGCCACGGAGCTGGCGCGCCGCGGCTATGTGGTCATCACCATCGACGCCTTCCCCTTTGGCGAGCGGCGCTATGTGGCGCCCGGCGAACTGCCCGCTGGCTGGGACCGCGCGAAGCTCAGCATGGATGACGTGCGGAGGCTGAACGCGCAGTGCCGCGCGAAGGAACCGGCGATCGTGAAGACGCTCGCCTATGCGGGGCTCACGTGGCCCGGCGTCACCGCATGGGACGACATCCGGACGGTCGATTATCTCTGCACACGGCCCGAGGTGGACGCAAAGCGCATCGGCTGCGTGGGTGTTTCTTTCGGCGGCTGGCGCTCGCTGTTCCTGGGATCGCTCGACGACAGGATTCGCGCGTGCTGCATTGCGGGGTTCATGTCCACCGTGCGGCCGATGATGAGGGCGCACATGGACACGCACTCATTTGTGCATTTCGTGCCCGGGTTGCACCTTCACATGGATTTGCCGGATGTGGCCGGCCTGCGCGCGGGCCGGCCGCTGATGGTGCTTCAGTGCCGCAACGACGCGCTGTTCCCGCCGGAAGGGATGCAGGCTTCGGTGGACAAGCTGGCGGCGATTTTCGCCAAGGCGGGCGCGAAAAATCTCTTCGCCGCGCGTTTCTACGACGGGCCGCACCGCTTCGATGTGCCCATGCAGGAAGATGCTTTCGCGTGGCTGGACCGGTGGCTGAAGCCGTAGCTAGAAAGCGGGAAACCGGCAGTCGAGCTGGAGCGCCGCGCGCAGGCGCGCCTGATAATCGTCCTTTGAGATCTCCGCTGTCCCGAACTGCGCCAGATGCGGCGTCCAGTACTGCACATCGAACAGCGCGAAACCGGCGGCGCGCAGCCGCTCGAGCAGGGTGACGAGCGCCACTTTGGACATGTCCGTCACGCGGTGGAACTTCGATTCAGCGAAGAACGCGCCGCCCAAATGCACGCCGAAGATGCCGCCGGCGAGCTGATCGCCGATCCAGACTTCGACAGAGTGCGCCTTGCCGCGGCGGTGCATCTCATCGTACACGGCGCGCAGCTTCGGCGTGATCCAGACGCCGGGGCGCGCCGCGCAGGCCTGCACGACTTCCGAGAACGCCCTGTCCGCCGTGATCGAGAAACCGCCGCGGCGCAGCGTGCGGCGCAGCGAAGAAGGCACGTGGAAGGAGTCCAGCGGGATGATGCCGCGCGGGTCGGGCTGATGCCAGGTGAAGGCGCGCTCGCCTTCATGCCCCATGGGAAAGATGCCGCTGCGGTAGCCTTCTTCGAGCGACTCGCAGGTGACCGAGAACGTGACTTTGACAATGTCGATCACAGCCCCTCGTTCACGCGCGGGCGCGATCCGGATAGAATGCGCCCATGAAGTTATCAGCTCTTCTCGTCCTGGCGGCGGCCTGCGCTATCGGCGCCGACCTCCGGCTGGGCATTGTGGGCACGGACACTTCGCACGTCATCGCGTTTACCACTATTCTGAACGACCCGAACCACAAGGATCACATTCCGGGGGCGCGAGTCGTGGCGGCCTACAAGGGCGGGAGCCGTGATCTGCCGTCCAGTTGGGACCGCGTGGAGAAATACGCGGCGGAGCTCGAATCGAAGTTCGGCGTCGAAATCGTGCCGGACATCGCCACGCTGCTCGGCAAGGTGGACGCGGTGCTGCTCGAAAGCGTCGACGGGCGCGTGCACCTGGCTCAGTTCCGCGAGATCGCACGGTCCGGCAAGCCCGTGTTCATCGACAAGCCGCTGGCGTCGACGCTCGAAGATGCGCGGGAGATCGCGCGCATTGCGCAGAAGTACGGCGTGCCGTGGTTCAGTTCGTCGGCGCTGCGGTACTCCTCCCTGCTGCCCGAACTGAAGAAGGATCGCGTGGACGGCGCCCTTGTCTGGGGGCCCGGGCCGCTGGAGCCGACGCATCAGCTCGATCTGTCCTGGTATGGAATCCATGCCGTGGAGATTCTGTACACGCTGATGGGCACGGGCTGCGAAGAGGTGACGCGGACTTACGCGGCTGATGCCGAGATCGTCACGGGGCGCTGGAAGGACGGCCGGGTGGCGGCAATCCGGCTGACGAGGCCGTATGGCGGCTATGGGGCCGTTGCATTTGCGGGCAAGGAGATCCGGCAATCGCAGAAGGATCTCTATACGGGCTACCGCGGCCTGGTCGAAAGGATCGTGGAGTTCTTCCAGTCCCGGGTGCCGCCGGTGCCGCAACAGGAAACGCTGGAAATGTTTGCTTTCATGGACGCCGCCCAGCGCAGCCGGGAAGCGGGCGGCGCGCCGGTGAAGCTGCGCTGAAGCCGTGCAAACCGATTTTGTCCTGTTCGGCGCGCGCCACTGGGGCGTGATCCTGGCGATCCCTCTGGCGGCCGCGCTGTTGCGGCTGGCCGCCGGGCCGGAAGCGCGCCGGGGGCGCGCCGTGCGGCTCGCCGTGGGCGTCTTTCTGGCGGTGAACGAGCTGGTCTGGTACGCGTACCGTCTCTACACCGAGGGCGTGCGGTTTCCCGAGGCGCTGCCTCTGAACCTGTGCGACCTGTCGCTATGGCTCACCGTGTTCACGCTGCTCACTCTGAACCGGTGGCTGTTCGACGCCACCTGGTTCGTGGGCATCGGCGGGGCTTCGATGGCGGTGCTGACGCCCGAGCTGTGGGCGCCATTCTGGTCGTATCCGACGATGTACTTCTTCACGGCGCATGGAGGCGTGATCGCCGCGCTGGTCTTTCTGGCATGGGCGGGCATGGCGCGACCGCGGCGGCACGCCTTCTGGCGGGCGATGCTGGTGCTGCATGCGTGGGCGGCGTTTGTGGGGACGTTCAACCTGGTGTTCCACACGAATTACATGTACCTGTGCGGCAAGCCGCACGCGCCGTCCCTGCTGGATTTCATGGGGCCGTGGCCGTGGTACATCCTGACGGGCGACGCAGTGGCGGTGGTGGTTTTCGGACTGCTGGCGCTGCCCTTCGTCCGGCGCCGCGTGGAAGAATAGTCGGAGCCATGCGATTCACTGCGGTCCTGTCTTTCTTCTTTGTGCTGGCGGCCGGCGCCGCCGACAAGCCGTTTGTGTCCAGGGAAGACATCTTCCCTCTGGACGCGAAGCACAACCACGCCTCGGCGATCGTGCGGCTGCCGGACGGAGGGCTGATGGTGTGCTGGTATCGCGGCTCGGGCGAGCGGACAGCCGATGATGTGCAGATCATGGGCGCGGTGAAGCCGCGCGGCGCGAAAACATGGTCGGCGCCTTTTGTTCTGGCGGACGAACCGGGCTATCCGGATACCAATCCGGTGCTGTTTGTGGACCGGCAGGAACGCCTGTGGCTGTTCTGGCAGACGATTCTTGCCAACCTGTGGGAAAGCGCGGTGACGAACTTCCGCATGGCGGAGAAGTATGACGGGCGCGGCGTGCCGCGCTGGAACCGCGCCGGGCTGGTGCTGCCGAAGCCGGTGAAGATCGAGGAGGCGGCGGCGGAGCTGGCGCGGCGCATGCAGGGCACCGTCTGGGAGAAGCAGGCGGCGCGGATCGCGGAGATGGCGAAGGACAAGCTCACTACGCGGCTCGGCTGGATGACGCGGCCGCATCCGGTGCAGCTCGCCTCGGGGCGGATCCTGCTGCCGATGTATTCCGACGGGTTTGATTTCTCGCTCGTGGCGATCAGCGACGACGGCGGGTTGACGTGGCGCGGTTCTCAGCCGATCGCCAGCATCGCCGGCATCCAGCCGACGTTCGCCATCCGGAAGGATGGCACGATTGTCGCCTACATGAGGGACAATGGCCCGCCTCCGAAGCGGGTGCAGGTGAGCTACTCGAAGGACCAGGGCGAGACGTGGACCTTTGCCGAAGACACGGACATTCCCAATTCGGGCACGGGGCTGGAAGTGATCAACCTGCGCGACGGACGATGGCTGATGATCAATAACGATACGGAAAAAGGAAGGCACTCGCTGGCGCTGACGATCTCGGACGACGAAGGCGCCACGTGGAAATGGAAGCGGCATCTGGAACTGGACACGCGCACGGACCGCCCGGGGTCGTTCCATTACCCGTCGATCTTCCAGGCGCCCGACGGCACGATCCACGCGAGCTACAGCGTTTTTCTGAACCATCTGCCGGAAGGGCAGCCGCGCAAAACCATCCGCCACGCGCACTTCAATCTGGCGTGGGTGGAGGAAGGCGACCCCAAATAAGGCAGGGCGCCGCTCCGGCAGAATCCCGTGCAGTGCGGGTGTATCATCGCTGTTTCGAGGAGATTACCATGCGGCGTTTCGCGCTGATCATCGTCATTTCTGCGGGGTGTGCCATGGGGCAGATGCAGACGCGCGGCGTGGGCGTGTATCCGGGCGACCCGCGCGAAGATTTCTCTCCGGTCTCACGGATCGACAACACGAGTTACCGCAATCTCGCGTTGCACCGGGCGGCGTGGCACTCATCGAGTTACGACTACAACCTGACCGCGCAGCTTGTCACGGACGGAATTCGCGAGCAGCGGCTGCCACGGTGGCTCGTCACTGGCAGCAGCGAAAAAACAGTGTTCGAAAAGAACGAGCGCGAGTGGCTGCTGGACGGCAACTGGGTGACCACCGCAGATGTCAAAGGACCGAAAGGCTGGGTACAGGCCGGGTTCCTCGGCGGCGATGGGCCAGTGCAGGCGGACCGGATCGACATTGAAGCGAGGCTGAATCTGCGTAATGGCGGCGATGCCGGCTGGACAGTGACGGTGAAGGTTTCCGACGACGGGACCACATGGAAAGAAGCGGGGCGCGCCGGGAGCCGGGACCGGCTGAAGCAGGAGTTTGCCGCGAGCGTTGCGCTGACCCCCGCAGTGACGGCGAGATGGTTCCAAGTGGAGTTCGAAGCGCCTTCGGTGACTCAGTGGCGCGTAGGCGAGATCACGCCCTACCTCGCAGGCGCGAAGCTGTTGCTCAGCGGCCCGCATCCTTTCGCGAGCGCCTGGAAGAGCGCTGGCGCAGGCGAAGAGTGGGTGATGGCAGACCTGGGGGCGCAGTGCACCGTGGACCGTGTGGCGCTGCACTGGATCTGGCGCGCGGCGGAAGGGCGGGTGCAGGTCTCGCCGGACGGAAAACAGTGGCAGGATGCCGCGCCGCTTCCTGGTGGCGCTTCGCTGGTGGATGACATCCGGCTGCCTGGTCCTGTCAAGGCGCGGTTTGTGCGCGTGTGGATGACGAAGCCCGCCGTGAAGGAGGGCTACATCCTCTCCGAGCTGGAAGTGTACGGCCGCGGCGGGCCCGTGTGGGCGCCCAGGCCGCAGCCAGCGGTTGAGGGCGGAAAGATGCCGCTGTCGGGCGGCGGATGGCGGTTGCAGCGGGCGAGTCTCGTGCAGGCGCGCGGCGAGGCGCTCAGCCGGGCGGGATTCGCCGATGCGGACTGGATTCCGGCGACGGTACCCGGCACCGTGCTCGTGTCTTATCTGAACATCGGGGCCATTCCGGATCCGAATTACGCCGACAATCAGTTGATGATTTCCGATTCGTTTTTCCATTCCGATTTCTGGTATCGCAATGAGTTTGTTGTGCCGCCGGCCCTCAAGAACGAGAAGCTCTGGCTGAATTTCGACGGAATCAACTGGAAGGCGCAGGTCTGGCTCAATGGAGAATTCCTGGGCCGCATCGATGGGGCGTTCCGGCGGGGCCGGTTCGATGTGACGGGCAAAGCGCGGATCGGGGAGAAGAACGCTGTGGCCGTGCTGGTGGAGAGGAATGCCACGCCGGGCAGCGTCAAGGAAAAGACGTTCGAGAATCCGGACAAGAATGGCGGCGCGCTGGGAGCGGACAATCCGACATTCCACGCTTCCATCGGCTGGGACTGGATCCCCACGATCCGGGGGCGCAACACAGGCATCTGGAATCGGGTCTATCTGTCAGCGACCGGCGCGGTCACGGTGGCGGATCCGCTGGTGACAAGCCGCGTCAGCGCGGACCGCGGCTCCGCGGAAGTCCGGTTGGAGTTCCTCGTGCAGAACCACGGCAGCCGTCCTGCGGCGGGCTTGTTGCGGGGCTCGTTTGGCGAGCGCAGTTTCTCGCAGCCGGTGGAATTGAAGCCGGGCGAGACGCGTGCCGTGCCGGTAACATTGCGCCTTGAGAAGCCGCGTCTTTGGTGGCCCAACGGATACGGGGAGCCGTACCTCTATTCCGTGAAAGCGAGGTTCGAGAGCAATGGCCGTGTCTCGGACGAGACCGCCTTCCAGGCGGGCGTGCGCGAATTCACCTTCAGCGAGGAGGGGGGCGCGCTGCGGATGTGGATCAACGGGCGCCGCTTCATCCCGCGCGGCGGCAACTGGGGGTTCAGTGAATCGATGCTGCGCTACCGCGCGCGCGAGTACGACGCGGCGGTGCGCTACCACCGGGACCAGAACTTCACCATGATCCGCAACTGGGTGGGCATGATCGGCGAGGAGGAGTTTTACGAAGCGTGCGACCGTCATGGCATCGTGGTGTGGCAGGACTTCTGGCTGGCCAACCCCTGGGACGGTCCCGACCCCGACGATCACCGCATGTTTCTGGACAACGCGCGGGATCTGATGGAGCGCATCCGCCGCCACGCTTCGATCGGGCTTTATTGCGGCCGCAATGAAGGTTTCCCTCCTGCCCCGCTCGACCGAGAATTGCGGCGGCTGGTGGCGGAGCTGCATCCGGGCATGCATTACATCAGCAGCTCGGCCGATGAAGTGGTGAGCGGGCACGGCCCGTACCGGGCGATGCCGCTGGAGTATTACTTTCAGGACCGCGCCACGCCGAAATTCCACAGCGAGATGGGCATGCCGAACATCGTGACGTGGGAAAGCCTGCGCGAGTTCCTGCCGGAAGACGGGATGTGGCCGCAGGGGCGGCTGTGGGGCATTCACGATTTCTGCCTGACAGGAGCGCAGGGCGGGGCGTCGTTCCGCGAGTTGATCGAGAAGCGCTTCGGCGGCGCGCGGGACGCGCGGGAGTGGGTGCAACTGGCGCAGTTCCTCAACTACGACGGATACCGGGCGATGTTTGAAGCGCAGAGCCGCAACCGCATGGGGCTGCTGATCTGGATGAGCCACCCGGCATGGCCGTCGTTTGTCTGGCAGACCTACGATTACTACCTGGAGCCGACGGCCGCATATTTCGGCGCGAAGAAGGCGAACGAGCCGCTTCACGTGCAGTGGAACCCGGTGAGCAATGCGGTGGAGGTGGTCAATTACCACGCCGGAGACGTGGCTGGGCTGACGGTGGTGGCGAGGATTCTCGGCTTGGGCGGCGAGGTGCTGCGGGAAAACCAGGCTGCGCTCGACAGCAAAGAGGACTCCGTGCTGTCGCCGCTGCGGCTGGAGATCCCGGTCAACCTGCCGCCGGTGTATTTCATCCGTCTGGAGTTGCGGCAGGGCGGCGAGCTTCTCTCCTCGAACCTGTACTGGCGCAGCGCTGCGGGGGAAGACTATACCGCGATGATGAAGCTGCCGCAGGTGAAGCTCGCCACTGAAACGCGAGCGCGGCGCGAAGGCGGCGCCTGGATCCTGGAAACCACGCTGCGCAATCCTGAGCGCACTCCCGCGATGATGGTGCGATTGACGGCGGTGCGCGATAAGAGCGGCGACCGCATTCTGCCGGCGCTGTATTCGGACAATTATGTGACGCTGATGCCCGGCGAGGCGGTGAGCATCCGCACGGAAGTGAATGACGCCGATTGCCGGGGCGAGGCGCCTATAATTCGCGTTGCGGGCTTCAACGCGGCGGGCGCGCCTTAGCTTCCGGCGGATGTGCGGACGGGCGCGTCGGGAAGCGCGTCCCACAGGTGGCGGTTCTCGCCGCTGATGAAGTCGGTGAAGGCGGCGGCCACCTCGCGATACGGGCCGTTGCGGACCAGGCGGCCGTGATGCAGCCAGATGCCGCGGCCGCAGAGCGGCTCCAGCATGGCGGAAACGTGGGAGACGCACACCAGGGTGGCGCCCTTCTCGCGCAATTCCAGCAGGCGGCGGTGGCATTTTTTCTGGAATGCGGCGTCGCCCACGGCGAGAATCTCGTCGATCAGGATGACGTCTCCCTCGGCGTGCACGGCGACGGAGAAGGCGAGCCGCAGCACCATGCCAGAGGAAAACGTGCGTAACGGCTGGTCCATGTAGCCTTGCAACTCGGCGAACTCGACGATCTTATCCGCGCGGTCACGAACCTCCAGGCGGGACATGCCAAGGATGGCGCCGTAGAGGCGGAGGTTTTCCCACCCGGTGAGGTCGGGATGGAAGCCGGAGCCCAGCTCCATCAGCGTGCTCATGCGGCCGTCGACGGCGACGCGGCCGGAATCCGGGGTGAGAAGACCAGCCAGCACCGCGAGCAGCGTGCTCTTGCCGGCGCCGTTGGCCCCCAGGACTGCAAGCCCCTCTCCGCGGCCGAGGGAGAAACTGACGTCGTGCAGTGCGTAAAACCCCTCCGCCTGCCTGCCGGTCAGGCGGTCTTGCAGATATTGCCGCAAGAGCCTGCGGCTCCCCCGGGGGCGGTAAATCACCGAAACGTTTTCAGCCCGGATCGCCTCGTCCATTTATAGATACCTGTAAAAACGGCGCCTCAGGCGGAAAAAAATAAATGTCCCAATCAGGAGAAATATAGCGGAAACAAGCGCCATTTTCCACATCAAAGTTGGCGGCGGCGGGCGGTGGCCGAGAATCACGGATTGCGTCGCCAGCACCAGCGCCGCCAGGGGGTTGAACTCGTACAGGCTCTTGTACTGCTGCGGCACCATGGCGAAGCTGTAGAAGATCGGGACCAGCCAGAAAAGGACCAGGTTGGCGGACTCCACGACATAGCGGACGTCGCGGATCACGACGTGGAGGCTGCTGGAAGCCAGAGCCAGCCCGTAGATGAACAGCAATTCGAGGATCCAGATCACCGGCAGCCACAGGTAATGCCAGGTGACGGGCAGCCCGTACCACAGCACCAGAGCGAAAACCAGCAGAAGCTGAATGGCCAGGTGCAGGGTGTTGGAGAGCACCGACACCAGCGGCAGCAGCGCGGTCTGGATGGGAATCCGCTTCACCAGCGCAGAGTTTTCGGAGATCGAGACGGTCCCTGTGACCCAGGAGAGGGTGAAGAAATTGTACGGGATCAGCCCGCAAAGCACATACAGGGGGTAGTAGGGAATGCGGTTGTCCAGCACCTTCGTGAAGACGAAAGTGAGAATTGCCATCATGGTGAGCGGGTTCAGCAAAGACCAGAACACGCCCAGCGACATGTTGCGGTAGCGGACGCGGAAGTCTTTCAGGACGAGTTCGGCGACAACGAAGCCGAGATTGGATCGGCGCATGTGATTCAGGCCGGCGGGCGAAGAGGCCGCGTCCCTGCAAGGGAGCGTTCTTCGCAGACCCTTCAATCATAGAAGACGGCCGCGGCGGCCTGCAATTGCCGGGCGGGGCGGGTTTGACAGTGACGAGCGGGCTCCTCTATCCTATGTAGCGTCAAGCACTTGAGCGAGGGCAGCGACCGCGCTGCCGGTGGCGGGACAGCTCTTGTCCCGGATTCCCGCATCGAGGATGATCCGATGATCAGCGTCCAGAATCTGACAAAGAGATACGACCGCAATGTCGCCGTCAACGAAATCAGCTTCGAGGTTGCCAAGGGGCAAATCGTCGGCTTTCTGGGGCCGAACGGCGCCGGCAAGACGACGACCATGCGCATCCTCACCTGTTTCATGCCGCCCACTTCCGGGCGGGCTTCCGTGGCGGGCTTCGACGTGCTGGATCAGCCGCTCGAAGTGAAGCGCCGCATCGGCTATCTGCCCGAAACGCCGCCGCTCTACCCGGAAATGGAGGTGCACGAATACCTGGCATTCGTGGCGCGGCTGAAGGGCATCCCGCACGCCGACGTGAGCCGCAGAGTCGCCGAGGTGAGCGAGCGCTGCGCCGTGACCGACGTCTCCCGCAAGCTGATCTCGAAGCTTTCCAAGGGCTACCGGCAGCGCGTGGGGCTGGCGCAGGCGATCCTGCACAATCCCGACGTGCTGATTCTGGACGAACCCACGGCGGGACTCGACCCGAAGCAGATTCATGAAACGCGCCAGTTGATCCGCTCGCTCGCCGGCGAGCACACGATCATCCTCTCCACGCATATCCTGCCGGAAGTGGAGCAGACCTGCGACCACGTGATTATCATCAGCAAGGGCAAGATCGTGGCGCAGGACACCGTGGAAAATCTGACCTCGCGGCTGAGGGGACAGGAGGCGGTGCTGGTGGAAGTGACGGGCGCGGGCGCAGACGACATCCGCGGAGCGCTGTCCGGGGTGCCGGGAGTGGCGCGCGTCGTGCACCGCGACTCGCGCAACGGCCTGCACTCCTTTGAAGTGGAGTCCGCTCCGGGGCAGAACGTGCGGGCGCTGCTGGCCCGGCGGGTCGTCGAAAGCGGCTGGTCGCTGCACGAATTGCGGCCGGTGGCGATGAGTCTCGAAGAAGTGTTCCTGGAGCTGACCGCATCAGAAAAAGCGGCCGAGGCCGACGGAAAAGGAGGCCGGCAATGATGAACATCTGGACCATTTCCAGAAAAGAGCTCAAGTCGTATTTTGCATCCCCCATCGCCTATCTTCTGCTGGCGATGTATGCCGTGATTTTCGGCTTTTTCTTCTGGAATGCCGTCGGCTACTTTGTCAACATCAGCATGCAGTCGACGATGATGGGCAGGAGCTTCCCGATGGACGTCAACGAGATGATCATCCGGCCGCTGCTGATGAACACATCGGTGGTGGGGCTGTTCCTCATCCCGCTGATCTCCATGCGGCTGTTCGCTGAGGAGAAGCGGCAGGGCACGATCGAGCTGCTGATGACCTCGCCGGTGCGCGACATGGAGGTGATTCTGGGCAAGTGGCTGGCGGCCCTGATTCTGTACGCCTGCCTGCTGGGCATCAGCCTGCTGAACATGGGCTTCCTGTTCGCATACGGCAAGCCGGACTGGCGCCCCATGCTGGTCGGCTACCTGGGACTGATCCTTCAGGCAGGCGGACTGCTGGCAGTGGGCACGTTCATTTCGACTACAACCCGCAACCAGATCATCGCCGGGGCGGTGACGTTCGGCGCCTGCCTGTTGCTCTGGGTGTTCGATTGGGTGGCTGGCTACGAGACGGCCACATGGGCGACCGTGATGGGCTACATGTCAGTGGTCCGCCATTACGAGCCGTTCTCGAAGGGGGTGATCGATACGAAGGACGCCGTCTACTTCCTGTCTCTGATCTTCCTGGGAATCTTCCTGACGTCGCGGAGCCTCGAGTCGCTCCGGTGGAGGGCGTAAAAGATGAAGACCGAGTTTCTGAAATCCCGTCAGGCCCGGTATGGGGCGTACGCTTCCACATATATTCTGGTGGTCCTGGCCATCTTGGTCACCGTGAATTTTCTGGCGAACCGGTATAACAAGTCCTACGATTCCACCTCGAACAAGCGGTATTCGCTCGCGGATCAGACGATCAAGGTGGTGAAGGGGCTGAAAGCGGATGTCGAGATCGCCTATTTTGACGAAACGGCGGACTTCTCGCGCGCCAGGGATCTGCTGGACCGCTACAACAACCTGTCGCCGCGGCTCAAGGTCGCCTACATCGATCCGTATAAGAAGCCGACCGTGGCCAAGCAATACGGCGTGACGCGCACGGGCACGGTGATCCTGTCCACCGCGGGCAAGCGGGAAGAGGCGCGCAGCGTGTCCGAGGAAGAGATCACGTCGGCGCTGATCCGGCTGCTGAAGTCGGGCGTGAAGACGGTCTGCTTCACCACGGGCGCGGGAGAGCACTCGCTGGAAGAAAGCGACGCGCCCGCGTACTCGTCGCTGAAAGAACTGATCGAGAAAAACAACTACAAGACGGACACGGTCAACCTGCTGGAGAAGCCGCAGATTCCCGAGGCGTGCACGATCGTCGTGGTGGCGGGCCCGCGCACGGATTATCCGCAGCCGGTGGTGGACGCGCTGAAAAAATACGTGGAAGATGGCGGCCGCGCGCTGTTCCTCGTCGACCCTCCGCTGAAGACGCCCAAAGACAGCGTGGCTGAGAACGCCGCGCTGGTCAAAGTGCTGGAAGACTGGGGCGTGAAGCTGAACAAGGATCTCATTCTGGACACGTCCGGCATCGGCGGGTTGTACGGCCTCGGACCGGAGACGGCGCTCGGCACGCGGTATGAGACGCACCCCATCGTGCGCGAGATGAAGCGCACGGCCACGGCCTTCCCCATCGTCCGTTCGATGGAAGCGAAGCCGACGGACAAGACCTCCGTCGAGAAGCTCGTTTCCACCTCGCGGAACTCCATCGCGGCGACGAATCTCAATTTGGCCACGGGCGCGTTGACGATGCCGAAGGGCGAGCCGCAGTCGTATTGCGTCGCGGCCGCGGGCACTTACCGCACGGGGAAGGAGAAAGACGGCAACGCGGTGGAGGGCCGGTTTGTTGTGGTGGGCTCGTCGGACTTCGCCGCCAATTATGCGCTTGGTTTCGGCGGCAACCGGGATCTCGCCATGAATATGCTCAACTGGCTGAGCTCCGACGAGGACCTGATCTCGATCCGCCCCAAAGACCCCGAGGACCGGCGCATTCAGCTCACCAGGGGGCAGATGCAGTTGGTGCGCACCGTCTCGCAGTTTGTCATCCCGCTGGTGGTGATCGCGCTCGGCATCGTCGTCTGGTGGCGCAGGAGGTAGACCGATGCGGCCCAAAGGTCTGCTGATTGCGACGGCAGTGCTCGCCGCGCTGGCGGCTGCCGTCTGGTGGTCCAACCGTCAGAAGAAAGACCAGCCGGAGAGCCCGGCGCAGCCGAAGCTGCTCTCGCTGAAGCAGGACGAGATCACGAAGATCGAGATCCTGCGGCGAGAGGGCGAGACGACCCGCATTGAGAAAGGCAGCGATGGCGCCTGGCGGATCACGGCGCCGGAGCCGCTGGCGGCGGACAGGTCCGCCATCGACAGCCTGGTGTCCTCCGCCGCGGCTCTGAACGCGGACAAGGTGGTGGAGGAGAAGCCGCAAGATCTGGCCGTGTTCGGATTGAAGGAGCCGCAGGCGCGCGTGGTGATCACGCTGAAAGACGGCAAGTCGCGGACCGTGCTTCTGGGCGACGACGCGCCCGTGGGCGGCGGCGGCTACGCGCAGGTGGACGGCGATCCCAAGGTGTACCTGCTGACTTCCTGGGTGAAGGGCGGGCTGGACAAACTCGCTGTGGATCTGCGCGACAAGCGCATCCTCACGTTCGACCGTGACAAGATCGTGCGGGTGGAGCTTGCACGGAACAAGGAGACGCTTGAGTTCTCCAAGAACGCGCAGGGCGCCTGGGTGATCAGCCGCCCGCAGATGTACCGCGCCGACTCCTGGAGCGTGGACGACTATGTCCGCCGGCTTCAGGATCTCAAGCTGGACCCGCTGCTGACCTCGGATCAGAAGGCTGACCTGGAAAAGCAGTTCAGGGCGGGTGAAACGCTGGTTACGGTCACGGTGACCGATGCGGGCGGCGCGCAAAAGCTGGAATTGCGCAAGAACAAAGAGAAGTATTACGCGCGCAGTTCGGCCGTCGACGGCTTCCATCTGGTGCAGGAGTTTGACGCGAAGGCGCTGGACAAAGGGCTCGACGACTTCCGCAACAAGAAGCTGTTCGACTTCGGCTTCGACGATCCATCCAAAATCGAATACCGCGGACAGAAACGGCAGTTGACCCTGAGCAAGTCTGGCGAGAAATGGAGCGATGGCGGCAAGCCGGTGGACGCCGTGGGCGTGCAGACGCTGATCGACCGCCTGCGTGAACTGTCGGCCGCTTCGTTCCCGTCTTCCGGTTTTGCGCAGCCGGTCATTGAAGTGACGGTGACAGCCAAAGGCACGGAGAAAGTGCTGATCTCGAAGAGCGGCGACAAGTACATCGCCCGCCGCGACGGCGAGCCGGCGCTGTACGAGATCGCCTCCTCGAGCGTGGAAGACCTGGAGAAAGCGGCAGCGGACGTGAAAGAGGCGCCGCAGGAAAAGAAGAAATGAGCGCGCGGCCAGCGCCCGTGCGAAGGGACCCAACGCAGTGAGCGCTTTACTGACCGACCTGTACCAGCTCACGATGGCGGCGGGCTACTGGTCGGCCGGCAAGGCGGAGGAGACGGCAACCTTCGAACTGTTCGTGCGGCGGCTGCCGGCGAACCGCAACTATCTGATCGCGGCCGGGCTCGCGCAGGCGGTGGAATACCTGCTGAATCTCCGGTTCGAAGAAGACGAAATCCGCTATTTGCAGGGTCTGCCGCAATTCCGGCGGGCGGAGCCCGGCTTTTTCGACGCGTTGCGGCGCTTCCGATTCACGGGCGATGTGTTTGCCGTGCCCGAGGGAACTCCGGTCTTCGCCGGTGAACCGCTGCTCACCGTGCGCGCGCCTCTGATGGAGGCGCAGATCCCGGAAACCTACCTGCTGTCCATGGTCGGATTCCAGACGATGATCGCGACCAAAGCGGCGCGGATGGTGGACGCGGGCGGCGGCCGGGCGGTAATCGAGTTCGGCACGCGGCGCGCGCATTCGCCGCAGGCGGGCCTGTATGCGGCGCGCGCGGCATTCATCGGCGGCTGCGCCGGCACCTCCAATGTGCTGGCGGGGATGCGTTTCGGGATTCCGGTCTTTGGCACCGCGGCGCATTCCTGGGTACAGAGCTTCCCTACGGAGCGCGAGGCGTTTGAACGGTTGCAGGCGCTGCTCGGCGAAGGCACGACGTACCTGATCGACACCTACGACACGCTGGAAGGCGCGCGGCAGGCGGTCCAATTGGGCAAGCCTTTCTGGGGCGTGCGGCTCGACAGCGGCAATCTCGTCGAGCTGTCCCGCGCCGTGCGGCGGATTCTCGATGAAGGCGGCTGCCGCGAGGCGAAGATCATGGCCACGGGCGACCTGAACGAGTACAAGATTCTGGAACTCGTGGCGGCGGGCGCGCCGATCGACGCCTTCGGAGTGGGTACGGAGCTGGCCACGTCTATGGACGCCCCAAACCACGGAGCGGTCTACAAGCTGGTGGAGCACGTCTCACCGCTCGGGCGCCGCTACACGGCCAAGTTCAGCGCGGACAAGGCGACGCTGCCTGGCGCCAAGCAGGTGTTCCGCTTCCGGGATCGCGACATGATCGGCCGGGCGCACGAGTGTCCCTCGCCCGAGGCCGAGGCGCTGCTGAGACCCGTTGTCCTGCGCGGGGAGCTGGCCGTGCCGCTGCCCGCTGCCACGGAGGCGCGGGAGCGCGGGCGCCGCTCGATCGAGGCCCTGCCGAAGAAGCTGCGGACCCTGTTCGAGGTGGACCCGCCTTACCGGATCGATCTGAGCGAGGAACTCATCCAACTGGCTGGGGAGGTGCGGTCGCGCAGATGAACACAGCCTTTTTCGACATCGATACCCAGAACGACTTCATGCTGCCCGCCGGAGCGCTGTACGTGCCCGGCGCGGAGCGGATCCTGCCGCAGGTGGCGCGGCTCAACCGGTGGGCGAAGGAACACGGCATCCCGCTGATCTCCACCGCCGACGCGCATCTGGAAAACGATCCGGAATTCGCCCAATGGCCGCCGCACTGCGTGGCGGGAACCTTCGGGCAGCGGAAGCCCGATTGCACGCAAGTCGGACAGATTGTTTTAAACAAACGCAGCGTAGATTGTTTTACTGTTCCCGAATTGCCCGGGCTGCTCGAACAGCTCAGGGTGGAGCGCGCCGTGGTTTACGGCGTGGTGACGGAGATCTGCGTGCGCCACGCGGTGCGCGGACTGATCGATCGCGGCATCCGCGTCACGCTCGTGCAGGATGCCGTGCGGGCGCTCAATGAAGAGGATGCCGCGGCGATGATGCGGGATCTGGAAGCACGGGGAGGCGCCCTTCTCCGCGCAGCGGAGATCTGCGCGGCGTGATCCGGCGCGCCTGTGCGCCGCTCAGGCAGCCGCTTCCGGCGGGACGGGCACGTCCTTGGCGTCCCGCCAAAGCCGCTCCAGTTGGTAATAGTCGCGTTTCTCCGGCGAGAAAACGTGAATGATCACGTCGCCGAAGTCGCCGAGGATCCACTCGCCGTGTTCGTATCCCTCGACGCTCAGCGGCGATTCACCAGCCTGCAATTTCATCTGCTTGGCCACCTCGTCCCAGATCGCCTGGTTCTGCCTCTGGTTGTTGCCGGTGCAGATGAGGAAGTCGTCGCAGAACGACGCGATTTCGCGCAGATCGAGCACGCGGATTCCGGAAGCTTTCTTGGACTCAGCGGCTCGGAGGGCGATGAGCCACGTGGGGCTTTCCGTGGCGGTGGAAGGAGTTGCCCCGTTGAGTTTTCGTTTCCGCAAGAGTTTCGGTTAGAACCTCTCCCTACCGGGTATCGTACTACAATGAAAACGGTGCGCAAGCTTTTTGTTTGCGCCGCCATCGCCTGCCTGCCGGCGCTGTTCGGGCAGCGGCTCGAATGGCGGCAGACAGTGGTCGATAAGATCCGCGAAAGCGCCGCCGACCTGGGCGACGCCGACGTGCTCAACCGCACTCTGTACTCTTCCCTGCGCCCGGACGAGCTGGGGCTGGAGCTGTGCGATCAGATGGTGGACGCCGCTGAGCGCCGCGTGGCCAGAGTGGAAGAGAAGTCCGAAAGCGTGCGCCAACTGGTGCAGGAAGGCGTGCTGGCGCGCAACGAGCTGAAGCTGCTGGAGGAAGAACTGGCGGAGCGGCGGCGCACCCTGGAGCTGGCGCGTTCGCGCGCCGAGTTCATCCGCCAGTTGGCTGAGATGGCGCAACTGGAAGCCGCCCTCGCCGCGGCGCAGGAAGAGGAAGAGTCGCGGCCGCTTCAGGAGCGCTTCGACGGCAGCGGCTATTTCAGCACGGTGCAGTTCCGCAAGATCGAGGAGGCGTTTGTGCGGCAGTTCGGACGCGCGCTGCCGGTGAGCGCCCATGGGGAGACTTCCTTCCACCGCAGGCTCGGGCTGGATCACCGCGGGCGTGTGGATGTGGCGCTGCTGCCGGACTCGCCGGAGGGTCTCTGGCTACGCGAATTTCTGGAGCGGGAGCTGATCCCGTATTACGCTTTCCGCGGGGCGGTGCGCGGCCGCGCCTCGGCGGCGCATATTCACATCGGTCCGCCCAGCCCGCGCCTGCGCGTGGCAGACTAGCAGGCATGAGCGGTCCGCGGTTCGAAGTCCTCATCCCGCACGAACGGATCCAGCAGCGCGTGGAGGAACTGGGCCGTCAGATCAGCGCCGACTATGAGGGGCGCTCGCTCGTCATGGTGGGGGTTCTCAAGGGGTCGTTCATGTTCCTGGCCGACCTGATCCGCCACATCGACGTGCCGCTCCGCGTGGAATTCATCGGAACCAAGAGCTACGAAGGAACCACCACGTCCGGCCAGGTGCAGCTCACCAAGGATCTCGACCGCCCGATCCAGGACGAGGACGTGTTGCTGGTGGAAGACATCATCGACACCGGGCTCACGCTGAACTACCTGAAACATCTGCTCGAGCAGCGCGAGCCGCGCTCGCTGAAGACCATCGCATTTCTGGACAAGCCCTCCCGCCGCCGCATCGAAGTGCAGGGCGACTACATCGGGTTCACCATCGAAGACCGCTTCGTGGTGGGCTACGGCCTGGACTTTGAACAGCGCTACCGCAACCTGCGCGACGTGTGTGTGCTGGCGCCATGAAACGCGTCTGAGGCTCCGACGAGCCATGATGTCACGGCTTGCCTGGGCCTGTATCGCTATTGCAGGCGCTCTTCCGGCGCCAGCCCTGGACCCCTCCCTGAGGGTCTCGCAGTACCACAGGCAGTACTGGCAGGTCGAGCAGGGCCTGCCGCACAGCTACGTCTACTCGATTCGCACGGGTCCGGACGGTTTTCTGCTGATTGCAACCGCGGAGGGGCTGGCGCGGTTCGACGGCCTCGCATTTCGGATGGTTCAGGCGGATGACGATGCTCGTCTCCCGCACCGTTGGATTTCCTCGCTTCTAGCGACGCAAGGCGAAACGCTCTGGGTGGGCACTTTCGACGGAGGCATCTTTGAGTTGGCCCGGGGCCGTATCAGATCGAAGCACTCCGCCGGTGCGTCTGTCTTCGACCTGATTGAAGATACCGACGGTTCGATCTGGGCCAGCACGCGCGAGGGAGTGTTTCATCTGAGAGGAGGAAAGCTCGTGCGCGAGCAGGGGCTCGGCCCGCCGCTGGACACTTCCTGGAACGTTTTCTCGCTGGATGCCTCGGGAACGCTTTGGGTGCTCACGCGGGACGGACTGTTCCAGCGCAGGAACGGCCGTTTCGTCCGCCGCGCCTGCACCGGCCCGAAAGGCGGCGAGATCCTGACTGCCCGCCGCACGCGGGACGGCGCGCTGTGGATCGGAACCACGAAAGGCTTGTACCGCGTGGCGGAGGTCGAGACCGCAATCCCAGGTGTGGCCGCTCCCATCGTGGCATTGCTGGAAGACCGCGACGGTGTGATGTGGGCAGGGAGCTGGGGGAAAGGGCTGTACCGTGTGCATCGCGGCCGCGCGGAGCGGTGGTCGACAGCCCAGGACTTGCCGGACGATTTCATCCGCACCCTGGCAGAAGATCAGGAAGGGAACCTCTGGATCGGCATGCGCAGCGGAGGGCTGGGGCGTTGGCGCGAGCCTCTCCTTGTGCCTTATGGAGCGCCCGAGGGCATGATCGGAGATTACGCCTCGGTCGTGGCGCCCGGCCCCGGCGGCTCTCTCTGGCTCGGTACCTGGCGGGGCGGTCTCTACCGGCTTGGCCAGGGGGCCTTGCAGAGTCAGCCGCTGCCTCTTCCCGCGCTCTATTTCACCGCGCGATCGCTTGCATTTGATCCGCAGGGCCATCTGTGGATCGGCAATTGGGAGGGCCTCTTCGAATACGACGGCCACACTTGGCGCCGGTTCGGCGTGGAGAACGAGTCCGCGATCCGGCGGGTTTCCGCAATCCTGTTCGACCGCTCCGGCGCCCTCTGGCTGGGCTCGGCGGATCAGGGTCTTTTCCGCTTCCCGGAAGGACGCCCCGCCGCTCCGCCTCCAGAAGCAATGCTGCAAGGCATGGAGATCACCGCGCTCTCAGAATCATCGCGCGGCGATGTCTGGGTGGGAACGGCCGAGGGTCTTTGGCGAATCGCCCGGAAAGACGGGCAGCTACAGATGGCGCCCGTCTTCTCTTCTGTCCGAGTTCACTCCATAACGGAAGACACCCGGGGCCGCATTTGGGCTGCCGCATCTGGAGCTCTGTTGGTGATCACGCCAACGAAGGTGCTGGTTCTGGACGAGCGGCATGGCTTGCCGAAGCACTCCTTTTACCGCATCCTGGAAGACCCGGGCCGGGGGTTTTGGGTCAGCTCCCAGCACGGGCTGCTCGAGATCACAGCCGACTCCGTCGAGCAGGTGATGTACGGGATCAGCCAAAGGCTGGCCGTCGTACCATACGGCCGCGAAGACGGCATGCGGACGGTGGTCTGCCATGGGCTCTCTCAGCCGGCAGGCGCGCGGGCTCCAGACGGCAGCCTGTGGTTTCCCACAGATCGTGGTTTCATCCAGGTCCGAACCACGTCTCGGCGCCGTCAGCCCGCGCCGCGGGCGGTGGTCGAAGATGTTTGGGCAGACGGCGCACCGCTGGCGATGTCTGGAGAACCACTCCTGCGCGCCGGCGCTCGAAACATCATGATCCGTTTCACGGCGCTCCGCTTCTCGACAGCGGGGAAGGTGTTATTCCGCTACCGGCTGGCCGGCGCCGACCAAGACTGGCTGGAAGCCGGCACGGAAAGGTCAGCGCGCTACAACGAACTCCCTCCGGGAAACCATCTGTTCGAGGTGCAGGCGCGGGATCCGTGGGGCGAGTGGGGAGAGCCGGCTTCCCTCTTGCTGCGCCAGCAGCCACGGTTCTCTCAGACCGGGTGGTTCCTTTTGCTATCAGGCTTGACAGGTGCGTCCATTGTGTTCAGCCTCTACCGCTGGCGGTTGCGGGCAGTCAGAAGCCGTTACGCTGCCATTCTCGAAGAGCGGAACCGGATTGGAAGGGAGTGGCATGACACCCTCGTCGCCGGCTTGTCGGCCATCTCCCTGCAAATTGAGGCAGCGCTTTCCGCCATCGCTTCCAGACCCGAGCGCGCCGCCGATATCTTACAGACGACTCGCAGCATGGTGCACCATTACCGGGCCGAGGCGCGCCGTGTGATCCTCGATCTCCGCGACAGCCGGCCGCTGGGAGAAACGCTCGCCTCGGCGCTGGAAATTGCTCTGCAGCGCGTAGTCGAGCCTCGCGGCATCCGGGGCGCCGTGGCCGTGGATGGCCAGCCCGTAGATCTGCCTCCCGAGTTGCACCATAATGTCCTGCGGATCTGTCAGGAAGCCGTGGCCAACGCCGTGAACCATGCCAACCCGCGTGTTGTCGATGTCCGGTTAGTCTTTCGCCCGGGGAGTCTTCGCGCCATCGTTCAGGACGATGGACACGGGTTCGATCGCGATTGCCCTCAGGGCGAAAGGTTCAACCATTTCGGGATCACCATCATGCAGGAACGCGCCCGCCGCTGCGGCGGCAGCCTGCGCATTGACAGCAGCCCCGGAAGGGGCACTACCGTTGAGGCGGTCATCCCGCTTCCCCCCTCTTCCAAATGAGCAACAACCCGATTCGGATTGCTGTTGTCGAGGACCAGTATTTCTTCCGTCTCGCTCTCCGCACTACCATCGACAGCCGTCCCGATATGCAGATCGTCGCCGAGACTGACAAAGGTTCTGAAGCTCTTTCGATGTGCCGCACTTGCCTGCCGGATGTGGTCATCCTCGATCTGCGGCTGCCCGACGTTTCCGGCTTTGAGGTCATTCAGCAGATCCACCGAGAGTTGCCGCGCATCGCGATCCTGGTTCTCAGTAACTATGAGGGCAGCGAGGACGTCCGGCGCGCGCTGGCTGCCGGCGCGCTGGCTTATCTCACGAAAGATGCCGATGCCGAGATGCTCATCCGGGGCATTCTCCAGGTCCACTCGGGCAAGCGTTACGTGTCTCCCTCCGTGGGCGCGCTGCTGGCTGAGGAGATCAGCGCCGAAGGGCTCACGGCCCGCGAGCTCGACGTGATTCACCTGATGGCCAAGGGTTGCAGCAACCGCGAGATCGGCGAACGGCTCGGGATTGCAGAAAACACCGTGCGCGTCCATGTCAGCCGGATTCTGGACAAACTGGGCGTCCATGACCGCACTCAGGCGGTGATGCGCGCCGTCGAGCGGGGCCTTCTCCATTGAGCTAGCGCGCTGCTGCCATGTTTCCGCTGCCGCGCTGCCGGCGCCGCCACTGAGCCCGCGGAAGCAGACATGCAGGAGCGGAACAACGGCTCGGAGTTCCAGGCTCGTCATCCCGCAAAAAACGCTGCAAACCGCCACCGCGCCAGGGTGGATTTCTGGGATTCGCCGCGCGCGGCTCAGGTGTCTCGTCCCACCGGCGCTCGTAGCATGCGCGGGAGGAACCGATGGGAGCGCCCTGCCGGGTATCTCCGGGGAGAATAGTCTTCCAGGACTACTCAGACATGATCCTTCTGGAAGACGACGCCAGCGGGGCTTCGTGATATCTCTGCCTTAGCCCCCAAAGGAGACTCCGATGACACGCCTGTTCCGTGCAGCCGCCCTGATCACCTTCCTGACCGCCTGGGCCTCGGCCCAGGTCGGCCGCGCCGGATTATTTGGAGTCGTTCTGGATTCCAGTGGCGCGCCAGTAGCCAACGCCAAGGTCCAGATCACCAACACGGAGACCAACATTACGACTACCGCCGTTACCAGCGAAACCGGCTATTACACCGCGCCGGCGCTGCCCGTAGGCAACTACCGGATTGTGGTGGAGCAGACCGGCTTCAAGAAGGCCATTCGCGAAGGCATCGTGCTACAGGTCGATCAGCGCGCCCAGGTCGACATCGAGCTTTCCTTGGGCAGCCTCTCCGAGTCGATCACGGTGACCGGGGAGGCTCCTCTGGTCGACACGGGCTCGAGCACCATCGGCAAGGTGATTGAAAACAAGCGGATCCAGGAACTCCCGATCAACGGACGCAACGCTCTCTCTCTGACTCTGCTCACTCCGGCCGTCCGCACGACCTTCACCGGCAATCCGAGCGGCTTCGCCGACCGCGGCATTGCGCTTTCCGGCATCAGCATCAACGGCGGGCCGTCCGCGCTGAACGCCATCGTTATGGATGGAGGCAACAACAACCAGGGCTTTCTCGCCGACATCAACGTCAACCCGACGGTGGATGCCGTCCAGGAGTTCAAGGTGCAGTCGGCGACGATGTCAGCCGAGTTTGGCTTCACTGCGGGAGGGGTCATCAACCTCGTCACCAAGAGCGGCACGAACGAGTTCCACGGAACGCTCTACCACTTCCTCCGCAACGACAAGCTCGACGCGCGGAATGCCTTCGCCGCCGTCCGCGCTCCGTTCCGTTATAACCAATTCGGCGGCGCGCTCGGCGGTCCCGCAACCCTTCCGAAACTGTACGAGGGCAAAAACAGAACCTTCTTCTTTTACAATTTCGAGGCGTGGTACTACAGGCGCGGCCTGAATCCCATCGGCTCCACTCCGATCGATACCTGGCGGCGCGGGGACTTTTCGAACTTTTTCAACGCCAGCGGCCAGTTGATCCCGATCTACGACCCCAATACCCTCACCCGTGAGGGCTCGAGGGTCTTCCGCACACAGTTCCCCGGGAATGTGATCCCGCCCTCCCGGCTCGATCCAACCACGATGGCGTTCCTCCGCTACATGCCGCCGCCCAATCGCGCCCCCGTCAACCCGTACACTCAGCAAAACAATTTCATCTCCAGTATTTCGGAAGCCCGGGAGATGCAGCAGCACACCGCCAGAATCGATCACCGTTTCAGCGACAGGAATACCATGTATGGGCGCTACACGTACTATCGCCACTTCACCAACGCCGGCAACCTCCAGTCCCCATGGCCGGATCCCGATGTGCGCGCGCGCCTGGATGACCTGCGCAACAAAAATTTCGTTCTTAATGACACCCATTCTTTCTCTCCGAATATCCTGAACGAATTCCGTATCAGCGTGGCCCGTTCCAGGTTCCCGTTTCAGGCGGCGAGCTATGGGAAAAATTTGCCCAGGACGCTCGGGCTGCATCCGTCTATTCCGTCCGATACTCTCCCTTTCCTGAATAATTTTGGATATGCCAACTTTGGCGCCTTCACCGTTGGGTTGCGTGGCAGCACGAACTGGCAGTTCTTTGACATGATTACCTGGATCAAAGGCTCGCACACGCTGAAGCTGGGATACGACCATCGGCTGAACCAGGCCAATAATTACCAGCGCGAGACCCCTTCGCATTCCTTTACTTTCGGTCCGGCCTTAACGCAGAATCCCGCCTCGCCCGCCGGCACGGGCGCTGCCTTCGCAACATTTCTGCTCGGAACTGTCTCCAGCGCCACCGGTTTTGCGTATCTTGGCGAATCGCAGAAGGCGTTCTCTTCGAGCGTGTTCATCCAGGACGACTGGCGGGCGTCCAGGCGGCTTACGCTGAATCTCGGGCTACGGTGGGATTACCAGCAGTGGCCGCGGGAGAGGAACAATGGAACTTCCAACTTTGACCCGCAGGGCATGATTCCTAACCTGAATCTCCGCGGCCGGACAGTTTATGCGGGCCTGGATTTCGGGCCGACGCCGTTCGAGCCCGTATGGAACAACTTCGGTCCGCGTGTCGGACTGGCCTATGATATCAATGGGAAAGGGAACACAGTCATCCGCGCCGGATATTCGATTTATTTCCCGAGCACGTTCTATCGCGACAACTTCGGGGCGACGTCAGGTTTTGCGGTGACCCAGACGCAGTACATCCCGCCCGGCGGCGACACCAACCTTCCGGCGTTTCTCTTTAAAGAAGGCCTGCCGTTTCCGCCGACCCAGCCGCTGGGCCCCCGGCTCGGCCCCGGCGGTTTTCTTGGCCAGAGCGTGACATACGACCAGGGCAATCCGCGAGTCCCGATGTCGCAGCAGTGGTCCGCCTCTTTACAGCAGCAGGCAAAGGGATGGCTGTTCGATGTCAGCTACTCGGCCAATCACGGAACGCATCTGATCGCCGGCGGGTACAATCTGAATGGCGTCCAGCCGCAGAACTGGGAGTATGGTCTGCGGCTTTCGCAGGAGCGAGTTCCTAACCCATACGCGGGGCTGGTGCCCGGGGCCCTTGGGGGCGGCACGATCACCTTGCAGCAGTCTCTGGCGGAGTTCCCTTATTACAGCGGCGTCACGGTCCGCAACCCGCACATGGGCAACTCGATTTATCACGCCCTCCTGTTTACGGCTGAACGGCGTTTCCAGTACGGGTTTGTCCTCCTGTTTTCATACACGAAAGGGAAGCTCATCAGCGATTCCGTCGTGACGCCGATCAGCTTCGGCCCTGGGCTGGAGCAGGCAGGCATTGTGGGCTATCAGGATGGGTTGGCGTCACGCAGGCTGGAGCGCGCGATCGACCCGACCGACATTGCGCAGCGCGGCGTGGTCAGTCTGGTCTATGAGCTTCCTTTCGGCAGGGGGCGCAGATTCGGCGCCGGCATGAACAGGCTGGCAAACGCGTTTGCCGGCGGCTGGCAGTTGAATTCGATTACCACCACGCAGAACGGCGTCCCGGTCGTGATCAGCGGAGCCAACAATTTCCGTGCTTCCCGCCCCAATTCGACGGGGCAGAGCGCGAAGCTGGGGCAAAGGAGCGCCGCCCGGTGGTTCGACACGGCACAATTCGTGAACCCGCCCAATTTCACGCTCGGCACCATTGGGCGAACTCTGCCGGACGTGCGGGCGCCGGGCATCTTCAACATGGATCTCTCCGCCATCAAAGACACGCGGTTGACGGAACAGGTCCGGCTGCAATTCCGCGCGGAGGCGTTCAACTGGTTGAATCACGTAAACCTCGGCTTGCCCAATGGGGGATTCTCGGCCGGGCCGGACGGCCGCAACCAGAGCGCAGCTTTCGGCACGATCGTTTCGGCAAGAGATGCCAGGATCGTGCAGTTCGGCCTGAAGCTGCTGTTCTAGGTGCCGCCGTGCTGGTGGAACACAGGCAGCTGCAGAAATCATTGCAGGACCGAATCTCCCAGGCCGCAACATCGATCCTGCCCGCTCAGCCCGGCGGCTTGGCGCGCGCTCAGATGCCGGTGTTCTGGGAGGCTGCCCTGGCGGCTTATTCCGGACCCGCGGGCGCGACGGAGCCGTCGGCATGATGGATATGGCCCCGTGCCGCCGGGCTCGACTGCGGCCTGTCGTCTTCAACCGGCCTTCGGGGCCAGAAAGGTTCAGATCATGATTTCGCGCAGAACAGCCTTTGCAGTGCTGGCAGGGGGCGCGGCGTCAGCACAGAGTCATCTCCCGGGCATCCCGAACATCGGAGTGAAGGCGGATAGCGGCCCGCTGCGCTCTGAGTGCGGCGTTGGCGCACTGATGCCATGGGCCGATGCGTTGTGGGCCGTCACCTACAACTCGCACACACCCCGCACCGGAACTGGACTTGGGCTCTATCGCATCAGCGACCGCCTGGAGCCAACGCTCGTGCATATCCATGACGGCACTCACGCCAACAGGATGATCCATCAGGAGTCGCACCAGGCCTTCCTCGGGCCCTACGCCATCGACATGAAGGGGAACTGGCGGTTTCTGGAGGAGTTCCGGAATGAGCGGATTACCGCCACGATGCGCCACCTGTCAGACCCGGCCAATCTCGTTTACCAACTCACGATGGAGGGGCTGCTGTACGAGGTCGACGTGAACAGCCTGAAGCGCAGACTTCTGTTCGATCTTGTCAAAGAACTCAGGCTGAACCCGCGGCCGCACTTCAAAGGCGGCTACACCGGCCAGGAGCGCGTCGTTGTCGCCGCCAACGGTTTTTATGACTACGGCGATGACGCCGCCGGACTGCATGAGTGGGATGGCAAACGCTGGAACCGGCTGAGCGGCAAACCCCACATGGAGTGCGCCGGGCGTGAGAACTTGGGCAACGTTATTTTCTGCACCGGCTGGGACGAATCTTCAGTGCTTTTCTGGGCGCTGGTGAAAGGAAAATGGCAGCGTTACCGCCTGCCAAGACCCACCCAGGTGCACAGCCATGCGTGGCAGACGGAATGGATGCGCATCCGTGAGGTCGAGACCGAACACTTCCTCATGGACATTCACGGCATGTTCTATGAACTCCAGCCGGTGGCGTGGGAGGACTCCGTTTGGGGCGTTGTGCCCGTCTGCCGCCACTTGCGGATGATTCCGGACTACTGCTCGTTCCGTGGACTCCTGGCCTTGGGCGGCAATGAGACCACGCCGAACCAGGGCGCCAACCTTTACGTTGGGCAGCCGCAGTCGGGCATCTGGTTTTGCAAGACGGACGACCTCTGGTCGTGGGGGCGGCCCGCGGGCTGGGGAGGCCCGTGGCGCCGCAAAGCCGTGAAAGCCGGCGAAGCTTCCGAGCCATTTCTGATGACAGGCTTTGATAAGAAGATGGTGCATCTGAAGTCGGACAAGAGCGCCGCTTTTGTCATCGAAGTGGATTTTCTCGGAAACGGCGAATGGGTGTTTTACGAGAAAATAGCGACCGGCGGCGCATCGAATTATGCCCGGCATATTTTCCCGGAGGGCTTCTCGGCGCATTGGGTCCGGATCACGCCGGAGACGACTTGCACCGCATCGGCCGAGTTTTTCTACCTGTAAGGAGCTGCCATGAAACGCCGCGATCTGCTGGCCAGTTTCCCTTTCACGGGGTATTCGGTCTACGTCTTTGCGGGACAGCAGTCCAGTCCTTCTGCTCCTGCCCCGGATCGCTTTCAGGTCCTGGCTCCGCCGCAGCGCACGCCTGCTGCGGAGATCCATGAACCCAACATGACGCTCGTCGATCTCGACACGGACGTTCTGGTGGCGGGCGGCGGGCTGGCGGGCGTCTGCGCGGCGATCGCAGCGGCGCGGCACGGGGCGCGCGTCGTGTTGTTGCAGGACCGCTCGCGGCTCGGCGGCAACTCTTCGAGCGAAGTGAAGATGCACGTCGTGGGCGCCAACTGCCACAAGGGGCGCCCCGGGTGGCGGGAAGGCGGACTGATCGAGGAGCTGCGGCTCGAGGACGCCGTGCGCAATCCGCAACGCTCGTGGGAGATGTGGGACCTGCTGCTGTACGACAAGGTGGTCAGCGAACCCAACATCACCCTGCTGCTGGAGACCACGCTGTTCCGGGCGGAAGTCCTGGACGGGCGCATCCGGAGCGTCCACGCACGCTGCGACAAGACGGAGCACCTCTACCGGATCCGCGCGCCGCTCTTCGTCGATGCCACCGGCGACTCGCGGCTGGCGCTGGAAGCCGGCGCGGAGTTGCGCACCGGCAGGGAGGCGCGCTCGGAGTTCGGCGAGAGCCTTGCCCCGGAGACGGCTGACACGGAGACGCTGGGATCGAGCATCCTTTTCACTTCCCGCGATTATGGCCGGCCCATGCCGTTCACGCCGCCCGCGTGGGCGCGCAAGGTGACGCGAGAACACCTGCGTTTCCGCAAGATCACAAGCTGGGAGTACGGCTACTGGTGGGTGGAGTGGGGCGGGCACCTGGACACGATCCGCGACAACGAGCGCATCCGGTTCGAACTGCTGGCCATCGCTTTGGGCGTCTGGGACTACATCAAGAACAGCGGCGACCACCCCTCCTCGGCCAACTGGGCGCTGGACTGGATCGGGATGATGACGGGCAAGCGGGGCAGCCGGCGCGTTCTGGGCGATCACATCCTCACACAGCATGACCTGATGCGCGGCACGTTCGACGATGCCGTGGCCATCGGCGGCTGGCCCATGGACGATCATCCGCCCGGCGGGTTCGACCGGCCCGACCTGCCGCCGAACACCGTGCTGCGCCCTCCCGAGGTGTACAACATCCCGCTGCGATCCCTTTACAGCAGAAACGTGGCGAACCTGATGATGGCCGGCCGCAACATCAGCGCCACGCACGCCGCGTTCACTTCCACACGCGTGATGGCCACCTGTGCCTGCATCGGCCAGGCTGTGGGAACCGCGGCGGCGCTGTGTCTCCGGGAAAGGCTCGCGCCGCGCGAGCTGGCGCGCGACAGCGGCCGCGTGAAGCGGCTCCAGCAGATTCTGCTGCGCGACGACCAGACCCTGCGCGGCGTCCGCAATGAGGATGAACTGGATCTGGCGCGCCGCGCGCAAGTCGACGCCTCATCGCAAGAGCCGCATGCGCCCGCATCCCATGTCATCGACGGCTGGGTGCGCGACATCCCGGGCAGAGAAATCCATCAATGGCAGGGCCGCATGCAGCAGGGCGGGGCGTGGATCGAGCTTCGCTGGCAGAAGCCCGTGAAGCTCAGCGAAGTCCAGATCACATTCGACACCGGCTTTCAGCGCGAGCTGACGCTTTCTTCCAGCGAGTCGATCCACAAAGGCATCATCCGCGCGGCGCAGCCGGAGACCGTGCGCGATTACGTTCTTCTCGCGGGCGAGAAGGAACTCGCGCGTGTCAGCGGCAACTATCAGCGCCTGCGGCGCCACCGCTTCGAACCGGTGGAAACGGACCGGCTGCGCCTCCGCATCACCGCCACCAACGGCAGCGATCTGGCCCGGGTCTTCGAAATCCGCTGCTACGCGTGATGCCGGATCAGCGGAAGCCGTCGGCGCGCATCACGTCGGCGTTGGCAGGATCCAGGCGCACCACCAGCATGGAGCGCCGGTCCGGCGCCAGCGAAAACGGGCCGATGCCGATGGGCAGGATCGGCTCGGGGTAATCGGCCACCAGGCGAGCGGAACGGCTCCTGAAATCCAGATAGAACAGCGACTGCTGCACCGGCGCTTTGGGGCGGACGCCCAGGTAGTAGATGCCGTGTTCGTCCAGCGCCCAGCAGGACGTGCAGTAGGGCACGAGTCCTGAAAGCACGCGTTCCACCTCGCCCGTGCTCGCGTCGGCCCTCGACAGCGTGGTGTCGGCGGGCTCGCGCACAAAGTAGATGTGCCGCCCGTCCGGTGAAACATCCAGAGACAGTCCCCGCATCGGCGTCACCACCTCCGCCGGGCCGCCGGTGGCGGGGTAGCGCAGGATCGATCCAGCCGCGGCGGCATAGATGAACCGGCCATCGGGGGAAAACACCGGATGCACGCCGCGCGCGCCGAAGGGCCGCACGGTCCAGCGTCCGCCGCTCTCTTCGGCAATGAAGATATCCGTTGAAGCGGCGTCATTGAACACGAGCCGGCGCCCGTCCGGCGACCATCGGGGCACCGACGGGCGGCCCTGGCCCGATGTGACTTGCACGGGATTGCCGCCCTCGGAATCGCACACCCAGATCTGTTCTTCACCGGTCCGGTCTGAGCGAAACGCAATCCGCTTGCCGTCTGGTGAGTACTGCGGAGAGGCGTCCTGCCCGGAAGAGGCGGCGATGCGCTTCCATGTCAGAGGGGAACCGAAATTCAGCCGCCAGATATTCGGGTCGTTCTGGATCAGCGAGTAGACGAGCCGCGCCTCGCGGCGCGAGTAGGAGAACTGGATGGGGAACTCGCCGTAGATGCCCGTCGGCGAGGGTTCCTTGCCTTGCGCCAACCGCCAGATGCGATACGAGCCGCCGCGGGAGGAGGCGGCCAGCAACCCTTCCACGGACCAGTCCACGCCGGTGACCATGCGCGAGTCCGACGTCCACTGCCGGGGCGCGCCGCCGGACACGGGCACGGTGAAAACCTCCTGATAGCTGCGGTGGAAAGCCCGGATGAACGCAACGGTTCTGCCGTCCGGCGAGAACCGCGGCGCCACGTCCCCGATGATCATCTCTTCCGGTTGCGTCAGCCTCCGCTTCTCGCCGGTGTCGAGGCGCACCAAGAAAATGGAGAGCGGCTGGCTGAGCGAAGGCGTGTCATCCACTGCCAGTGTCGTGCCGTCGGGCGACCAGTCCAGGTGGCAATAGGCGAGTCCGAAACGGGTTGGCAGGACAGGCGCCACGGCGTGCGGTTTGCCGCCGTCTGCCGGAAGAATCACAAGGTCGCCTGACGAGGCGCCGAAGCGCAAACAGGCGATCTGCCGCCCGTCGGGCGACCAGGCGGGGCTCGACCAGGAGTAGCCGGGCGTGGAGAGCTGCCTCGGCGTGCTCTCTCCGAACCGCTGCACCCAGATGCCCGGCAGCGCGTGCTCGCTCTCCTGCCAGACAAAGGCCACGGCGGAGCCATCGGGCGAAATCGCCGGCTGGAACTCTCTGCCCGACAGCCGGGTCACCGGCGTCACTGCCGGCGCGGGTTCCGGCCCCTGGCGCCGAACCACGGCAAGAAGCAGCAGAACCGCGCCCATCAGCAACAAAACGCCGGTGATGGCGGGCCAAAGGTTTCGCGGCGCCGGAGCCCGGGGTTCCGCTGTTTCAGACACCGGCTCGGCGGCAGCAGGCATCGCAGCGGCCGTCCTCTCCGGACGCTCCACTGCCACCGGTCCCAAAAGGCGGTAGCCGCGCCCGGGAAAGGTTTCAATGTAAGAGGGGTCGCCGGGAGAGGCGCCAAGCGTTTTCCGGATCACCGCAATGTTCTGGGCCAGATTTGCCTCGTCCACCACCCGGTCCGGCCACACCGCCGCCATGATTTCTTCTTTCGTGGCTACTTCGGGAGACCGCGAGGCAAGGACGATAAGTGTTTCCACGGCCTTCCGGGTCAGGTGCAGCGGTTGCCCGTCCCGGAACAGGACCCTGGCGGCGGCATCCAGCCGGAATGGCCCGAACCTGTACAGCGGATGGGTTTCCAAGACGTTACACCGCGGATTTTAGGAATTTCTTAGAAACTTCTCACTGCCCAATCATTGCACGAAATGGCAATTCGGCCGATGTTGGGTTAGTCCTAGTGTAGCGCGCCTGTAAAGCGTGCAGCCAGATACTGATATGTCTGTCGGTGGGTGCTGGTTCTCTCACCACCCGTTGGAGCCAACGATGCGCACCGCCTGGAGAGGCTTGGTTCTCGGTCTGATTCCGTTGATCACGGCAGGGGGCACGTCTGTCGAAGAAGTGGCGAAGACGCTGTCTTCGCCCCCTGCCGATGCTCGGATCATGATGCGCTGGTGGTGGTTCGGACCAGCCGTCACGCATCAGGAGCTGAACCGCGAGCTTCAGGCGATGAAGGCGGCAGGGATCGGGGGCGTGGAGATTCAGCCTGTCTATCCGCTGTCGCTGGATGACCCCGCCAACGGAATCCGGAATCTGCGTTTCCTGTCACCGGAGTTCTCCGAGGCATTGCGATTCACGGCAGAAAGAGCGCAGAAGCTGGGGCTGCGCGTAGACCTGACTCTGGGCAGCGGCTGGCCGTTCGGCGGGCCGAAAATCCCCCGCGAATTGGCCGCGCACAGGCTCCGTGTCGAACCTTTGAACCGCCCGCCACAGTTGAGGTGGGGCGAACGGGTGCTGCGGGAGTTCCCCGAAGAAGGGCTCCGGTTCGTCGAGACTCAGACAGGCCAGATGGTGAAGCGCGCCGCCATCGGCGCGGAGGGCTTCGTTTTCGATCACTACAGCCGGGCGGCGCTGGACCGGTATCTCGAGACGGTAGGCGGCCCGCTGTTGCAGGCTTTCGGCCCGCTCCGGCCTTATGCCGTGTTCTGCGACAGCCTGGAGGTGTTCGGCTCGGACTGGACTCCAGACCTGCCGGACGAGTTCCGGAAACGGCGCGGCTACGACCTGATGCCGCTGTTGCCGGCGCTAGTGGGCGACTGGAGCGAGGACAAAGCCCGCGTCCGGCATGACTGGGCCCTGACACTCACCGAACTGACGGAGGAACGCTTCCTCCAGCCGCTGGCCGAATGGTCGCGCCGCCATGGGGTGAAGTTTCGGGCGCAGGTGTACGGCAATCCTCCGGCAACGCTGGCCAGCCAGCGCCTGGTGGACCTGGCCGACGGCGAGCAGACGCAGTGGCGGCGGCTGAGCGCCTCCAGATGGGCGTCGAGTGCGAACCATATTCTACGGCGCCCGGTTACAGGCTCAGAGACGTGGACCTGGCTGCACTCGCCGGCTTTCGCCGCCACGCCGCTGGACGTGAAGGCGGAAGCAGACATCCATTTCATTCAGGGCATCAACCAGCTCATCGGCCATGGGTGGCCCTATTCGCCGCCCCAGGCGGGCAAGCCGGGCTGGGCTTTTTACGCGGCAGCGGCGCTGAACGATCACAATCCCTGGTGGCCGGTAATGCCCGACCTCGCGCTCTACCTTCAGCGCGTGAGCTGGCTGTTGCGCCAGGGCGAACCGGCGGCGGACCTGCTGCTCTACCTGCCCGTGGCGGAGATCCGCTCGCGCTTTTCCGCCGCCACCGGGCAGGTGTCGATCGACCGCGCGGTGCACTCCGTCATCGGCGACAACGTGATTCCGCAGATGCTCGACTCGGGCTACAACTTCGATGCCGTGGACGACGGACTGCTGGAGGAAGCGCTGAGCGGCGGGCGCTACCGCGGTGTCGTGCTCGTCAACGCAGAGCGCGTCTCTGCCGGCGTGCTGGAGCGGCTGTCTGCTTTCGCGCGTTCCGGAGGCCACGTGTTCGTGGTGGGACGCCAGCCGCGGCTGTCGCCGGGATTTCTGAATTCTCAAGACAACGACCGGCAGGTGCGGGCAGCCGTGGAGAGGCTTCTGGCCGAACCGCGCGTGACCGTGGTCTCAGAAGATCACCGTCTCGCCGATGCGCTGCGGCGGTCCTTTGAACCTGCCCTGAGCTGGGAGCCCGCGTCCAGCGCGCTGGCCTATGCGCAGCGCCGGTTGAGCGGCGGCGATGCTTTCTTCGTGGCGAACACCGCCAACACCGCCTGGCGCGGGCGTCTGCGCTTCCGAGCTCCCGCTCAGCCCGGGATGGCGTGGGACCTGCTGAGCGGAGAGAAACAGCAGTTCCGGGGCGAAGTCGAAATCCCCGCCTATGGCTCGCTGGTGTTTCTGGCGGGCTCTGGCGCGGGTCCAGCGGATCCGCGCAAGCAGCCGCTGCGGCAGGTGGACCTGAGCACGGATTGGGAAGTCACGTTTCTGGAGTCAGGGCGGAAGGTCCGTTTCGAGAAGCTCCGCTCCTGGACAGAGGATGAGGAAACCCGCTTCTACTCCGGCGTAGCCGCGTATGAGAAGACGATCCGCATGAGCCGCGCTGATCTGCGGGCGTGGCTGGAATTCAGCCCTGCCGTGCCGCTGGATCCGAAGCCGCAACGGCAACCCGGCATGAAGGCGTGGATCGACGCGCCGGTGCGCGATGCCGCGGTGGTGTTTGTCAACGGCAAGCGCGCGGGCAGCGTGTTCGCGCCCCCGTACCGGCTGGATCTCAGCGGGTGGCTCAAGGAGGGCGAGAACCGCCTGCGGATCGAGGTTTCCAACACGAACCTGAACCTGCTGGCGAAGCTCGGCGAACCGGACTATCGCGTCCTGGCTGCCGCCTTCGGGGAAAGGTTCCAGATGCAGGATATGCGCGATCTTGAGCCCGCGCCGAGCGGTCTGTTCGGCGAGGTGAAGCTCGTCGTCTGGGGTCAGCCCGGCGGCGAAACGACCAACAGTGGGAGTTTGTCCATCACGCCGCAGGACGGGCAGCGCGCCCGCCGGAGCGGCGCGAACCAGATGAGGTGAAAGAAAGCTATGAAGTCTCGCATTGTGTGGATCATTTCACTGTGCTTCCTGCTCGCCCTGGCGGGCATGGCGCAGGATCCGCGCGGCGCCATCACGGGCGTCGTCACTGACCCGTCCGGGGCGGTGGTGCCCAACGCCAGCGTGGAAGTCATCAACAAGGCCATGGGAACCCGGCAGACCCTGAAGACCAATGATGCCGGCGCGTACAACGCTCTGTACCTGATCCCGGGCCGTTATCAGATCATTGTCGAGATTCCCGGATTCAAGAAGGCGATCCGGGACGATGTGGAGGTCCGCGTGGACGACCGCATCGCCGTCAACATCCAACTGGAAGTCGGCGGCACAGAACAGAGCATTACCGTGACCGGAGAGACTCCGCTGCTGGCCACTGAGAACGCGTCGATGGGCACGGTGGTGGACTCGAAACGGGTGACCGAACTGCCCATCCCGCACGGCAATCCCTACTTCCTCATTGGCCTGGCGGCGGGCGTGTCCTTCACGCGCGACGCGCGGCTGGACCGTCCGTTCGAACCGACCCACATCGTTGGCTACGCCATGGACGGCACGCGCGCCAACCGCAGCGATGTCACCATTGACGGCGCGGTGAGCACCGCCACGGCCAACGCGGGCGAAGTCATCGCCTCTTATGTGCCTCCTGCCGACATCGTGCAGGAATTCAAGGTGCAGACGGCAACCTTCGACGCGCAGTTCGGCCAGACCGAAGGCGGCGTCACCAACATCAGCATCAAGTCCGGCAGCAACGAGTTTCACGGCACCGGCTACTACACCAACATGACGCCGTCGCTGTTCGCCAACGATTTCTTCGCCAACCGCAACGGCATTCCGCTGGCCGACTTTTACTACCACCGCTACGGCAGTTCCTTCGGCGGGCCGGTTCACATTCCGAAGCTGTACAACGGCCGCAACCGCACGTTCTTCCAGTGGGGCATGGAAGGGATCAAAGAAGGGCGCCCGCGCAACAACGGCACGCCCACGGTGCCGACGGAAGCGATGAAGAACGGCGACTTCTCCGCGCTGCTCAACGTCAGCAGCAGCTTCCAGATCTACAACCCATGGACGCGCCGTCCTGCCTCCGGCGGGCGTTTCCAGTCCGATCCGTTCCCAGGCAACATCATCCCGCCGTCGCTGTTCAATTCAATCTCGAAGAAGGTGCTGGACACCTATTATCCAAAGCCACTTCAGGCCGGCAACCCGGACGGCACCAACAACTATCTGCGGCCAGAGCTGATGGAAACCGCTGATTATCTCTCCAATACCATCCGTGTCGACCACAATCTCACCGACTCGAACCGCATGTACTTCCGCACGAGCTGGTATGACCGCGACAGTTGGTACAACGACTACTTCAACAACGCCGCCACCGGCCAGGCGTTCTGGTTTATCTCCCGTTCGGCGGTCGTGGACGACGTGTGGACGCTGAGCCCCACCATGGTGCTGAACACGCGCTACGGCTACAACCGGTTCATCCGCCGCCAGGATGGCAACCCTCTCGGCAAGGGGTTCGACCTGACGTCGCTCGGTTTCCCTGCGTCTTACAACAACGCGCTTTCGCCGGACATCCGCCGCTTTCCGCGGTTCGACATCTCCGGTTATCAGGGCACCGGCTTCAGCGGCGAGAACCGCCCCAACGACACGCACAACGTCACCGCCGTGCTCACCAAGATGTTCTCCCGCCACTCGGTGAAGACCGGCATGGAGTTCCGCTCCTACCGCGAAACGTCCACCTTCTTCGGCAACGAGCAGACGGGACGGTTCATTTTTGACGCCACTTACACGCGCGGGCCGTTGGACAATTCCCCGAACGCCCCGAATTCGCTGGGCCAGTCCGTCGCGGCATTTCTGCTCGGCATCCCGACATCTTCCAGCTATGTCGCGGTCCGCGACAGCTACGCCGAGCAGTCGGTCGCGTGGGGGTGGTTCATCCAGGACGACTGGAAAGTCAATTCACGCCTGACGCTGAATCTCGGCCTGCGCTGGGAGTACGACGGTCCGCTCACCGAGCGGTTCAACCGCAGCGTGCGCCGGTTCGACACCAGCTATACGCAGCCGTTTGAGGCCGCCGCGCGCGAAGCGTACGCGAAGAACCCCACGCCGGAAGTGCCGCCGTCGCAGTTCGTCACGCGCGGCGGTCTCACTTTCGCGGGCGTCAACGGCGAACCGCGGACTCTGTACGAGTCGCCCAAAAACAACTGGATGCCCCGCTTCGGCTTCGCTTACCAGATCGACCCGAAGACCGTCATGCGCGGCGGCTACGGCATGTTCTTCGGCTTCCTCGGGCAGCGCCGCGGGGACGTCATCCAGACCGGCTTCAGCCGCAACACGCCGTTCATTCCCACGCTCGACGGCTACACGTTCATCAACACTCTGTCCAATCCATTCCCCACAGGCATCCTGACGCCGGTGGGAGCCGGGCAGGGGTATCAGACTTACGTCGGCAACGCCGTCTCGTTCTTCAACGAGAGGCCGCTGCGGCCTTACATGCAGCGGTGGCAGTTCGGCTTCCAGCGCACGGTTGGAGCCGGCTATGTGGCGGAACTCAGTTATGTCGGCAACCGCGGCACGCATGTGGAGATCGGGCAGAACTTCAACGCCACGCCGCTCGAGTACCTCAGCCACAGCCTGCTGCGCGACAACGCGACAATCAACTACCTCACGCAGAACCTGCCCAACCCGTTCCGCGGCCTGATGCCCGAGGGCGCGACCAGCTCCTTCACCGGCGCCAACATGGCCCGGGAACGGCTTCTGCGGCCGTATCCTCACTTCGATTCGGCGAGCGCTTCGCGGTTCGACGGTTACTCGTGGTACCACGCCCTGCAGGCGAGCCTCGAGAAGCGGTTCTCGAAAGGATACATGGTCGGCGCCAGCTACACGTTCTCGAAGTTCATGCAGGCGACCGAGACCCTGAACACCAACGATCCGCGCCCTGTCGAGGTGATCTCCGACCTCGACCGCCCGCACCGCCTGGTGGTCAATGCCATCTGGGAGACGCCGTTCGGCAGAGGACGCCGCTGGGGCTCCTCCCTGCCGGTTGTGGCGAACCTCTTCCTCGGCGGCTGGCAGCTCTCCGGCGTGTACACGTTCCAGAGCGGCGCGCCGATCAACTTCGGCAACATCATCTTCCTCGGCAACCTCAAAGACATCGAGCTGCCGCGCGACCAGCGCACCGTCGAGCGCTGGTTCAACACCGACGCCGGCTTCGAGAAGCGCGCCGCCTACCAGCTCGACCGCAACGTCCGGTGGTTCCCGCCGCGCTTCAGCTTCCTCCGGGCGCACGAGATCAGCAACTTCGATCTCGCGCTCACCAAGAACACCCGGCTGTTCAACGAGAAGCTGAACGTGCAGTTCAAGGCGGAGTTCCTCAACGCCATGAACCACCCGCTGTTCCCGGCGCCCAACACCACCGTCACTTCGGCGCAGTTCGGCCAGGCGATCGCCTCGACGCAGGCCAACTATCCCCGCCGCACGCAGTTGACGGCGAAGTTCCTCTTCTGACCGCAAGACGACCCTGTGGTTTGCCCCGCCCCGGCAGGAGCCGTCCGGGGCGGGGCGATTTTTTTAGCGGCCCGAGCCGCTTGCCTGAATCACCCTGCCTGCTGTAAATGGGAGAAGGTACCTGTCCGTGCAGCAGCCGTCTTTTCCGCCCGTTCACGGCCGCCCGTCTCTGGTCTGGGAGACGCAGCCCTCCCCGTGCCTGCTGTGCGCAGAGACCCGGGCCATCGTGGTGGGCCAGCGTGACCGAAGAGGAAACCCGCTCCGGACGGTTCTCTGTTATCGATGCGGGTTGGTGCGAGTCTGCCCGCCGCCCGAGCTGGGCGAACACAGAGACTTCTATAGCGGTTTGTACCGGATCGAGTACCGCGGCGCCTCGACACCATCCCTGCGCCACGTTTTTCGAAACACCCGCGCAGCCTGTGAACGCCTGCCCTGGCTGAAACGGGCGCTTCCGTCTCCCGCGAAGGTCCTGGACGTGGGTTCCGGAAGCGGAGAGTTCGTGAGCCTGCTCCTGATGCTTGGATATGAAGCAACCGGCGTGGAAGCGGATCCTGCATACGCCGAGTTTGCGCGGAGCATGCTGCGGGCGCCGGTGACGACCGGCTTTCTGGAAGACGGACGAGTGCCGGAACGCCAATTTGATTGTGTGACGGCATTTCATGTGATCGAACACGTGTTCGATCCCGTCCAGTTCCTGGTCATTCTCAGGAGGCTCGTGCGCCCGGGCGGCAAGCTCCTGCTGGAGGCGCCCGATGTCGAAAGCCCCTTTCCCCGGGGCAACCGACGCTTCCACCGGGCCCACCTGCACTATTTCAGCCTGGAAAGCCTCGCCGCCTGTGTGGCCGCCGCCGGCTGGAACAAGCTGGAATGCGGCAGGAGCTGGGACGGAGGCAATCTGTTTTTGCTCGCCCAGGAGAGCGGCGCGGCCCGGCAACTGCCGGATTCGCCGCAGGGGCCGGCCTCCCTCCAGCGCTTCCGGGATGCCATGCGGGCGGCTGCTTACTACGGTTCGCCGGTGTTGGTCCGCCGTCTGCAGCGGCAGGTCTTTTCCAGAGCCATGGAGTGGTTTGCGGCGGCCGTCTCCTCCGGACCGGAACAGGTATTTCAGAGAGCGGCCGCGGCCCATTTCCGCCCGGAGGCCGCCCGCCGCTGACCTTCCCTCAGACGCGCAGAATCCCCCAAACCAAACGCTTTTCTGGAGTCCGGCGCGGCCGGGGCCGGATGCCGCATGCCCTCTCCCTGGCACTGCTATTCTGAGATCTTGTGTGCGGCATCGCGGGCTACACCAAGCTCGATCATCCTGTCGAGCCGGGGCGGATCCGTGACATCCTTGGCCTGATCCGGCACCGCGGACCGGATTCGCTCGGATTTCATGAGTCCGACCTCGTCTCGCTGGGCAACACGCGCCTTTCCATCATCGATCTCGAACACGGCGATCAGCCCATGTTCAGTGACGACGGCAGCACCGCCGTGGTCCAGAACGGAGAGATCTACAATCACGCCGAACTGCGCGCCGAACTGGAGCGGCGCGGCCACCGTTTCCGCACCCGCTCCGACACGGAAGTGATCCTGCACGCGTTCCTCGAGTGGGATGCCGAGTGCTTCCCGCGCCTGCGCGGCATGTTCGCCATCGCGCTGTGGGACGAGCGCCGGCGGCGCCTGGTTCTGGCGCGGGACCGCATGGGCATCAAGCCCCTCTACATCTTCCACCGCGGACGGGATCTGTACTTCGGATCCGAGGTCAAGACGATCGTCCACCACCCTGAGATCACCAGGAAGCTGGACCTCAACGGACTCGGCTACTACCTGTCGCTCAACTACGTCCCTGCGCCTTACACGCTGGTCGAAGGCGTCGAAAAGCTGCTGCCAGGCGAAATGCTCGAGTGGGAAAACGGCGCCATCCGGCGGGAGATGTACTGGCATCTGCGCTTCGAGCCCGATCCGAAAATCACTCTGGAGGACGCCACCGCGGAACTCGACCGGTTGTTGCGGCTGTCGCTCAAGGAGCATCTCATCGCCGACGTCCCCGTCGGCGTCTGGGCCAGCGGCGGGCTGGACTCTTCCACCGTGCTGCACTATGCCGCGCAGGAAGCCCCCAAGCTCAACACGTTTTCGATCTCTTTCCGGGGCCATTCACACGACGAGAGCCAGTACTTCCGCACCGTCGCCGCCCATTACGGCACGAATCACAATGAGTTCGACCTGAACCCGGAACAGAATCTGGCGGAGACGATCGAACAGCTCAGCTATTATTCCGATGAGCCTTCCGCCGACGCCGGCGCGCTGCCGGTCTGGTATCTGTCGCAGATGACGCGCCGCCATGTGAAGGTGGCCCTTTCGGGCGAAGGCGCCGACGAACTCTTCGGCGGGTATCTCACCTACCGAGCCGACGCGCTCGCCATCGACGCGCGCCGCTGGCCGCGCTGGATCCGCCGGCTCTGCGCCGCCTGCACGCGCCTGCTGCCCGTCTCCGATGAAAAGATCGGCTTCGACTACAAGGCCCGCCGGTTTCTGGAAGGCACGCTGCTCCATCCGCATGACGCGCACTTCTACTGGAACGGTTCTTTCGACGAAGACACGAAGCGCGCATTGTACGATGCGCCGCGCTATCCGCGTCCCGGCGAACTGCTGCACACGCTGCCCACAGAGGCGTTCCGCTGCGGCGAGATCAACAGGTACTTGTGGGCGGACCAGAAATACTATCTGCCGGATGACATCCTCTACAAATGCGACCGGATGTCGATGGCGCATTCGCTCGAAGTCAGGCCGCCGTTTCTCGACCACCGCATCGTCGAGTTCGCCGCGCGGCTGCCGGAGAGTTTCAAGGTGCGCGGTCCGGTGCTCAAGTTCCTGCTCCGGGAGCTCATGCGCGGCAAGCTGCCGCCGGCGGTTCTCACACGGCCCAAAGAAGGCTTCGACATCCCCGCGCACCGCTGGTTCCGCGGCCCTCTGCGGCCAATGGCGGAGGAGGTTTTATCGGCGGACAACGTGCGCGCCACCGGATTATTCCGCGCGGAGATTGTGGAGAAAATCAAGACGGATCACTTCCGCCGCCGGGCCAATCATGGCTATCAGCTCTGGGGCCTGTTGACGCTCTTTCTCTGGATGAGGCGATGGAACGTCCACGCATGAAGCGGCTCGCGCTGGCGCTGGCCTTCACGGCGCTGATCTATGTGCCGGCGATGTTCGCGCCGCCGCACCTGATGGACGATGTCGACGCCGTGCAGGCGCAGATCGCGCGCAACATGCTGGAATCGGGCGACTGGGTGACGGCGCGCCTCGACGGCGTCCCTTATCTCGAGAAAGCGCCGCTCAAATACTGGATGATCGCCTGCTCCTACGCCGTGTTCGGCGTGCACGACTGGGCCGCGCGGCTGCCCATCGTGCTCTCCGTGCTGGCGCTGGCGGCGCTGGTGTACTGGATGGGCTGCTGGGCGTTCAGCGAGGCCGCGGGCTTCCTGGCGGCGCTCGTCATCGGCACTTCCATCGGCACATTTCTCTTCACGCGCATTCTGATTCCCGATGTCACGCTGACCTTCACGATTGCGCTGGCGGTCTTCGGCATGATGCGCGCGCTTGACGATGAGGAGCCGCGCCCGCGCCTGTGGGCGGCCGTGATGGCGCTCTCAATGGGCGCGGGATTGCTGCTCAAGGGCCTCATCGCGCTGGTGTTCCCGTGCGCGGCGGGTTTTCTCTGGCTCCTCTGGACGCGGCGGCTGTTGGATCTCAACACCTGGAAGCGGCTGCGGCCCATCTCCGGAACACTGCTCATCCTGCTGGTGGCGGGGCCGTGGCACGTGCTGGCCACGCTGAGCAATCCGCCTTATTTCGACTTCTCGATGACCTCTGGCCCGGGCCAGTACCGCGGCTTTTTCTGGTTCTATTTCTTCAACGAGCATATCCTGCGCTTCCTCAACCGCCGCTGGCCGCGCGATTACAACACCGTGCCGCGCCACCTGTTCTGGCTGTTCCACCTGATCTGGCTGTTCCCCTGGTCGGCATGGCTGCCGGGCGTGGCGCGGTTGCGGATCCAGGGCGATGCGCGCCGCGGCCGGATGCTGCGCATGCTCGCCTGCTGGGCTGGCTTCGTGATGGTGTTTTTCACGTTCTCGACGACGCAGGAGTATTACTCGATGCCCGCTTACCCGGCTTTCGCGCTCGCCCTGGGCCTCGTGATGGCGGAAGCCCAGGGCTGGGTGACGCAGCTCTCGCGCATCGTCAGCGTGGCGGCAGCCGCCGCTTGCATCGCCGCCGCGGCGATACTGGCGGCGGTCTGGGGCATGCCCGCGCCTGGCGACATCTCGCGGTCCCTCACGCAGAATCCCGAGCTTTACACGCTCTCGTTAGGCCACATGGGCGACCTGACGCTCGCCTCATTCGCCTACCTGAAGCTGCCGCTGGCGCTGGCGGCTCTGGCCTTTGCGGTTGGCGCGGCTGCATGCTGGCGGTTCCGCCCTACAGCCACGCTGTTGGGAGCGGCGCTGATGATGGTGCTGTTTCTGAACGCCGCGCGGCTCGCCATGCAGGTCTTTGACCCTTATCTGAGCAGTTATCCGATCGCGGAAAAGCTCCGCCGCAGCCCGCGCGGCACGGTCATTTTCGGCGATCAATACTACGTGTTCAGCTCCGTGTTCTTTTACGCGGAACTGGACCGCGCGCTGCTCTGGCGCGGGCGCTATCACAATCTCGAGTACGGCTCCTACGCGCCCGGCGCGCCGGACGTCTTTCTGGAGGACGACGAGCTTCGGGCGGAATGGGGAAAGCCGGAACTGGCATGGCTCATTGTAGAAGGGCCGAAGCTCGAGACCGTTGAATCGCTGCTTGGCAAAGACCGCGTCCACCGCGTGCTGGAAGCCGGTGGCAAGTGGCTGCTCGCCAACCGCAGAATGGAATGAGCCTCCAGTGAGAATCGTCATCGATGCGACGCCCCTGCTGTTGCGCAGCGCCGGCGTGAAGACGGCGCTGTATCACTGGATTCGCGCGTTGCGGGAAGCGTCCGGTAATGACGAGATCCGGCTGTACCCGCCGCTCACGAGACTCGGGCGGCTGGTCCACGATTCGAGCGTTTCCGGACGCCTCGCCACATGGGCGGGCCTGTTCATGGCGGTGGCCAACCAGCGCGCCGGCGTTCCCTTCCCGGACTGGTGCGCCCGCGGCGCGGACGTGTTCCACTGCACCAATCAGGTGCGCACGCCTCCCCGCCGCATACCCTTTACGGCGACGCTGCACGACCTCACCTGCTGGAAGATGCCCCAACTGCACTCGGAGGCCAACGTGCGCGCCGACCGCGAATTTGCCGAACGCGTGGTCAGCCGCGCCGCCGGCGTGGTCGCCGTCAGCGAGGCGACGCGGCAGGACGCCATCGACATCCTGAAGTTGCCGCCGGAGAAGATCCGCACCATCCACAACGGCGTGGCCGATGCCTACTTCGAAGCGCCTCCGCCTCCGCAGCGCCGCAAGCCGTATGCGCTGTTTGTCGGCACCATCGAGCCTCGCAAGAACGTGGACCGCCTGCTCGACGCGTGGGAGTCGCTGCCCGCAGCCGTGCGCGCCGGATATGACCTGCTGCTGGCAGGCGGCGCGGGCTGGCATTGTGAAGCTACGGTGGCGCGGCTCCGCGCCGCACGCGCCGGGGTTCACTGGCTCGGCTACTATCCGGAAGCGCTGCTGCCGGAACTGATCCGCGGCGCCACGGTGCTCGTGTATCCCTCACTCTATGAGGGCTTCGGGCTGCCCGTCGCGCAGGCGATGGCATGCGGCACGGCGTGCGTGACTTCAAACGTCAGCTCTCTGCCCGAGATTGCCGGCGACGCCGCGCTCTTCGTGAATCCGGAATCCGTGGAAGAAATCCGCCACGCCATCCTGCGGCTGCTGGAGGATCCCGAAGAGCGGGCGCGCCTCGGCGCCGCAGGCCGGGCGCGCGCCGAACGCATGTTCCGATGGGAACGCGCCGCGCGCGAATCGTTGCTCTTCTTCCACGAAATCACCGGCCGCTAGCCGCCGGCACGACGCGGAAATCCCAGACCAGAATTTCGCCCGCATCCACGGCTTCGCCCTCCGAGTACTGCACCAGCGCGTACTCGCCCGGCTCGAGCGGCTTCGTGGGCCAGATCTTGAACAGGTCGCTCTTCAGTTGCTGCCGGAAGATGTCCACGGTGTCGAACTCGAAGTAGGACATCTTCGTCACCGGCTCCGTTTGCAGGATGCCCACGACGCGGCCTTCGCCCTTCTGCTTGGGCTTGACGCGCGCCAGCACGAACGTCTGCGTCCAGTCGATGCGGAAGTAGAGTTCCGGACGGTCGCCGGAGAGGGCCGCCGCCGCGTTTTTCCCGGGCAGTTCCAGAAACGCCTTGCCGGGCACGATCGGAACGGGCACCAGGATCTTCAGCGCTGTCCGTTTCCGGCTGGCCACCGATTTGAGCCCGGCGCGCTTGATCTCTTTCACCTCGCCGCCCTCGAAGTAGTAAAGCCCCGGATCGACGGGGATGCGCGCGATCTGCCGCGCGATTTCACGCTCGAACGCCTCCTCGGCGTCGGCGATCTCTGCCTGTTTCTTCTCTTCTTCGATCCGCGCCTTCCGCTCCGCCTCCGTGCGTTTCAGGTCCACCAGATCCAGCGGGATCTCCTCCCAATCGCTCCGCTCCGTGGAGTAATAGCGCACGCGGTCTTCCACCACTTGGTATTCGCGCACCATGTGCCACCCGCCCTCTTTCAGATACAGGCGGAACTGTTGCGCCCACAGGCAGGCGCCGAACAGCAGGAATGTGGCCAGCATGCGCATGGCGGCCCTCTACTATTATGGATTCGTGATTCACAGACGCACGCTGGGCAGAACCGGTTTTCCGATTTCCGAAGTCGGCTTCGGCGCCTGGGGCATCGGCGGCAACCAGTGGCGCGGCCACTCCGAGGACGAAGCCCGCGCCGCCCTGCGCCGCGCTCTCGAACTCGGCGTCAACTTCATCGATACGGCTCTCGCATACAACGAAGGCCACAGCGAGCGCATCATCGGCGAAACGTTGCGCGAAACCGGCGCGCAGGCCTATGTCGCCACCAAGGTGCCGCCGAAGAACCGCATTTGGCCCGCTCAGCCGGGCATCGGCATCAAAGAGGTTTTCCCGTACGATTATGTGATCCGCTGCACCGAGACTTCGCTCGGCAACCTTGGCGTGGAGACGCTCGATTTGCAGCAGTTCCATGTGTGGAATCCGGAGTGGCTGGACCGCGAAGACTGGCGGCGCGCCATCGAAGACACGAAGAAAGCCGGCAAAGTGCGCTTCTGGGGCATTTCGATCAACGACCATCAGCCGGACTCGGCTCTCGATGCAATCCGCACCGGACTGATCGACACGGTTCAGGTCATCTACAACATCTTTGATCAGACTCCCGAGCAGCGCCTGTTCCCGCTGTGTCAGGAGCGCAACGTCGGCGTGCTGGCGCGCTGCCCTCTCGATGAAGGCGCGCTCACCGGGGCCATCACGCCGGAAACCGAGTTCGATCCCGGCGAGTTCCGCGCGTTCTACTTCCGCGGCGACCGCAAGCGGCAGGTCTTCGAGCGCGTGCAGGCGTTGATCGCCGACCTGGAGGCGGCCGGGCTCGACCGCCCGCTGGCCGAGACCGCCCTGCGCTTCTGCCTGTCCCACCCCGCCGTCTCCACGGTCATTCCCGGAATGCGGCGAGTGCGAAACGTGGAAAGCAATGCCGCCGTCTCAGACGCAGGGCCGTTGCCCGCCTCTGTGCTGGAGGTCCTGCGGCGCCATGTCTGGAACAAGAATTTCTACTCTTAGCCTCCTCGCCGCTGCGCTGTCGGCGCAGACGCTGTATCTGCCCCTCGATGAAGGCAACCTGTGGCTCTACCATGGCGCAGGCGGCCTCCGTGTGGTCGAAGTCAAAGAGTCCAGGGAGTTCGCCGGCAACCGCTACTTCGCCGTCCGGGGCCTGACCGGAAACGGCGAGGCGTGGATCCGCAACGATGCCGGGGGCCGGCTTCTCGCATGGGACGAGCGCGCCGAACAAGAGCTGGTGCTCCTCGACCCAACTGCTCCAGAGGGCTCTTCCTACGACACCGGGATGGATCCGTGCAGCCGCCGGGCCACAGTTGAGTCCCGCAACGCAAACTACTCCGGCCCGGTGGGCGATTTCGAAAACGTCCTCCGCGTCGCATACAGCCCGGGGCCGTGCATGGATGCGGGGCTCGCCAGCGAAGACTGGCTGCCCTGGGTCGGCATGCTGCGGCGTGTGCGCATCACGATCGCCGGACCGCGTGAATACGACCTGATCTACGCCCGGCTCGGCGGCGTCACCTACGTGCGCGCGCCGCAGACAGGGTTCGCGCTTTCACTGGTTCCGTCCGGAGAAACGCTGCTCGTCAAGATCACACTGCGCCACACGCTCCCCCGGCCTCTCGTTCTGAACTTCTCCAGCAGCCAGCGCTTCGACGTGGCCGCCTACGACTCCAATGGGAAGGAGTTCTACCGGTGGTCCCGCGGGCGGGCGTTCCTGACCGTGATGGGGCGCGAGGAGATCCGCGGCGAACAGACCTGGGTGGCCGAAGTCCCGGTGTCTGAATGGCCGCAGGGCGAGTATGCGATTCTGGCGTGGCTGACGCCGCTGGAAGGGCACGCCTGGAGCGCCTCGGCTCTGTACAAAAAATAGGAATCCAGGGATTGCGGCGGGCGAGTATTTCGACTATACTCGAATCATGAAACAAGCCAGGACGGTCGCCGTCGATCTCGACCGTCTGTCCGGAGTGATGGGGGCCATGGGGGCGCCCCAGCGGCTCCGGATTGTCAGGTTGCTGCTGGCGGCCGGCCCGGAAGGGATGCCTGCCGGAGAGATTCAGGCGGAACTCGCCGTGCCCGCTTCCACGCTGTCGCACCACCTCGACAGGCTGCGCCAGGCGGGGGTGGTGCATGTCAGGCGTGAAGGGACGTATCTGTGGTACTCCGCCAACAATGAAGCGCTGGAGGATCTGCTTTCTTTCCTGTACGCCGAGTGTTGCTCCCGGGTGCGTTTGAAAGGGCGGGCGTTGGTGGTGCAGTGTTCCGGCACAAAACAAAAGAGGTGAATCCATGAGCGAGAACCAGCCGCTTCAGGAAGCGGTGCGCGAGCGGTACGCGAAGGCGGCTTTGCAGGTCCTGGGAGGAGCGACGGGCTCCTGCTGCGGGCCGGACACGAGTTGCGGCGCGGGAGGAACCGATCCCATCACCAGCGCCCTGTACGGCGACGGCGAGACGGCGGCGCTGCCCGAGACTGCCGTGGCGGCATCACTCGGCTGCGGCAATCCCACCATGATGGCTGAACTGAAGCCCGGCGAAACGGTGCTGGACCTGGGCAGCGGCGGCGGCATCGACGTGCTGCTCTCCGCGCGCCGTGTCGGTCCCACGGGCAAGGCCTACGGGCTGGACATGACCGACGAGATGCTCGCTTTGGCGCGCGAGAACCAGCGCAAGGCAGGGGTCGAAAACGCCGAATTTCTCAAAGGCGAAATCGAGAACATTCCGCTGCCGGACGCAAGTGTCGATGTCGTGATCTCGAACTGCGTGATCAACCTTTCCTCCGACAAAGACCGCGTGCTGCGCGAGGTCTTTCGCGTGCTCAAGCCCGGCGGCCGTTTCGCCGTCGCCGATGTGGTCGTCCGCGGCGAAGTGCCGCAGGAGATCCGCCGCAGCATCGAGCTCTGGGCCGGATGCATTGCCGGAGCGATGGAAGAAACCGAGTACCAGCGCAAGCTCGCTGCGGCAGGTTTCGCCGACATCTCCATCGAACCGTACCGCATCTACAACATCGAGGACGCCCGGCAGTTTCTGGCCGATGCGGGCATTGACGTGGAGGCGGCCGCAGCCGTGGCAAACGGGAAGTTCATGAGCGCATACGTGAAAGCGAGGAAACCGTGATGGAGAAGATTCTGGTCTTGTGCACCGGCAATTCCGCCCGCAGCCAGATGGCGGAAGGGCTGCTTCGAGCCGCTGTGGGAGACCGCTTTGCAATTCACAGCGCCGGTTCGAAGCCCAGCCATGTGCGCCCCGAGGCGATTGCCGTGATGCGCGAGATCGGCATCGACATCAGCGGCCATCGCTCCAAGCACCTGGATGAGTTCCTCGGCACGGAATTCCGCTATGTGATCACCGTCTGCGACAACGCCGCGGAAACGTGCCCCGTGTTTCCGGGAATCGCCGAACGGATCCACTGGAGCTTTGAAGACCCGGCGGCGGTGGAAGGTGACGAGGAGACGCGCCTCGGCGCGTTCCGCCGCATCCGCGATCAGATCGCGGAGCGCGTCCGCGCGTTTGCTTCCACGTTCGCCCCTGATGCGGGCCGCAAACATTGACAGTGCGGACGGGCGGAAGCTGGCGAAAATCACAATCAGACGAACTTGTATTTGCCCGGCTCCGGCAGCTGCGGCGGCTGGAGTTGCAGCTTGTAGTCGAATGCCTTGGGCATCAGATCGAGTTGCGAGTTCATGATCATGTCCCAGGTGACCGCGATGCCGGAGTAAGCCGATTCGCGGCCCATGATCGCCGTCATCGTCGATTCGGCCACCATCATGGCTTCGTTGAAATACGGCCCCGTGCCGCGAATCGAGTTGATGAGATGGATGTGCTCCTGCACATACGGGTTGATGCCTTTGCCGGTGGCCAGATCCAGCCCGTTGCTGACGCCTTTGGTGCCCACGATCAGATCGCTGACGTCGCGCGCGCAGCCCTGCGGATATTGCCGGCAGTGCGACGAGTAGCGGATGCCGCCGGGATACTCGAAGTCTGACGCCATGTGGTCGTAGATGTTGCCGTAGAGGTCGTCGCCCTTGCGCCAGGAGATGCCGCCGCTGGCGACCACCTTCACCGGGTGCGTGCCCATCACCCAGTTGATGAAGTCGATGTTGTGGAAGTGCTGCTCGACGATCTGATCGCCGCAGATCCACACAAAGCTGTACCAGTTGCGGTGCTGCCACTCGAAGTCCGCCCAGTTGGGGTCGCGCGCCTTCACATGGAACACGGGACCGGACAGGTAATGCGAATAAAGAGAGCGGATGTCGCCGATGGCGCCGTTCCGGATCCGGTCCACCGTCTCGATGTACTCGCGCTGCGCGTGCCGCTGCGCTCCGCTCACCACGGTCAGTTTCTTCTCTACGGAGAGCCGGGCGGCGTCCATGAAGCGGCGGCAGCCCACCGGATCCGTAGCCACCGGCTTTTCGGTGAAGACGTGCTTGCCCGCCGCGATGGCCGCTTCGAAATGCATGGGCCGGTAGCCCGGCGGCGTGCACAGCATGACGATGTCGACGCCCGAGCCGATCACTTTCTGGAAGGCGTCAAAGCCGACAAAGTGGTTCTCGGGCGGCACCTGGATGCGCGGCGGGACGTCCTTCATCAGGTCGTCCATGGTCATGGTCTTCGTCTGCCCGCCGCGGGGGACCGGGATGTTCTCGTACCGCTTCAGGCCGCGGCCTTCGCGGAGGCTGCGGAGCGAGCCTTCGAGCTTGTCCTCGAAGACGTCGGCCATCGCCACCAGCTCCACGTTTTCGTTGCCGACCAGCAGGTCGGTCACCGCCTGGGTGCCGCGCCCGCCACATCCGACCAGCCCCGCGCGCAGCTTCCCGTCGGAGGCGGCGCGCGCGCCGGGGATGGTCACAGCGGCGGTTGCCGCCAGCAGATCTCTTCGTGTCAGTTCCGGCATTGCAGTTCAGCTCCTCGTCCGGCACGATATCGAACCTGGCGCGGAAAAGACAAGCGCCGCCTCCCGTGCGGGCGGGAGGCGGCGCCTGATGCGGAAGAGGTCCGCAAGCCTTACTGCTTGATGGCCTTGTCGGTGACGAAGCTGGTCCACTCCTCCCACCACTTCGTCTCGCCAGCGGCGCCGATGAACCGGGCCGACTGGTCGAAGAAGCCGTCGTCAGGCGGCTGGATCCAGTTGGCGCGGAACACGATCGACCCCGGCATCGGCCGGAAATCGGGATCGTTCACTTCAAACGGACGCCGCAGCATCGGGTCAGCCACGACAAACTGCCGGCCCTGCCCTCGATTGCCCTGGGCGAACTCGGCTGTCGCGCCGCTGCGCACCTGTCCGGCGACGGTGGCGGCTCCGCCCGCGGAGAGGTTGTTGTTCCACAGCAGGATGCCATTCATCTTGATGTTGCCGTTGTCAATCTGACCCTCCGTCGAAGCTCCGTCGATGTGAACCCCGGCGCTGCTGAAGCGGGTGACGATGGCGTTGTTCACAGTGCCGCCGGTGCCACGGCGCAGGTAGATCCCGGGAGCGTTGGCCTCGTCGAAGCCGGGCTGTCCGGAGCCGACGAAGGTCACGTTGAACACGGTGGGCTTGGACAGTGGGGTGGCGCCTTGATCGAATTCACTGTTGTCAGCCTCGATGCCGCGGTTGCCGGGGGAGTCCGGGTCCTGGTAGAAGAAGCCGAACTGGATGCGGCCCGTGTAGCCGAGCTGCCAGTCCAGGTAGTCGTCGGCGGCAAGACCGCCAATGAGATAGCGGGCGTCGTTCGTGCCGCCGAACCACTCGAACGCGTCGTCGAGGCCGTAAATCGTTTGCAGGTACTCCGACACGGTCTTCCTGCCGCAGCCGCCCCAGGTGATGGAGTTCGCCTCATTGTTCGGCGCAAACGTCGAGCCGGCATATTCCACGCGAACGTACCGCAGCACGCCGCAGTCGTGGTCGGGATCGTTGCCCCCGAACTTGGAGTCCTCGTTGGCAGGCAAGCCCTCGATGTAAAACTCGCCCGCCTGGTTGTCCTTGCCGGCCGTGTTGGCGCCCGTGTTGACGGGGGCGCGGCCCAGGATGATCAGTCCGCCCCAGTCGCCGCGGTTCCTCTCGCCGAAGGGCAGAGCCGAAGTCATGATAATCGGGCGGCTGCGCGTGCCATTGGCGATGAGCTTGGCGCTGCGGGTAATGACCAGCACGGAGGGCGGCTCCGAGCCGGGCTGCCCGAGAATCACCGTGCCCGGATCGATGGTCAGCGTGGCATTGCGGACGAACACGGTGCCATTGATCCGGTAAAGCTTGTCGTTGGTCAGCCGGCGGTTTGATTCAATGCTGCCGGTGATGTCCTCGATGGCATCGACGACCACAAATTTGGCATAGAGCGTCTTCAGGATGCGCAGTCCGTTCCAGTCGCGGAACTCCAGCACCAGCGTGTGCATTCCGGACTCGGCCGGGGCGTTGATCGCGCCGCCCAGCAGGCCGTCATCGCCGAGCAAGGGCATGCGCTCGCCGTCTTCCACCAGCATCGGACGGAACTGCCCCACAGGGTTCCCTTTGATATCGGTCACTTCAGCCGTCAGGCCGGGGAAGTACTTTCTATCGCCAGTCTGATTATTCTGCAAATAAGCGACAATTGTGAACGGGTACCACTCCCCGTAAGTCTTCACCGTCATTCGCGCCTGGATCTGCTTATCCTTGCCATACCAGATGTTGTCGGTCCACATCCAGGCGGCGATTCCGGTCTCATAGTTCTCCAGAGCCGCTGCCCGCCCGACCAGTCCGGGGTCGGCGCCGCGCCAGCCTTGGCCAGCGTATCCAAAAGAAACAGCAAGGGTTATCCCGATTGCTGACAAAGACAAAAGGTACCTCATGGAACTCCTTCCTCAGCGTGTTCTGCGCCGGCGCACGCCGGCGGTTGGGTTAAAAGATGTTGACGGCAAGGCCGACCGTGAAGGTCCGGCCTAAATGGTAGCTGCGCTGGGTGAACTGGCCCTGCGTCCAGTGATAATGATTGTCCGCAAGATTTTCACCCGTAAACCGGAGCGAATATTTTCCGGATTCCACCAGATAGAAGCGGTAACTGAAATCCAGCAGAGTCATCGGCTCCTGGTAAATATCGGGCACGCCATAGGCGCCGACGTCGGAGACCCTGCGGCCGACGTAAGTGGTGTCGAACCTCGCCTCGGAGCGCCACTTGGGACGGCGCCATTCGGTGAGGAGGTTGAACAGATGCCGGGAGGTGCCGATAAGGGGCCTGTCGCTTGACGTGAGCAGGGAGGCGTTCTCCGGGCGGATCCGGATGTTGGATTCGACGAAGGTGTAGTTTCCGCCGACATAAAAGTCCCTGAGCCTTCTGCTGATCGAGGAAAGCAGTATGCGCCCTTCAATCTCAAAGCCGGTGTTGCGAGCGCCCGCGGCGTTGATGAACGACTGGCGCAGGTCGTTCACCGGCAGGATGGTCACTTCGATGGGGTTGGTGAAATCCTTATGGAAGAAGCTGGCCGCCAGCAACTGGTTGCCGCCGGGATACCATTCCCAGCGCACGTCGGTGTTCTTGACCTGGGCGCGCAAGAGATTCGGGTTTCCCTGGGTCACAAAGCCCCCGTAGACGTTGTTGAAGTCAAAGGGCGAGAGCTCGCGGAAATCGGGGCGGGAGACGGTCTGGGAATAGCCTGCACGGAGGTTCTGCCGCGGCGAGAGAGCGTAAGTGACGTTGATGCTCGGCATCGGATCGCGGTTCACCAGCGAAGCCAGTTGCGGCCTCGCGCCGGGCACCAGAGGGTCGAGCGTGACCACTTCGATGTTGGCGTCTTCGATGCGCACGCCGCCCGTCAGGCGCAATCTGGCTCCGAGGTTCACGTCAGCCATCGCGTATCCCGCGTAGATGTCCATCCGAGCGTCGTAGCGGTCCGTGGCGCGCGTGTATTCGAGAATCTGAAAACCGTCGGGGCGGATGTTGGCGGGCGAGAACAATTCATTGGATGGGGCGAACAGATTCAGTGTCGTCGAGCGGATCGGCACAAAGCGGAAGCGGCGCGCCTGGAAGTTGCGGTCGCGGAAGGTCCCGCGGAAGCCCAATGACCAGGCGCCGGTCAACCATCCACGGAAAAACGGCTTGGAGACTTCTCCCTGCGGCTCATACAGCCGCTCGCGGAGATCGGAGGAGAACCGCAGCCCGGACGAGGAAAGAGCGGCGAAACGCCAGCGCCCGTCTTCCAGTTGTCCGCGGATCACTTCGCGCATGTCGGGCTCGTCGCGCCGGGTCTCCGCCGTGGTGAACTGCCAGCGGAAATTCCAGTTGCCATGGTCGACGAGCGTGTGCGTTCCCTCGATGCTGTTCGATAGCAGCGAGCGCTCCACCCAGCGCAGGCGCTGCGACCACAGCTTGCTGTCGTTGGTGCCGTCGTAGCCGCGAAACTCGCGCGCCTCCTTGTCGGCATCGCGGGTGAGCGTGTTGCGGAACACGATCTTGTTGTTCGCGCTGAGCTTGAATGCGGCGTTGAGCACGGCGCCGAGGCGGGCTGCTTCGTTGCCGCTCTGGAAATCCTCGTAATTGGTGAACACGAGCGGCTTGCCGGCGCCCATCCGGATGAAGCGTTGCGCTTCAACCAGATTCTGCGGGCGGTTGGAGAACGTCACCGCACCCACGATGCCGACGCGCTTGAATGTATTGCCGCCCACCACCGAATAGCTCTGCTGCGGGCGCATCTGTTCGACGAACAGCGGCTCCCAGTTGTTGGCGAACGCACGCCCTAAAGCCTGCAACTCGGACGCCGTGAACCGCCCCGGGAACAGCCGGTTGTCCTGCGGAATGGAAGAGGGCAGCGCCCGGGTTCCGTCGTCGAAGCCGAACACGTCATGCCTGCCGCCCGCGTAGCTCATGAAACGCTGCCGGGTGGTGACCGTGTTGTAGCCCGACGTCATCGACACCCGCAACACGGGCTGCGAAGGAAAGTCCACCGTGGACAACTGCACCACGCCGGCGGAAAACTCTCCCGGCAGGTCCGGCGTGTAGCTCTTCACCACGCGGATACTGTCGATCAGCGCTGCCGGAAACAGGTCCAGCGGCACCACGCGCTTCTCGGGCTCTGTCGTGGGAATCAGCGAGTTGTTCAGCATGGTCGAGCTGTAGCGCTCCCCCAGCCCGCGCACATACACATATCCGGAATCCACCACGGACACGCCCGTCACCTTCTGCAACGCGCCGGCGGCGTCGGAAGCCACCGTCTGGCGAATCTCTTCCGCCGACAGCCCGTCGGTCACGGTGGCGGCGAGCTTGCGCTCCACCAGCATGGACTCCGCCGTTGCCGCCACAGGCGTGACGGTCTCCTGGACGTCGACTTTCGTGATTTGGGCCTTGGTGGCGAGAACAACGGTGCCGTCCGTAGTCTCGCCAGGCCTGACCTCAATGGTCTCAATGGTTGCGTCCAGGTACTTCTCCGCTGAGACGAAGACCTTGTACCGCCCCGGCGCGAGCTCCACGCGATACTTGCCGTATTCGTCCGACTGGACTCGGACGGGAGGCTCGGCGCTGATCACAATGCTGGCTTTCGGAATCGGCTGCCCGTTGGCGCCGTCGATCACGTCGCCTGCGACAACCCCTTTAGTCGCTTGCTGGGCACCGCAGACACCGAGAACTATCAGAAAAAGAAGTGAAATAAAGAACGGTTTCATGACAGACTGCTTCCTGGCCACCCTCCCAAGGAAACCAGCCTGAAGTTAAGAATCAATGACGGAGCAACGAACTTTCCGTAAATATCAGCGGTCCCGGTGATGGCTCTGCCGCAGGATGAACGCGCGCACCAAAACCGGAGGCACAAAAAAAGGCGCCGGCGGCGAGCCGGCGCCCGTTTCGGTAAAACTCGACTTGAATCAGTGGACCATGACCGGCACGGAGGCTTCCATGTCCGACCATGCGATCTTCAGCACGCCCCGGCTGCCGCCAGTGGATTCGACGGAAATGGTCAACTGCTCGACCGGCGAAGACAGCTTCTTCGCCGTCATCTTGACGCGCCCGAGATCCTTGTTCTGGTCGTACTTGTAGGCGCCCCACTGGTCCGCCTCCTTGTTCAGGATCAGCGTCCACTCCTGCTCGCCGGGAATGGTGAACAGCGAATACGTGCCCTTCGGCACGTGCAGCGAGCCGATCATGAGGTCGGCTTCGGTGGTAAGCTTGGTCGCCTCGTCGGCGCCCGTGCGCCAGACCTTGCCGAAAGGCGCCAGCGGCTCGGCCCAGACGTTGCGCCCCTTGACGTAGGGGCGGCCGTACTCGATGGTGATTTTCTTGCCGGCAATCGTGCCCGACGTGGTTTCGTGCGGGCTGGCGCGCTGTTTCGGCTGTGCGCCGATGGTCATGACCGAGGCAAGAGCGAAAGACACTCCGAACAGGATCCAGTTTTTCATGTTGTGGGAAGCTCCTCTGGTCCCGAGTGTAGCAGACGAGGATGCAATTTCTCTGCACGGCCGGACCGAACATGGGTAAAATCAGAACACGCGCGGCCGCCCGGCGGCCGTGCGGCCAGTTTCCGTCCGTGCGCTTTGCGCCGGACTCTGGATGAGCAGAGAGGAATTGCCCATGGGTGAAGCGTTGGGAATGGTTGAAACGCGCGGTCTGGTGGCGATGGTCGAAGCCGCCGACGCAATGGTGAAAGCCGCCAAGGTGACTCTGGTCGGCTGGGAGAAAATCGGCTCGGGTTATGTGACGGCGCTGGTTCGCGGCGATGTGGCCGCCGTGCGCGCCGCCACCGACGCCGGCGCCGCCGCCGCGCGCCGCGTGGGCGAGCTGGTCGCCGTTCACGTGATTCCGCGCCCGCATCCGAGCCTGGAAGACGTCCTGCCGATCGGCAAGTCTTCCAAGTAAGCCGCGGGCGGATCCCACACCATGACGCTAGGGCGCGTCGTCGGCACGGTCGTCGCCACGCGGAAGGATCCGCGCCTGGAGGGCCACAAGCTTCTCCTGGTGAAGCCGGTCACTCCGGACGGCAAGGAAGAGTCCGGCTATCTCGTCGCCGTCGACACCGTCAGCGCCGGCTTCCGCGAGCTCGTCATCACCGTTTCCGGCAGCAGCGCGCGCATGGCGGAAGGCTGCAAGGACAAGCCCGTCGATTGCGTCATCGTCGGCATCGTCGACGGCGTGTCGCTCGACGAGGCGGGTTAGAAAGGCGGGCGGCCGTGCAGTTGGGCAAAGTGATCGGCCGCGTCTGGGCCAGCGTCAAGAACCCGGGGCTCGAAGGCCAGCGCCTGCTCATCGTGCAGCCCGTACTGCCCGATCTCACTCCCCACGGCAAACCGCTCATCTGCACCGACTCCACCGGCGCCGGCGCGGGCGAGGTCATTTATTGGGTTCGGGGCAGGGAGGCGTCGTTCCCCTTCCTGCCCGGCGACGTCGCCAGCGATGCCACCATCGTCGGCATTGTGGACGAACTCCATCTCGGCAAGAAGCGGGAGCCGTCATGCTGATCGCGCGCGTCATCGGCGATCTCACCGCCACGCAGAAACACCCCACGCATGAAGGGCGCAAAATCCTGCTGGTGCAGCCGCTGAACCTCGACGGCACGGACCGCGGCGCTCCCATGGTAGCGCTGGACAGCGTCGACGCGGGCGTCCACGACAAGGTGCTCGTCACCACCGACGGCTACGCCGCCTTCACCGCCGTGGGCCACAAGCTGGCGCCGATCGACGCGGCGGTGGTCGGCGTCATCGATCACGTCGAACTGGACGGGGCCTCTTCAGGCGCGGGCGCGCCGCCGGCTGCCGCTCCGGGTGTAAAGAAGCAGCACAAGAAGCGCCAGCCCCAGCAAGGCTGAAGCAATTTCAAACGCGGCGAACGAGCCGTGCAGCAACTGGAACCGGCGCCCCGCTTCCACCCAGCCCCCCGCTCGGTAGCGGCGCGAGGCGTCCACAATGGCGGGAATTAGAATCAACCTCTGAAACAGCGCCAGCACGAGCATCGACGCCGCCAAAATCAGCCTCCACTTCCCCACGTTGGTGAAGAAAAGCAGCACCAGCACCACGGCAGCTCCGTATGCCACCTGCATCGTGCCCCAGAGCGCGAACACCTGGTTGTTGGCTTCTCCGGCGTGGTAGCGCAGCAGGTCGGCCATCGCGTCCGGCCCAATCCTCTCCAACACGTCCAGATGCGCGGGCAGCGGGTGCCGCAGCACCGCCTCCGCTGCGCCAAACACGGCCGGGGCGCTCAGGGAAACCAGCAGGATCCCGCCCAGCCATGCCGCCAGAATCACGGCGCAGATGCGGCGCGCGATCCACGAGCCCTCGGGCGTGATGCGGCTGTATTTCGCCTCGGGCGGACTGGAATTTTCCTCGATCATGGCCATCCGATCGCGCCGATCCCCAAGTGTACCGGGATGCCGCCGCCGCTGTCCATCGCCGGTTCAGGCGGACTTCAGCTCCGTCCACAGCCGGTCGCGCAGCCGCTGCGACTGCGGCGGCAGCGGCTCGAACCACTCGCCACGCGCCAGCGTCTCTTCCGGCGGAAACAGCGTCTCCATCGCCAGCACTTCCGCCGGCAGCCGCGTGCGCGCCGTCCGCACGGCCGTTGCCGTGTATGTGGCCGAGGCCACCTCCGCCGCCACGTCCGCCCGCAGCAGGTAGTTCAGAAAAGCTTGCGCCAGCTCCTTCCGTTTCGATTCGCGCAACACCACGCCGCAGTCGGCGTACAGGGCGAAGCCCTCTTCGGGATACACGAACCGCAGGTGCGGCGCCGCGCTGATGGCCTGCTGCGCCGTGGTCGCCCAGGTCTGGCACGCCGCCAGCTCTCCCGCCGCCATCAGGTCGCGGGCTTCGGCATTCAGATCGGCGCGCAACAGGGGCTTCTGCCGCAGCGCCTCGGCGTGCGCCTGCCGCAGTTGCTCCGGGCCATGGGCGTTGAGCGGCAGCCGCAGCTTTTTCAGCGCCGCCCCGTAGACTTCCGGCGGATCGTCGAGCATGGTGATGCGCCGCGCGTAGCGCAATTCCCACAGATCCGCATACCGCTGCGGCATGGGCGCCAGCCGGGGATTTGCCAGTATGCCGCTCGAGCCCCAATACAAGGGCACGCAGAATTCGAGCCCCGCATCCCAGGCTGGCCGCTGGAAGCGCGGCTCCAGATCCCCCAGCCGGCTCAGCCGCGCGTGTTCGAGCCTCGCCAGCAACCCCAACTCGCGCATGGGGCCGATGAAGTAATTCGAGGGGAACACCACGTCCCAGCCCGAGTTGCCGCTCAATACGCGCGCCAGCATCTCTTCGTTCGACTCGTAGGTGGCCAGCCGCACCGGAACGCCGTTCTCCCGCTCAAACCGCGGCAGCGTCTCCGTCGCAATGTAGCTCGACCAGTGGAACACATTCAGCCGCTGCCGCCCTGGCCTCAGGCAGCCCGCCAGCCCGCCGAGCGCGGGAAAGAAGACAAGCGAGCGCCGCCTCATGGCTTCTTCCTCAGCCCTTCCGCCAGCAGGATGCCGGCGCCCAGCAACACCACGATCACGGTGGAAATGGCGTTCACCACCGGCGAGCCGCCGCGCCGCGCCATGGCGTACAGCACCATCGGCAGCGTCTCGGTGTCGACGCCCGCCACCAGCGAGGTGATGACGTAATCGTCGAAAGAAATGGTGAACGCCAGCAGCGCCGCCGAGAGCACCGCCGGCAGCAGGTTCGGCAGCGTCACGCGGAGAAACGCCTCCCATTCGCGCGCGCCCAGGTCCATCGCCGCCTCTTCGAGCGCCGCGTCCATCGTCCGCAGCCGCGCCAGCACCACCAGCACCACGAACGCCAGGCAGAAACTGACATGCGCCAGGATCACCGTGTGCAGGCCAAGCTGCAATCCCGCATATCGGAAAAGCCATTGGAACAGCGCCAGCAGCGCGATGCCCGTGACGATCTCCGGCGTCACCAGAGACACCGAGAGCGCCGTCATCAGCATTCTCGACTCGCGCTTCCACAGCCCGTAGGCGCACAGCGTGCCAGCCACGGTGGCCAGCAATGTCGCGGTTGCCGCGATCCACAGGCTGTTCGCTGCAGCCTCCACCAGCCGCGCATCGCGCCACGCTTCTTCGTACCAGCGCAGCGAAAAGCCCTCCCAGACGGTGAAGCGGCCCTGGTTGAAGCTGAACATCGCCAGCACCAGCAGCGGCGCGTGGAGAAACGCGTATAGCAGCACGGCGCTGGCTGCCAGGGTGCGCTTCACAGCAGGGGCTCCTCGCGCCGCCGCGCTTCCAGCCACAGCAGCACCAGCACGGCGGCCATCAGCGCCAGTGAAACCGCGGCGCCGAAGGGCCAGTCCCGCGCCGCAGTGAACTGATTCTGGATCAGCGTGCCCGCCAGGATTGTCTTGCCGCCGCCCAGCAGATCGGGGATCAGATACGTGCCCAGGCAGGGAATGAAGACCAGCAGGATGCCGGCGCGGATGCCTGGCGCCGCCAGCGGCAGCGTGATGCGCCAGAACGCCTGCCAGTCGCGCGCGCCGAGGTCCGCCGCGGCTTCCAGCAGATGCGGCTCCTGCCGTTCCAGCGCGGCGTACAGCGGCAGCACCATGAACGGCAGATGCGCGTACACCAAACCCAGCACCACCGCGCCCCAGTTGTACAGCAGCGGCAGCGGCTCGTTGATCAGGCCCGCCTTCAGCAGCAGCGAATTGATCAGGCCCGTGTCGCGCAGCAGGAACATCCAGGCGTAGGTGCGGATCAGCAGGCTGGTCCAGAACGGCAGCATCACCAGCGCCAGCAGAAGGTTCTTCCACCGTCCCGAGCGCGTGATGGCCATCGCGAGAGGAAAGGCCATCACCAGGCACAGGGCCGTGGAGACGGCCGCTACGAAGAACGACCGCAGCAGGATGCCCAGATAGAGCGGATCCGCCAGGCGCTGCCAGTTCTCGAGCGTCCACGGCGGCACGACGCCGCCGTACGCGCCGCGGCTCTGGAATGCGTAGGCCGCCAGCACGGCGAAGGGAACGCCCACTGTGGCGATCATCAACGCGGCGGCAGGGGCGAGCGCGGCCGCGCGGAGCCGCGTGTTCATGGCTCGGCGGCCCGGATTTCGTCTTCCTCGCGCCAGGAGACGTGCACCCGCTCGCCGGGCTGGAAGGTTCCATCGAACGGAGACAGCTCCGCCACAATGCGCGTGCCGCCGTCGAGCTCCGCCTCCACATGGATGCAGTTGCCGAGGAACAGCGACGCCAGCACTCGGGCGGGCGCCGATTTGCGGCCCGCGCCAGGCGGTGTGCGCGACACGTGCGTGGCCTCAGGGCGCAGGCCAAACCCCTCCAGCCAGTTCATCGGCCCAAGAAACGACGCCGCGAAACGCGTCCGCGGCCGCAGGTAGAGCTCCTGCGGCGTCCCAAGCTGCTCGCATCCGCCGTTCTTCAGCAACAGAATGCGGTCCGAAAGCGAGAGGGCCTCCTCCTTGTCGTGCGTCACAAAAACGAAGGTGATGCCCACGCGGCGCTGAAGCGTGCGCAGCTCCACGCGAACCTGCTTCCGCAGGTTCGGATCCAGCGCCGAGAGCGGCTCGTCCAGCAGCAGCACCGCCGGGCGCAGCACCAGCGAACGCGCCAGCGCCACCCTCTGCTTTTCGCCCCCGGAAAGCTGCCGCGGGTAGCGGTTCAGCTTGCCGCCCAGGCCCAGCATTTCGATGCAATCGTCCACCGCCCGCCGTCCTTCGCCGTTGCGGTAGCGCAAGCCGAATTCGATGTTCTCGCGCACGGTCAGATGCGGGAACAGCGCGTAACTCTGGAACACGGTGGAGACGTTGCGCTGATACGGCGGCAGCCCGTCGAGCCTCCGCCCTTCCAGCAGAATGCACCCGCGCGTCGGCTGCTCGAAGCCGGCGATCAGCCGCAGCGTGGTGGTCTTGCCGCAACCGGACGGTCCCAGGAGCCCGAAAAACTCGCCTTGCGCGATTTCCAGCGACACGCCCGCCAGCGCCGTGTGCCCCGGGTATTCCTTGGCCAGATCCTGGAGTTCGAGGTGTGCGCCCATCAGCGCTTCCCACCGATATTAACGTGATTCCTGGCTGCCGGGTGCAACCGTGACGGCGGTGCCCGCGGCGGTCACCATCAGCATGCCGCCGCCGTGGGAGCCGGTGATGGTCTCGTAATCGAGATCGACGCCAATGACGGCGTTGGCGCCCATCGCGCGCGCCTCCTCGCACATTTCGCCGATGGCGAGCTGCTTCGCCTTCCGCAGCTCGTTCTCATAAGCGGCGCTGCGCCCGCCGACGATGTCGCGGATGCCGGCAAAGAAATCTTTGAAGATATTCGCGCCGAGAATCGCCTCGCCGCTCACCAGCCCGTGATACTGCTGGACCCTCCAGCCCTCCAGCGTGTGTGTGGTTACAACCAGCATGGCAGCTCCGGTTCAGTAGGGAATGCGATGCGCGCTGGCCAGCCAGGCCTCGAACGGCAGTCCCGCCTCTTCCAGCGGCATTCTTCGGGTGGGCAGTGCGCGCGCCGTCTCCGGCAGCGCGAATTGCTCGTAGAGAAAACTGTCGTCGAACCCGGCGCGCGCGGCGTCCTCGCGCCCCGCGGCGTAATACAACGCGTCGAGACGCGCCCAGTAAATGGCGCCCAGGCACATCGGACAGGGTTCGCAGGAGGAATAGAGGGACGCGCCGCGCAGATCGAACCGCCCCAGCCTGCGGCAGGCGGCGCGGATGGCCACGATCTCGGCGTGCGCCGTCGGGTCGAGTTCGGAGGTGACGTGATTGGCGCCCTCGGCGATCACTTCGCCTCCGAGCACGACCACGGCGCCAAAAGGACCGCCGCGCCCCTGCCCGGCGTTGTCGACGGCGAGCCGGATGGCGCGGCGGAGAAATTCCTCGTGCATTTCAGGCAGAGCCAGTCTCTACCCAATTATGCATGGATCGGGACGCGTTTACACCGCGCCGCCGGCGAACTGCTTCGAGTAGTCCTGGAGCCGGAAGCGCTCTTCCGCCTTCTTCCAGTTGACGACGTTCCACCAGTTGCCCACGTACTCGGCGCGGCGGTTCTGATACTTCAGGTAGTAGGCGTGCTCCCATACGTCCAGGCCGATGACGGGGAACTTGCCCTCCATCAGCGGATTGTCCTGGTTCGGCGTGGAGACGATCTCCAGCCCGCTCTGGCCGATGATGAGCCACGCCCAGCCGGAACCGAAGCGGCCCATGGCGGCGGCGGCGAACTTTTCCTTGAACTGGTTGAAATCGCCGAAGACGCGCTGGATGGCGGCTGCCAGCAGCCCGGTGGGCTCGCCGCCCTGCTTCGGCCCCATGATCTCCCAGAACAGGGAGTGATTCCAGTGGCCGCCGCCGTTGTTGCGGACAGCCGTGCGGATGGACTCGGGCACGATGGCGAGATTGTTGGCGAGCAGCTCTTCCAGGCTCCTGTTGGCGAGATCCGGCACGGTGGCCAGCGCCTTGTTGACGTTGTCTACGTAAGCGCCGTGGTGCTTGGTGTGATGGATCTCCATCGTCCGCGCGTCGATGTAAGGCTCGAGCGCGTCATAGGCGTACGGAAGCTGTGGCAGGGTGAATGGCATCTTGTTGTGAAACTCCTCTAGCTATCCCAGATGAACGAAGCAGCCGTTCGGATGCGGCTTCCTGGCGGCGCGGGCCGCGCGGAAGCCTCTTTTCATTGTAGGGAATGCCCCGGACCCGGGCTCAGAGGCTGGCGCCGCCGGCGCGCTCGAATGCATCGCCGAGGCGGAAGAGCACGGGCTCGCCGAAGTGCGGCCCGATCAGTTGCAGCCCTACCGGCAGGCCTTCCGCGGTTCTGCCGCATGGCACGCTCAGGCCCGGCAGCCCAGCCAGCGACGCCGTGATCGTGAAGATGTCGGACAGGTACATCTGAAGCGGATCGTCGAGCTTCTCGCCCAGCCGGAACGCCGGAAACGGGCTCACCGGCGTGGCGATCACGTCCACCTGCTCGAAGGCGGCCAGAAAATCGCGCGTGATCAGCGTGCGCACCTTCTGCGCCTTCAGATAGTACGCGTCGTAATAGCCAGCGCTGAGCACGTACGTGCCCAGCATGATGCGCCGCTTGCACTCGGCGCCGAAGCCCTGCCCGCGCGTCAGCGAGTACATCTCCGCCAGCGTTTCGGCCTGCGGCGCCCGCCAGGTGTAGCGCACGCCGTCATAGCGCGCCAGGTTCGAGCTCGCCTCGGCCGTGCACACGATGTAGTAACAGGGGATCGCGTAGGAGGTGTGCGGCAGGCTGATCTCGCGCAGTTCGCAGCCGAGCGAGGCCAGCAGCGCCCGCGCCTTCTCCATCTGAGCGGCCGTGTCCTGCGTCAGCCCCTCGAAATACTCGAGCGGCACGCCTACGCGCAGCCCGCGCGCCTCGCCGGTCATCGCGGCCTGGTAATCCGGCACCGGAGCGAAGGCGCTGGTCGAATCGCGCTCGTCGCGCCCGGCCATGGCCTGAAGCACCGCCGCGGCGTCGCGCACGTTGCGCGCCAGCGGCCCGATCCGGTCCAGCGACGAAGCGAATGCCACCAGCCCGTAGCGCGAAACGCGCCCGTAGGTTGGACTCAGCCCCACCACGCCGCAGAAGCTCGCCGGCTGGCGGATGCTGCCGCCAGTGTCCGAGCCGAGCGCCGCCACCGCGGTTCCCTGCGCCACCGCCGCCGCCGAGCCGCCCGAACTGCCGCCCGGCACGCGGTCCGGCGCCGCCGGATTCCGCACCGGGCCGAACGCCGAGTTCTCGTTCGACGAACCCATGGCGAACTCGTCGCAGTTCGTCTTGCCGAGCACGACGGCGCCCGCGCGCTCCAGCCGCTCCACTGCCGTGGCGTCATACGGCGGCACGAAATTCTCCAGCAGCCGCGAGCCGCAAGTCGTTCGGACGCCCCGCGTGACGATGTTGTCCTTCACCGCTACGGGCACGCCCGCCAGCGGTCCCGGATCTTGGCCGCGCCCGAGCGCCGCGTCCACGGCTTCCGCCGCCCGCAGCGCGCGCTCCTCGGCCAGCAGCAGGTAGGCGTTGGTCTTGGGGTTCTCCTCGCGCGCCGTGCGCAGCGCCTCCTGTGCCAGCTCGCGGGCGCTCACCCGCCGGGCGCGCAGCGCCTCCTGAATGCCTGTGATCGTCAGCTTCCCGATTTCCATCCTGCGCGCCTCAGCGTTCAATCACGCGCGGCACCTTGAAATGCCCCGCCCCTGCCGCCGGCGCGTTGGCCATGGCGTCTTCGTGGCTGAGCGGCTCGCGCGGCTCGTCTTCGCGCAGCGTGCTGTTCTCCGCGCCGGGGAATAGAACCTGCGCCATCGGCGCCACCGCCTCCGTGTCCAGCTCCCGCAGCTTGTCCATGTGCGCCAGGATCTCGTCCAGGTCGTGCGTCATGCGCTTCAGCTCGTCCCCGGACAACTCGAGGTGCGCCAGCGCCGCCACATGGCGGACTTCCTGCTCGGTGATCTTCACGATGCCAGGGCCTTTCGTTTCGAACGGAGATAAATGCGCCGCAAGACGGGGTCTTCGATCCGCTCCGCGTCCTCTCCAGCGGGCTGCGCCGTCAGCCGGAAGCCCGGATCCAGCGCCTCGCTGCGCGCCGGGCGGCGCGGCACAACCAGCCGGTATTCGATCCAGCGCGGCGCAGAGGCGCCGAGCATGGAGCGCAGATTGGCCAGGATCTGCCCGCTCAGCAGTTCCAGATTGCGTTGCCAGAGATCGTCGCCGACTTCCACGACCAGCCGCTGGCCTTCGAGCGCCACGGCTCTGGTGTGGCGCGCCGCCTTCTTTCCCACAGCCGCCGGCCAGGCGGCCAGCGTCAGCTCCTCCGGTGAGAGATGTCTCCGCGCCGCCTTCGATAGTCCAAGCAGTCGGCCAGCCTGTTCCATTCGCGTGATTCGATGCGATTGTACCATCGCCCGGAGAGAGGCACCAGGAACACGGTTGCCCTCTCTTGCGCTGCGAACCGCCGCGCACCGAAGCCGCGATTGGGCGGCTCTCCAGCCGTGAGGACAGCCGCGATGAGAGCGGGCTGCCGTCTGGATCCGTGCCGCGGCTGGGGGGCGCGAACCGCCCGCAAAAAGCGGTCCCCGCGCAAGCTTCGTTCTGTGGCGCCGCGGCGCGGCCCCGGCGCCTCATGCTAGGCTGTGTGTCCGATGATCGTGCTCGCTTCGCAATCGCCGCGCCGCCGCGAACTGTTGGCCAACGCCGGCATCTCCTGCGCCGTCCGTCCCGCGGGCATCGAGGAGGAGCCACGGGAGGGCGAATCGCCGGAGCAGTATGTGGCGCGGCTGGCGCGCGAGAAGGCTGAAGCCGTCGAGGCAGGCGAGGAAGAGTTCGTGCTCGCCGCCGACACGACGGTCGTGGTGGACGGGCAGATCCTGGAAAAGCCGCACTCGGCGGAAGAGGCCGCGCGCATGCTTCGCCTCCTGCACGGGCGCGATCACCTCGTCCTGACCGGCGTCTGCCTGCGCCATCAGGGACGCTTCTGGACCGCCGTCGAATCCACGCGCGTCTGGTTCATCCCGCTGCGCGAGGAGGAAATCGCCGCCTACGCCCGTTCCGGCGAGCCGCTCGACAAGGCGGGCGGCTACGCCATCCAGGGACTGGCCTCGCGCTTCGCGGAAAGGATCGAAGGGTGCTACTTCAATGTGGTGGGTTTGCCGGTTTCGCGCGTCTACCGGATGCTGCGCGCTGCCGGCTACCACTTCAGCGAGGGATAGCGCTCCCGCATCCAGGCGAGGAATTCCTCTGGCACATCCATGGTCGACAGCCGCCCCTGGCGCACCAGCGCCCAGCCGCTGAAACGGCTCTCCGCCTTGATCTCCTTCAGTCCAAGGGGCGGTTCGATCCGGCGTACGAACTCCACGTCCACCACCCAGGATTTCGGATTCACGGCATCCGGCCGCGGCGCGGAGACGATTTTCAAGACTCCCACAATCGCCGATTCGCCGCCGCTGTGATACAGAAACGCCCTGTCGCCGCTCTTCATCTGGCGGATGAAACCCACGGCCTGCGCGTTGGTGACGCCGTCCCAGACGGTGCGCCGGTCCCGTTCGAGATCTTCCACGGAGTATTCCGAAGGGTCTGTTTTCAGCAGGAAATACCGCATACGCCCTGTTTGGATGCGCGGGCGGGACTTTCGTTCCAGAACCCCGGTTCCGGCCCGGCGCGGACAGGGTGGAACGGAAGGCATGGGACAAGGCCGCGCCAAATCGATCCCGGCGGACCGCGTGCTCTCCTGTAGAATGAAAATGCTGGTGTCTGGGAACCTGTCTGCTGCCGTGGCTGCTGAGGAGCCCCCTGGCCGTGGAGCCGGAACGGCGGCAGAGCCCCATGCCAGAGGCCGCGGAGGAACCGTCATGATCACGATCATTTCCAGCCGGAGGTTTGCAGCGGTTTTGGCTGCCCTGTTGTGTTCCTGCGTTGCGGCTGCGCCGCAGCCCCCTGTGGCGCCTGCCCAGCCGGCAGGCCCTGAAGCGCCCCGCCAGCAGACGCCCGTTGAGACGCCCGCGGACGCCCCTGCACCGGTCGATCCGAAGACTTACAAGGTGGGCGTGGAGGATGTGCTGAACATTCGGGTCTGGCGCGAGGCCGAGCTCAGCGGCAACGTCGTTGTGCGTCCCGATGGGCGGATCACGCTCCCTCTGGCCGGCGAAATCGAGGCCGTCGGCTTGACCCCGGAGGCCCTGGGCGTGAAGATCACGGAAGCCCTGAGCAAATTCCTCACCAGGCCCGAGGTCATTGTCTCCGTGGCCAGCGTCCGCAGCAAGCGTTATTACGTCTCCGGCAACGTGCTCCGTTCAGGTCCGGTGCCTCTTGTTACGCCCACCACGGTGCTTCAGGCCCTCAGCAGTGCGGGCCTGGGCCAGTGGGCCAAGCGCAACAAGATCATCATCATGCGCGGCGCCGAGCGGATCAAATTCAACTACAACGAAGTGATGAAGGGCAAGAGGCTGGAGCAGAACATCTTCTTGCAGGACGGGGATCACATCTTCGTTCCCTGAGCCCGGAAAGGTCACCATGTCCGCAATGCCCCTGCAATCAGCCCCGCTTGCCGGCGATCAGCCCCTGTCGGTTCCGCGCCGGCCGCTGGATCTGGAAGACTACGTCGACGTCGCCCGCCGCCACCGGGCGTGGATTCTGGGGCCGGCCTTCCTCGGGCTCGTCCTCGGCGTGATCACAGCGTTCCTCTGGGAAGACTCCTACATCGCCAGGGGCAAAATCCGCATCACACCGCCGCAGGTGCCTGCGAGGCTGGTGCCCGGCAACGTGGGGGAAGAGCTCACGGCCCGCATCAACGCCATCGCCCAGGAGATCATCACGCGGTCGAGCCTCCAGAATCTCATTCAGACCTACAACCTGTACCCGGAAGACCGCAAGCGGCTGCCCATGGAAGACGTCATCGACCGCATGCGCCGCGCCATCGGCATCGACAACATCGGGTCCTACTCGCGTTCCGGCTCTCCCCGTTACCACGTCTTTACGGTCAGCTTCGTCTATTCCGACCGCCGGCTGGCCCAGAAGATCTGCTCGGAGCTGATTGACCGCTTCACCAAGCAGAGCATCGAGAGCCGCCTGAACAGTTCCCGCCAGACGACGCTGTTCCTCTCCGACCAGTACGAATCGGCCAAACGCGAGCTGGATGACATCGACGCCCGCATCGCCGTCTTCCGGTCGAAGTACTTCGGGCAGCTCCCCGAACAGGAACAGATGGTTGTCTCCCGTCTGTCCTCCATGGAGGCCTCCCTGCAAGCCACCACCGGGCAGCTCAGCCGCGCCCAGCAGGACCGGATCCAGTTGGAAACACAGCTTCGCGAACTTCGCGAGGAAGCGGCGGCGCTCTCCCAGCAGCCGCCCGCAGCGGATACGGCCGCCATTGCCGCCAGAACCAACCCAAGAATCGGCGAGCTTCAACGGGAGATCGAGCGCTCGCGCAACACGCTTCGCGTCCTCCGGGAGTCTTATACCGACACCCACCCCGACGTGCGCCGTCTCGTCGCCTTCATTGAGGGCAGAGAAGCCCAGCTCAATGAGCTCATCGAAGAAGAGAAGAAGCGTCTGGCCGAAGCTCCGGCTGCCAAGGGCAGCCCGGCGAGGGCCGTCCCCGCAGCCAGCGCGCAGAAACTCCGCGAAGTTTCCACCGCTATCGCCCGCGTCCAGGCAGCTCTGCAAGCCAAGGACATGGAGATCGAGGAGCACAACCGGCAGATCAATGAACTGAAGAACCGCATCAAGGCCACCCAGGGCAAGCTGGAGGCGGGAGTCTCCGTCAGCCAGGAGTACCTCCAGCTTGTGCGCGACCGCGAACTCGCCGCGCGCCGCTATGAAGAGCTTAGCCGCAAGCTCCAGGATTCCAACATGGCCACCGATCTGGTGAGCCGCGGGCAGAGTGAAACGATGGAAGTGCTCGAATCGCCGGTCATTCCCGAAGAGCCGATCGCACCCAACCGGCCGCTGATTATTGCAGTGGGTGTCGTGCTGGGCCTGGCCGTCGGCATCGGCCTGGCCAGCGTCCGCGAGATCAAGGACTCCTCGCTGAAGAACCTGAAGGATGTCCGGGCCTACACGCGCCTCACCGTGCTGGGCAGCATCCCGCTGCTGGAGAATGACTTCGTTGTCCGCCGCAGGCGGCGTATCGGATGGCTGGCATGGACGTGCGCCATCCTGGTCGGGCTCCTGCTGATGGCCGGGGCCGTATTCTATTACTACACCCAGAGGGGTTGAGCCCGGGCCCGAGGCATGTGCGCTGAGAATCAGACCAGGAGGATCGAATGAGCCGAGTTCACGACGCATTGAGGAAGGCGCAGCCGGCGGCGGCTCCGCCGCCGCGGGTGCATGGGGACGAACTCCCCGCCGCGCAAGCGGCCCAGACGGCTGAGGCCGCGCCGGTTGTCACGCCTGGGCTCGTCGAGGCCATTGCGCGTTTCCCGGTCGTTCCGTTCAACCCCTCGCCGGATGCCTCCCTGCTCGATCCCGCCCGTCCCGGAGAGGCGCCCGCCGAAGAATTCCGCAGCCTTCGCACGCGGCTCAATCACATCCAGACGCTTCAGCCGATTCACTCCCTGGTGATCACCTCGCCTTCGCCGGCTGAAGGCAAGTCTTTCACCGCGGCCAATCTGGCCATCGCTCAGGCGCAACTGGAGAACAACTTCACGCTGCTGGCCGATTTTGATTTCCGCCGCCCGGTGATCCACACGCTCTTCCAGTTGCCGCGCTCGCCCGGCATCACGGATTACTTGCAGGGCAAAGCGAGCCTCGATCAGATCATCCAGCGGCTGGAGGGCACCAACCTGTTTGTCATGACCGCCGGCGAGGCGGTGCTCAACCCTCTCGAGCTGCTGAATCTGTCGGCCGCAAGGCATATGATCGAGGAGCTGCCCGGACTCTTCAACTGGGTCATCATCGACACTCCGCCCCTGCTGTTTGCCGCTGACGCCAGTCTTCTGTCCACCATGGCTCACGGCCTGCTGCTGGTGGTCCGGATCGGCTCCACCACCATCGATTCGGTCACACGGGCCATCGGATCCCTTTGTCAGAACAACATCCTCGGTATCGTGGTGAATGCAGCCCAGAAGAGCGAACTCTACAGCAAGTACACTTACTATCACTCCTACTATTCCGCTCCTGAGTCTTAAGGGGCGGTTCCGCCCAGCGGCCTGGTATGACTGAAACTGGCGATCGCCCGGGTGCACCGGAGCCGCCTCCGCCATGGTTTCTGCGTCTCGCAGCGGGAGTGGAAGCGGCGGCGCCTGCCGCCATCTCGGTATTGGTTTGGTTCGGAATCCACTCCTACCTGGTCCGCGACCCCTGGTGGTCGAAATTCAACGTGGCGGCCGCACCGTTCTTCGGCGACCGCGTGTTTTACCTGGGACTCGGGCGCGCCACGCTGGCCGGCGCAGCCCTGCTGCTGCTTCTGTACGGCGCGCTCGGCATCGCGTTTGCCCTGCTGGCGGGCGGTGGGGGAGCAGGCCGTGCTATTCTGCGGGCGGCTCTCTGGCTCGCCTGCTGGCACTTTTTCTCGCAGCAATATGTCTGGCCGCGGCTCGACCCTGCCGCGGCGCCTTATTTCCCGTTATCGGCGACGGCGCCAGCGCACGCGGCAGCCGCCATTTTGCTGGCCCGTTTCCCTGGCGTTTACCGGCGTCTGCGGGCGCTGGCAACGGATCGAAAGGCTGCCGGCGTCCTGTCTCCGGAGCCGGAGGCGCCCGCTCCGCCAGCCGCCGGTAACGAAAGCGCGGTCCAGGCGCCTGATGGAGGGCCGCCCGCTCCCGCTGAGCCCGATTGTTGAGGCGCTGGCGTTTTGGCTAGAATGAAGACTTTGAGCCCCCGAGCTGGGTTCATGGGTGAAACGCCTGTGACCTCCGCTACGTCACTGTCGCAGGCGCGAACAGAAAGGATCACTTCTGCCTAAGATGATCTTCAGGCGTGGGAGCCTGTCCGTCTTGCTTCTTACCCAGCTCTGCTTCGGATTTGCCGCTCTGCGAGCCGAAGCTGTGCCGGTCGAACAGGATGGCTCCACCATTTCCGCCCAGGCGGCTCAGCCGCCGGCGGCTAGGCCGAAGAGCCCTTTTGAATCAGTGCCGCCGGCGGAACAGCAGGAGCCCGCGCCGCCGAAGCCGCCCGAGGCGAAGAAGCCTGGTCCTTTCGAAACGGTTCCGGAAGTGAAGGAGCCGGAATCTCCCAAGCCTGTCGCTCCCGAGCCGGAAGCCGCCAAACCTGCCGCACCTGCCGTCGTCCCTGACGTCATCGAATACATCGAGTTCCGCGGCGCCCGGCGCGTTCCGCAGGACACCCTGCGCGCCATGATCTTTTCGCGCAAAGGCGACCGCTACGACCCCGACGCCATTCACCGCGACTTCATGGCGCTCTGGAACACAGGGCGCTTCGACGACATCACCGTCGAGCGCGAACCCGGCAAGACGGGCTGGATCATCCGCTTCCTCCTCACCGAACGCCGCGTCATCCGCACCATCAAGTACGAAGGCGTCAAATCGCTGACCGTCTCTGAAATCCTGGACCGCTTCAAAGAGCGCCGCGTCGGGCTCGCCGTCGAGCAGCAGTTCGACCAGGGCAAGATCCAGCGCGCCACCAACGTGCTGAAAGAATACCTCGCCGAGCGGGGGCGCCAGTTCGCCACCGTCACGCCCGTGGTGCGCCAGATCCCGCCCGCCTCCGTGGAACTCACGTTCCGCGTGGAAGAGGGGCCCAAGGTCAAGGTTGGCAACATCGAAATCCTCAACAACAAGGTCTTCGGCGACCGCGCCGTGCGCCGCGCCATGAAGAACCTCCGCCCGGTCGGCATCCCGTACAGCATCTTTCTGGAAGGCCTGTTCGCCAAGACCTTCGATCAGGCCAAGCTCGACGAGGACAAGGAGCGCATCCGTTTCTTCTATTCGAATCACGGCTATTTCCTCGCCCGCGTCACCGACAGCGACGTGAAATTGCGCGACTACCGCGGGCGCCTGTGGATTCCTCCGTTCACTGCCACCAAGCCCGGCAAGAAAGCCGACATCCGCCTCGAGGTGGAAGAAGGGCTCCAGTACCGCATCCGCAACATCAATTTCGTCGGCGTCAAGGCGCTGAAGACTCCTGAGATCTTCTTCAAGCCGCTGTTCGGTATGGGAACGGGAGACGTCTTTTCCGTCGAGAAGCTCCAGAAGGGCATCAAGAATTTCCAGAAGTTCTACGGTGAATACGGCTACATCGACGCCGTTCCCGAGCCCGATTTCAACCCCCTGCCTAGCGGACAGATCGACCTCACCATCAACGTGGACGAGGGCAAGCAGTTCTTCGTCCGCCGCATCGACTTCCAGGGCAACACCACCACCCGCGACAAAGTCATCCGCCGCGAGCTGCTGCTCGACGAAGGCGACATGTACAACACCCGGCTGTGGGAGTTGAGCATCCTGCGCCTGAACCAGCTCGGCTACTTCGAAGCCCTGAAGGAAGAAGAAGCCGCCACCATCACCCGCGACACCCGCAACAGCACCGTCGACATCACCCTGAAAGTCAAGGAGCGCGGCAAGAACAGCGTCACCCTCAACGGCGGCGTCTCCGGCATCGCCGGCAGCTTCATCGGCTTCGGCTACGCCACCAACAACTTCCTCGGTCTCGGCGAGACGCTCTCCATCAGCGCCGAACTCGGCGACCGCCTCCGCAACGTCACCTTCGGCTTCACCGAGCCGTACCTGTTCGACCGCCCCATCTCGGCGGGCTTCACCGTCTACACCCAGCGCTTCAACTACGATCAGGCGCGCGAAGTATCGCTGTTTTCCGGACGCAACCTGATCCCGTTGTATGAAGCCATCGGCCGCGATAACCTGTTGAACTACGTCTCCAACGGCTGGGGCGGCACGGTGTTTCTCAGCTATCCTCTGCGCCGCATCTTCGCCCGCCTGAGCCTCACCTACGGCTACGACCGCTCCAACATCCGGGCTCTCAACACGTCGTCCAACAGCTACTTCCAGTACTCGCAGTTCCTGAACTTCGAAGGGCCCAATTCACTCACCGGCATCGTCACCAGCCGCGTCATTCCGGCTTACACCTACAATACGGTGGATCATCCGATCACGCCTTCCCGCGGCAAGAGCCTCTTCGCCAGCGTCTCCTTCGCCGGCGGCCCTCTGGGCGGCAACGTGAACATGATCGAGCCGACCATCTCGGCTACGTACTTCCGGCGCGGCCTGTCGCCCCGCCATGTCATCGGCGGGCGCATCCTCGGCCGCATCATCACCGGCTACGGGGGCAAAGTGGCCCCGCCGTTCAACCGCGTCTTTATGGGCGGCGAAAACGACGTCCGCGGCTTCGAGATCTGGAGCATCCTGCCCTTCGTCTACATCCCCAGCGAGGGCGTCATTACGGTGCGCAACCCGGACGGCAGCGCCCGCCAGCAGAAGATCATCGTCGATGGCAAGGTGCAGACGGTAGACGTGCTCCAGCAGATCCCCGTTTACCAGCTCGTGCCCACCGGCGGCGACACGCAGGGCGTGGCCAACTTCGAATACCGCATCCCCATCGTCGGCCCCCTCACCCTGGCCCTGTTCTTCGACGCAGGCGTCAACCGCATCAGCCTTCAGAACCAGCTTCGCCTGAACCCCGGGCGCATCGCCACGCTGAACGGAACCTTTCCCCAGGCGGGCTTCGAGAACCGCTCCATCGTGATCGACTCCACCCAGAAGATCCGCACCTCCACGGGCTTCGAGTTCCAGATCATGATGCCGGTCGTCAATGCGCCGTTCCGCCTGTACTGGGCCTACAACCCGACGGTCGTCCAGCAGTTGTTCATCCCTCCCATTGCTGTCACGCCGTCGATGTTCCCGAACATGGCCACCTTCCAGGCGGCCACATTCAGTTTTGCCAACCCCGCGCCTTATTTCGAGCGGCGCACCATGTTCCGCTTCACCATCAGCCGCACGTTCTGACGGGCGCAATGCTACCATGCAAGTTTTGAGGAGCCAGAAAATCGTGACATCCGTTTGGAAGACCCTCCGCACGGCAACCCTGGTTGCCTTTGTCCCCGCTCTCCTTCCGGCGCAGACGCCGACGAAGGTGGCCATCATCAACATCCAGGGCGCCATTGTCGCCACCAAGGACGGAGCCAAAGCCCGCGAATCGATCCAGAAGAAGTTCGAACCCCGCTTCAAGGACGTGGAGGCTCTGAACAACGAAGTCCAGAAGCTGCGCAACCAGCTTTCCACGCTCGCCAACACCGCTTCGCAGGAAGTCCGCGACAAGATCAGCCGCGAGATCGATGACAAGCAGAAGAAGCTTCAGTGGGACACGGAAGATCTTCAGAACGATCTCCAGCAGGAGGAAGGCAAGCTCGTCAACGAGATCGGCCAGCGCATGATGCAGGTCATCGACGAATACGCCAAACAGCAGGGCTTCTCGCTGGTGCTGGACGTCAGCGCGCAGCAGAGCCCGGTGCTCTGGGCTGCCAATGGCATCGACATCACGCAGCAGATCGTCGAGCTTTACGACAAGCGCTTTGGCGCTATTGAAGCGCCTGCCGCCAGACCCGCCGCCAGCGCTCCCGCCACGGCGCCCCCTGCCGCTGCGCCCAAGAAACCCGCTGGCGTGAAGTAACCTCCCGCCACACAATTCGGGACACTCCAGAAGAACGAACCCCGGGCCGCGCCGTGGGGCCGCTCGCCTCTGGGGTGCAAGCGCCTTTCCGCCGCGGCTCGACCAGCACATCGCGCCCTCCGTTCGCGGCACGGCAGCGTGCCGGCGCGGGCGTGCCCGTCTTTTGCGCCGCGAGCGAAGCGGCCCGAGGCCGCGAGAGCGAGTCACCCTGCCCCCGCAGGACATCAGCGTGGATGAAGACCGGCACGCCCCTGCCACTTTGCTTCATGGAGCCGAATCAACAGCGAGTGTGGTCTTCTCGCGATGGGCTGCCGGGTGATGCCCGCGATAGCGGCTCCGCCCCCACTCGGCTGTGCGCCTGCAAGATGGCCGGTTTGCCCGCCACCTTCACTTTGACGGGCGGATTCATCATCCACTGCACCGCCTCCAGCAGGCGCCGCAGCACCGCGAGGGTGGAGAAGCGCATCTACAGCGCCAGTGCCATCACGCAGCAGACGAAAACGCGGGCCGGCAGGTCCCGCTGGCGCACACTGGCGCGCCCGGCTTCCGCCAGCACCTGGCGGATCGTATCTGGAGGAATGAGCTTCGCAGTCACGCCGAGACTGACGGAGCCGCTGATGCGGCTCCCGGCGGGCAAGGGTACAAGAGGACGGGCCCTTCCCGGGCCTTCCGCCCCACACAGAATGGCACAGAACTGTCGTCAACTAAACAGCAGTGAGGCCAAGGCCGCCTCCAGGCGCGGTTCCAGCCGCTGCCGCCGCTTACAGGCGCGGCTTCAAAAGCACAGCGCCCGGGGGCTCTTGCGAACCCCCGGGCGCGTGATCCAGGTCAGCCGTGAACCGGGCTCAGAAGTTGTAGCGGACGGCGAAAATCATGCCGCGACCGCCGACGTCCGTGAAGCCGAGGTTCAGGAACGTGGTGTTGTTGGTGTTGTTGGACACCGTGTTGGAAGGCAGAGCGTTGAAGTTGCGGTGATTGAAGACGTTGAAGACCTCCCACCGCAGGTCCAGACTCTGCGACTCGCCGAACGTCCGCACGCGCTTGCTCAGCGCCGCGTCGGTGTTGTAAGTGTTGCCCACGCGGCGGATGTTGGCGCCGGCGCCGATGAGGCCGGAGTTGTTCGGGTAGGCCATCCACATCGGGTTCGAGACCGTGGGGCTGGTGCCCGTGCCAGGCGTGCCGTTGGGGTTGAAGCCGGCGCGCTGGCTGAAGTTGATGGTGGAAATCTGCCCGGGCAGAATTCCCAGAGGATTGTTGCCGTTGAGGATGCTGTACGGCCAACCCTGCTGCATCGTGGTGATGCCGCTGATCGACCAGCCGTCGACGATGCGGCCCCACAGCCCCTTCTGCTTGAAGAACTCGGGGAACTGGTAGATGCCATTGACCACCAGCCGGTGCGGCGTGTCAAAGCCCGAGCGCGCTTTGTCGAGCCGCATGTTGAACGGCACCGACGGCAGCGTGCGGTTGGTCTGTCCGCCGAGGATGTCGTCGTTCTCGCTGATGAAGGTCGACCAGGTGTAGTTCGCCTCGAACTGATAGCCCTTCGAGAAGCGCTTTTCCACGGTCATCTGCATCGAGTGGAAGTTGGACATGCCGTAGCCGTCGCCGACCAGGATCGAGCCGCGGGTGGGATCCACGCGCCAGGCGGCCGCACCGCTTACCGTAGTGGCCTTCATTCCGTAGCTCTGGATCACCGGTTGCAGCAGTTCCGGATTCGCCTTCACGGCGGCGTCGAAGAAGCCCAGGTTTCGCTCGGCTTCGCGCACCAGGCGCACTCCGCGCGTGCCGACGTAGAAGAGCTTGAACGCGTAATCGGTGGTGAGCTGCCGCTCGATGCCGAGGCTGACCTGCTGCGAATACGGCTGCTGGATCCGCTTGTCCGGCGAGTAATACCGGTAGGGCAGCAGATTGGGATCGCCCTTGTAATCGCTCGGCTGCGGCGGCGCCGGGCGCTTGGCCGGATCGAAGATCTGCGTTCCGGTCAGATTGGCGAGCGTCACCGTCACGCCGCGCGGGTAGTTGCGGGCAGTGTTCAGCAGAATATTCTGGAACACCTGGTCGTAACTGATGGCATAGCCGCCGCGCAGCACGAACTTGCCGCCGCCGCTGAGCCAGCCCAGCAAGCCGTCGGCCGCCTTCGGGCTCCAGGCGAAGCCCACACGTGGCGCCCAGTTGTTGACGTCCGCCTTGGCGTTCGAGAAATATCCGAACGGCACGGAGGTGTACTCGTACCGGATGCCCAGGTTCAGCATGAGGTTGTTGGTGATTCGGTAGTCATCGGCGAAGAAGCCCTGGAATTCATGCGTCTTCGCCGGCACCGAACCAGTGCCCGCGTACTGGCTGAACTGCGCATTGCGGTCGAAGAGGAAGTCCGCCAGGCTGGGGTAGCTGATCACGCCGCGGCTGGCGGGAGCAAAGAAAGAGTTGAGCCGGTACTGGAGGTAGTTGAAGCCGTAGCGCAACGTGTGTTTCGACTGCATCTGCGACCAGTTGTTGGTCAGCTCATACAGGTTGTCCGTGCGGTATTGCGGGTAATTCTGGTTGCCGATGGTGGGCAAACTGGAACCGGAGATGGAGAACTGCGCCGGGAAGTTTTCGGGGAAGGTCGCCTCGCGGCGGGCATAGCTCAGGCGGGTCTCCATGACCAGCGTCGGGTTCCATACCCGGATGTGGTTGATGGTCGCGTTGTTGTTCACAACGATGGACCCGACCTGGTTCACCGCCAGCGATGCCGGCGAGCCGGGGTCGGTATTGTCGTCCTTGATCCACCGCATCTGGAGGTTGTCCTTGTCGGTCAGCCGCCAGTCGTAGCGCATCAGGCCGCGGTGAATGTCGCGCCCGTAGGAAAGCGCCTGCCCCGCGCCGCGGCGGTACTGCTGTACGGGAAGAGCCAGCGTCGGACCGCCCGGGATCGCCACGTTCACCGTGCCCACGGGGGTCGGATCATTGGCCACCGGGTACCATTGCTTCAGAAAAGCTACCGTACCGGGCGCGAAGCTGTTCTGGTATTGGGTCAGCAGATCCCACGCCTGCTGAGAGTAAGTTGAGGTGACCGGATTTGCGGTCGACCGCAGCCGGTCCAGGTCGTATCCGCCGAAGAAGAACAGCCTGTTTTTGATGATCGGGCCGCCGACGGAGCCCAGCACCTGGTTGCGGACAATCACCCCGCGGGCGCGCCGCATGGCGTCATAGTCGCTGGCGCCAGCCGCTTTCTGCGCGTTGAACGTGCGCTGCTGGCTGGTGCTGAACGCATCCCAGCCGTTGCCCAGCCAGCTCCAGCGGGCGATCCCGTGGAATTCGTTCGTGCCCGACTTGGTCACCTGCATGACCACTGAGCCGGAGTTGCGGCCGTATTCGGCCGAGAAGGTGTTGGTGATGATGCGGAACTCGCCCAGATACTCGGGGGCAGGGGACTGCCGCGGGATCGACAGCGACTGGTCATTGTTGTTGGCGCCGTCGAGCATGAAGTTGTTGGAGCGCGTGCGGGCGCCGTTGACCACGAAGCCCGAACCGGGGCGTCCGGCGTTGTTTCCCGTCACTCCCGGCTGCAACAGCGCGAGGCCCGTCAGCGTGTTCAGGCCGGGCAACTCAAGAATCCGGCGCGACTCGACGCCGCGGCTGATCTGCGCCTTGGTGGCCTCGATGAGCGGCGCCTCTTCGGTGATCGTGATCACTTCCTGCGTGCCGCTCGGCTTGAGCGTCACGTCCACGGCGCGCTCGACGGAGGATTCCACCGTCAGCGGCCCGCGGATCACTTTCTCAAACCCCTTCGCAGCCACTTCGAGCTGGTAGCGCCCGATCGGCAGCGACGGGGCTCGCCAGAATCCGGTCTCGTCAGTTTTCAGTTCGCGGGTCAAGCCCTGATCCATGGAACGAATGACGACGTCCGCACCCGGCACTACCGCGCCGGAAGCGTCCGTCACCGTACCGGCCAGAGACCCGTAGATGGTCTGTGCAGCTAGCGGACCGGCCAGCGCTGCTGCCAACAGCAGCGCCAGCGCCCATCGCACGACAGGCTGTTTGCTCATCTTCTTCATCTCCTGTGCAGACTTGAAAGAACCTGGGCTGGCGGGGACTAGTCAGAGAGAGACACCACAATCCCGTGCCTGCATCCTTTGACAATTCGAAGATCGCGGGGTCTCGTTGGAGACCAAACCTCACCAAACCCCTCAATAATAGATGTATAGCACGTTTCGAACATGAAAAGAAGTTGAATCGCAGAGCTAGCGCCACTCATTCGTGGGTGTTGCCCGGCCCCTTTGGAGAACAGAAGCCGTGGCGGGACGGCGCTTTTGCCTGAAACCAGCTCTCTCCGAGAGGGGAAGCGCGAATGAAGCGGGCCGGCTCTTGCATTTGGCGCCGAGAATGGAAAAGCCGCCGGGCTCCCCTGGTGGGGGCCAGCCCGGCGGCTGATGGTCAGCCCGAACGAAAGCTTCCGATTACCAGAAGGCCTTGAAGCCGATCTGGACCTGGCGCGGATAGCCGTTGCCGATCCACGCCTGGTGCGGGAAGATCGTGCCGAAGTTCGGGTCGTTGGGGTTGGTGTTGAAGTGGCTGTCGCGCCCGAAGAAGTAATAGTTGGTAAGGTTGAACGCCTCGCCGCGGATCTGGGCCCGCAGCCGCTCGGTGATGTTGATGGTCTTCGAGACGGCCAGATCGATGTTGAACAGTTGCTGCTTGCGGATCTGGCCGCTGCGGAACGGCGTGTAGCGGGGCGCATAGTCGGAGGTCATCAGCCAGGCATACTGGCTGAAGTCGGTCGCCGAGCAGCCGCGGGAGATCGAGAACGACTGCGGGACGATGCGTCCGTCATTGAACTGGCGCAGCACGCAGGGGTTCCAGCCCCGGATCTGGTGCGCCTTCCAGTCGACCGTGCCTTTCCAGTCTCCGCCGATCGTGCGGGGATCCTTGAGCATGATCGCGTTGCCGGGCAGGTTGTTCGGCTCGCCGGAGGCCCATTGGGTGTAAGTGCTGAGCGTCCAGCCGCCGACAAAGGCGTTGGCCAGCTTGCCCATGTCGCCGCCGAACTTCTTGCCGCGGCCGAAAGGAAGGTCATAGACGGTGTTGAACTTGACATAGTGGGGCCGGTCGTTGAAGTACAGGCCTCGCTGCGGCACGCCATTGTAGGCGTCCGTGTAACCCCAGCGCTCGATCATCTTGCTCAGCGTGTAGTTCCACATGAGCGTGAGGTCGCGGCCGACGCGGTGGTTGTAGTTGATCTGGAGCGAGTCATACCAGATCCTGGAGGTGTTCAGTCCCTGCTGCAGCATGTTGCCGCTGAACTGCGGATAGGGCCGGTTCAACTGGAACCGCGTCAACCGGTCGGCCGTGAAATGCGTGGTTCCGCGGAACGCCTCGATCCCCTTGAACGGGTTGGGAATCGTGGCGTTGCAGTAGTTGGGGTCGCCGCCCTCCAGCAGGTAGCACTGCTTGCGAAACGCCGCCGATGGGATGTTGAAATCCCGCTCGTCATTGGCGCCCACCGTGCGGCTGCCCACGTAGGAGATGTCCAGCGTCGAGTTGCCGCTCAGCAGGTACTGGAAGCCGAAGGAGAACTGGTGCACGTACGGCGTCCAGAAGTCGGGGTTGAACCAGTTGGTGTTGCGCCCGAGAAAGGTGTTGTAACCGCCCGAGGCGCCGGCGGGGAACTTGATACCGCCAGGATATGGGTTGGTGAGCAGCGTGTTGGAAACGAGGGTGCGCCCGCCGTCCTCGCTGTTGACCATCGGCGTGTTTTCCGTGAACCCGGCGAACTGGAGGTAATTGTTGTTCGGGTTCATGTAGTACAGCCCGTAGCCGCCGCGCATCACCAGTTTCTGCGCGATCTGATAGGCGAAGCCGGCACGGGGCTGCCAGTTGTTGAGATCGCGTTTGGCGGCGATCCGAGGATTGCCGCCCGTGCCGACAAATTCAAGCCCGCCCGTGAGGTTGGCCAGGTTCGGATACAGCGCCAGCATCGCCGCCGGAATCTGCCGTGCGACCGGGCTGGGGGCGTTTGGATTGAAGCCGCGGTTCATGCGGTTCCACTTCTCGTCCGGCGGCCCGTTGTAGTCATAGCGCAGGCCGAGATTCAGAGTCAGCCGGCGCGTCACCTTCCAGTCGTCCTGGAAGTACGGCGCGAAGTACCACTGCCGGTTGAACGGATACAGCGGGATGTTCACCGATCCGCCGACGCCGCCGATCAGGAAAGACGCGTAGGCGTCGCCTGCGGTAGGCTCGCCCTGGTTCCAGAGCCGCTGCGTCCACTGCGTCTGACCCTGGAAATAGAGGATATTGCCGGTGTTCTGCTGGATGAAGTGGATGCGCCGCAGGTCGATGCCCGTCTTCATTGTGTGGCCGCGCCAGATCTTGGTCAGGTTGCCCATCAAGTTGTAATTATTGGTGATGTTGATGGACTGGTAACGGCCGAGCGAGCTGTATCCCTGGATCTCCCAGCGCCCGAAGAAGCGCGGCGTGGGAAGCTGGTTGATCAGGGAGGCGGGCAGCCCCAGGCTGGTGAGGTCGAAGTTCTCGTTCGCCCTGCCAAAGCCCTTCTCAATGAAACGGTTGTGAGAGCCGCGGACGTTCAGCACCGTGGTCGGCGAGGCGGTCCAGACCCAGTCGGCCACGTAGGCGTCGTTGATCCGCTGGAAGGGCTGCTGGCCGTCGGTGCCCACCTTGTTGTCGAGGTTGTTTACCGCGCGGTCTTCAGTGCGGTCGTTGGAGGCGTGACGGAAGAAGGCGCGGTGATTCTGTCCGAAATTCCAGTCGAATTTCAGAATCAGATTGTAGAATTTGTCCTTGGCCGCGTATTGGGGATTCAGGTTGTTTACCGTGGAATAGCGGACGCCCGCCGTCTTGGCGTTGGGCAGGGGCATGAACTTGGTCACCGCCGCGGCAACCGGGGTGATCATGCTCGGCGGAATCATGTTGCCGGGGAACGGCTGACGTTGCGGATCGCCCCCCACGAGCGTGTAGGCATAGGGATTGTAAATCGTGATGGGCCGGCCGTCCGCGGCGGTCAGCTTCGAGAAATCTCCCTGCCGCATTTCCGGTTCAGGATAAGAATTCTGGAGGAATTGCGGCCATTTCTCCCGGTAATTCTCAAAGCTTCCCATGTAGAAAAGCCGGACCGCCCCGTCCTTCTTCAGCAGCTTCGGCAGGTACACGGGCCCGTCGAGCTGGAAGCCGTACTGGTCGAGCGTGTGGTCGGGGCGCTGCGCTCCGACGGCGTTGTTCTGATAGGTATTCGCATCCAAGGCCTTGCGCCGCATGAACTCCCATGCGGTTGCGTGGAATTCGTTGGATCCGGACTTCAGCACCACGTTGAAGACGCCGCCGCCCGTCTTGCCGTACTGGGCGTCGTACGAGTTCTGCTGCACGGAGAACTCCTGCACGGCGTCCACGATGGGCACGTAAGCGATGTTGTTGTTGCCCGCCTGCCCGTTGTTGGGCGCGCCGTCCATCAGGAACTCGTTGTTGGACTGCCGGCCGCCGTTCACCGACCACTCGGCGATGGCGCCGTTGTCGAACGGGCGCTGCCAGATGGCCGCGCCGCGGAACGTCACGCCGCTCATCATCGCGCCCAGCATGAACGGGTTGCGCGAATTGAGCGGCATTTCCGCCACCTGCCGCTGGTTCACGATCGCGGCGCGGCTGGCGGTCTGCGTTTCGAGCACCGCCGCTTCGGCGGTGACGTTGATGGATTCCGTCACCATGCCGACCTCGAGCGTGACGTCGAGCGGCACGATGCGGCCGACTTCCAGAACCACGTTCTCGCGGTTGAACTGCTTGAAGCCTTCCGCCTGCACGGTGACTTTGTAGTTGCCGGGACGAAGGAACGGGATGGTGTAGGTGCCCGTGGAATCCGTCGTCGCCGTCGATGTCTCATTGGTCGCCGTATTGAGAGCGGTGACCTTCGCATTGGGAACCACGCCGCCGGTGGAGTCGAAGACGCGTCCCGAAATTGTGGCGCGGAACTCCTGCGACATGGCGAATGCCGCCAGAACGCAGAGCAGCGCCCCTGTTCTGGCCAGAGCGAGTCGACTCATTCGATAGAACCCCCTTCCGTTGGTGGATCAGACCCCTGCGTTCAGACTCCTGGGGCTTGCAACCCCCGGCTCCTGTGCAGGTGGAAGGATTCTATCAGAGGCCAGTACCGGATTCAATGCTCTTTCGCTGAGCGCTTGCACCCGCTTTCTGAGGAGCTTTGTGATGTCCCGCCGGCGGATGAAATCAAGGCGGCAGCTCCGCGGGGGGCTGCCGCCTGGGATGGGAATCCTGAGGACTGCTCAGAACGGATAGAGCGAGATGGGCTGCGGCCCGGCGCCGGCACCCACCGTGGCCACGTCGCCTTCCGGCGGGATCTGGCGGCAGAAGATGCCCGTATCGCCGAGGTAGACCTCGTAGTGGGCGTTCTCCTGGATCGCGCCCTGGATCAAGGCCTCCGACAGCGGATCCTCGACATACTTCTGGAGAGCCCGCCGCAGAGGACGCGCGCCATAGCTGCGGTCCGTGCAGGTCTTTTCGAGGATGTACTTGGAGGCGTCCTCGTGCAGCCGTACCGTGATGCCCTTGGCGGCCAGGTTCGCGTTGAGCTGCCCGACCATGAGGCCGATGATCTGAATCAGGTCCTCGTCGGTGAGCGACGTGAACAGAATCACCTCGTCCAGGCGGTTCAGGAACTCGGGGTTGAACGCCCGCTTCACCTCCGCCTGCACCATCTCTTCGACCTTCTGGGGGATGCCGGCTGCTTCCTGCATATGGAAGCCGAGCTGTCCCTTCTTGTCGAGGAAGCGCGCCCCGAGGTTCGAAGTCATGATGATAATCGTGTTCTTGAAGTCGACCGTGTTGCCGAGACCGTCGGTCAACTGGCCGTCCTCGAACACCTGGAGCAGGATGTTGTAGACATCCGGGTGCGCCTTTTCGATTTCGTCGAGCAGGATCACCGAATAGGGGTTGCGCTTGACGCGCTCGGTCAACTGCCCGCCCTCTTCGTAGCCGACGTAGCCCGGCGGCGAGCCGATGAGCTTCGACACCGAGTGCTTTTCCATGAACTCGCTCATGTCGAAACGGATGAGCGACTTCTCGCTGCCGAACAGGAATTCGGCCAGCGCCTTGGCCACCTCGGTCTTGCCGACGCCCGTGGGACCGAGGAACAGGAACGAGCCGGCGGGGCGCTTGGGCGACTTCAATCCCGCGCGGGAGCGCCGGATGGCGCGCGCCAGCGCGTTGATCGCCTTCTCCTGGCTCACCACGCGCTTGTGCAGCTCCTGCTCGATGCGGAGCAGCTTGGCCGCTTCTTCTTCCTTGATCGCCGTCACGGGCACGCCAGTCCAGCGGGCGACGACTTCTTCGATGTCTTCCTTGGTGACGATGCCGGTGGCAGTGTCGTCGAGGTTGTACTTTTCGCGCAGCAGGCGGAGGTTCTCGCGCTCGCGTCGTTCCTCGTCGCTGAAGAAGCGCGCCTTTTCGAACTCATGGTTGGCGATGGCCGTTTCCATGCGGTGGACGATGAACTTGATCCGCTTCTGCACCTCGGCCACTTCCGCCGGCAGCGTCGTCTGCTTCAGCTTGACGCGGGCGCCGGCTTCGTCGATCAGGTCGATCGCCTTGTCGGGCAGGAAGCGGTCCGGGATGAAGCGGCTGGAGGCGTACACCGCCGTGCGGATGGCTTCATCGGTATAAGCCACGGCGTGGAACTTCTCGTACCGCTCCTTGATGCCGAACAAAATCTTGCAGGCGTCCTCCTCGGAGGGCGGGGGAACCTTCACCGCCTGGAAGCGGCGCTCGAGCGAGCGGTCCTTCTCGATGCTCTTGCGGAACTCGCCCGGCGTGGTGGCGCCGATGCACTGGATTTCGCCGCGGCTGAGAGCGGGCTTGAGGATGTTGGCCGCGTCGAGCGAGCCCTCGGCTGAACCCGCGCCGACCAGCGTGTGCAGCTCGTCAATGAAGATGATGGCGCTCTGGCTCTCCATCAGCTCCTTCATGATCGTCTTGAGCCGCTCTTCGAATTGCCCGCGGTACTTTGTGCCTGCCACGATCAGGCTCAGGTCCAGCGCCAGGATGCGCTTGTCGGCGAGGAAGCTGGGCACGTCGCCTTCGACGATGCGCTGGGCCAGCCCCTCGACGATGGCCGTCTTGCCGACGCCGGGCTCGCCGATCAACACCGGATTGTTTTTCGTGCGGCGGCAGAGGATCTGAACGACGCGCTCGACTTCGTAGTCGCGGCCGATCAGCGGGTCGAGCTGGCCATCGGCGGCCGCCTGGGTCAGGTCGCGGCTGAACTCGGTCAGCAGCGACGCCTCCTTGGCGGCCCGCGACGGCGGAGTGGTCCGCTCGCCAGTCGAGCGGGCGATCTCTTCCCGCACCTGGTTCAGGCGCAGGCCGCGCTCGTGCAGCAGTTCGGCGGCGAAGCACTTTTCTTCGCGCAGCAGTCCGAGCAGCAGGTGCTCGGTGCCGATGTGCTTGTGGCCCAGCCGCTCGGCCTCCTCGGCTGCGTAAGCGAGCACGCGCTTGCACTCGGTCGACAGCGGCAGATCTACGCTGGTCGGCACCTTCTCGCGCGTAGTGGTCTGCGCCTCGATCTGTTTCTTGATCGACTCGATGTTCGCCTGCGACCGCAGGAAGCGGTTGGCGAGCAATTTGTCTTCACGCAGCAGCCCCAGCAGCAGATGTTCGGTCTCAATATATGGACTGCCGAACTGGCAGGCCTCGTACCGCGCGAAGAAGATCACCCTTCTCGCCTTTTCCGTGTATCGTTCAAACATACGTTCGTAGCCTCTCCGTGGAAACCTGCGGCAAATCAACTGCGCGCCCAGGTCTCCCAGGTTCCGCCGGCGGGCGAGCGCGAACGGGAAGACAACGTGGCGCCGGCAGCTCCTACTCACATTGTAAGATGCTGCCGCAACACGGCAGGCAGCGGGAAAACGCCTTCCCGTACCATGAATCGACAAAACCTCATCCCGGCAACAGCCGGCCGCCCTCCAGCCGCAGCACCCGATGCGCCCGCCTGGCAAAGTTCGGATTGTGCGTCACGTACAACGTCGCCAGCCCGCGCCGTTCATGCACCCGCTCGATGAGTTCGATCACGAGCGCCGCCGTGCGCTCGTCGAGATTCCCCGTGGGCTCGTCAGCCAAAAGGATTGACGGACTCCCGGCCAGAGCCCGAGCCAGCGCCACCCGCTGCTGCTCGCCTCCGGAAAGCTCGCCGGCCAGGTGTTGGGCGCGGGCTGCCAGGCCAACCTCCTCGAGCAGCGCCGCCGAGGCTTCGCGCGCAGCCGCCCGGGGCTCACCGCGGATCAGCAGCGGCATCATGACGTTCTCCACCGCCGTGAACTCGGCCAGCAGGGTGTTGCGTTGCCAGACGAAACCGATGGTGCGGTTGCGGATGGCGGCGAGCTCCGCCTCGCCCAGCCCCGAGACGTCCGCCCCATCGACGAAGATGCGCCCGGCGGTGGGCCGGTCGAGCAGCCCGAGCAGATACAGCAGGGTGGTTTTGCCCGCGCCGCTCTCGCCGGTGAGGGCCACTCGCTCGCCGCGGCGCACTTCGATGTCGACGCCGGAAAAGACCGTGAGCGGTACGGCGGGCGCCTGAAACACTTTCGACAGCCGCTCGCCCAGCAGGGGCGGCGTGGCGCTCACATGCGCCTCCCCGGCGGCGCAAGGATTTGGTGAAGCGCTGACGCAGCGGTCATCATCGTGTCAGTGGGCTCGATCCTTGTGCCCAGCTTACCCCACGATGCCACGTTTCCGTTTCTCTTCCGTGATAGACGCGCCCGCCGCGGAAATCTGGGCTTTTCACGAAGCCCCCGACGCGCTGGAACGGCTGCTGCCGCCGGACGGGAGCGTGCGCGTCATCGAGCGGCGTGGCGGGCTGGAGCCGGGCTCGACGGTGGAGCTGGAACTGCGCTTCGGCCCGTTCCGCCGCCGCTGGCTGGCGCGGCACACGGAGTGCGCGCCGCCTGCGTATTTCTGCGACGAGCAGGAGCGCGGACCGTTCCGCGTGTGGCGGCACCGGCACGGGTTCGAGCCTGCGGGCGAAGGGCGGTGCCGCCTGGTCGACGAAGTGGAGTTCTCATTGCCGCTCGCGCCGGTATCGGACTGGATTGGCGCGCCCATTGTGAAACAGATTCTCGTCGGAATGTTCCGCTGGCGCCATGCGCGGACGGCCGAAGCCTGCGGCGCCAGGATTCTGGAACAGTCCGGCGGCTGACGGCGGCGTCTCACCCTTCCGGAGGCGGCTCGCCCAAATCTTCGGCCATGTTCTCGAACCTGGTGTATTTGTGGAGAAAAACGAGGTGGACGACGCCGGTGGGCCCGTTGCGCTGCTTGCCGATGATGACTTCGGCTTTGCCGCGCAGGTCTTCGCGCTCCTTGTGATAGACCTCGGGGCGGAAGATGAAAGCCACCATGTCGGCGTCCTGCTCGATGGAGCCGGACTCGCGCAGGTCGCTGAGCTGCGGGCGGTGGTCACCCTCGCGCTGGTCGGGGGCGCGGCTCAACTGGCTGAGGACGAGAAACGGAACGCCAAGATCCTTTGACAGCAGTTTGAGCCCGCGGCTGAGCGCGCTGACTTCCTGCACGCGGTTGGCGTTGCGCCCGAGCGAGGGCGAGGGCATCAACTGGAGGTAGTCGACTACCACCAGCCCGAGCGGCACGCTGATCGAGTGCTTCAGCTTGCGCACCTTGGCGCTGATGTCGAGCAGGGAGGTGCTCGATGTGTCGTCGATGTAGAGCGGCGCCTCATACAGCTCGGTGGCGGCGGCGTTCAACTGCTCGCGGTCTTCCCGCCCCAGATAACCCGTCCGGAAGAGGTGCTGGTCGACCCGCGCACGCGCGCAGATCAGGCGCGTCAGCAGGGACTCTTTGGACATTTCGAGCGAAAAGACAGCCACAGCCCGCGGGTTCTGCCTGTTGGTGGCGACGTGCATGGCGATGTTCAGCGCCAGCGCCGTCTTGCCCATCGCCGGGCGCGCGGCGAGGATGATCAGCTCGCCGGGGCGGAAGCCTCCGGTCATTTCGTCCAGCTTGATGAAGCCGGTGCTCACGCCGCGCACGCGCCGGGAAGGATCGAGGAAGCTGTTGATGCCGCCCTCGGCGGCATCGAACACCTGCTGCGCGCTGGCCAGCGTGTTCTTAGCCTGGGCCTCGCCGATGCTGAGCAGCGTTTCTTCCGCCGCCGAGAGAATCTGCGCGGGATCGTCCTCCGCCATCATGCAGCGGCGGATCGTCTCCTGCGAGGCGGTGATCATCTTCCGCAGCAGGCTCTTGTCGCGGACGATGTTGACGTAGCTTTCGAGGTGGAAGATCTCCGGCATCCCCTCATCGAGCGACGCCAGATAACTGAGGCCGTCCACCGCATCCAGCTCGCCGTGCCGGAGCAGTTCGTTGGCCAGCGTCACGCGGTCGATCCGCTCGTCGCGGTTGTGCAGATCCATCATCCGCTGGAAGAGGATGCGGTGTTTCTCGAGGGAGAAGTCCTCCGGCTTCAGCGTGGCGCCAGCGGTGACGAAGGCGTTGGGGTTGAGCAGAATCGTGCCCAGCACCATGCGCTCGGCATAGACATTGGAGGGCAGGCCGCGCTCATAAGCGGTGTCGGGATTGACTGTAGTCGACATGGCCGCGGAGGGTGATATTCCAAGGTACGCACGGATCGGCCCGCCAGGCAAGGCGGAAATGCGGCCCATCAGCAGGTGAAGCATTTAGGCTGTGAACTATCTGTGGAATAGGTGAGAACGCACGTCCGAGGGCTGCCGTGCGCGCGTCCAACGAGATGCCATGAAGACACTGAACACCCTGTTGAACAGCGAACTGAGCCTCTACCTGCAAACGTGGAACTTCCACTGGAATGTCGAGGGGCCGCACTTCGCCCCACTGCACGAACTCTTCGCCCGGCAGTACGGCGAACTGGCCGCGCTCATCGACGAGCTTGCCGAGCGGATCCGCGCTCTCGGCGCACGGGCGGAGACGCGGGTGGCGGCCGAGGTTTCAGGCGCGGCGGCGGCGCCGGAGATGCTGGTATCGCTCGCGCAGGCTCATGAAGAGCTGAGCCGCGCCATGCGCCAGTCAGCCATCCCCGAGTTCGAGAAGGCCGGCGATCCGGGGACCGTGGACCTGCTCACCCGCGCCGTGCAACTGCACGACAAGGCCGCCTGGATGCTCCGCGCCTCCACACGCTGAAAAGGGGACAGGAACACAATTCCCCTTTTCCGCGCCGTGTGGCCGGATGCCTGCGAGTCCATGAAACGCTTAATCGAACGCCACCCGGCAGCGCCCTCCTCGGGCTTCGCCTGAGGCGGGCCATGGCGGGAATCCTGGGCCAACAGGCCGGGCAGTGGCGGCCCGCAGCGGCCGGGCCCCGATCTGCCCGTTGCGGGAATCCGAAAATGCGGCGGAAAACACCCTGAGGCCTGCCTGTGCCCAAATTTCTGGATGCAGGGAAAAAGGGGAATTGTGTTCCTGTCCCCTTTTTCAGTTCAGATATCGAGCGCGAGCACGTCGTGGAAAGCGATGGGTGGCGTCTGCGTCTCAAGCCGTCCGTTGCGGTAATCGAAGCGCGCCTCGCGCTCCTGCCAGAGCCAGCGGGCGCCCCGCGGGCGTTTTTCGCAGCGCAGCGCGAGCCGCTGGGGCGGCAGCGGGATGTGCTCGCGGATGGGTCCTTTCAGCGCGTAAGGGTTGGTCAGGTTCACCAGGTGCACGGTCAACGAGGAAGCCTGCCGCCAGACGGCGGCATCGACGAGCCCGGGACCTTCCAGAACGAGCAGCGGCTCTTCGTTCAGCGCCCAGCGGACGGCATTGGCGAGCAGCCTGCCGTGGTCGGGCGACAGCACCTCCCAGAACGTGCGGTCGATGTCCCACGGGAAGTACACCACACGGCCTTTGCCAAACCCGCGGCAAATGACCGCCGGAATATCGGTGGGCGGCTGCCGCACGTACACCTCCTCCATGGGCAGATCCGGGTAGCTCGGCATCGTCGTAAGCGGCGGAAGCTCGCCGCTGTGCGGCTGGATCTCCACCCGGCGCACGCCGTGGATGAAGCGGCCCGCCTCGCGCAGCCCTTCGAGCAGCGGATGCTCGCGCGAGCGGATGTCGACATAGGCGTTCTGCTGCCGCGCGATCGTCTTGCCCGCATAGGAGCAGCCGAACACGTCCGCCAGGCCAAAGTCGGCGCGGCGGCGTCCGCTTTCGTCGTAAAGCGAGGTCTCGTGGGTGGCGATCACGGCGCCGCCCGATTCGACAAACGCCCGGATCTGCGCGCACTGGGCATTGGACAAGGCCGCAATGTTGGGCAGGACCAACGCGCGGAAGCTCTCAAGATGTTCGGTGTCCAGCAGCCCGTCATGCGCCATCTCGAAGGGAATGCGGCCCTCGATCAGGGCATGGAACGCGCCGCGGATGAAGTCGTCGGCGTCGGGCGCCACGCGCAGCGCCGTCTGTTGCGAGAACACAATGGCCACGCGGGCCAGATTGGCCTCGTTGCGGAAATAGCGGTCGTGTTTTGCATGCCAGGCGAACACCTCCTCGACGGGCCTGAACCAGCGCGCGTCAAGCGGCTTCGCGTTGAACTTGGTCACCCACGGCCGCATTCCGTGGGCGATTCCGTCCGCCATCCAGAGCTGAATCTCGGCCGCCTGCTGCACGGAGTCCTTCCAGCGGTAGGGCGCCTCGAGGCCGACCGAAACCAGCCCGGCGACGGGCTTGCGGCCGAGCGCGGCGCGGTACTCCCGCGCGTTCTTCCCGTTGGCCCAGGCCAGTTGCACGCCATAGCGCGCCTGGCGGTCGGCGACGAGGAAGGGGGCGCGCTGGCCGGCGCGTTTCATGTCGATCTCGGCATTGGCCCCTCCGCCGGTGTTCGGGATGAAGGCCGCCTGCGGGCGCGCCTCTCGCACGGCCTGATCGAGCACATCCCACAACTCGAACAGGCGCTGGTTGGCGAATTCGCGCCAGAGCGCCCAGCCAGGATCGGAGCGCTCCGCCGTGCGCGGCAGGTCGCGGCCAGCGAAGGCGCGGAAGCTGCGGCGGCAGTGGCCGCACCAGCACATGCCGGAGCCGGACCAGCGGTTGGAAAAGACGCCGTCGATGTCGTAGCGCTCGGCGATCTCGCGGACCACGTCGCGCATGAACTCGAAGTTGTAGGGCCCCAGACCGCAGGTGACCCAGTAGCCGGGCATGGCCCAGTGGCGGCGCGGGCGGCCCTCGGGATCGCGCGCGATCCAGTCGGGATGAGCCTGAAACACGTCGTCGTGGGCGGCGTGCGGATCCACGCGGGCGAGGATGGCCAGTCCCATGCGGCGGCATTCGGCGGCAAGTTCTCCGAAGGGATCCTGGCCCTCCTTCATGAAGCACGATCTGTAGTGCAGCGGAACACGGGTCGGATAGAATGCCACGCAGCCGCCGGCTGAGAGGCAGACGCCCTCGGCGCGGATGCGGCGGATGTAGTCCAGCCAGAACTGCAAGTCGTAATTGCCGGGATCGTCTTCGACGAAGGCCAGTTGAAGCCAGCGCATCGGCTGGGTCAGCCGCGAGCCGGGCGGCGCCTGGAACGAAGCCAGCAGCGGAGCGGCGGCGAATTCTCTGCGAGTCATGTAAATACTCTCCCGGGAGGATGTCGTCCGGTCACGGGGCAGCATACACTGAAGCGAGGAGAAACGCATGGCCCGCGCCACAGCCGTCGTCGTCCTTTTGTTGCTGCTCGTGAGCGCCCGCTGGATTGCGGGCTTCGCCATCGAGTATCAATGGTGGAAAGAAATGCAGCAGGTGGAGACCTGGCTGCAAATGCTCTCCTACAACCTGATCCCCGTGTCGGCGGCGGCGCTGCTGGCCTTCGCCGTGCTGTGGGTGGCGCATGCGCGGGGCATGAAGAGCGCGGGCGCAGGACTGCGGCAGTATCCGGTGTATGCGCGGCTGTCCACGGTGGCGATCTTCGTGGTGGCGGTACTGATCAGCTCGATTACTGTGGATGGCTGGACGATCGTGCGGTGGGCGGGCAGCCGGGGCGCGCCGCCGGGCTGGACGGATCCGGTTTTCGGCAATCCGCTGAGCTTCTACTTTTTCGACTTGCCCTTCTACCGCGTGCTGTTGCGGTTTGTGCTGACGGTTTCGTTCGTCTCGGCGCTGGTGTATTGGGCTGCGGCTCGTTTCTGGGAGCTGCGGAACCGGACGTGGTTCGCCGAAGAGACCGGCTTCCGCTATGAGCTGGAGCTGAGCGAACTGGCGGGCTCATTTGATGCGCGCTTCCTCCGCGTTGCGGCGGCGCTGTTCTTTGCGGCGTGGGCGGTATCGATTCTGCTGAGCCGTTACGACCTGCTGTTTGAGGACCACGGCTCGCTGGTGGGGGTGGACTGGACGGCGGAGAATGTGAGCCTGCCGCTGTTTTATCTGAAGAGCGCGGCGGCGCTGGCGGCGGGCGTGGCGTTTCTTCTCGGACGGTATCGGTGGGCGCTGGCGTTTCCAGCGGCGCTGGTGCTGGGCGCCGTGCTGCCTCCTCTGTTCAGTTCGCTGTATGTGCGGCCAAGCGAGATCACCATCCAGCGGCCGTACATTCAACGGCACATTGCGGCCACGCGGGCGGCGTACCGGCTGGACCGTCAGACGGTGGAGGTGGACTTTCCGGCGCAACTGGAGGCGCCGATCGACCGCAACCGGCACCGCGCCCTGTTCGACAACGTGCGGTTGTGGGACTGGCGCGCCTTCCACGACACGGTGACGCAGATCCAGGCGCTGCGCCCGTACTACGTGTTCCAGGACACCGACGTGGACCGGTACATGATCGACGGACAACTGCGGCAGATTCTGATCACGCCGCGCGAAATCGACGTGGCGCAGTTGCCGGCCGACGCGCGGGCGCGGTGGATCAACCCGCATTTCGTCTACACGCACGGCTACGGCATGGTGGCGGCGGAAGCGGCGCGGATCACGCCGGACGGGCTGCCGTATCTGCTCATCCAGGATGCGCCGCCCGTGGTGCGGACGAATTCGCTGCGGCTGACGCGGCCGGAGATCTACTTCGGCGAGGTGTCGCACGAGCCGGTGTTCGTTCACACGAAGCAGCCGGAATTCGACTATCCCTCCGGCGCGGGCAACGTCGAGACGCGCTATGCCGGCAAAGGGGGATTCCTGATCTCGTCGATGCCGCTGCGCATCGCCGCCGCCCTGCAATACGGCGACTGGAACATCGTGCTCACCTCCTACATGACGCCCGAGAGCCGCATGATCATCCGCCGGAAAGTCGGAGAGCGGCTCAGCGCGCTGGCGGAGTTCATCCATTGGGACCCGGATCCGTACCTGGTGATCACCGACGAGGGCCGCCTGGTGTGGATCGTGGACGGTTACACGTCAAGCGCCGAGCATCCTTACTCGCGCCTGCTGCGCCTGCAAGGCCCGGGGCTGCTGAACTACCTCCGCAATCCGGTGAAAGCCACCGTGGACGCCTACGATGGCACGACCAGGATTTACGTGTTCGACGAAGAGGACCCGATTCTGGCGTCCTACCGCAAGCTGTTCCCGAAGCTGTTTACGCCCAAGAGCGAGATGCCGCCGGATCTGCGCGCCCACGCGCGCTACCCGGAAACAATGTTCCGCGTGCAGGCCGAAATCTACCGGACGTACCACATGACGGACCCGGAGGCGTTCTACAACAAGGAAGACGTCTGGGATCTGGCGCGCAATATGAACAGCCCTGGCGGGCGCCCGCAGCCGGTGACGCCCACCTACATTGTGGCGGCGCTGCCGGGCAGCGACGAGGCCGAGTTCCTGTTGATGACCACCTTCACGCCGCGCAACAAAGACAACCTGATCGGGCTGATGGTGGCGCGGTGCGACGGTGAGGCGCTCGGCGAGCTGCATTTCCTCCAGCTTTCCAAGCAGCAGTTGATTTTCGGGCCGATGCAGATCGAGGCGCGGATCAACCAGGACCAGAACATCAGCAAGGATCTGACCCTGTGGAACCAGCAGGGCTCGCAGGTGCTGCGCGGGCAGATGCTGGTGCTGCCCGTCGAGAACACGCTGGTCTATATCGAACCGATCTACATCCAGGCGGCCGAAGCGCGCATGCCGCAACTGAAAAAAGTGGTGGCGGCGATGGGCAACCGGCTGATCTATGCCGATACGTATGAGGACGCGCTGGCCCAGTTGACGGGGCAGTCCGCGCCGGCGGCCAGGCCGGCAGAGGCGGGCGTGCTTGCGGTGACGGCGGCGCCGCCGGCGGGCCGGGACGAAAAGAGGGATCTCCTTCAGGAGGTTTCCCGGCGTCTGCAAAGGTATAAGGAGTTGATGGGACAGGGCCGGTTCGCCGATGCCGGCCGGGAGATTGAGGCGCTGGAACGGTTGGCGGCGCAGCAGAAAGAATGAATGGGACAGTACTCAGCTGAGGAGAAATCCCTCTTCCATCAGGAAGCGGCCATCATTAAAATGTTGCAAGGACTCTGGAGATGAATGCCGAGGACCGCCGCTGCGTGCTCGTGGTCGATGACGACCCGGGGGTGCGCGACGTCATCCGCAGCATGCTCGAGTCCTCCGGGTATTCGGTTCTTCTGGCCGCGAACGGGAAGGAAGCGCTGCGGCTGCTGAGAACGCTACGCGCGGATCTGATTCTCACCGATCTGGTGATGCCGGAGCAGGAGGGGATCGAGACGATCAAGACGTTGCGGCGCGAGTATCCGGAAATCAAGGTGATCGCCATGAGCGGCGCCTTCGGCGGGGACTATCTCCGCATCGCCGCCTATCTTGGAGCCCATGCGACGCTGGCGAAACCAATCCAGATGGACAGGCTGCTCAGGCTGGTGAGTGAGACGCTCGCATCCGGCCAGTAGGCTGCGGGTGAAGGGTCCGGCTACGGACCGGGGAACGGGCGGCGCGAGAGCCGGGGATTCTGCGGGTCGGACTGATTCCGCGGCGGCGTGACCGCAGTGCGGCCGGGGGCGGGCGGGAGTCCTTCGAGTTCGCTCTCTTCGAACTTCAGTGTGCGGTCCAGCACCATCTCCACGGTGGAGCCGCGTTCCAGAATGGCGTCGGGCCCCCGGGTGAGCATGACCCCGACCAGCCCCGCGGCGGCGCCTGCCGCCGCGCCGATGCCCGCGCCCTTCCCCGTGCGGGCCGCGACACCGCCCACCATGGTTCCCCAGCCGGCCGCTTCTCCTACTTTGACGGCATCGCCGGTTTTGTTGGACTCGCCCTCCACCTTGCCTTCCGTGCGGTCGACGCGGCCGGGATTGGATGCGTCCAGGGAGTGGACCCCCGCGCGGAAGTCGCGTGTCACGCCGTTGGGCAGCGTCAGCGAATCGAACCGGACGTAGAGCTCCGCCCGCCCTTTCACCCTGCCGCCGCGCTTGACCTGCGTGACGGTGCCGGTCACATACGAACCCGGAGGAATGACAATGCGGCCGCCTGAAAGCACGGGAAAAGCGGTTTGCAGATAGACGCGGTCGCCGATGGCGGCGGTCTTCGTGCTGACGCTGCTGATCAGTTGCAGCGGGACCTTGGTGCCCTCCGGCACGGTGTAAATCCGGGATTCGGCAGTCTGGGGCTCGGCTTCCGGGGCGGCCAGTTCCTGCTGCCCGGCTGCGGGCAGACAAACCGGCGCCAGAATCAGGGCTGAGGACAATAGCAGGGTGCGCATGACTCCTCCTCGATTCAAGGTAGCGCAGATCGGCGGCCGGAACAGCCCGGCTGGGCGCTCACTGAGTGGAACGCATGCGCAGCCCCGGCGGTTGCGGCCGTGACGGATCCACGCGGAGACGGAGCCCCCCCTGGCTCCACCTGCCCCCGATGGAGATGCGGATCTCCGGATCCTCGGGCGTCCATTCCGGCAGGTGAAACCGCAGCTCATAGATGCCCGCCGTGCCCGGCGAGAGTCCGGCGTAAGTAATCAGACCGCGCGGGACTTCCATTCCTTCCAGGAACACCTGAAGGGAGTCGCGCGCCCTGAGTTCGCTGGGGCGGGGCGCCGGTTGCAGGTTGATCGACCGGCGCAGGGCCGGGCCCCACCCGGTGCCGTAAAGGAGCACCTCGTCTCCCGGGACGGAGGGCCTCTCCGGCAGGCGCCATTCCCCGGTGGCGGCGTCACGGGCGAGAGCCCAATTCGACTCCAGTGGAAGCAGCCCGGGCGCGGCGTCCTGCAACTGCACGCGCACAACAGGACCATTCAGCCCGTTTCGGGTGAGCACAATGCTGGCGGGACCGGCCACCAGTTCTGGCGGAACGATGAACACCACGGCAGCAGGGGAGGCGTACTCGATGGCAGCCAGGATGCCGTTCACCTTGACCGAGAGCCCGGTGCCAGGCAGGACGGTCGGGAGCACAGCGGCGTTGGGCGCCGCTTCGGCTCGCGAAACGACGACCGGGCTGAGGTTGTCCCCGAAGATCAGGGCCACCGTGTTCGGGGCCAGGTCAGGAAGCCCGCTGGCCAGGTTCAGTATAGAGGTGTGGCTGTACGCCGGCGCCCACCGCTCGCCTGGCGGAGCGGCAAGAACGGCGCATGCCGCTGTGGCGAGCAGGGCGCAGAGCCGCCGCCCGTGCATCCGGCTTCATGCTAGGACAATTCACTTCGCGAGTCCATAACCCACCGCCATCGCCAGTCATACCCCGAAGGGGCACTCTTGAAAATCCCCAACGCGAGAGGGCTCGATTCAGGCTGTTGCGGATGAGCGATTACACACCGGGCGGGATGAAAACGGGGGCGAGCGGGGTGAAGAGATCGACGGGACAGTGGAGAGGTTGGGACCGCCAGGCTGTTTGATTCGCGGCGCAGGACCGGGAGAGGAGCCGACACAAGCCGGACTGTGGAAGATTTCAGCAGGAAAATTGTCGCCCGGGCGGGCCTGTCCCCCGTTTGTCTCCCCCGTTTGTCGGTCTCCCGTGTGTCTCGTTTGTCCTATTTTTCGGATTTTCGAGAGCACCCCGAGGGGCCACTCCTGAAAATCCCCAACGCGAGAGGGCTCGATTCAGGCAGTCCCGAATTGCGGGGATTTTTGAGAGTGTACCCGTTGCAGGAGAGCAACGGCCTTTCGGGTCATGGCGCCGACCGGCAGACTGTCGATCCGGTCGAGTTCATGCCAGTGGCACCCTTTGGGCCGGCGGCGGAGCCTGCCATACCAGACTTCGACTTCGAAGTGGTTGTGGGTGATGGAATGCCGGAAGCGTCCCAGCGGCCGGAGAGCGCGGGACGACGGCAGGTCTTCCAGCGAGGGCAACTCCCAGAAGCCCGCGAGCCGCCGTTCGTCGCCGTCACGCCGCCGGAGCAGAAGCCGGCCCTGATCCACGATGAGAGCCAGTTGCAATTCGAGCCGCTCCGGCTGCCGTCGCGGCGCCTTGACCGGCAGTTGATCCACGATGCCCCGCTGATGCGCCTGGCAGAGGTCCCTCCAGGGGCAGAGCAGGCACTTCGGCTGGCGCGGCAGGCACAGCGTGGCACCGAGCTCCATCACCGCCTGGTTGAAATCGCCGGGGCGCCTGGGGTCGAGCAGCGCCTGCGCCCGCTCTTTCAGACGAAGCCGGACGCCGGGCGAGGCGATGTCGCCGGGTTCGGCGGTGAACCGCGCCATCACGCGGGCGACGTTGCCGTCGAGCACGGCACAGGGCTCGTGGAAACAGATGGACGCCACGGCGGCGGCGGTGTAGCCGCCGATGCCGGGCAACTGTCGCCACGCCTCCGCCGTCTCCGGAAAGCCGCCCTGCGCCGTGATGGCCTCGGCGGCGCGCTTCAGGTTGCGGGCGCGGCTGTAGTAGCCGAGACCGGACCAGAGCGCCAGCAACTCGTCCTCGGGCGCGGCGGCCAGGCTTTCGGGCGTGGGGAAGCGCGCGAGGAAGCGCTCATAGTACGGGATCACGGTGGAGACGCGCGTCTGCTGGAGCATGATCTCGGAAACCAGCACGCACCAGGGATCGCGCGTGCGGCGCCAGGGCAGGTCGCGGCGCGCGGAGGCGTACCAGCGGAGCAGGAGTTGCGCGGGGCGCCGGGAATTCCGCATGCGGTTGCTACAATAATGAGGGATTCCCCCTCGCGCGAGCAATTTCCCCGCCATGTCGGACCGCGGCGATTTCCTGAGCATTCGTGGTGCGCGGGTCCACAACCTGAAGGGCATCTCGCTGGACCTGCCGCACAACCGCCTGACGGTGGTCACCGGAGTGTCGGGCTCCGGCAAGTCGTCGCTCGTGTTCGACACGATCTACGCCGAAGGCCAGCGGCGCTATGTGGAGAGCCTGTCGGCGTACGCGCGGCAGTTCCTCGAGCGGATGGAGAAGCCCGCGCTGGACGGCATCGACGGGATCGCGCCGCCCATCGCCATCCGCCAGAAGAACACGACCCGGAACCCGCGCTCCACCGTGGCAACAGCCACCGAGATTTACGACTACCTCCGCCTCCTGTTTGCGCGCGCGGGCGAGACGTGGTGCCCGAAGTGCGGCGTGCGGGTCGAGCGGGACACCGTGGATCCCGTGGCGCAGAAGATGCTGTCGCAGCCCGAGGGCTCGCGCTGGTACGCGCTGTTCCCGGTGCGCCTGGCGCAGGGCGCGAAGCCGGACGCCCTGAAGGAGCATTTGTCCGATCTGCGGCGGCGCGGTTTCACGCGGCTGTACCAGGACGGGCGCGTCTTCGAGTTTTCCACGCCGGAATCGCTGCTGGAGATGGACTTTTCGAGGCCGTTCTTCGTGCTCGCCGACCGGCTGGTCATCCGCGCGGGGCAGAAGCAGCGCATCGTGGACACGGTGGAGATCTGCTACCGCGAAGCGGGCGAGGCGGTCTTCGAACAGGCGGGCGAGACCGAGCCCCTGCGGCTGCGCTTCTCCGAACAGTTCGCCTGCAAGAGCTGCGGGCGCGAGTTCCCCGCGCCGGAGCCGTCGCTGTTCAGCTTCAACAATCCGTGGGGCGCCTGCCCGGAGTGCCAGGGCTTTGGACGGACCATCGACTACGACATGGATCTGGTGGTACCCGATCCTTCGCTCTCGATCGCCGATGGCGCTATCGAGCCGTGGAACCGCCCGCACTACGAGTGGGTGCTCGAGGACTTTGCGGCGCGCCGCAAGCGCGACGTGCGCCTGCGCGTGCCCTACGCGGATCTGACCGCCGCCGAGAAGGAGATCGTGCGCGCGGAGGTGCGCGAGTTCTTCCAGGAAGTGGAGCGGAAGAAGTACAAGGTTCACGTGCGCGTGTTCCTGAGCCGCTACCGCGGCTACGCCACCTGCCGCGCCTGCGGCGGGGCGCGGCTGCGCGAGGAAGCGCTGCATGTCCGCGTGGGCGGCAGGTCCATCGCCGAAATCGTGCGCATGAACATCGCCGAGGCGCGGCGCTTCTTCGATGCGCTGGAACTGGGCGCGGAGCAGGCTGCCGTGGCGGCGCGCGTGCTCGCCGAAGTCCGCCAGCGGCTGAGCTTTCTGGAGGACGTGGGGCTCGAATACCTCACGCTGGACCGGCTGACGATGACGCTGTCCGGCGGCGAGGCGCAAAGGATCCAGTTGGCCACATGCCTGGGATCGCGGCTGGTGGGGGCGGTCTATGTGCTCGACGAGCCCTCGATCGGACTGCACCCGCGTGACACGGCGCGTTTGATCCGGATCCTCGAAGAGCTGCGGGATCTGGGCAACACGGTTCTGGTGGTGGAACACGACGCCGACGTCATGCGCGCCGCGGACCACATCGTCGATCTGGGACCGGGCGCGGGCGAACTGGGCGGCGAGGTCGTCTTCGAAGGCACGCTCGGGCAAATGCTCAACGGCGCCAATGGCCGCCGCGTGGAGACGCTCACGGCGCGCTACCTGCGCGGCGAAGCTCGGACTTCGCTCAAGACCGCGCGCCGGAAGCCGGATCCGGCAAGGAGGCTGCGGTTTATCGGCTGCCGCGCGCACAACCTGAAAGACATCGACGTCGAGATTCCGCTGGGGCTGATGACGGTGGTGACGGGCGTCTCCGGATCGGGCAAATCGACGCTGGTGCACGACGTCATCTACCGCAACCTGCTGGCGCGGTACCGGCGGGACCTGGCAGTGGCGCAGGAAGACGCCGAACTCGACGAATCGCTGGGCAGGCAGACCTGCCGCCGGGTGGAGGGCTCGGCGCTGGTGCACGGTCTGGTGCTGGTGGACCAGTCGCCGATCGGACGCACGCCGCGGTCCAATCCGGTGACATACACCAAGGCTTTCGATCCGATCCGCGAACTGTTCGCTTCGACGCCGGAGGCGGTGAAACGGGGCTACACGGCGGGCTATTTCTCGTTCAATGTCAGCGGCGGCAGGTGCGAGACCTGCCAGGGCGACGGGACGGTGACGGTGGAGATGCAGTTCCTGGCCGATGTGGAGCTGGTTTGCGAGGACTGCCGCGGCACGCGCTACAAGCAGCAGATCCTCGACGTCCGCTACAAGGGGCTGAACATCCACGAGGTGCTTCAGTTGACCGTGCGGGAGGCGCTCTCGTTCTTCTCGGGCCACGGCAAAATCGTGTCACGGCTGCAACCGCTGGCCGATGTCGGCCTCGGATACCTGCGGTTGGGGCAATCGGCGACGACGCTGTCCGGCGGCGAGGCGCAGCGGGTGAAACTGGCCAGCCACCTGTCGCAGAACGACGTGACCGGGCACCTGTTTCTGTTCGACGAGCCGACCACGGGGCTGCACTTTGACGACATCGCCAGGCTGCTGGATGCGATGGAGCGCCTGGTGCTGCGCGGGGCGAGCGTGCTCATCATCGAGCACAACCTGGAAGTGATCCGGCACGCCGACTGGGTGATCGACCTCGGCCCCGAGGGCGGGGATCAGGGAGGCCACATTGTGGCAGCCGGCCCGCCAGAAGCAGTGGCGGCCAGCGATCAGTCCCACACCGGGCGCTTTCTGCGAACTCTCCTCACAAGCGGCGCGGCCGGCCGGCCTTGACGGCCAGCCGGGCTTGTGCTACCTGTATCCGCATACCCGCCTCATCAGCGGGGATTCAAACTACGGGGCCTACCATGAAGCAGTCGCTGAACATTGTTCTCTCCTTCCTTCTCTGTGCGTCAGCTTTCGCACAGACCTCCACTACGCGCATTTCCGGAACGGTTCTCGACGCCAGCGGAGCGGTGGTGCCACGCGCCACGGTGACGCTGACCAACGACGCCACGGGCGTCAGCGAACGTCAGCAGACCACGGACGCCGGCCTGTACTCGTTTCCCTCCGTGCCCGTTGGCGTCTACACGCTGAAGGTGGAGGCGCC